>NZ_JAWUEB010000027.1:0-954510 GCF_036663535.1 Pantoea sp. T14
AGGATGAGAACCTGCAGCAGGTTCGACTGAATCGCCGGGAGCGATTCAGGCTGATGCGTCAGCATCACCCGCAGGGCAAGGCCCCGGAAGGGCCGAGGCATATCCTGCACGACCCACCAATTCAGAGAAAAGCGCCTTTCAGGCGCTTTTTTTGTTTCTGCTGCACAGCTCTCAAACGTGCAGGATGAGAGATGGACGATCTACATGAATATGAAATTCCTTTGCGATCGGGTCGTCTATGCCTGACTTTACTTCGATTAAAAAGCCGACTCCCTCAATGACCTCAAGAGAAAACGAGCCCATTAAAAAGGAACGATCCCATTTACGACAAGCTCTTCCAAATATGCATCACCGCATAACTGCGCCAAGGCCGCCATTGCTGTGAACGCTCTTCCGCAACCCGAGGTGTCAGACCGCCCAGGTTATTACGAATCGCGATATCCTCTTTCGGAAAGGCATCGGGCCAGCGTAACGCGCGCATGGCAATATAGTTTGCTGTCCAAGGACCAATACCTGGCAGGCTCACCAGCAGCGCCATGATTTCTTCTGGTGTCAACGTTGCGTTGAACCTTAAAGTCCCGGTCATACAGGCGTTAGCGAAGGCGAGAATGGCTTTAGCACGCGCGCTGACAATCCCCAGGCTGGCAATATCATCTATTGTGGCAACGGCAACGGGTTGTGACTGAGCAGAATAGCGGGACAAATCGGCAAAAGGCGTTACGCATGGCTCACCAAAAGCTTGAGCAAAGCGGCTGCTTAAGGTCGTTGCGGCTTTTACCGTGATCTGCTGGCCTAATATTGCTCTGACGCCTAACTCAAAGCCGTCAAAGGCACCCGGAACGCGCAAACCGGGAAAACGGTTGATGCTATCAATCAGCAAAGGATCCTGCCGCAGATGAGCTGCAATCAGCAGCGGCTGCGCATTCAAATCAAACAAGTCACGTAACCTACGCAGCAGGGCAGGTAATACAGGCGTTAATGACGTCGTGAACTCAACCAGTAGAGCATTTTTCGCCGGCAGATGAGAAACGCTGATCCAGCCACGATATTTCCCCAATGCCACCGTACGGCGATAAATATTACCTTCAACCGCCTCGACCTCTTTCATTAGCCGTAATTGCAAAAAAGTGAGCATCGCTTGCCAGTCGTAAGGCGGCCGATAGCTGAGGCGTAACGTTGCGGTATCGCCAGAATGGCGTTGGGCAGGTTGAGTAACTTCTTTGCGTAACGCACTCGGCGTCATGCGGTAGCGCGTCTGAAACACATCATTGAATCGGCGCAGGCTACTAAAACCGCTGGCGTAAGCGACATCAATGATGGGCAAACGGGTTTCAGTCAGGAGCTGTTTGGCTAACAGCATCCGGCGCGTCTGCTTTAGCTCTAACGGCGAAACACCCAGCTCTTGCTGAACGATGCGCCTTAACTGACGAGAACTCAGACCAAACTCAGCCGCTATTTCATCCAGGCCGCCATGTTCTTCAAGCAAACCTTCTTCAATGCGCTGAACCAAACGATCGGCTACGCGATGGGAATTATCCACGGGTGCATTACCGGGCGCGAGCTCAGGCCGACAGCGCAAACAGGGACGAAAATGCGCTTTCTCAGCTGCCTCTGCGCTGGCAAAGAACAAACAATTTTTTTGCATGGGTGCCTTTACCGGACAGACCGGACGACAATAAATGCCGGTTGAGGTCACACCAACAAAAAAAACGCCATCAAAACGCGTATCTCGCGAGGTTAGCGCCTGGTAAGCCATATCATGATTGAGCATGAACGTCTCCGACAAATAAAACGCAGTTTACCTCCGCAATCCTGTAGCAAACTGGCTGTTTTCGGACAGCACAACAGTTTATCGTGATGACCGAAAACAGCCAGTTTGCTGATACAAAAGTGCGATAATGCATGGCATAACATTGGCGGGAGAAAAACCATGTACTACTACAAATCTGTTGTAACGCCGGTTGGCGAACTCAAGCTGGTTGCCAGCGATCACGGGCTGGCGGCCATATTATGGCAAAACGACGATCCTAAACGCGTACGCCTGGCACCGCTGGAACGCAACGATCACCATCCCGTGTTGTGTGAAGCGCAAACTCAGTTGCTGGAATATTTTGCCGGCACGCGCCAACGCTTCACGTTAGCACTCGATTTCACTGGCACAGAGTTTCAAAAGAAAGTGTGGCAGGCGCTGGTGGCGATTCCGTTTGGTGAAACGCGCAGCTATCGTCAGATTGCCGAGCAAATCGGCCATCCCGCCGCTATGCGTGCCGTGGGTGCAGCAAACGGTAAAAATCCCATTTCTATTATCGCGCCATGTCACCGGGTCATTGGCGCAAACGGCAAGCTAACCGGTTTTGCGGGCGGGCTCGATGTTAAAGCATTTCTGTTGCAACTTGAAACTCCGGCAAGCGCGTAGCGTCTCGCATTGTTAAAAACATGAACACAAAAAGCACGACACTCAGGGGCTTTTCCGCTATCGTGTTTAGCATATAAAACACGAGGGCGGAATGAGCGCCATTAGTCGTCTTAAAAGGCGATTATCGTTAATTTCATAAAACGAGAGCTGTGTCATGAGTGTAATGTTCGATCCTGAGAGCGCCATTTACCCATTCCCGCCCAAACCTGCCCGTTTAAGCGATGATGAAAAATCTTTCTATCGCGAAAAAATCAAAACGTTACTCAAGGCCCGCAATGCGGTGATGGTGGCGCATTACTATACCGATCCTGAAATCCAGGCGCTGGCTGAAGAGACCGGCGGTTGTGTTTCCGATTCACTTGAAATGGCTCGTTTCGGCAGTAATCATTCAGCCACCACGCTGCTGGTAGCGGGTGTGCGTTTTATGGGTGAAACAGCAAAGATCCTTAGCCCGGAAAAAACCGTCTTAATGCCCACTTTAGAGGCGGAATGTTCGCTGGATCTGGGTTGCCCCATTGAGGAGTTCAATGCCTTCTGCGATGCGCATCCTGACCGGACTGTTGTGGTATACGCCAATACGTCGGCGGCCGTAAAAGCGCGCGCTGACTGGGTTGTGACTTCAAGCATTGCGGTAGAACTGATTGAACACCTTGATAGCTTGGGTGAGAAAATCATTTGGGCACCCGATCGTCATTTGGGCCGCTATGTTACACAAAAGTCGGGTGCTGATGTGCTGTGCTGGCAAGGTGCTTGTATCGTGCATGACGAATTCAAAACCCAGGCGCTGCAGCGCATGAAAGCGCTCTATCCTGATGCAGCGGTTTTGGTTCATCCCGAATCACCTCAGGCCATTGTTGATTTGGCTGATGCCGTTGGCTCGACCAGCCAGCTGATTCAGGCGGCGAAAAGCCTGCCGCATCCACAAATGATTGTCGCAACCGATCGCGGTATTTTTTACAAGATGCAGCAAGCTGTGCCGGATAAAGAGCTGCTGGAAGCACCGACTGCAGGTGAGGGCGCAACCTGCCGCAGCTGTGCGCACTGTCCGTGGATGGCGATGAACGGCCTCAAAGCCATAGCAGAAAGCCTGGAATTTGGTGGGAAAACCCATGAAATCCATGTTGATGCTGGATTACGAGAAGCGGCATTGCTGCCGTTGAATCGCATGCTATCCTTTGCAGCGGAACTCAAACTTAAAGTGAAAGGAAACGCCTGATGCGTCTCTTTCACAGGTGCCCGCGATGGATTTCTTAAGCACACAAAATATTCTGGTTCATATTCCTTTGGGCGCAGGTGGCTACGATCTTTCATGGATCGAAGCTATCGGCACGCTGGCGGGTTTGCTGTGTATTTGGTTCGCCAGCCTGGAAAAAATCATCAATTATCCTTTTGGACTGATCAACGTCACGCTGTTTGCGGTGATCTTTTTTCAAATCCAACTCTATGCGAGCCTGCTGTTGCAGCTGTTTTTCTTCGTTGCTAACGTCTACGGCTGGTATGCCTGGAGCCGACAAACGTCGGATAATCAGGCCGCGCTTAAAATTCGCTGGCTGCCGTTGAACAAAGCGCTGCTTTGGGGAGCGGTCTGCGTTATCGCCATTGGCTTGATGACGCTGTATATCAATCCGGTATTCGCCGTGTTGACGCATGCAGCGGTGAGCTTGATGAATGGGTTAGGCGTGGCGGTGGTCATGCCTGAATTGCAGCCGGATGCTTTCCCGTTTTGGGATTCCTGCATGATGGTACTGTCGATCGTGGCGATGATTTTAATGACGCGTAAATACGTTGAAAACTGGCTGTTATGGGTCATCATCAACGTTATCAGCGTGATGATTTTCGCTCGTCAGGGCGTCTACGCCATGTCGCTGGAGTATATGATTTTGACGCTGATTGCTTTGAACGGTTCGCGGATGTGGATCAAAAGCGCGCGTGAGCAGGGCTCACGCGCGTTGTCCAATCAGTGAGGGTGGGCGTGTTCACCATGATGATGATGGTGATGCTCGGCAGCTGAAGCGCTGCTAAGCCCGAGGTCACAATCATGACCGGCGCACGGCTGATATTCCATTTGTACCGTC
The DNA here is from genome assembly GCF_036663535.1 of Pantoea sp. T14. Taxonomy (NCBI): domain Bacteria; kingdom Pseudomonadati; phylum Pseudomonadota; class Gammaproteobacteria; order Enterobacterales; family Erwiniaceae; genus Pantoea; species Pantoea sp. T14. Next base: position 4,492 of record NZ_JAWUEB010000027.1, read on the forward strand.
GCGTGGGCAATCTGGTAGTGCTGGTGCAAATAGTGATGAATACGTTGCAGCAGCGCATCATGATCGTAAGGTGGAATCACCTGCACGTGCAGCGTTAATACCGGTTTTTCGCCAACCTGCCACAAATGAACGTGATGAACATTGCGTACTTCGGCAATGTTCAACGTCAGGTCGCGCGCAAGCTTGTTGGTGTCTACTGAACTCGGCGCACCTTCTAACAGTTCATGCAAACTTTCCCGCAGCAACGCCCATGCGCTGCGCAATACCAGCAGTGACACCAGCAGGGATAATATCGGGTCGATGGGCATCCAGCCGGTCAGCATAATAATGACTGCCGCGACAATTGCGCCTACCGAACCCAGCAAATCACCCATCACGTGCAGCGCTGCCGCTCGCACATTTAAATTTTTCTCTTCACTACCATGATGCAACAACCAAAACGACAGCAGGTTGGCGAAGAGCCCAGCAATAGCAATCCCCAGCATCAGGCCGCCGGTTACTGGCTGCGGTTGATAAAAGCGGCGTATCGCTTCCCAAACAATTAATGCCGTGATCACCAGCAGCGCAATAGCATTGACGAAAGCCGCCAACGTTGTAAGTCGTAGCAAGCCAAACGTGTGGCGCGCGTTGGGTTTGCGTCGAGCGAACTGAACTGCCAGCAGTGCCATCAACAGTGCGGCGGCATCGGTTAACATGTGGCCGGCATCCGCCAGCAGCGCCAGCGAGCCAGACATCCATCCGCCAATCACCTCGGCGAACATGAAGACGGTTGTAACAGCAAAGGCCGCAGCGAGGCGTTTGCGATTGCTGTCTTGCCCGCTATGTGAGTGCGTGTGAGCCATAAGAATCCAGTTTTTTCAGTAACCTGTTGGTTAATGATATCAGCAAATCCCACTCCTCAGACACGTCCTGGTGCTGTTTTGCTTTTTCGGCCAACTGCTGGCTCAGCGCTGCGCCTTCGCTTAAACCCATTAACAGCCAGCTTCCTTTCATCCGATGTGCGGTTTCTGCCAACAGCGACCAATTAGTGGCTTCCCGTGCGGCTATTAACTGCGTCAGATCCGTGGTCAACGTGTCACGTAATGTGTGACTTAAGCGCGTCAGAAATTTCTCATTCTGTTGCGCCAACTGCCACAAGTTTTCATCTACAGCCGTGAGCGGATCGTTTTGCAAGGTTTGAAGGAGTGCGGCGATATCTTGCAGTTGAACCGGTTTGATCAGCACCCTTTCATTATCCTGTAGCATGACATTCAGCATTTGTGCATCAGCTGAACAAAGGACACGCAACGGCTGACGTTTGCGCTGGCGGTCACGTCGGCGTAGCAGGCGAAGCAACTGCATGCCATTTGGACGCGGCATCATTTGGTCAATAAACAGTAAATCATAAGGCTGCTGGGCATCAGCTAACAGCAAGGCGCGGCCTTGCTCAAAGCAGTCCGCCTGGATAGCAAAGCGGGCCAGCTGCTGCTGCATAACCATCAGGTTGGCAGGATGATCGTCCACGATAGCGACGCGCAAATGAGGATAAAGCGGCAACGCATCTTCATCACTGATTTCAGGAGCATCACACAGGATCAAAGGCAGCGTGACAATGACCTGGGTTCCCACGCCAGGTTCTGAATTAACGCTGATCTCACCGCCCATGCGCAGCACGATTTCACGGCAGATAAATAACCCTAAGCCGCTGCCCTGAACCGATACTGATTTGCCGGACGGCGCCTGATACCAAGGATCAAATAACTTTTGCTGCTCTTGCAGTGGAATGCCGCTGCCGCTATCGCTGACGGTGAAAATAAGCGCATCGTTGGCGGCCAGCGTCAGGCAAATTTCGCCGTGGCGGGTGAATTTCAGCGCATTGGTCATCAGGTTATTCACCACCTGCTGCAAACGATCGGCATCGATCAATACAGCCGGCGGCAAAGGGGTGAGCGCGTTAAACGTTAAGGTCGGGCCATCCCGGTGCATCAGTGGATGATAATAGTGCTGCTGCTGCGTTAGCCATTGCGCCAACACCAGCGGACGCGGAGCAAGGCTAAAGCTGTTGCTTTCAATGCGCGCGTGATCTTGCAAATCATTTAGCAGGGTCATTAGCGATTGGGCACTGCTATGCAGTAACCGGAGATTAGGATTAGGATGCTGCTGCTTTTCTAGTTCTAGCAAACCAAGAATCGCCTGCATCGGCGTGCGTAATTCATGGCTAACGGTCGCCAGGAACTGGCTCTTCATGGCATTGGCGTGCTCAGCCTGCTCACGCTGCTGACGATCGCGGCGCTGTTGCCAGTAACGGCGCACCAGCAACAGCAGTAAAACGATAATCGCCACACCCGCGCCGACGAGTACCATCAGCGGCAAGGAACGCATCGCCATGACACTACCCGGCTGTGGTGGTGTTGACCATCTGTCACGCATCTGGCTTTGCGTATCGGCGGGAATTTGCTGCAACGCGCGATCAAGCAGGGCGCGCAAAACCCCCTGATTCGGCGTAACACCTAACGCAATCGGCCAGGCGATGTCGCTGGCGGCAAAGGCAAGGTGAATTTTGCTGTCATCGCGACTGGCAATACGCCAGCGTGCCGACAGCACATTATCAACGATGGCATCTGTCTGCCCGGCAGAGAGCGCATCATACAAACTGGCGCGATCGGCAAACGTCTGCGCCTGCATGTCAGCAGGGAGCAGTTGAGACGCTAAATCGTCTTGTAAAATTCCTATTCGCTTACCACGCAGATCGCTCCAGTGGGCTGGGGCAGCATCGCGGAGGGTATAAATTCCCCATAACGCGCGCCAAACCGGCAGGCTGGCGCTTTGCATCGCTTCACCGTTTAACGGCTGCATCAATTGCAGCATCGCCTGCTGCTGAGTCATCAAAGCGGCAGCCTGCTGCGGATTAGTAACCCAGCGCGGTTCAAAGCGCAGACCCGTACTTTGCGCCACCGCTTTTAACAGATCGATACCGTAACCCCGCGCGGTGCCGTTGCTGTCGCGGTAGCTCCACGGATAGTTATCCCGTTCGGCAGCATAATAAATGACCGGATGTGCGTGTATCCAACTGCGCTCCGCCGCGCTAAGCATCAGCGTTTGCGTATCCTGATAACGTGGCAGCGGCGTGCTCCAGCGATTTTGCAATGAACTCATTAATTCAGCCGGTAGCTGACGCAAACTTTGGTTGAGCCAATTCACCATCGCCGGATCGCGAGCAAAGGCGCGAAGGTTGAGTTGACCGGCTTCGATGCCTGAGGCGATTTGATAAATCTGCCCTTGCTGTAGCTGACTCAGCAGAAAACCAGCGCTGGTTTCATCTGCTACCACATAATCATTTTGCTGATTGAATAACGTATACAGCGCCTGCAGATCGCTGCTGTAGGTTCGCCATTGGTGACGTGCAGCCAATGTTTCAGGTAACTGCGCCAGCGTTGATTCGCTGATGGCTAACTGGGCGTTTTGACTGTTGAACATCACGGCGCGCTGATTCTGCTGATTGCGATAAATACGCAGCGGACTGCTGAACCAGTTATCACTGCTTAAGGTGCCAGATGGCAGCGGCGGCGTTAACATGCCCAGCGCGAAATCGATTTTTTCCTGTTGTAGCGCCTGTAACAAGTCGGCCTGCGTTGCGTACTGAGTCAAGGCGAACTGCGCACCGGTAAGCTGACGCAGCGCAGCAAGGTAATCGGCATCAATGCCGTAAAGATCGTTGCCCACCCGCATCGTCCAGGGTGCATTGTTATCCTCAAGAATCCCGACACGAAGCATCTTGCCCTGCATGGTTTCAGCGGCTTTAATCGGCATCATCATCGGCAAATTGACGCTGCTCACCGGACGTAAATTGGCCTGCGTGAACGTCGTAATCAGCAGGAGAGTGAACAGCCAATATTTCACTGCTGCGCCTTCCATAAATCAGCCAATTCGACCACTGAACGCGTGCCGGTTTTTTCCAGGATATTCTTTTTATGGGTACTAACAGTTTTGTTGCTGATATGGAGTTGTTCGGCGATTTGCAAATTAGAGAGGCCGCTGGCAAGCAAGGCGAGAACCTGACGTTCTTTGGTAGTAAGCGGCAACTCTGGCGCATCACAGGTAGCAGGAAAAGCCGACTGTCCGCCCAATATCGCCAGAATGGCGCTAAGCAACTGCTCCATGCGCTGACTCTTCACAACATAGCCTGCGGCCCCCAGTGCTTGAGCACGGCGCACATAATGGCTGGTTTGCTGGCCGGAATAGATCAATACCGGACAATTCGGCAGATGTACTTTCAAGCGACGTAGGATTTCCAGCCCATCGTCATCGGGTAAACCGATATCCAAGACGATAATATCGAGCGGTTGCTGTAAAAAAGGACGCGCATTTTTCTCGCTGCTGGCTGAAAACAAGCGAATGGGAAAAGGGGCTTTGGTGAGCGCAGCTTCCAACGCCACTTCAACTAATGGATGATCGTCAATGAGTAGCAAAGAAGCCATGAAAATGTCCCTGTTAATTTCACAGGCTCAGCATAGCGGAAGAACAGAAGGGATAATATAAAGGAGAGCGAATGCTCTCCTTTAACAATGAATTACTGCGAAGTCCCGTCGGTTTTGGTGTTTACGTCACCACCACCTTCTTTAGTCTGGACTTTTTTATTGATGTTCGGGCATTTGCCATCTTTGCACTGGCTGTTCTGGTCAATATCATTAGCAGACATACCGCTGCTGCTGGTGCTGCTGCCAGAAGCGGCAGAATTGGTATTGACGCCAGAGTTGTTGATTTTGCTGTTATCAACTTTGTTAGGTGGCAGATTTTCATTTGCGCCACCTGCTGCTGCGCCTGCATCAGCGGCCTGGTTCGCTGTACCGTTATTGCTGCTCGCCGCCATTGCCGCGCCGCTGCCCAGTGTCATTGCTGCCGTCAAAAAGATAATTGCAAACTTATTCATCATTATGCTCCTGTTAATTAATGACAGTTGCTTGTCTCAAATCTTCTGCTGCAGATTTGGAGTAAAAGTCTCTCGGGCGAAATAAAGTTTCACCGTTTGGCTTATTAGCAAATATTAATTTTGTAAGCAGCCAGTTCCTCAGTGCTTACAAGTAAAAAGCTTAGTTGATGACCTGATAAATGCAAATTTCACGCGCACATTTTAACCTGAACGGTAATTTACAGCCCCAGCACAACGGGCTACATTGTTCGGGTTGTGCCCGGCGCGCGCTGGGCCTGAAATAATATGGAATATGTATGAATTACCAGAACGATGATTTACGCATCAAAGAGATTAAAGAGCTGTTACCCCCTGTTGCGCTGCTTGAAAAATTCCCGGCCACAGATAACGCGGCGAGAACCGTTTCGCAGGCGCGTCAGGCGATTCATCAGATCCTGCAAAGTCAGGATGATCGCCTGCTGGTGGTGATTGGCCCTTGCTCTATTCATGATACCGAAGCGGCCAAAGAGTATGCGTCACGCTTGTTGACCCTGCGTGAAGAGCTGAAAGGCGAGCTGGAAATTGTGATGCGCGTCTATTTTGAAAAGCCGCGCACGACGGTGGGCTGGAAGGGATTGATTAACGATCCCTATATGGACGGCAGCTTCCAGTTAAATGATGGATTACGCATGGCGCGTAAGCTGCTGCTGGATATTAACGACAGCGGTTTACCAGCAGCGGGTGAATTTTTAGATATGATCACTCCGCAATACGTTGCTGACCTGATGAGCTGGGGCGCAATTGGCGCGCGCACTACCGAATCTCAGGTTCACCGTGAACTGGCGTCGGGATTATCTTGCCCGGTTGGTTTCAAAAACGGCACCGATGGCACCATCAAAGTGGCGATTGATGCCATTAACGCCGCCGGTTCGCCGCACTGTTTCCTGTCGGTGACCAAATATGGTCATTCTGCGATTGTGGAAACCAGCGGCAACGCTGACTGCCACATCATTCTGCGTGGCGGCAAAGAGCCTAACTACAGCGCACATCACGTTAGCGCAGTTAAGTCAGGCCTGGAAAAAGCCGGTTTGCCTCAACAGGTGATGATCGATTTCAGCCATGCTAACAGCAGCAAGCAGTATCAAAAGCAGATGCTGGTGGCGGATGATGTATCACAGCAAATTATCGCGGGCGAGCAGGGTATTGTCGGCGTAATGATTGAAAGTCATCTGGTGGAAGGGAATCAAAATCTGGAAAGTGGTGAGCCGCTGGTGTACGGCAAAAGCGTGACGGATGCCTGCATTGGTTGGGACGACACCGATAAAGTGTTGCGCCAGTTAGCGGCGGCGGTAAAACAGCGTCGCGGTTAATTTTCCGCAGGCAATAAAAAAGGCCAGACTCGCGTCTGGCCTTTTTGCGTTTCAGCCTCAGCTTACTTCGCTTTACCCTGGTTTGCCACGGCGGCTGCTTTCGCAGCGATTTCGTCGGCATCGCCCAGATAGTAACGTTTCAGTGGTTTGAAGTTTTCATCGAACTCATACACCAACGGCACGCCAGTTGGGATGTTCAGTTCCAGAATCTCGTCTTCACTCAGATTGTCGAGATACTTCACCAGTGCACGCAGTGAGTTACCGTGTGCAGCAACGATCACTTTCTCACCGCTTTTGATGCGCGGCAGAATGCTTTCATTCCAATAAGGGATCACACGATCAATGGTCAGCGCCAGGCTTTCGGTGGTTGGCAGCTGCTCAGCAGTCAATGATGCGTAACGTGGATCGTGCCCTGGGAAACGCTCATCGCTGCGATCCAGCTCTGGCGGGGTTACCGCGAAGCCACGACGCCACTGTTTAACTTGCTCGTCGCCATATTTAGCGGCGGTTTCCGCTTTATCCAGACCTTGCAGTGCACCGTAGTGACGCTCGTTCAGGCGCCAGGATTTTTCAACAGGCAGCCAGGCTTGATCCAGTTCATCAAGAACATTCCACAGCGTGTGGATAGCGCGTTTCAGCACAGAGGTATAAGCAAAATCAAAGACGAAACCTTCTTTCTTCAGCAGCTGACCGGCTGCTTTGGCTTCAGTGCGACCTTTGTCAGAAAGATCCACGTCGTACCATCCGGTAAAGCGGTTTTCGTTGTTCCACTGGCTTTCGCCGTGTCGCACCAGAACCAGCTTAGTTACGGCCATAGCTTAACTCCTTAATACTTAATGTTTCTATGATAATGGAAACCTGCTGCTGCCAGCCCGACGAGCGGCGCATTGATAGCGCCATACCATAACGGAAAACAGCGCAACGCGTAAGCCCGAGCATTACGCGTTGCGCGTTTTTCATCCGGCAACTCAGCGCGGCGTGAAGCGATAACGCGTTATCGATTCCCAGCGAGCGCCCGGTTGCAGCCAGCAATCGGCTTGCGGCCATTCAGGATGATTGGGCGAGTCAGGCAAAAATTCGCTCTCCAGCGCAATACCCTGGAAAGCAGTATAGCTTTCTTGTTCGCGCGCGCGCGTACCCTCAAGATAGTTGCCGGAGTACAGCTGCAGTGCCGGCGCGGACGTCGTCACGCTAAGCTCCAGCTTGCCATCTGCCGACCACAACGTTGCGGCGGGCTGATTGGCGTCGCCAGCGCTGTTGAGCAGAAACGCATGGTCATACCCTTTCACCGCCTTTTGATCGTCGTCGGCGAGGAAGTCCTGCGACACGGTTTTAGCCTGATTAAAATCGAAGCTGGTGCCTGCTACCGCTTTCAGCGGCGCATTGGGAATACCCGCGCTGTCGACCGGCAAGTAACGGTCGGCGTGCAGTTGTAAGCGATGTTGACGCGCATTGCCATGATGCGCGTCAAGATTAAAGTAAGCGTGGTTGGTCAGGTTAACCGGACAAGCCTGATCGCAACGGGCTTCATAGCGGATCGACACACAGTTATCGTCGTCGAGCTGAAAACGTACATCGGCAATCAAATTGCCCGGATAGCCCTGATCGCCATCAGGTGAATCGATACGATAGTGCACTTCGCTGTCGGATTGACTGACAATCTGCCAGCGGCGTTTATCAAACCCTTCCGGGCCGCCATGCAACTGGTGTTCACCTTGATTTGCCTGCAGTTGGCGATCAAGCGTTGTCAGTTTGGCGTGGGCGATGCGGTTAGCATAACGGCCAACCGTGGCACCCAGATAAGCATCCTGATGCAAATAGTCGGACGGCGTAGCGCAGCCGAGCAGCGTTTCACGCACGCAGCCATCCTGCATTGGCACACGTGCGGAAAGCCAGGTTGCGCCCCAATCCATAAAAGTTGCGATCATGCCGTTGGCATTACGCAGCACGGTAATACGCCATGGCTGACCATCAGGTGCGTGAGATTGCACATCACTTAGCATTGGCCCGCTCCTTCAGACGCTTTACAGACGTAGAACGTCTCTTTGATACCGGTTTTTGCTTCGTACTGCTCCGCTACTGCGGCTTTGACTTGATCGACTAAATCCAATGGCATCAACGCCACGATGCAGCCACCAAAGCCGCCGCCGGTCATACGTACGCCGCCACGTTCGCCGATTTCTGCTTTTACGATCTCAACCAGCGCATCGATAGGCGGCACGGTGATTTCAAAATCGTCACGCATCGAAGCATGTGATTCAGCCATCAGCTCACCCATGCGTTTCAGGTCGCCCTGCGTCAACGCATCGGCGGCTTCCAGCGTACGGGCATTTTCCGTCAGCACGTGGCGCACGCGTTTGGCCACTTGCGGATCCAGTTTTGATTCGGCTGCGTCGAATTGCGCTAACTCAACATCACGCAGCGCCTGCTTCTCAAAGAAGCGCGCGCCGGTTTCACACTGTTCACGACGCGTGTTGTATTCGCTTCCCACCAGGCTGCGGCGGAAGTTGGAGTTGATGATCACCACGGCGATATCTTCCGGCATGGAAACCGGGCGCGTGCCGAGCGTGCGGCAATCCAGCAACATGGCGTGATCTTTCTGGCCTAGCGCGGAAATCAGCTGATCCATAATGCCGCAGTTGCAGCCTACGAACTGGTTTTCCGCTTCCTGGCCATTCACTGCAATAGCAGCACCATCCAGCGGCAGCGCATAAAGTTGTTGCAGCACGGTGCCCACCGCCACTTCCAGTGATGCGGAGGAGCTGAGGCCTGCACCCTGCGGCACATTGCCGCTGATCACCATATCCACGCCGCCAAAATCCGCGTGACGTTTTTGCAGATGCTTTATCACGCCGCGCACGTAGTTGGCCCACATCGGTTCTTGCACGCTAACAATCGGCTCATCCAGTGAGAAGGTGTCTTGCGCATTGTCGTAATCCACGGCAATGACGCGTACCTGGCGATCGTCACGCTTGGCACAGGCAATAACTGTTTGATAATCGATGGCGCAGGGCAGCACAAAACCGTCATTGTAATCGGTATGCTCGCCGATCAAGTTTACGCGGCCTGGCGCTTGAATGGTGTGCGTTGGCGCATAGCCGAAACTGTCAGAGAAAACCTGATGCGTGGTGTTTTTTAAACTCATTGTTGTGCCTCGCGGAAGTGTACATCGCTAACAGAACGCAGCCGTTCAGCCGCCTGTTCTGCGGTTAGATCACGTTGGGTCTCGGCCAGCATTTCATATCCGACCATGAATTTACGTACCGTTGCTGAACGCAGCAGCGGTGGATAGAAGTGTGCGTGCAGCTGCCAGTGATCGTTGGCTTCGCCGTTGAATGGCGCGCCGTGCCAGCCCATGGAATAGGGGAAAGAGCACTGGAACAGGTTGTCGTAGCGGCTGGTTAGCTGCTTTATCGCTAATGCCAAATCTTTGCGCTGGGCATCCGTCAAATCGGTCAAACGCTTGATGTGTGCTTTAGGCAGCAGCAGCGTTTCGAAAGGCCATGCCGCCCACCAGGGAACAACGGCCAGCCAGTGCTCGGTTTCTACCACAGTGCGGCTGCCATCTTTCCGTTCACGGGCGGTGTAATCAACCAGCATTGGCGAGCCGTTTTTAGCGAAATAGTCGCGTTGATTATCATCTTCACGCTGCGCTTCATTAGGCAGAAAGCTGTTGGCCCAAACCTGACCATGCGGATGAGGATTAGAGCAGCCCATTGCCGCGCCTTTATTTTCGAACACCTGCACCCACGGATAATGTTGTCCGAGATCGGCCGTTTGTTCTTGCCAGGTGCGCACCACGATTTCGAGCGCGTTGAGTGACATTTCCGGCAGCGTTTTGCTGTGATCGGGAGAAAAGCAGATCACCCGGCTGGTGCCGCGCGCGCTTTCACAACGCATCAGAATATCGTCGCTGGCGGGCGCATCCGGTGTGTCAGTCATCAATGCAGCAAAATCGTTAGTGAAGACGTAAGTGCCGGTGTAATCGGGATTCTTATCGCCGGTAATGCGCGTATTGCCAGCGCAAAGAAAGCAGTCGGGATCGTGCGCCGGTAAAGTATTGGTAGCAGGTGTTTCTTGCGCACCCTGCCACGGGCGTTTAGCACGATGGGGAGAAACCAGAATCCACTGATCAATCAGCGGATTATAACGGCGATGTGGATGATCGACCGGGTTGAATTTTTCCATGTTTAATCCTGGTAAGCGTCAAAAGCCGGTAAGGCATCGTTAAAAAGTAGCACATTGGCACGGGCGAAAGCGTGATCAAGTCTGAATAAATGGTATCGTTTACACAAGCTGACTATTCTCATTTTGTGGCTTTGTGCGAAGCTAATCACCTTAAAAGCGCAACATAAATGGTAGCGGTTACATTATGAGATGAAAAAAACGCCGACAATGCGGCGTTTACTGAAACGGATGCAAGCGATGGAGGCAAAGTTAGCGCAGCGTTTCCTGCACATAATCGTAGCCGCCTTCACGAGCCACAAAGCTTAAGCGGTGGGTGATGCAGTGCGGCGCATCCTCTGCGTGATGCGAAACGAACAGCAACTGGGTTCGTCCCTCGCCAATCAGCACATCGACAAAGCGGCGTACCAGCTGACGATTGATAGGGTCCAGTCCTTGCAACGGCTCATCGAGAATCAGCAGCGTGGGGTGCTTCACTAAGGCGCGTGCAATCAGCACTAAACGCTGCTGGCCCCACGACAAACTGTGGAAAGGCGCATCGCCAAGGGCATTATCCATGCCCAGCAGCGCCAGCCATTGGCGAGCCAGCGCCATCTGGCGATCCGATACCGCTTGATACAAGCCAATCGAATCAAAAAAGCCAGACAAAATCACGGTTCGCACGTTCACGCTAACGCGATAATCCAAATGCAGGCTGCTACTGACGTAGCCAATGTGCTGTTTGATATCCCAAATGGTTTCTCCGCTGCCGCGACGCATGCCAAACAGCGTTAAATCATTGCTGTAGCCTTGCGGATGATCGCCGGTCACCAGGCTCAGTAACGTTGATTTACCTGCACCGTTTGGCCCCACAATCTGCCAGTGTTCGCCTGATTCAACTTGCCAGTTTAACCCGTTAATCACTGGCTGATCGTTATAGGATACGACGCCGTTACGCAAAACTACTCGCGGCGCATCATCGGCCAGCGGCGGCAGCTGATCGGGCGCGTCCGCTTCCGGTAGCGCCATGCCTTGTAGCTGCTCGCTGTGTGCCAGTTGCGCCACCAGCGCTTCAGCCAGAATAGTTTCACGCGCGCCCACATGGGTCAGCGTGCATTCCGCCAATACGCCAATCTGCTGGACATAATCAGGAATATCGTCGAAGCGATTAAGCACCAGCACCAACGTGAAGCCCGGCTGCTGCAAGCTTTGCAGCGTTTTGGTCAGGCTGGCGCGAGACGCCACATCCAGCCCGTCAAACGGTTCGTCCAGAATTAACAGATCAGGCTGCTTCATCAGTGCCTGACACAGCAACGTTTTTCGCGTTTCGCCCGTTGAGAGATATTTAAAACGGCGTGACAGCAGATAACTAATGCCGAATTGCTCTGCCAGATGCGCACAACGCGCGGCATCGTTGACTTCATCCTGAATGATTTCAGCCGCGGTGCGGCCGGTATCATCTTCACCTTCGCTGAGCAGATCGGTGTTATTACGCAGCCATTCATCAGAAACCAGCTTCTGAAGTTGCTCCAGCGACAGACGCGTCGGGCGTTGATAAGTCGTGCTGAACGTCCCTTTTAGCGGAGAGAGTTCACCGGAAAGCGCGCGCGCCAGAGATGACTTGCCGCTGCCGTTAGCACCGACAAAGGCCCAGCTTTCACCGCTGTGAAGGTGCACATCATTCAGGGTCAGAATTCGGGTGTCGCTAAGACGAAACGTGCCTTGCGAAATTTGCAATGAAGCCATGATCTGTTCCATTTTATGCATCGAGTTACTGAGTTGTAACCACTGGCTGCGATGAAGTCAAATCACGCCCTTAAAACGCGGTAGCAATTAACTAAAGTAACGTCGCCACGATGGCGTGCTCGGCGTTGAAACTGGCGGTAACCGGATCGCCTGGTTGGAAGTTTTGCTGCTGCACTTCAGCATTCGGTAAGGTGGCGCACAAGGTTTCACCGCTGGCTAACGTCATTAAAATTTCGCTGACCTGCTCGCCCGGTTCGATCGCGCTAATCTGCGCGACCAGCTGATTATCCTCTTCGCCTGGCTGATGATTAACCCGAATCCACGGCGCTTTGATCAGCAATAAAACCTCTTTGCCTTCTGCAAGCTGTAAGCGTTGTGCGCTGCGTTGGGTTAACGCCACGCTGAGCTGAGTTTTGCCATCGGCTAATAAAACAGTCAGATGCTGTACGACCTGCTGAGCATCGTTGGCGATGACCTTGCCAAACAGCTGATTACGCGCGCTGGTTTGCAGTGAAAAGCGCGCAATTGCCGCCAGTAAACTGTCGAGCGGCAGCGAATCTTGCTGCAACGCGTCGAAGGCTTTCTGCTGAATTTGCTCCATTAACTGAAACAGCTGGATCAGCCGCTCGCCGTAACGCGTCAGGCTGGCGCCACCGCCGCCTTTACCGCCCGTTGCGCGCTCAACCAGCGTCTCATCCGCCAGCTGATTCATTTCATTGATCGCATCCCAGGCGCTTTTGTAGCTGATGCCCGCCAGCTTAGCGCCTTGGCTGATCGAGCCGGTTTGCTGAACCCGTTTTAACAGTTCAATGCGACGCGGATCGGCAAAAAGTTTCTGCTGTAATCGAATATGAAGGGAAAGTTCGGCTTGCATGGCAGCTCCGGGGAAAGATAACGTAAGCAATTCAGCGATGATAGCGGCGTTTCGCTCGTAAAGTAAAAGCACGAAAAGGGCTGCGCAATCTTTTCCTGAACCGTTACAATCTCTTTTTTGATCGCAAAGTGAGACTCTCCATGTTGGAATTGCTAAAAAGCCTCGCCGTGGCGGTGATAATGGTGCCAATCGTGATGGCCTTGATGTTGGGTCTGATTTATGGCCTGGGTGAAGTGTTTAACGTCATCTCAAAATTTGGTCATCGCGAAAAGTCTTCATCCCGCTCGCACAATTAATCCCCACAACGCCCGCCAACGCTGCGGGCGTTGTTGTTTCTTACTCATCCTCAACCTTCTCTGTTTCCTGCCGATAATTTCATGACACTCCGAGAACTGGCGTTGTATTATCGCCTATACAACGAATCACTGGAGAATAAAAATGTCTGTTTCACTCACCCAATGGGGTATGGCTGCTGTTTTAAGTGCATCGGTTGCTGGACAGGCCGTGGCGGCAGAAAAAATCACGGTGTTTGCCGCCGCCTCGCTGACCAATGCGTTGCAAGATATTGCCACGCAATATCAGAAAAAAAGTGGGGTTGAAGTGGTGTCATCTTTTGCATCCTCCTCAACGCTGGCGCGCCAGATTGAGCAGGGCGCACCCGCCGATCTGTTTATCTCCGCCGATCAGCAATGGATGGATGATGCAGTCGCGAAAAAAAGCATGATCGACACCACCCGCTTCACGTTGTTAGGCAACGATTTGGTGCTGGTGGCACCGCGAAGCGCCTCAGCGAAAGCTGTCACCATCAATGCGCAAACAGACTGGAAAAGTTTGCTAAAGGGCGAGCGTTTAGCGGTGGGCGATCCCGATCATGTTCCAGCGGGTATTTACGCCAAAGAAGCCCTGCAAAAATTGGGTGCCTGGGAAACGCTGTCACCTGTTTTGGCCCGCTCTAACAACGTGCGTGCTGCGCTGGCGCTGGTTGAACGAAACGAAACGCCGTACGGCATCGTCTACGGTTCCGACGCTGTCGCTAGCAACAAAGTGCAGGTCGTGGGGACTTTCCCTGAGTCGAGCCATAAAGCAGTAGAATATCCAATGGCGATCGTTAAGGATCACGACGGCAAGGCCATAAATGATTTTTATGATTATTTAAAAGGGCCGGAAGCGGCTACCGTGTTTAAACATTACGGATTCACACCGAAGACATGATACTTAGCGATCTCGAATGGCAGGCGGTGATGCTCAGCCTAAAAGTTTCTGGCATTGCCGTGCTCTGCAGCCTGCCATTTGGCATCTTGATGGCCTGGATTCTGGTACGTTGCCGGTTTCCAGGCAAAACCCTGCTTGATAGTCTGATTCACCTGCCGCTGGTGCTGCCGCCGGTTGTGGTCGGTTATCTGTTGTTGATTGGTTTGGGCCGCCGCGGTTTTATCGGTGAAAAACTCTATGACTGGTTTGGTTTTAGCTTCGCCTTTAGCTGGCGAGGAGCCGCGCTGGCGTCCGCTGTGATCGCCTTTCCGCTGATGGTGCGGGCGATTCGTCTGGCGCTGGAAGCGGTTGATATCCGGCTGGAGCAAGCAGCACGCACGCTGGGCGCCGGGCGCTGGCGGGTATTTTTTACCATCACCTTACCGCTGACCTTGCCCGGTATTATTGTCGGCACCGTGCTGGCCTTTGCGCGTTCGCTCGGCGAATTTGGCGCAACCATCACCTTCGTTTCAAATATTCCCGGCGAAACACGCACCATTCCGCTGGCGATGTATACCCTGATTGAAACGCCCGGCGCAGAAGGCGCAGCAGCACGATTATGCGTGATTGCCATTGTCTTGGCGCTGGCGTCGTTGTTGATGTCGGAATGGCTGGCCCGCTGGGGCCGTAAGCGCATGGGGGCTTAATGCTGTCACTTAATTTTTCTCAGCAGCTGGGCGATCATCTGCTTGAGGTCAACGCGCAGATTCCGGCCAAAGGTATTACCGCGATTTTTGGTGTGTCAGGCGCGGGCAAAACCTCGCTGATCAACGCCATTGGTGGATTAACCCAGCCACAGCGCGGTTATATTCACCTCAATAATCGCGTCTTGTTCGATACAGAAAAACAGATCGCTTTGCCGCCTGAAAAACGCCGCATTGGCTACGTATTTCAGGATGCTCGCCTGTTTCCGCATTACCGAGTGCGGGGCAATCTGCAATATGGCATGTCATCAAAAATGAAAGCACATTTTGACCCGCTGGTGTCGCTGCTCGGGTTGGAAACGCTGTTAACACGTTTCCCTCTGTCGCTTTCTGGTGGCGAAAAGCAGCGAGTGGCGATTGGCCGAGCGTTGCTGAGTGCGCCCGACATTTTGCTGATGGATGAGCCGCTGGCGTCGCTGGATCTGCCGCGTAAGCGCGAGCTGATGCCTTATTTGCAAAAGCTGGCGAAGCAGGTTGAGATCCCGCTGCTATATGTGTCGCACAGCCTTGAAGAGATTTTGCAATTAGCTGATAACGTCCTGGTGCTAGACAGTGGAAAGGTTAAAGCGTTCGGCACGCTAGAACGCGTCTGGAGCAGCAGCGCGATGCGGCCGTGGCTGCCAATGAATGAACTCACCAGCGTTTTGCGCGTACAGGTACTGGAGCAGCATCCCGATTACCCCATGACGGCGTTGTCATTGGGCGATCAACACATCTGGGTTAGCCGGGTGAACCAGCCGGTAAAAACGCCGCTGCGTATCCGTATCGCATCAGCTGACGTTTCACTGGCGCTGCAACCGCCGCACAACACCTCCATCCGCAATATATTGCCGGCGCAGGTGGTGGAGTTAATTGAAGTTGGCGATCAGATAGAAGTGAAGCTGCGCATCGGTATCAGCGAACTGTGGGCGCGCATCTCGCCTTGGGCGCGAGATGAGCTGGGCATCCGGCCAGAACAATGGCTGTATGCCCAGATTAAAAGCGTCTCAGTGACGCCCTGATTACAGCACTTCCTGGTAGATGGTGTCGGCAATGCCCGTTTCGAGATTGGTGCCGATCACCTTCTTCGCCCGGATTTTAATTGCTTCATCGGCGTTGCCCATCGCTACGCCCAAGCCAACCGTTTCCAGCATGCTGAGATCGTTATAGTTATCGCCAAACGCGATCACCTCACTCATGCTCAGACCCAGCGACTCAACCCATTGCGCCAGACGCTTGCCTTTGCTGTTGCCGCCACGGGCAATATCGACCTGATCGTGCCATGACCACTCACAAGCCAGACCTAATTCCGCTTCTACTTTCTCTGCAAACAGTTCCAGTGCAACGGTGTCTTCGTGCGACAAGGCGAATTTCCAGATTGATTCAGCTTCGCGTGCCGCTTGTGCCAAATCGGGTACGTGTTTAAACAGTGGACGCTGATGCGGCGGCAACGATTCGGCCCAGTTTAGGGTGCGAGTAACGTGGCCAGTGGGCGTTTGGTACAACATCGCATCATCCACATACAGCAAACCGTGAATCTTTTGCTCATCTAGCATGTCAATAACACGCAGCGCCTGCTGTTTATCCAGCGGGTCGGCGGCTAACACTTTTTTCGCCTGATAATCATAAAGGTAAGTGCCGTTACAGCAGATGGCGGGCGTATCCAGCTCCAGCGCCTGATAGAAAGGATGAATAGCACAATGATGACGACCCGTAACGATGGCGACTTTAACGCCTGCTTCACGGGCACGTTTTAGCGCTTCGATGGACTGCGGCAGAATGGTTTTTGCTGGCGTTAACAGCGTGCCGTCGAGGTCGAGGGCGATTACACGATAGCTCATTAATCCTTCCGTCTGTATGCATTAGCGAGGCGTCAAGTCTACATTGCTGGCGGCCCGGAGACAAAAAACAAGGCACAAATGATTCCAGCGTAGGGGGGGAAAACGCGCTAAAGTGACCCACTGAAGATTAGCAGGCAGCGTAAAAGGAGAATACATGAAACAAGTTGTCTATACCGCCAGTCCCGAGAGTCAGCAGATTCACGTCTGGCAGTTAAATGAAGAGGGCGTATTGACTCTGCTTCAGGTGACGGATGTCGCCGGTCAGGTTCAGCCAATGGTGGTGAGTCCAAAAAAAGATTTTCTCTATGTTGGCGTACGGCCTAATTTCCGCGTTTTAGCCTTCCGCATTGCGGCTGACGGTACGTTGACCGAAGCGGGCCAGGCACCTTTGCCGGGTAGCCCAACACATATTTCAACTGATCGCGCAGGCAAATTCCTGTTTTGCGGCTCGTACAATGACGAATGTGTTAGCGTTAGCCCCATTAATGCAGAGGGCATTCCTCAGGCACCTTCCCAGGTGATTAACGGCTTGGCCGGTTGCCACTCCGCCAATATCGATAATGCCAACCAAACGCTGTTTGTTCCTGCGCTGAAACAGGATCGCATTTGCCTGTTTGAACTGGGTGAAGAAGGTCAGCTAACGCCACGTAAGCAGGCGCAAGTCACTACGGTGGAAGGCGCAGGTCCACGTCATATGGTGTTCCATCCCAATGGCAATTACGCCTATTGTGTCAATGAGTTGGATAGCACAGTAGATGTCTGGGCGCTGAATAATGCACACGGTGAAGTCGCCCGCGTGCAAACTGTCGATTTGATGCCGCCAGGCTTCAATGGTACGCGCTGGGCTGCAGATATTCATTTAACCCCTAACGGCAAATACCTTTATGCCTGCGATCGCACCAGCAGCACGCTGGCGATATTTAGCGTGAGTGAAGATGGTGCAATTCTGGCGGTTGAAGGCTTCCAACCGACTGAAACGCAACCACGCGGTTTTAATATCGATAACAGCGGCAAGTATTTGGTCGCGGCAGGACAGAAATCTCACCATATCGAAATTTACAGCATTACCGAACCACAAGGTTTGCTGAAACCGTTAAGTCGTTATGCTGTAGGCCAAGGCCCAATGTGGGTTGTGATTCATCAGCTTGATGCTTAATTGATTGATAAAGCCCGCTTTCAAAGCGGGCTTTTTTTAAGTCATGTTATCAGGCGTCAACAGGGCTTGGTCATCTTGTCTGACACCTTTGATAAACGAAAAAAGCGGGATGAAATCCTGCATCACATTTGCCTGCAAGTCTCATCCCGCTTTATTGCTTTAACTGTCAGCCTGACAACGCCTTACGAATAGATCACCGTAATGGTTGCGCTAGCCAGCGCATGAAAATGCACATTAAAGCCGACCATGGCACCGCTCGCCCCTTCATCGACCTCGAGCTTGTCCACGTCCAAAGCATGTACGCTGAAAATATAACGATGACTTTCGCCCTGCGGCGGTGCTGCGCCACCGTAACCTGCCTGGCCGAAATCGGTACGCGTTTGAATGGCACCCGTCGGTAAGGCTGCTACACCCGAGCCTGCGCCTTGTGGCAGAGAAGTTGTGCTGGCAGGAATATTAGCTACTCCCCAATGCCACCAGCCAGAACCGGTTGGCGCATCAGGATCGTAGCAGGTCACTACGAAGCTTTTGGTGCCTTCGGGCGCATCTTCCCACGCGAGATGGGGTGACACGTTCTCGCCTTGATAACCCATGCCATTGAAGACATGCTTCTCTGGCATTTTGTCGCCGTCATTGAAATCCTGGCTAAATACTCGCATTACATCTCCTTTGGTTGTCGAGGAATCACGCTTCATCTTAACCAAAAGCGCAACACTTTCAGAGCGTAGGCTGCTTTATGACTTAAAATGCAGAGGATGCTCAAGCGCAGCGCCAATCGATTGAACCAGTTTTTTCAACGCGGCTGGCGCAATGATGTAAGGCGGCATCAGATAAATCAGGCGCCCAAACGGACGGATCCACACGCCTTGCGAAACGAAAAAGTGCTGCAAAGCGGCCATATTCACAGGGGAATGCGTCTCCACCACGCCAATGGCACCCAACACACGAACCTCCGCAACCTGCGGCGAAGCGCGCAGCGGTAGCAGTTGCTCACGCAGTTGCTGTTCGATAGTAGCCACCTGCGTTTGCCAATCGCCTTCCTGCAACAGCGCCAAACTTTCCACCGCCACCGCACAGGCAAGCGGATTGCCCATAAAGGTTGGACCATGCATAAAGCAACCCGCCGGGCTGCAGCTGATGGTGTCGGCCACTTCCCGCGTGGTGAGCGTTGCGGCCAGCGTCAAGGTGCCGCCGGTCAGCGCTTTGCCAACACACAAGATATCTGGCGCAATCCCGGCATGTTCACAGGCAAAAAGTTTACCGGTACGACCAAAGCCGGTCGCGATTTCATCCGCTATCAGCAACACGCCATAGCGATCGCAACATTCACGCACACGTTGCAAATAGCGTGGATGATAGAAGCGCATCCCCCCTGCACCCTGCACGATAGGTTCAAGAATGACAGCGGCTAACTGGTGATGATGTTGTTCCATCAGGCGGGCAAAATCATCAAAGTCACGCTCATCCCAGATGTCATCAAAGCCACAAGCCGGAGCGGCAGCGAAGAGATGCTCAGGAAGATAACCGCGCCACAAACTGTGCATGGAGTTATCGGGATCGCAGACCGACATCGCAGCAGACGTATCGCCGTGATAACCGCGCTTCAATGTCAAAAATGTTTGCCGCGTTTCACCACGGCCCAGCCAGTATTGCAGCGCCATTTTCATCGCCACTTCAACGGCAACTGAACCGGAATCGGCAAGGAACACACACTCCAGCGCGGCGGGCGTCATCTCTACCAGTTTGCGGCATAACGCAACGGCTGAAGGGTGTGTAATGCCACCAAACATGACATGCGACATTTGCGTCATTTGCTGCTGCAGCGCCTGATTCAAGCGAGGATGGTTATAGCCGTGAATGGCGGCCCACCACGACGACATGCCATCCACGAGTTGGCGGCCATCCGCCAGTTGCAGTTGATAACCTTGCGCCGCCACCACCGGATAACAGGGCAGCGGATCCAGCATTGAAGTGTAAGGATGCCAAATATGCTGACGGTCAAACTCAATGTCGCTTTGGGTGAACATGGGTATTGTAAACCAAAAATAAAAAATATAGTTTACAAGTATAACCACGTTAATCGTCGGGATGACACCCTTTTTTGGAGCAAGCAATGGCACAACGTTGGACAATCGCGCAGGCACAAGCGCTGTTTGATAAACCTTTTCTCGAGTTAATGTTTGAAGCGCAGCAGGTGCATCGTCAGCACTTTGATCCGCGCCAGGTGCAGGTCAGCACCTTGTTATCTATCAAAACCGGCGCCTGCCCGGAAGATTGCAAATATTGTCCACAAAGCGCGCGCTACAAAACCGGCCTTGAGTCGGAACGCCTGATGGAAGTGGACGACGTGTTGATTTCTGCCCGCAAAGCCAAAGCGGCGGGTTCAAGCCGTTTTTGCATGGGCGCAGCGTGGAAAAACCCCAACGATCGCGACATGCCTTACCTCGAAAAAATGGTTGAAGGCGTCAAGGCGATGGGCATGGAAACCTGCATGACGCTTGGCACGCTCAGCGAGGCGCAAGCACAGCGTCTTGCTGGCGCGGGATTAGATTTTTACAACCACAATCTCGACACTTCACCCGAATTCTACGGCAGCATTATCACCACGCGCAGCTATCAGGAACGTCTCGATACGCTGGGAAAAGTGCGTGACGCGGGCATTAAAGTTTGCTCCGGCGGCATTGTCGGATTAGGCGAAACGATTAACGATCGTGCGGGTTTGCTGGTGCAGCTGGCGAATTTACCTACGCCACCAGAAAGCGTGCCCATCAACATGCTGGTGAAAGTGAAAGGCACGCCGATGGCCGATAACGATGATGTTGAGCCGTTTGATTTTATCCGCACCATTGCGGTGGCGCGCATCATGATGCCGAGCTCGCATGTGCGTCTTTCTGCCGGTCGTGAACAGATGAGTGAGCAAACGCAGGCGATGTGTTTTATGGCTGGCGCGAACTCCATTTTCTACGGTTGCAAACTGTTGACCACGCCAAACCCAGAAGAAGACAAAGACATGCTGCTGTTTCGCAAACTGGGCCTGAACCCGGAGCATACGCACACGCAAAATGGCGATAATGAACAGCAGCAGCAGTTAAGCGAGCAGCTATTCAATGCTGACACTGAACAGTTTTACAACGCGGCGGTGTAATGAGTTGGCAGCATCGTATTACGCAGGCGCTGGCGCAGCGGCGAGCCGCTGATGGCTGGCGTCAGCGGCATATCACTGAAGAGAATCACACTCGCTCGCTGACGCTAGCGGGCAAGCGCTATCGCCATTTTTCCAGTAACGATTATCTCGGATTGAGCCAGCATCCGGCGGTAATCGCGGGCTGGCAGCGAGGCGCTGACCTGGCAGGCGCAGGCGCGGGCGCATCCAGTCACGTCACCGGTTTTAACCGTCTGCACGCCGATTTAGAGGCGCAGCTCGCAGACTGGCTGGGCTACTCGCGCGCGCTGCTGTTTATCTCTGGTTTCGCCGCTAATCAGGCGGTGATCCATCTGCTGGCGGAAAAAAACGACCGTATCCTTGCCGACAAACTGGCGCATGCGTCGCTGCTTGACGCCGCAAGCCACAGTCCGGCGCAGCTGCGGCGTTTCAGCCATAACGATTCGCACAGCCTCGCAACACGCTTAGCGGTGCCATGTGAAGGTGAAACGCTGGTCGTGACCGAAGGCATTTTCAGCATGGATGGCGACAGCGCCCCCTTGCGCGATATTGCCGATCAGACTCGCCGCGCTGAAGGATGGCTGTTGGTGGATGATGCGCATGGCATTGGCGTGGTAGGAGAGCAAGGGCGCGGCAGCTGCTGGCAGCAAGCCGTGAAGCCAGAGCTGCTGGTAGTGACGTTTGGTAAAGCCTTTGGCGTCAGCGGCGCAGCGCTGCTGTGTGATGACGCTATCGCCGACTATTTTCTGCAATTCTCACGTCACCTGATTTACTCAACCGCCATGCCACCCGCGCAAGCTTGCGCGTTGCAGGCGGCGCTGCAGCAGATTCAACAGGGCGATGCATTACGTCAGCGGCTTTACGCCAACATTCAACGTTTTCGTGCTGGTGCCGCTTCATTGCCCTGGAAGCTCATGCAATCAGAAAGTGCCATCCAGCCGTTGATTGTTGGCGGCAACGCCGAGGCGATGGCGTTATCAAAAACGTTGGCTGATGCTGGTTGCTGGGTTAGCGCGATTCGACCACCGACCGTGCCGCCAGGCACCGCGCGCTTGCGTATTACCTTGACTGCGGCGCACACGCCGGAAGATATCGATCTGTTACTGGAGGCGCTGCATGACGCTGCAGGTAGATAAACGCGCCGTGGCTCGCGCCTTTGGGCGTGCTGCGCTGCATTACGATCGCCACGCCGAGCTGCAACGTTTAAGCGGCGACGCCTTGCTGGCACTAGCCCCGGCGCAAACCGGTGACAAGCTGTTAGATGCAGGATGTGGAACGGGCTGGTATAGCCGCACCTGGCGGCAGCGCGGCAAGCAGGTCACGGCGCTGGATTTGTCACCACAAATGCTGCAACAGGCGCGCGCGAATAACGTAGCGCAACACTATTTAGCGGGCGATATTGATGCTTTACCTTTCGCCAATGCCAGCATGGACGTGGTGTGGAGCAATTTAGTGGTGCAGTGGAGTGACAATTTGCGTGCAGCGCTGCACCAGTTCAAACGCGTTTTACGCCCTGAAGGCTGCTTGCTGTTTTCCACGTTGAGCGCGGGATCGCTGCATGAGGTGCATCAAGCGTGGTCGCACATTGATGATGTTGCCCACGCTAACCGCTTCCTGAGTGAGCAGGAGATTACTGCCGCCTGCGTTGAGCAGGGATTACATTGTCAGGCGCAGGTGATCACAATGCATTTTCCTGATGCGCTTAGCGCGATGCGTTCATTAAAAGGCATCGGTGCAACGCATCTGCATGCAGGGCGAGAAGGCCATTTATTAACCCGTCAGCGTCTGGCACAGCTAGAAAAACACTGGCCACAAGACGCGCAGGGATTTCGCATGAGTTACCATTTGATGTATGGAGTAAGCCCATCATGAAACGCTGGTTTATCACTGGCACCGACACTGAAGTTGGTAAAACGGTTGCCAGCAGCGCATTGCTGCAGGCCGCGAACAGCGCAGGTTATCGTACTGCGGGCTACAAACCGGTGGCCTCGGGCTGCGAAATCACCGCTGAAGGCATTCGCAACAGCGATGCACTGGCTTTACAGCGCTATAGCAGCGTGACGTTGGATTATCAGCAGATCAATCCGTTGGCGTTTGTCGAACCCACTTCACCGCATATCATCAGCGCAGACGAGGGACGGCCCATTGAATTCAGCACCTTGTCGGCTGGACTGCGCGATCTGGAACCGTTGGCAGAATGGATTTTGATCGAAGGCGCGGGCGGTTGGTATACGCCGCTGTCAGAACGCGATACTTACGCCGATTGGGTAACGTCGGAACAGTTACCGGTGATTTTAGTCGTCGGTGTGAAACTGGGCTGTATCAACCACGCAATGCTGACAGCCGATGCCATTCAGGCGCGCGGACTGCGTCTGGCGGGCTGGATCGCCAACACCGTCGTACCGCCAGGAAAACGCCATCAGGAATACCTTGCCACCCTAAAACAGCGCTTACCGGCACCGTGCCTCGGTGAAATTCCCTATCTCACCGACATCGCTCAACACGCTGATTGCGGCGCTTATTTGACCCTGCCTGAGTAAGTTACGCTACCGTCAGCCATTTGTTGACGGTACTGTCATCCAGTTGGGCGACTTTTCCTTGCGCCACATTGCGTCCGCGATGCAGCAGGAAAAAGTAATCGGCTACACGTCGAATCAGTGACACGCGCTGCTCCAGCAGCAATATGGTCATGCCATAATCCAGATTGAGGCGGCGAATCAAATTACCCATTTCCTCTTCGAGCCAAGGTGACATACCGTCGCTGGGTTCGTCCAGAATCAAAAGCTTAGGCTGTAAAACCAGTGCGCGCGCCAGCGCAAGCTGCTGTTGCTGATCGATGGGAAGATCGCCGCTGCGCTGTTGGCGTAAGGAATAGAGTGCCGGAAAGAGGTCGAAAACCATTTCCGGAATGGCGCGATGGCGATCCGTCTGCGCCGCACCAGCCAACAGGCCAATCAATAAATTATCTTCAACACTCATCTGCGTAAAAATATGGCGACCTTGCGGCACGTAACCGATCCCTCTGCGCGCACGCTGTTCAGCCGGCTGTAGCAGAAGATTCTCCGGCGGCGCGCCATTCTCCTGCCAAAATATTGAGCCGCTGTTGATCGGCAGCTTACCCATGATGCAGTTAACTAACGTGGTTTTGCCCATGCCGGGACGACCCAAAACACCGGTGCAGGTGCCGGGCGGCAGATCGAGATCCACATCCCACAAGATGTGGTTTTGACCGTAAAACTGATTCACCGAACGTAAACTCAGCATCTGACACACTCCTTCCAGATAATTAGCCTGAATGCTTCCGCTCTTTGTCGTCTGGCAAACAAGTCATCAACGATGGCGTTAACGCCATTGCCGCACAGTGCGCCGGTTGGCGCGGTGATACGTACTGGAATGAGTACTGCAATTACCAGGCCAAATTCCTAAAAAAGCCTAATTTAGCGTACTGGACGGGAAAAAGCGCAGCAAAATATGAGCAATGCTTAACAATTGCTCGGGGTGATAAAAGGCATGCACATTAACGGTGCGGAATGCTTAACGTTACTGGTGCATCTGTACATTTAGAAGGCATAGAGTCTGATTAAGAATGGCCCTTGGCCCGCGCTTCGGATGCATAATTTTTACGCTAAGGCTCCAAAAGCATAGTTAATACATGAGGGAAAGTGGTGAAATTAAATCGAAAAAAAAATATTTTTAGCAGGGAACTAATGCGGGAAAAAATTATACACAGCCTATGGCGATTGGGCTGCCCTCAGTTATCCACCATTCCTGTGGATAACCTTGTGCATTAGCTCATGAAAACAGGTTAGAAGCGAGGAAATACGCGGCTTGCTTACATTGTGATGAGAAACTGGGCTTTTCTGCATAAACAATATAAATCAATGACTTAGTAAAAAACAAGCCTAAGGATTATCTGCCAGTTCATCAAACTGTAATTTTATGACGCTCTATTGACAAATGTTAAAATCAAGCTCTGCTTGGGGATAACCTTGCGCAACAAGAATTAACGTTGCGGGCTATCAATCTTGTTAATACGGCGCAGCGGGGTTCTCCATAACTGTGCATCATTACTGTTTTTATATCCAGTATTTATTTCTGGCAAAATCACCATAGCAGAGTAAAATGATTGCCTGCCCGCCGACTTCTTCAGCAGGAACCGCATTCATGAGTAAAGCCTTTAAATTGAACTCCGCTTTCAAACCTTCTGGCGATCAGCCCGAAGCGATTCGCCGTCTGGAAGAGGGGCTTGAGGATGGATTGGCCCATCAAACGCTGTTAGGCGTAACCGGCTCGGGGAAAACGTTCACCGTGGCCAACGTCATTGCCGATCTCAATCGTCCCACCATGGTGCTGGCACCTAACAAAACGCTGGCGGCGCAGCTGTATGGTGAAATGAAAGAGTTTTTCCCCGATAACGCCGTGGAATTCTTCGTCTCTTATTACGATTATTATCAGCCAGAAGCTTATGTTCCCAGCTCCGATACCTTTATTGAAAAGGACGCCTCGGTAAACGAACACATTGAGCAGATGCGTCTCTCCGCGACCAAAGCGCTGTTGGAACGCCGCGATGTCATTGTGGTGGCTTCGGTGTCAGCCATTTATGGTTTGGGCGATCCTGATCTCTATTTAAAAATGATGCTGCATCTGACGCGCGGCATGATCATCGATCAGCGCAGCATTTTGCGTCGCCTGTCAGAGCTGCAATATGCGCGTAACGATCAGGCTTTCCAGCGCGGTACGTTCCGCGTGCGCGGCGAAGTGATCGACATCTTCCCCGCAGAGTCGGATGATATTGCGTTGCGTGTTGAGCTTTTTGATGAAGAGGTAGAGCGGCTGTCACTGTTTGATCCGCTGACCGGCCAAGTGGAATCGGTGATCCCGCGCTTCACGATTTACCCTAAAACGCACTACGTCACCCCACGCGAGCGCATTGTGCAGGCGATGGAAGAGATCAAAGTCGAGCTGGCCGATCGTCGGAAAAATTTGCTGGAAAACAACAAACTGTTGGAAGAACAGCGCATTACGCAGCGTACTCAATTTGATCTCGAGATGATGGGTGAACTGGGTTATTGCTCTGGTATCGAAAACTACTCGCGCTATCTTTCGGGACGCGGGCCAGGCGAAGCGCCACCGACACTTTTTGATTACTTACCGGCAGATGGCCTGCTGGTGGTGGATGAATCGCACGTTACCATTCCGCAAATTGGCGGTATGTATAAAGGCGACCGGGCGCGTAAAGAGACGTTAGTGGAATACGGTTTCCGTCTGCCGTCGGCGCTGGATAACCGCCCAATGAAGTTTGAAGAGTTTGAGTCGCTGGCGCCCCAGACGATTTATGTTTCGGCGACGCCGGGTAAATATGAGCTGGAAAAATCGGGCACTGAAGTGATCGATCAGTTGGTGCGTCCTACCGGGTTACTGGATCCGATCCTCGAAGTACGTCCCGTTGGGACACAGGTTGACGATTTGTTATCAGAAATCCGTCAGCGCGTGGCAGTCAAAGAGCGTGTGCTGGTGACGGTGTTAACCAAACGCATGGCGGAAGATCTCACCGAATACCTCGAAGAGCACGGTGAAAGGGTGCGTTATCTCCACTCGGACATCGATACGGTTGAACGTATGGAGATCATCCGTGATTTGCGTCTGGGCGAGTTTGATGTGCTGGTCGGTATCAACCTGCTTCGTGAAGGCCTGGATATGCCAGAAGTGTCGCTGGTGGCGATTCTGGACGCAGATAAAGAGGGGTTCCTGCGTTCTGAACGCTCGCTGATTCAGACTATAGGACGTGCGGCGCGTAACATTAACGGCAAAGCAATTCTCTACGGCGATAAAATCACGCCATCAATGGCGCGGGCTATTGAGGAAACCGAGCGCCGCCGCGAGAAGCAGCGACTGTACAACGAGGAAAATGGCATTGTGCCGCAGGGCCTGAATAAGAAGATTACCGATATTCTGGAACTGGGTAACAACGTGGCGAAAGTGCGCGGCAAAGGTAAGTCGGCCCGCAAAGGCGCCGCTGATGCCGAAGCTGATTACCTGTCATTGACGCCACAGGCGTTGCAGAAAAAGATTCATGAACTGGAAGGGCAGATGCAGCAGCATGCGCAGAACCTGGAGTTCGAACAGGCAGCCAACGTGCGCGATCAGCTGCATGAACTGCGCACGCTGTTTATTGCGGCATCGTAGCTCAGTTAAATCCCTGAATCGCGTGTTCCAACGCGACGCGTAACAGCTGGCGGTCGTGACGATATTTAATGTCGGCGGCTTCCAGCGGTTCACGCACGATCAACCGATTTTCGACGTTGCTGATATCCGCGGCTGGGCTCACCACAATGGCATCGATTACTCGCTTGCCAATATAGCGCTCCATCATTTCTAACTTATCAGCGACGGTCAGATTAGCGGCTGCGGGGCTAAGTTCTCGTCCCAGGTTGCCGATAAACACCATGGTGGCTGGCGTGCGGCGCAACGCCTGTGCCATCTCATCCATTAACAAAATGGGCATCAGACTGGTATAGAAACTGCCGGGACCAATCAGGATCAGATCAGCTTCAGCAATGGCTTCCAACGCTTCACGCGTGGGTTGCACGTTGGGATGCAGCATCATCTCTTGCGGCGGTTGCTTCATCTCATCAATATCGGTTTCGCCGTAAACCATGTTGCCTTCGCTATCGAGCGCCACCAAATCAACCGGCTGCTCGGACATCGGAATGAGAAAAGCATCAACCTTCAATAAATTGCGAATGATATTGATGGCTTCTAACGGGCGAACGCTAAGGTGATCCAGCGCTCTCAACATCAGATTACCTAAATTGTGTCCCGCCAGTTCACCATTGCCAGAAAAGCGATATTCAAACATGGCTGAAGCGACACTGGGTTCAGCAATGAGCTGGTTTAAACAGTTGCGCATATCGCCCCATGCAATGCCGCCTTCTGAGCGACGAATACGTCCGGTTGATCCGCCGTTATCGGTGGTGGTGACAATGCCGGTCAGGCGAGAACCGAGCGGTGACAGCGCTGACATCACGCGTCCCAATCCATGTCCGCCGCCTAAAGCCACGACGCGATCGAGATCGGCCAGTGTTCGATTCATACTTCTCCTTAAAACGCGCCCAGATTATGGCTCTTTTAAGCGCAAGTCCGGGCAGGGATGACATACAGCAAATTCTGCGGCGTATTTTAACGTATCCTGCTGTGAAAATGCGGTGAAAATTCGCTATATCATCAAATATATAGCGAAAACAGCCGGTGGAATCGTGTGAAATTTCGCGCTACCATCACACTAACCGCGTTGATCATAAGGTCAACGTACACTCTAGCCTGAGTGCCTAAGTCGCAAGATAGGGGATTCAGGCCGTAGCCTTCGCGCTGCCAGGGTGCAGAAAGAAATGACTGCATCTCCCGAATTTGGAAAGGTGTCCAGGTGTCACAATTTACTGATGCATTTGAGCGCAAGTTTTACTACTTGCGCTTATCGGTCACGGATGTGTGTAACTTCCGTTGTACCTATTGTCTGCCGGACGGCTACAAACCGCACGGCATCCGCAACAAAAGTTTTCTCTCGCTGGATGAAATTCGCCGCGTCACGCGTGCGTTTGCTGCTGCAGGCACTGAAAAAGTGCGTCTGACAGGCGGCGAGCCCTCGCTGCGCCGTGATTTCACGGACATCATTGCTGCAGTGCGTGAAAACGCCTCGATACGCCATATTGCGGTTACCACCAATGGTTATCGCCTGGCGCGCGACGTCAAACAGTGGCGCGACGCCGGTTTGACCGCGCTCAACGTCAGCGTCGACAGCCTGGATGCCCGCCAGTTTCATGCTATTACCGGCCAGGATAAGTTTCATCAGGTCATGGCAGGCATTGATGCCGCCTTTGACGCTGGCTTTCAGCAGGTCAAAGTCAACAGCGTGCTGATGCGCGATATCAACAGTCATAATCTGATGACCTTCCTGGAATGGATTCGTACCCGTCCAATTCAACTGCGTTTCATCGAACTGATGGAAACGGGCGAAGGCGGCGCGCTTTTCCGCCAGCAACACGTTTCCGGCGAAGTGATTCGCGATCAGTTGATCGCGCAGGGTTGGCAGCGCCGCTTAAGCGGGCGCAGCGATGGCCCGGCGCAGGTGTTTTATCACCCTGATTACGTCGGTGAGATCGGTTTGATCATGCCTTATTCCAAAGATTTTTGTGCCAGCTGCAACCGTCTGCGCGTCTCTGCACAGGGAAATCTGCATCTTTGCTTGTTCGGCGACGGTGGCCTTCCGCTGCGCGATTTGCTCGCTTCGGATGATCAGCAACAGGAACTGCAGGCGCGCATCGCCAGCAGTCTGGGTAAGAAAAAACAGACACATTTTCTGCATCAGGGCAATACGGGTATTACGCAGAACCTGTCCTACATTGGCGGATAATTAAGGAGCAATCATGGGTAAACCAACCAGCGAATTCCAACCGGTGCAAATTGCGCTGCTCACCGTTTCGGACAGCCGCGAAGCCAGTAATGATACTTCCGGTGATTATCTGCGTGAAGCTGCCCGCGAAGCCGGACACAGCGTGATTGACCACGCCATCGTCCCCGACAATCTCTACCGCATTCGCGCCATCGTCTCACGCTGGATTGCCAGTGAAGATATTCAGGTGGTGATTATCAATGGCGGCACCGGTTTCAATCTGAAGAACAGCACGCCAGAAGCGCTGCTGCCGCTGTTTGACCGTGAAATCAGTGGATTCGGTGAGTTGTTCCGCATGATTTCCTATGAAGAAATTGGCAGTTCTACGCTGCAATCAAGGGCTGTTGCTGGCCTGGCGAATCAAACGCTGATTTTTGCCGTGCCTGGCTCAACCAATGCTTGCCGCAGTGCGTGGGAACGCATTATTGCCGATCAGCTGGATGCGCGTACGCGTCCGTGTAATTTCGTTTCACATTTGAAGAAAGTGTAAGCATGTCACAACTCACACACATAAACGCCGCAGGCGAAGCGCACATGGTGGATGTCTCAGCCAAAGCGGAAACAGTGCGCGAAGCACAGGCTGAAGCGCTGGTGCTGATGAAGCCCGAAACGCTGCAAATGATTGTTGAAGGCAGCCACCACAAAGGTGATGTTTTTGCTACTGCACGCATTGCGGGCATTCAGGCCGCTAAGCGTACCTGGGAGCTGATTCCACTTTGCCATCCGCTGATGCTGAGCAAGGTTGAAGTCAATTTGGTTGCAGAGCCAGAGTTCAATCGCGTGCGCATTACCTCGCTGTGCCGTTTGAGCGGTAAAACCGGCGTTGAGATGGAAGCGTTGACCGCTGCTTCGGTGGCGGCGCTGACCATTTACGACATGTGCAAAGCGGTGCAGAAGGATATCGTTATCGATCAACTGCGCTTACTGAGCAAAAGCGGCGGCAAATCGGGTGACTTTCAGGCAGGTGAAGCATGATCAAAGTGCTGTTTTTTGCCCAAGTGCGCGAGTTAATCGGCACCAGCGAACTTGAGATAACCACCGACTATCCTGATGTCGCAGCATTACGCAGCGCGCTGACAGAACAGGGCGACCGCTGGGCGCTGGCGTTAGAGTCCGGCAAGCTGCTGGCTGCGGTCAATCAAACCCTGGTGCCAATGACGCATCCGCTGCGTGCAGGCGATGAAGTGGCCTTCTTTCCACCGGTAACGGGAGGATAGATGGAAACGCAAATTCGTGTTGGCCATGCGCCTTTTGACATGGCTGAAGAGTATCGCTGGCTGGCGGCACGTCACGAAGATGGCGCGGTAGTGACGTTCACCGGCAAAGTGCGCAATCACAATTTAGGGGACAACGTTGCGGCGTTGACGCTGGAGCATTATCCCGGCATGACCGAGAAAGCATTGCAGGACATTGTCGATGATGCGCGCCAGCGCTGGCCGTTACAGCGTGTAACGGTGATACATCGTATTGGAGAGCTGTTTCCCGGCGATGAAATCGTGTTTGTCGGCGTTACCAGCGCACACCGCAGCAGCGCCTTTGCCGCTGCGGAGTTTGTGATGGATTACTTAAAAACCCGTGCGCCGTTTTGGAAGCGCGAAGCCACCGATGACGGCGATCGCTGGGTGGATGCGCGTGACAGCGATCATCAGTCAGCCCAGCGCTGGGATTAAGGTTTTTTAAGCTGCTCGGCGGGCGCGAAGTGCGTTTCGCCATGGGCATGCTCACCGCCGCCGGTAACACGCTTCAACTGAATAACCTGACCTTGTTCCCAGGCATTCGCACCGGGTACCACGGGATGCGTCACAATATCGGCGCGCTCAGCACGGATTTTTTTACTGTCCACATCAAAGCGCTTATCGCGATCGGCCAACAGACGAGAATCGAGTTGGCCGTCAGCCGTAAAGCCCATCATCAACGCCGGAATGCCCATCGGTAAGTTTTTATCGCGATCGGTGTGCCAGGTATGCCAGGTTTTCCCGTAGGTATTAGCGATGCGTTTCATCAACGCATGATCGGCCGTAGCCGGTAAACCTGGCGCAATCAATGAACCCGATTTCACTTCATATTGATGGCTGTGCCACAGCTTCTTCTCTTCCGGTGGTAGCGTTTTAAACAGCCGCTCGCTGATAATGTATTCCACGCCCATGAGTTTTGCGTCGCGTGTATTGCCGTCGTAAATCACCGCCTGCATCACATCTTCGTTTAACACCGTAACGTAGTGATGCGCTTCCATCTGACCATTTTGATCACCATTGTAAAAATGAAACCCATCAAGGTAGGCGCTGATAGCGTCAATAGGCGGGCGGGATTGCAAGGCATCCGCGCCGGTTTCCAGCACTTTAAGGGAAGGGGACGTAGGTGCGCCCGGCGCGTTGACGTTGGCCGGAGAATTATTGCCGCCACAACCGACTAATAACAGGGTAAGCGCAGCGAGAGGTAAGATTTTCAACATGTTCCATCCTTTTAACCTTAAAAAGATAAAAGTAGTTCAGAAAATCGCACCTGCCGTCTATTGCGTTGCAATGATAAGGTAGTCGTTTGGTTTCTTCCGAGGACAGGTATGTCATCTCCATCTCTTTTGCAACGGTTGACGCTGGTTGCTGTGTTAGTGCTGGCGGGCTGTAGCACTAAAAAAGAACCGCAAGCGCCGGTTCGTCAACCCGCTGATGTTAAGGCACAAATTCAAAAGCTCCTGCCCGCACAGGTGAGCAATAAAGCGGGCTGGGCTGATGACATTTACACCTCATTCCGTACTCAACAGATCGATCCCAGCGCCAGTAATTTGTGCTCAGTGATTGCCGTTGCCGCTCAGGAATCCAATTTCAGTGCTGAAGCGGCGGTGTCAGGCTTACCTAAAATTGCCTGGGGCGAAATTGATCGCCGCGCCGCTAAAGTGCATGTTCCGGCGTTTGTCGTGCGGACGGCGCTGATGATTAAATCATCCAACGGCGAAAGTTACGCTGCACGACTGGATAAAGTACGCAGTGAAAAAGAGTTGAGCGCTATTTTTGATGATTTCATTGATATGGTGCCGATGGGGCAAAAACTGTTTGGCAACCTCAATCCGATTCATACTGGCGGACCGATGCAGGTCAGCATCGACTTTGCCGAAGCGCATGCCAAAGGGTATCCGTGGCCGGTTGACGGTTCCATTCGTCGCGAAGTCTTTACCCGCCACGGCGGCATGTATTTCGGCATCATGCATCTGCTGGGTTATCCGGCGGATTACAGTCAGCCGCTCTATCGCTTTGCTGATTTCAACGCGGGATGGTACGCGAGTCGTAACGCTGCTTTCCAGGCTGCCGTAGCACGCGCAACGGGTATGAAACTGGCGCTGGATGGCGATTTAATTCTTTACGGTTCTGAAAAAGCGGGCTCCACTGAATTAGCCGTGCGGACGCTGGCGAAGCGGATTGATATGAGTAACAGCGAAATTCGCGATGATTTAGAAAAAGGTGAAAAGGCAGATTTTAGCGACAGCGATCTCTGGAAACAGGTGTTCACGCTGGCCGATAAAATGGCAGGCCGCCGTGTGCCGCGTGAAATGTTGCCAGGCATCAAGCTGGAAAGCCCTAAAATTACCCGTAATCTCACCACGGCGTGGTTTGCACAGCGTGTCGATAGCCGCTATCAGCAGTGCATGTCGCGCCGTTAACGTCTGCGTTGTGGCACAGTTGAGCTGAGCTGTGCCACACTTAGCGAGGCCCCATTTCGCGGGGTGTGTCCAATCCGATTAACAAGAGGTGCATCATGGACCGATATCCACGTAATGATTCAATTGTTCAGCCTGCAACCCGCGGGCTGCAGGCCTATATGGCGCAGGTTTATGGCTGGATGACGTGCGGATTGCTGCTTACCGCGTTTGTCTCCTGGTTTGCTGCGCGTACGCCAGCGTTGATGGAGCTGGTGTTTGCTAACCGCATCACCTTCTTTGGCTTGATCATCGCGCAGCTGGCACTGGTATTTTTCCTGTCTGGCATGGTTCATCGCCTGAGCGGCGCGGTCGCAACCGGCCTGTTTATGCTCTATTCGGCGCTAACCGGTTTGACGATGGCGAGTATTTTCCTGGTTTATACCTACTCGTCGATTGCCAGCACCTTCTTTGTCACTGCCGGCATGTTTGGCGCGATGAGCTTCTACGGCTACACCACCAAACGCGATCTCAGCGGTTTTGGTAGTTTGCTGTTTATGGCGTTGATCGGCATCGTATTAGCATCGCTGGTAAACTTCTGGCTGAAAAGCCCGGCGTTGATGTGGGCGATTACCTACATTGGTGTGGTGGTGTTTGTGGGATTAACCGCCTATGACACACAGAAATTGAAAAACATCGGTGAGCAGATTGATGTGCGTGACACAGAGAACCTGCGTCGTTATTCAATCATGGGCGCGCTGACCTTGTATCTCGACTTCATCAACCTGTTCCTGATGCTGCTGAGAATTTTTGGCAACCGCCGCTGATTTTTGCAGAGAGTGTTAATTTCGGTTTGACGTTGATTGTTCCCCATCCCGACCTTCCCCGTGTTACCAGGGGAAGGAGACGCTGCCCCATGCGCGTAACGCGCATTTATGCAGGCGCCGAGCTAACATAAGGCAGCGTCTTCTATGCAGGCTCCGGGCTGACATAAGGCAGCGTCTTCCTCCCCCATGCATGGGGGAGAAGCGAGGTGGGGGATAGCCAGCACAATCATTACGATGAATTCTGCAACTTCTTCTCATTCTTCTCGCGAAGATGCTTCGCCCGGCTTTCAAGCAACAGATAAAGCACCAGCGCCAGCAGCAGCGGCAAAATAAAGTAGAGCACGCGATAAGCCAGCAGCGCGGCAATAATAGCGCCATGCGTGGTGTGTTGACCGCTCAATAACGCCAGGAACACCGCCTCAAGCACGCCAATGCCTGCAGGAATATGAATAATCACGCCTGCGATACTGCTGATTAACAATACGCCCAGCACCATCGGATAACCGACATCCCGGCCCAGCAGCAGCCAAATGATGGTGCCCATTACCATCCAGTTGGCACAGGAAACCACAAACTGTAGCACCGCCATGCGCAGCGATGGCAGTTGCAATGTCTGGCCTTTGATTGTCCAGCGACGGCGTTTGGAAAAGGCGCAGGCCCAAAGATAAATCAGCACTAACACCAGTAAAACGGCACCAATCAACCGCAGCGTTGTTTCACCAATAAACCAGCCTTCGGGGATCGACACCATGCCCGCCGTGAACACGATGCCTGCCAGCAAAATGTAACCCAGCCAGTTGGTGGCGATGCTAATCGAGAAAATACGCGTAATGGTGCCGCTGTCTAAACCCAAACGTGAATAGAGGCGATAGCGCATCGCCACACCGCCCACCCACGTGCTCAGCGTCAAATTGAACGCATAACAGATGAATGAGACCAGCATCACCTGGCGCTTCGCCAGCTTATGACCACAGTAAGCGCGACCAATCAAGTCATAACAACCGTAAGTGAGATAACTCACCACGACCAAACCGGCAGCGATTAACACCACAAACCGGTTGTAATTAACGATTACTTCATAGACATCTTCCCAGTTCACTTTACGTGCGTAGACCACCAACAGCACGATCACCGCAATAAAGAAGAGCCCGGTCAGTATTTTTTTCGCCAGTTGCCAGCGCGGATGCTTTTTCGCCATCAGGACTTCGCTCCTTCGTTATCTGTTTCAACCCGATCTTGCGTCTCCATCGACGGTTGCACCGGCGGATCAACTTGAGCCAGAAGTGGCGTATGGGCAGGTAGCCAACCGGCAATGGCCGGGAAATGGCGCAGGAAGTGGAACACAATCACGCCTTTGGTGAGATTCCACCAGTTGCGTGGCGGCAATTTATCGTCCTGTACGCGCTGGCAATCTTCCGCCAGCAAATGCTCCAGATTATCGCGCAGCGTCTGGTTAAACTGGCGATCGTGAATGATTAAGTTCGCTTCCAGATTGAGTGACAAGCTCAGCGGATCAAGATTACTCGAGCCGAGCGTTGACCATTGCTGATCCTTTACGGCGATCTTGCCGTGCAGCGGACGGCGGATATATTCATAAACTTCAACGCCTGCATCCACCAGATAGTTGTAAAGCATCTCCGCGCCCACTTTCACAATCGGCATATCCGGTGCACCTTGTACAATCAACCTGACACGCACGCCACGCTGGGCCGCATTACGCATCTCGCGCAGTAAACGGTAGCCAGGGAAGAAGTAGGCGTTGGCAATGATCACATCCTCTTTGGCGTCACGCAGCATGTCGAGATAGTGCATTTCGATGTCGTCGCGGTGATCGTCGTTATCGCGGTAAACAAACAACACCTGTGCATCACCCGGCGTGGCATTTTTTGCCGGACGATGCGAGCGTGAACCCCACCAGCGACGCGTGGTTTGTTCGCTGCCCATGGCGCTTTCCACATAACGGGTAATATCCGCTACCACCGGGCCTTTCACTTCCACCGCATAATCCTGCTTGGCTTCGGGGCCATAATCGGTGTTGTGTTCAGCGGAAAAATTGATGCCCCCAACGAAAGCGATTACATCATCAATCACCACGATTTTACGGTGTAACCGACGGAAGACATTGGTGCGCATACCCATTACCAGCGGGCGCGGATCGTAGTAAATAAAGCGCACGCCCGCGCCGGTCAGGCTGTTAACAAACGCATCGGAGAGATCGGGCGAGCCGTAGCCGTCCACCATCACTTCGATTTTTACGCCGCGTTTAGCCGCTGCCAGTAATTCACGGTGCAGCGCTTTGCCCACCTCATCTTCAAACAGAATAAATGTTTCAAGCATGAGCGTGCGCTCGGCACGCTGAATAGCGCCGAATACGCGAGGGAAAAATTCGTCGCCGTTTTCCAGCAGACGCAGCTTATTACCGTCTTGCCAATGAAAATTCATAGATGAATCTCCACGGCTAGCGGCGCATGATCGGAAAGATGTGACCAGGGTTTGCGCGGAAGCAACCAGGGATGACTCACGGTCGCATTGCGCACGTAAATGCGATCCAGGCGTAACACTGGGAAGCGTGCCGGGAAGGTACGCGCTGGGCGACCCGTTGTCATACTGAACACCTCCTTCAGACCTGCGCCATGTTTTAAGATTTTATTGGCACGATGTTGCCAGTCGTTAAAGTCACCCGCCACCACCAGCGGTGCGTCCGCTGGCAGCGAAGCGATCATCTCGCACATCATCTTCATTTGTGCGTGGCGATGCGCCTCTTTTAACCCCAAATGCACGCAAATAACGTGCAGCGTGCCGTGCGGTTCTGGCAGGGCAACTTTGCAGTGCAACATGCCGCGGTTTTCACTGCCGGCAACGGAGATGTCCCGGTTTTCATATTCAAGAATCGGGAAGCGCGATAAAACGGCGTTGCCATGATGTCCTTCGGGATAAACCGCATTGCGCCCGTAGGCGAAATCGTTCCACATGGTATCGGCAAGAAATTCGTAATGAGGTGTGTCTGGCCAGTTTTCATGGTGTAAAGGGTGGATGTCATGCGTACCCATTACCTCTTGCAAGAAGACCACATCGGCTGACGTTGCACGTACAGCTTCTCGCAGTTCCGGCAGGATAAAGCGGCGGTTGAAAGGGGCGAAACCCTTGTGTGTATTGATCGTCAGGACTTTAAATGAAAATCCTTGCTTGTTTTGTGGCATACTCGCGACGCACTCCTTTTCATCATCAATTGGATCAAAGTGTAGTCTTTGTCACAAACAGATGGTGAAGAAGGGCGATATTTAGGGCGTTATCCGAAATTTGCTTTACATTGAGGAAACACGTCACCGGCCTTTGCCGGTTGCACTTGGGCGACCTCTGAGGTTCGCCAGGAGAAGAAAATGAAATGGTCTAATCGTATTCAAATTACCACGGGTCAAACGTATGCGCATATCGCGCTGCACCTGTTGATAATTGTGGCGCTGGTCTGGGGCTGGAAACACAGAGCACTGGTTGAAGTGTGCAGTACCCTGGTGGCGGCTTATGTGGCGGTGTTTATCGCCATGCTGGTCACGCAGCGTAGTGCTCGTTTACGCACTTTGGGTGATTACCTTGAAGAAGCGACCACCACTTACTACTTTGGCGCGGCAATGATGACGCTGTTCCTGGTGTCCCGCATTTTCCATAACAATCTGCTGTTGGCCTGTCTGGGCCTGGTGATGTTAGTGGGACCGGCGCTGGTGTCGCTGCTGGCGAAAGAGCCGACGC
This sequence comes from Pantoea sp. T14, assembly GCF_036663535.1. Lineage (NCBI taxonomy): Bacteria > Pseudomonadati > Pseudomonadota > Gammaproteobacteria > Enterobacterales > Erwiniaceae > Pantoea > Pantoea sp. T14. The sequence goes on from NZ_JAWUEB010000027.1 coordinate 42,282, forward strand.
GGCGCATCGAGAAAAAACGTAGCTAAGTTAAAGGCCACCGTAAGGTGGCCTTTTTGTTTCCGCTCTCATCGTTGTTGTTTTAAATGACGTTTGCCACTCTTTCATCTCACCTCACCGAAAAATCCATTCAGCAATTTCTGTCAGGAAATGTGAGCTATCTCGCGCCTTTGTATTAAAGCTGCTACACTCGCCCGCTTACGCATCGTAGTTTGCGCCCTTTTCACGCGTCAGCACCAGCTGGCGTCACTATCCCTCTGAAAACTACACCGTGAATCACGGTCAGAGCGGACCGGAGTACAACACTTAATGTCTTTTGACTCTCTCGGCCTGAGTGCCGATATTTTGCGCGCGGTCGCTGAACAAGGCTACAGCGAACCCACTCCTATTCAGCGCCAGGCGATTCCTGTGGTGCTGGCAGGCCGCGATCTGCTGGCAAGTGCCCAGACCGGCACCGGCAAAACGGCCGGATTTACGTTGCCGTTATTGCAAAAGCTCAGTGCTAAAACAGGCGCCGTGCGTGGCCGTCGTCCGGTTCGCGCCCTGATTTTGACCCCAACCCGTGAACTGGCCGCACAGGTTGGTGAAAACGTTAGCGAATACAGCAAGTATTTGCCGCTGCGTTCGCTGGTGGTATTTGGCGGCGTGAGCATTAATCCACAGATGTTGAAGCTGCGTGGCGGCGTCGATATCCTGGTTGCTACGCCAGGCCGTCTGCTGGATCTGGTCCATCAGAACGCGGTTGACCTGTCACAGGTTGAAGTGCTGGTACTGGACGAAGCAGACCGCATGCTGGATATGGGCTTCATCCACGACATTCGTCGCGTGTTGGCAAAACTGCCCGCCAAGCGTCAAAACTTGCTGTTCTCTGCCACCTTCTCTGACGAGATCAAAGGTCTGGCGGAAAAACTGCTGCATAATCCAGAAGAGGTTGCAGTGGCGCGCCGCAACACGGCGTCTGAACAGGTTTCTCAGCAAGTTTATTTTGTTGATAAGAAGCGTAAGCGCGAACTGCTGTCCCAGCTGATCGGCGAAGGCAACTGGCAGCAGGTGTTGGTCTTTACCCGTACCAAACACGGTGCTAACCATTTGGCTGAACTGCTCGGCAAAGATGGCATCACAGCCGCAGCGATTCACGGTAACAAAAGTCAGGGCGCGCGTACTCGTGCACTGGCTGACTTCAAATCGGGTGGCATTCGTGTGCTGGTGGCAACAGACATCGCTGCGCGTGGCCTGGATATTGAAGAGCTGCCGCACGTCGTTAACTACGAGCTGCCAAACGTTGCTGAAGATTACGTACACCGTATCGGCCGTACCGGTCGTGCAGCCGCAACCGGCGCCGCACTGTCGCTGGTCTGCGTGGATGAGCACAAACTGCTGCGTGATATTGAGCGTATGCTGAAGCGTGAAATTCCACGCGTAGCGATGGCTGGTTACGAGCCCGATCCAAGCATTAAAGCTGAACCGATCCAGAATGGTCGCCAGCAGCAGCAAACGCGCGGCGGCGGCGGTGGTCGTGGTCGCGGCCCAGGCGGTTCATCTTCTTCAGCGCCTCGCTCTTCGGGTGACAAACGTGCACCACAGCCGCGTCGTCAGGGACCAGCGTCTACCACGCATGGCGATAAGCCTGCGCATCCACGTCGTCCTGCCGCTGCGAAGCGTACCGGGAACGTCTAAGCGATGAGGGTTTTACTGGCGCCGATGGAAGGCGTGCTTGATTCGCTGGTTCGCCAGTTGCTGTCGGAAGTGAACGACTACGATTTATGCATCACTGAGTTTTTGCGCGTAGTTGATCAGTTGCTGCCGGTAAAATCCTTTTATCGTCTCTGCCCCGAGCTGCAAAATGCCAGCCGCACGCCATCCGGCACGCGGGTGCGTTTGCAGCTGCTGGGGCAATATCCTGAATGGCTCGCTGAGAATGCCGCACGTGCGGCAGAACTCGGTTCATGGGGCGTTGACCTCAACTGCGGTTGTCCTTCCAAATTAGTGAACGGCAGCGGTGGCGGAGCCACATTACTCAAAGATCCCGAACTGATTTATCGCGGTGCTAAAGCGATGCGTGAAGCCGTTCCCGCAGACTTGCCGGTGACGGTAAAAGTGCGCCTTGGCTGGGATTCCAGTGCGCGCAGCATGGAAATTGCTGATGCAGTGCAACAGGCTGGAGCCAGCGAGCTGGCGGTGCACGGTCGTACCAAAGAGGACGGTTATCGCGCCGAAGCGATCAACTGGCAGGCGATTGGCGAAATACGTCAGCGACTGCGCATTCCTGTTATCGCCAACGGTGAAATTTGGGACTGGCAAAGCGCGCAAGACTGCTTACGAATAACGGGTTGTGATACGGTAATGCTGGGTCGCGGTGCGCTCAATGTGCCCAATCTGAGTCGGGTTGTGAAATATAACGAAGCGCCAATGCCGTGGCCGGATGTCGTTGCGTTGCTGCAAAAATATACCCGCCTGGAAAAGCAGGGCGACACCGGACTTTATCATGTCGCACGCATCAAACAGTGGCTCGGCTACCTGCGCAAAGCTTATCGCGAAGCGGATGGATTATTCAGCGAAATCCGTGCGTTAAAAACCTCGAGTGACATTGCTTTAGCGATTGATCGTCATGCGGCTGTTCACGGCTTGTGATAAAAAAGCAGGCGACTGGTTAGCATGCTAAGGGTATGATGGACGATATTTCCACCTCTATTAAAAGCCTGCTATGTCTGACGTCGCTGTATTGAGTAACAGCCAACTCAACAAACGTATTCTCTCCGTCATCATCTTCACCTTCTTTTGTTACCTTTCTGTCGGTCTGCCGCTGGCGGTGCTGCCCGGTTTTGTTAAAAATCAGCTGGGGTTTAGCGCGTTTATCGCCGGATTAATCATCAGTTTGCAATACTTTGCGACCTTACTCAGCCGTCCGCAATCGGGCATTCTTGCCGATCGCCTCGGGCCAAAACGCGTGGTGATGCTGGGATTGATCTGCTGCGGCATGAGCGGCGTGCTTACCATTCTGGCAGCGCTTATGAGTCATTCACCGATGCTCAGTTTGGGCCTGCTGGCGCTGGGGCGCTTGTTTCTTGGCGTAGGTGAAAGCTTCAGCAGCACCGGTTCAACTTTGTGGGGCATGAACGTCGTTGGGCCATTGCAAACGGCGCGCGTTATCTCATGGAATGGTGTTGCAACCTATCTGGCCATGGCAATTGGTGCTCCGCTGGGTGTGATGCTCAATAATTGGTTTGGCATGAGCGGTTTTGCCGGATTGATTGCCTTAATGGGCATTGGCGGTTATTTGCTGGCGAGCAGCAAACCTGCGGTTAGCGTGAGCGTCGGTGAACGTACGCCTTTCCATCGCGTCTTTTCGCGTGTCTGGTTATACGGCATGGCGCTGGGTTTTGGCACCATCGGTTTTGGTGTTATCGCCACCTTTATTACGCTCTATTTTGCCAGCCGCGACTGGAGTGGCGCGGCTTTGGCGCTGTCGGTATTCAGCCTGGGTTTTGTGATGGTGCGTTTGGGTTTTGGCCGTTACATCACGCGTTTTGGCGGCTTAAAGGTGTCGCTCGGCTCTTTTCTGCTGGAATGTTTGGGCTTGATTATCATCTGGCAAGCCGACAGTGCAATGGTCGTAGGGTTCGGCGCCTTTCTTACCGGCTGCGGCTTCTCGTTGATCTTCCCGGCTCTGGGCGTTGAAGCCGTAAAACAGGTTCAGCGGCAGGATCAGGGTGCTGCATTGGGTACCTATTCAGCTTTTCTGGATTTAGGGCTGGGATTAACCGGTCCGGTGGCGGGATTGTTTATCAGCCATTGGGGCATGCAATCAGTCTATCTGGCAGCCGCAATGATGGTGCTGGGTGCAATGCTGATGACGTTACGGCTGCATTTGCAACGTTCGCGTCAGAGCCAATAAGCGTTGCGCGGTATTATGCCGCGCAACGTCATTTGATTAAAAATGGATAAACAGCGCATATAGCAGGGCTGAAAGTAGAATAGAAACCGGCAGCGTTAATATCCAGGCGACGGCAAGGTTGCGCAATGTGGACATTTGCAAACCTGAGCGGTTCGCAGCCATGGTGCCGGCAACGCCCGAAGAGAGAACATGGGTAGTTGAAACCGGCAGGCCAAAGCCGTCGGCAGCACCAATCGTCATCATTGCCACTAATTCGGCGCTGGCACCTTGCGCGTAGGTAAGATGAGTTTTACCAATGCGCTCTCCCACCGTAACGACAATTCGTCGCCATCCCACCATGGTTCCCAGCCCCAGCGCGATCGCCACCACCACTTTTACCCACATCGGAATAAAGCGCGTTGCGCTGTCCAGTTCATGCTTCATCGCTGTTAAATTGCGAGCGGTCTCTTCCGGCAATTTGGCTTCAGCGGTTTGCAAATGCTTGATCGATTCTGATGCCAGATACATCTGGTTGCGAGTATTGGAAACAGACTGAGCCGGGATATTTTCCATTGAGCCATAACGACGAATCTGGTCGCCGATATCACTTAGCGTCATTGCCAGCGCGGGCAGAACGTTTGGATTCAGGGTGCTGCTGCGCACGAATTCGGTGAGCACCTCACGCGAGGGGGGCAGCGGATTAGCGGCGGGTTGAATTTGCAGCAGTTGCTGTTCCGTCACCTGGGTTAATGCTGCCACGCGCGGAATTTGATCGGGGGGCAGCGAGCGGTTAAGCGCATAAGCGATCGGCATGGTGCCGACTAAGATCAGCATGATCAATCCCATGCCTTTTTGCCCATCATTTGATCCATGCGCAAACGAAACACCGGTGCAGGTCAGGATCAGCATACCGCGGATCCAGACTGGCGGTGGCTGATCGTTTGCCGGTGCCTGATAAAGCTGACGATTGCGGATCAACATCTTCATCGCCCACAGCAACAGGGCGGCACAAACGAAGCCCACAATCGGCGAAAGCAGCAGTGAATAACCCACTTTTAATGCCTGATCCCAATCGACACCACTCAAACCGCTGCGGCCGTGCAGCAAGGCATTCGCCACACCTACGCCAATAATCGATCCGATCAGCGTGTGGGATGAGGAAGAAGGAAGGCCAAAATACCAGGTGCCAAGATTCCAGATAATCGCTGAGAACAGCAGCGCGTAAACCATGGCAAAGCCGCTGCCGCTGGCGGCTTGTAAAATCAACTCAACCGGCAGCAATGAAATAATACCGAATGCCACCACGCCGCTAGAGAGCAGCACGCCAAGAAAATTGCAAATGCCTGACCAGACCACCGCAACGCCCGGTGTCAGCGAGTGCGTGTAAATCACCGTTGCCACTGCATTGGCGGTGTCATGGAAACCGTTGACGAATTCGAAACCAAGCGCAATTAGCAGCGCTAAACCCAGCAGCAGAAAGGGCACGTAGCTGGTCACTGGCGCACCGGTTTCTTCGACATCATGAAATAAATTCAGACCGGCAAAGGCCAAACCTGATACCAGCAAAATGAGAAACAGCGGCTTCGAATATCGGTTGCCTTTGCTGTCGAAATTAGGACGCCCTCGGTTTATTGGGGAAGAGACGCTGTTTTCACTCATGGCATACCTCGGCTTTCAGGTTGCAGATGCCATTTCGCACCCGGTATTTGCAGTGTGATACGCGCGTTGTATGACAGAAAAATGATCGGGTTCGATTCTGGGCTTAACAGTGCATGGGGTTAAGGCGTGTCTGTATTCGCCCAAGGCAACAGTTGACCCTGCTGCAATATCAGCACCCGATCGGCGCTGGCAAGGGTTTCAGGCCGATGCGCGATCAGCAACACCGGTAAATGTAAATCGCGCAGCACGTTGGCGATCAGGCGTTCGTTTTCGCTGTCGAGCTGGCTGGTGGCTTCATCAAGAATCAACAAACGCGGCCGTTTGTAGAGCGCCCGTGCTAGCAGTAAGCGCTGACGCTGGCCGCCAGAGAGCGCGCCGCCGAGTTCGCCTAATAAGGTCTGATATCCCATCGGTAAGCGCTGAATGTGATCGTCAATCTGTGCCTGACTTGCGCAGTGTTGCGCCCATTCTCGATCGGCGGGTTGGCTAAACAGCGTAATGTTTTCCAGAATCGATCCGCTAAATAGTCGATCCTCCTGTAACACGCAGCCAACGTTTTGCCGCACGTTAGCGCAATGCTGCGCGCTGAGCCGCTGACCCAATAAGATAATTTCGCCGCCTTCTAATGGATGTAGCCCCAGCAGCAGTTTAGCCAGCGTGGTTTTACCGCAGCCTGAGGGGCCGGTAATCGCCACTATTTCATTGGCACCCAAGGTAAATGTGGCGTTATCCAACAACCATGGCGCGTTGGGGTGATAACGGAAGCGGAGTTGATGCGCCTCTATAACGTGCGCAGATGACGTAACGAGAGGTTCAGGCCGCAGATTAGCGGCGGCCTCCAGCGGCGCCAGCACAATATCGGCCAGCCGCTCGCGATAGACGCCAACCTGTAACCAGCTAAACAAGCTGTCGGTGAGGTTGCTGATGCTGCTGGAGAAGCGACCCTGAAAGCTGAGCCACGCCACCAGCATCCCAACAGCGAAACGATCCTCCAATACTTCGGTTGCGCCCAGCCATAACACCAGCGCGGCGCTCAGGCTCAACAAGGCAATTTCAATGACCCCAAACAGCATCGACAGCTTTTGCTCAGCCAGTTCGGCATTGCGTCGGGCAATATTAAGCTGCAGCCAGGCACTCTCTCGCGCCGACATAGCCGCATTGATACGCAGGCTCAGCACGCCTTGCAGCGTTTCAAGAAAATGGCTGTTTTCACGCGTTGCAGCTTGCCAACTTTGCTCGGTCGCCTGACGAAACGGGCGATAGGCCACCAGCCGCAGCAAAAAATAGAGCAGGGCGCTGACGAGTGCGATAGCACTCAACTTTATGCTGTAGCTCATCATCATGGCTAACAGCGTGAGAACCAAAAGGGCATCAAGCAGCGCGCTGAGTAGCGTGTTGGTCAAGGTGCTTTGCAACGTATTTACCGCATCGAAACGCGCGCTGATCCCGCCGGTATCACGCTTTTCATACCAGGCGATCGGTAAACGCAGTAGATGATGAAATACGTTCTGGCTCCACTGCACGTTGAGCGACAGCGACAGCGATAAAATCGCCCATTGCCGTAGCAGACCGAGCAGCGTTTGCACCGCGACTAGCAGCAATAGCGCCAATGTAATCAGCGTCAACAAACTGCTGTCACGCGCTACCAGCACATCATCAATGACCATTTGGTTCAGCAACGGTGCGCCCAAGGCGAAGACTTCAAGGACGCAGGCAAAACAAAAAATGCGTGCCAACGCGGGGATCAAACCATGACATTGCCCCAACAACTGACGTAAGCCGATGTCACGGCGCTGATCCTGCGGCACAAACGCCGGACGCGGCGTTAACGCCAGCGCAATACCCGTAAAATGGCGGTTCACTGCCGCCCAGCTTTGTGTTGTGCGGCCAGCCGCGGGATCGTGAATCACAATCCCGTGGCGTGAGACTTTTACCAGCACCACGAAATGTTGGTTATCCCAGTGCAGAATCGCCGGGCAGGATAACTGCCGCAGCTGATCCATCTCCAGCCGCAGCGCACGCCCTTGCAGTTCACAGGCTTCGGCACAAGCCAACAGTTCATTCAGGCGCATGCCTTGAGAGGAGGGCGAAAAGCGGTTGCGCAGGCTGGCAAGATCGCAGCGTTGACCGAAGTGGTCGAGTACCATTGCAAGGCAGGCCAGCCCACATTCCGCTGATTCAGTTTGCATGATCAGCGGCATACGACGCCGCCAGCGAATCTCATAGCGCATCACAAATTACCCCGCAACGCCCAAAGCGGCTCTAACAGCCATTCCCACAAATAGCGCTGCTCAAGCTCTACTGCACCGCTTAATGTCATGCCGGGGCGCAGCGGCTCGTCGCGTCCGTAGGCGCGCAGCGTGGCGCTATCCAACGCGACCACGATGCGATAATGCGCCTCGCTGCGCTGCCAGGTGGCCAGCTGGCGCGGCAAGACATCGCCGGCTTGCAGGCTCACCAGCGTCATGGTTTGCACTTTGCCCCACTGAATACCGAATTTCTCATGGGGGAATGCATTAAGCCGCAATCCTACACGCTGACCGGGCTGGATAAATCCCACCGCGCTGCTCGGGGCGTAAAGCTCTGCCTGTAGCTGTGCATCAGCGGGCAATAACGTCAGCAGGCGTTCACCGGCGCGCACACTTTCACCGGCTTTCACCAGCAAGGCCGCTATTTGACCGGCAACCGGCGCCCGAATATGGCTTTCGCCCTGAGCCGCCAGCGCTAACTGCTGTTGTTGCAGTAACGCTTGTTGGCCCAGCAGCGTTTCGCGACGGATGGCAAACTGCTGGTTTTGTTGCAGCTGGCTGGTATCAAGCTGAATAAGTTCGCGCTCCAGCCGCTGCTTTTGCTGATGCAACTGCGTTTCTGCCAGCTGCGCTTCATTGAGCATCAGCTGCTGCTGTTCGCGTTCACGGGTTGAAACGAACTGATGCTGATGGAGTTGCTGAAAGCGCGTGGCATCGCGTTTCAATAGTGCTGATCTCTGCCTGGCAAGGGTTAGCGTATGGTCAGCGCTGACCCTCTCCGCTAACAACTGCTGACGATGCAGTTCGCTGTGCTGCTGTTGCAACTGCATCAACGCCTGTTCCTGCATAAGTTGCTGCACCAGGTGCTGTAACTGACGCGCTAACGAATCACGCTGCGCCTGTAAATTGTCGTCGCCGATCCCTTGTAATGATGACGTACTGAGTTGCAACAGCGTGGCATCTGGCGAGACAGTCTCTCCTTCATGAAACATCAGGCGCTGCACATAACCATCGCGCGGGCTGGTGATGTGAAACAGCCCGGCAGCAGGCAAAATAATGCCCTGAAGCTGCGCTTTACGCGTATAGCTACCAAAAGCCAGAAACAAGATGAGCAACAGCAAGAGGAGTAAAGAGATCGCAGCAAGCAGCGTGAGATTACCCTGAACCGGCAACACCAGCGTGCCTTGCAGCGTAGGCTGCTGCTGGCTATCGATAAATCCCTGTCGAAAAAGTGGCGTCGCCATCCGGCTCTCCTGAGCGGGTTAATTGCGGGCGATTATTCGACGAGAACGCAGCAGAATCAATATCGATTCATCTAACAAAGGGCGGGAAATCAGCGCGATGGCAATAAAAAAGCCAGCACAAGCGCTGGCTTTTTTGAACCACTCAACAATTACGAATTGTCGTTGCTGGTAGCAGCAGGCTGTGATTGTGCCGGCTGAGCAGCGTTGGGATCCGTGACGTTAGCGCCTTGTGAGGTCATTGGCGTCATTGGCTCTTCTTTTGGCTGCGCGTCCTGCGTTTCAGGTACGTCAACCGGTGCAGTTTGAATGCTGTTTTCTACACCGTTAACTTTTACCGGCATGCCGGTACGTGCTTGAATCGCGTTATTGACGGCATCCTGATTCACGCTGCCTTCAACCAACACTTTACTTACCGCCTGAGTCAGCGTAATCGGCACCAGTTCGCGCGAGTTGAACTGCTCTTCAGTGGTAGAAAGTGGATTGTGCACCTCGATATAACGTGAACCGTCCGCCTCAACCGTGGCTTTCACGGGTTGATCAACGAACTGAACGCGTGTTCCGACGGGCACATTCTGGAACAGCCACTTGATGTCATCAGCACGTAAACGTACGCAACCATGGCTTACGCGCAGGCCAATGCCGAAGTTGGCATTGGTGCCGTGAATCGCATACAGACGACCAATATAGAGCGCATATAAGCCCATTGGATTATCTGGACCGGCCGGGAAGACTTCTGGCAGGTTTTCACCGCGTGAAGCATATTCCGCATGCATCGCTTTAGTCGGGGTCCAGGTTGGACCATCTTTTTTGCGCTGTACGGTGGTTGTCCAGTTAATCGGCGTATCTTTGCCCAGCTCACCAATACCAATTGGCAACACAACGACCGTTTTGGTGCCTTTCGGGTAGTAATAGAGACGCATTTCCGCGCTGTTAATCACAATGCCTTCACGCGGCGCGTCGGGCAGGATCAACTGCTGTGGGATAATGATTTTACGGCCAGCCTGAGGCAGATAAACATCCACACCCGGGTTGGCTTCCAGCATATTGCTAAGACCCATTTGATACTGCGCCGCAAAAGCTTCCAGCGGCAATTTGCTGTCCTGTGGAACGGTAATTTCGATATTTTCCCCGGTCAGACGGCTATTTGCCGCAGGCAAGGGGTAAACCACAGCGAAGGCGGACTGGCTGAAAGCAGCCAGAGCCAAAGCGATTGAAGCGAACGCGCGAATGCTCATTTTCATATTTTACAAGTCGTTATCGCCATGTTTCAGGCTTGTCAGTGTATCGAACCCATGCTGGTCAAGGTGACCTGCTGCGCATTATATGTTCATTGATCTCAAGTTGTGAATCGGGATTTTAACCGTCTTACTACTCTTTACGTAACTTACCGTGTTATCCAGATGATTTTTTCCGCCATTTTAGACGAAACAGGCCTTTTTAGGGCTGCCACAACGTGATTTCACCGCTGAGTTTCCGATTCAAGAAAAAAGCGGCACTGATCAACGCCAGATGCGTCAGTGCCTGTGGAAAATTGCCCAAAGCGTGTCCACGGCTATCGAACTCTTCCGCATACAGCCCAAGCGGGTTGGCATAGCTGAGCAGCTTTTCAAATTCAAAATGGGCTTCCTGAATACGTCCGGCGCGCGCCAGACATTCCACATACCAGAACGAACACGCACCAAATGATCCTTCGCCACCTTTCAATCCATCAGCCGGGGTTTGGTGAATATTGTAGCGACGAACCATGCCATCGCTGACCAGCTGTGATTTGATCGCGTCCAGCGTCGCCAGCCAGTCTGGATCGGTGGCGCCGACAAAGCGCACCAGCGGCATCAACAGCATAGAAGCATCAAGATATTCGCCATTGCGGGTTGAGACAAAATGACCGCGCTCGCTGTTAAAGAAGTTTTGCCAGATATCTTCGCGGATCTCGCGGCGTACCCGATCCCAACGTTCATAAGGCATTGGTAGCGAGCGCTTCATGCCCAGACGCAGCGCACGATCCATCGCGACCCAGCACATTAGCCGTGAATGCAGGAAATGCTCCGGCTCGCCGCGCATCTCCCAAATCCCCGCATCGGGTTGATTCCAGTTATCGCACAGGCGATCAATCATCTGCGAAACGTGACGCCAGCCGCGCTGAGAAATGGCTTCGCCATATTTGTTGGCGAGATAAACGGCGTCCATTAATTCACCATAAATATCCAGCTGGGTTTGTTGCCAGGCATCATTACCGATGCGCACCGGACGTGAGTCGCCATAGCCAGAAAGATTGAGTAGCTCCATTTCATGCAGTTCGGTGCCGCTGTCGAGTCGATACATCACCTGCAAGCGCATTTCATCGTGATGGCTATTCTCCACACATCGACCCACCCATCGGGTGAAATGCTTGGCTTCATCCACATAGCCGAGACGCATCAGGGCATACATGCTGAAAGACGCATCACGGATCCAGGACGCGCGATAATCCCAGTTGCGCTCGCCGCCTAACTCTTCCGGCAGGCCAAACGTGGCAGCAGCAGCGATCGAGCCGTGTTGATATGAGGTGAGTAATTTCAATGCCAGCGCCGAGCGCTGCACCATTTCCTGCCAGCGGCCATGATAATTACTTTTGTTGCTCCAGCGGCACCAGAATTCCAGTGTTTCCTGAAAGCAGTGTTCGGTTTTGATCGCTTCGATATGTGAATCGTTGACGCTACCAAATTCAAATTCGGCATGCTCGCCCGCCTTGAGCGTAAAACTGGCGGTGGCGGCGTGCGCTTCCAGCGTCATGACAACCGTTGCCGCCAGGCGCAGAGAAGGCTGGCCTTCGGCATGAAAATCAATGCAGCCGCGCTGGGCTTCGGCATGGGTTTGTGCGCGAGCGTAATCATGGCGCGGCGAACAGCGCATCGTAAAGTGCGCACTGCCACGCACCATTTTTATCCGCCGAATGATACGCGGTAATTTGTCGCGATCGTCGCAAATCGGCATGTAATCGGTAATTTCCGCCACGCCGTCGTCACCTAACCAGCGCGTTTGCAGAATATTGGTATCAGGAAGATAAAGCTGCTGACGGCGGGCATCTGGCCAGTCGGGTGCAAGAGAAAACAGGCCGCTGTCATCGCCATCAAGTAAAGCTGTAAAAACCGAAGGGCTGTCGAGTTCTGGCCAGCAGAGATAGTCAATGGTGCCGTCATTAGCGACCAGTGCGCAGGTGCGCAAATCGCCAATAACGCCGTGATCCTCAATTTTGCGTTTTACGGTGCTCATCCCTTTCTCCCGGTCGTGGTCAACTTTAACTATAGACAAGAGACACAGCGCGGTCTCGCTTGGGCACAGAAGGATAAGTTCTATACTTCTGGGACATACACGTGAAGGAGGTAACAATGACGGCACAACACACCAAAGTCGCGATCATTACCGCATCAGATTCTGGCATCGGCAGCCGCTGCGCTGAAATGCTGGCGGAACAGGGATTTGATATTGGTATTACCTGGCGCTCAGATGACAAGGGCGCGCACGAAACCGCACAGCGCGTCCGTGATAAAGGCCAACGTGCAGAAGTTATTCACCTCGATCTCTCCGATCCGCAAAAGGGAGGTGAATCATTGCAACAGTTGATCGATAAGTTTGGCCGTATTGATGTGCTGGTCAACAATGCTGGCGTCAATATCAAAGCCGATTTTCTTGATGTGAAATTTGAAGACTGGCGCAAAGTCTTTAGCGTGAACGTTGAAGGTGCATTCGTTTGTAGCCAGATTGCCGCACGTAAGATGGTGGAGCAGGGTGACGGTGGCCGTATCATCAATATTAGCTCAGTTCACGAACACACGCCGCTGCCAGGTTCAGTGGCTTATACCTCATCAAAACATGCCATTGGCGGCTTGACTAAGTCCATGGCGCTGAGCCTGTTGCCGCATAACATTTTGGTGAATGCCGTTGCGCCTGGCGCGATTGCCACGCCGATGAACGAGATGAGCGATGCCGATGCGCATCAGATAAAAATGCCGGAAATTCCAGCAGGCCGACCCGGCGATACCCATGAAATTGCCAGTCTGGTGGCGTGGTTATGCTCAGAATGGGCAACTTACACCACCGGGCAGTCATTTATTGTGGATGGCGGATTCATGCTAGCGAATCCGCAGTTTAAAGGTTACTGATCGGCATCCGCACGTTTGGTGTGCCAGCGGCGGATCACCCAGCGCAGCAGCAGGGCAAATACAATCGCACCGACCAGCCAAAGCAGATGTTTTAAGTGCTGGTCGAGTTTGTGTAGCCAAGGCGCAATAATGCCGCCCGCAAAATAGCCCAGTGTGACAAAGATCAGTGCCCAGATGGCTGCGCCCACAATGTTAAGGAGAAAGAACTTCATCGGATTAAGGCGGCTGGCACCGATAATAATCGGGCCGATTAAGCGAAAGCCATACATAAAGCGCACACCAATCACAAACAGGCTGGGGCGACGTTTAATCAAACGGTTCGCTTTAACAATTTTGTCCTGATGCTTTTTGATGCGGCGCAAAATTTGCGTACCGTAGCGTCGTCCCAGCCAATAAAGCAATTGATCGCCGACGATACCGCCCGCCATCGCAGCCAGCACCACGCCGCCAAAATGCAGTAAGCCCTCATGTGCCGACACGCCACCGAGTAATGTAAATGTTTCCCCTTCAGCAATGCAGCCAATGAAAAGTGCCAAATAACCGTATTGGGTAATTAATCCGTTGATATCAAAATGCAAAACAGACCTCCCTGTTATGAGAATTAGACTTTCAGTCTATACGCTAACGGCGTTTCCTTCCGCCCAGCAAAGGGCCTCTACTGCTTTTAGCGATGAATTATTGAGCAAGTACCACAGAAATTGCTGTGACGCTTATACTTGAGAAGAAGCTGCCCTTAGGACAAGTCTGAAGTTGAGAGGAGGGCGGCCCATCGCATCAGAGGAGTGACTGTATGAATCATGTCTGGGGCCTTCTGGCGCATCCTAATCAGGAAATGCGCGATATTAAGCAAGAGAACGAAAGCGTTTCGCACCATTACACCCACCATGTTCTGTTAATGGCTGCAATTCCGGTAATTTGCGCTTTTATCGGCACGACACAGTTGGGTTGGAATCTGGGCGAAGGGCAATATATTCAACTTAACCTGCTGACCGGGATTGGACTCGGCATTGTATTTTATTTGATTATTCTCGGTGGCGTGGCCGTTATGGGTCGGGTCATTCACTGGATGGCGCGTAATTACCCGCAGCGTCCCAGCACGCAACGCTGTACGGTGTTTGCCGGTTATGTCGCTACACCGCTGTTTCTGAGTGGGCTGGTGGCGCTTTATCCGCTGGTGTGGCTGTGTGTCTTGGCGGGTGCGCTGGCCTTGGTCTACACCGGTTATCTGCTCTATGTCGGTATTCCGTTGTTCCTGAATATCGATCGTGAAGAGAGCCTGCGTTTCTCGGGATCAACCCTGGCGATTGGTGTGCTGGTATTCGAAGTGTTACTGGCGATGACTGTTGTTTTATGGGGTTATGGACCTCGACTGTTTTAATCCTGCGACTGCCGCCGCTCTGGCGGCAGTTTTATTTTTAACGCTCGGAAACACTCTCACCAGGAAAATTCTCAAGCTTCAGAGTATGATGCTGCTGCCAGCCCGCGCTCTGACAGGTTTGAAGCGGGCGGCCTGTGTTTGACACAGCGCACAATCTCAACCGGGTTTTTTCTTACGATGCCTGCAAAAATTCGTTTTTCTCTACTGTCGCTGGCGCTGCTCTTTTCCGGGCAGATGCTTTCTCTTCCAGCGCAGGCGGCGACGTCGCTGTCGCAACTGGCACCGATTGCTCAGCCGCAAATCGCGTCTGGCAGTGCAATGATCGTTGATCTCAATACAAATAAAGTCCTGTTTTCCAGTCATCCCGATCGCGTGCGATCCATTGCATCCATCACGAAGTTGATGACGGCCATGGTGGTGCTGGATGCCCATTTGCCGATGAACGAAATGCTGACGGTGGATGTGAGCCAGACGCCAGAAATGCGTGGCGTCTTTTCTCGCGTTAAACTCAACAGCCAAATTAGCCGCCGCAACATGCTGCTGTTGGCATTGATGTCTTCAGAGAACCGCGCGGCGGCCAGCCTCGCGCATGCTTATCCGGGCGGTTACAACGCCTTTATCCGCGCCATGAATGCCAAAGCGCGAGCGCTTGGCATGACCCACACGCGCTACGTTGAGCCCACAGGTTTATCGGTTCGCAACGTCTCCAGCGCAGAAGATTTGATCAAGCTGCTAAAAGCCACGCGTGAATATCCACTGCTGGGCCAGCTCAGCACCACTAAAGAAGAGACGGCGGTGTTTGCTCATCCGAGTTATGCGCTGCCTTTCCGCAATACTAATCATCTGGTTTACAAACAGGGTTGGCACATTCAGTTAACCAAAACCGGTTACACCGATGAGGCGGGGCATTGTCTGGTGATGCGCACCATGATCAACAATCGTCCAGTGGCGCTGGTGGTTTTAGATGCATTTGGCAAATACACCCATTTTGCTGATGCAAATCGCCTTCGCGACTGGCTTGAAACCGGCAAAGCTGCGCCAGTCCCGGCTGCTGCACTGGCCTATAAAAAACAAAAAGCGGGTCAGGTGGCCAGTAACGCTGCCAGCAGTTCCGACGTTGAGTAAAAAATAAGCGGTGCTCACCTCGGTGAGCACCCTCAGAATTAACCTGCATTCCTATAGTCTCAACTCTCGCAAAGCCCTACACTACGCGCGACTGGCGAGGGAAGATCGCCTGATTACTGTGCTGGAATCCCATTCTCATGTTTAAGTTAAAATCCTTTTTTGCGCTGTTAATGCTGGCTCTGGTGGCTTTTGCGCCTGCGCTTAGCCTGGCAGCGGACGATGCGGTTAGCGCCGCTCAGGAACAAGACGAGCAACCCAAGGTTAACGCTGCGGTTGAATTGCCGAAAATGCAAAAAATCCTCGACAAGATCAAAGGTCAGGTGTCGGGGGAAACCAGTGAAAGCAAACTCAATCAGCTGAATGAGATGGCGCTTGAACTGTCGGGCAGCGCCGATACGCTGGGTCAGGCGTTGTTGCCGGATCGTCAGCAACTTGACGCGCAACTGGCGGTGCTGGGTCCGGCTCCCAAGCCAGACAGCGGCATGAAAGAGACCGCAGAAGTGGTGCGCAAACGTAGCGCCCTCGAAAGCCAGAAAGCCAAGATGGATGCACAGATCAAGCAAGCCGAAGGCATTAAAAACGGCGCGCTGATGCTGTCATCGCAAATCGTTAATCTGCGTCGTGATCAATTGAAAAGCCAGCTGGCGCTGAACTCCGGCAGTATTTTTGGGCCACGTTTTTGGGCACCGGTGTTTAATAGTCAGGATCTTGATGGCGAAAAAATCAACGACTTCCTCAGCGAACTGCAAGATACCGCTGCCATGTCGTGGGAATCGGGGTGGCGCTTTGGCACCATCGCCTGGCTGGTTGCGGCGATGCTGGTGATGACGTTAGGACGTCGTTATAGCGAAGAGTTTCTCGCCTGGGTTAGCATTCACAAAATGCCGGAAGGGCGATTGCGTCGCAGCTTCCTCGCCGCGACCATTGCACTCACCACGCTGGCTGCGGTGGTGCTGACCTTCAACTTTATCGCATTAGCGTTGACCCGCCGCGATGAAGTCTCAACGGATGTGCAGGATTTTGTTGATCGATTAGTACAGCTCAGTGTGTTTTGTGGGCTGATAGCGGGCTTAGGCCGCGCTTTCTTGTCCACGCGCCGTCCAAGCTGGCGCTTACCGGCGCTTTCCAACGAAGTGGCGCTGGCGCTGAAGCCGTTCCCGCCGATTACAGCGGTGCTGGTGTTTATATTCCAGACGGTAGAAGCCTTTAACTACAGTGTTGGCACCAGCCTGAACACAACCATTTTTGCCAATGGCTTAACCGCGCTGCTGATTGGCAGCACAGCGCTGGCGATCAGCGTGCGCACCAATCGCGTTCGTCGTCGCATGGCGCTGGCGGGCACGCCGCCAGAAGCCCGCTCTACCGTGGTAGGTTTGATACAAATGGCGTTGACGCTGACAGCGGTGGCGATTCTGCTGTCGCTGATCATCGGCTACGTCACGCTGGCCCGCTACTTGAGTTATGAGGTGATCTGGTGCGGCATCTTGTTTGGCTCGTTTTACTTCCTCAGTCATCTGGTCAATGACGGGTGCGAAAGTCTGTTCTCAACCAATAACTCATCTGGCAAACGCATTCAAAGTTCGCTGAATATCGATGAGCGCCACCTACAGCAGGCGGCAACGGTGTTGGCGGCAATCGGCAAAACATTTCTGATTCTGTTTGTCGCGTTGGCCTTGCTGAATGGTACGTTCGCCTCGTCAACGCCGATTGAGCTGCTGCAAAAAGCTATCGAATTCTGGGGTGGTAAAGGACTGGAATCGCTGAATATTGTGCCAGCGCACATGGTAAATGCGATTATCTGTCTTATTGTGGGTATTTATGTGCTGCGTTCGGTGCGCCGTTGGCTGGATAACGATTTCCTGCCAAAAACCACCATGGACGTGGGCATGCGCGTTTCACTGGTGACCCTGTTCAGCAATATAGGCTACGTACTGATTATCCTGCTGACGCTGTCTATCATGGGCTTACAGTGGAATAAGCTGGCATGGATCGTCAGCGCCTTGTCGGTCGGTATCGGTTTTGGCTTGCAGGAAATAGTGAAAAACTTTATCTCGGGCCTGATCCTACTGACTGAACGTCCGGTAAAAGTGGGTGATCTGGTGAGCATAAGCGGAATCGAAGGGGATATTCGTCGCATTAACGTGCGCGCCACCGAGATTCAGCTCAGCGATAAATCCACGGTGATTGTGCCGAACTCGCAGCTCATTTCGCAAAACGTACGCAACGCAACGATGGGCAATGCACAAGGTGTGGTCACTATTTTGCTGACCTTCCCATTAGATATCGATCCTGTGCAGGTGCGTGAAATTTTGCTGGAAGTGTATAACGAAAACGAACGTATTCTGGAAACACCGGAACCGTCGGTCTCGTTCAAGGATCTGACTCCGCAGGGCATTGTACTGAGCGTAACCGGAAACGTAGCAGGGCAACGACAGATTTCAGGCGCCAAAAGCGATCTGCTGTTCGACATCCTGACGCGACTGCGCAAAGAGGGCATTATGCTGTCCGCGCCGCAGACGATGATTATTGAGCGTCGTCATCAAGCAGCGGTTGCCGCTGCTGAAGAGCAAATGCCGTAAAGACAAAAAGGCCTCCGCATGTGCGGGGGCCTTTTGCTTTAAACCGCCCTCAGCATTTCTCCTCGCGCAGATTAAATCTGTTTCACCGCCCAGCCTTTCTGTTTGCTGGTTTTGCCGATGCCCGGATTAAACGTGTTGGTGGGATCGAGTTGGCGATAAAACGACGCCAGCTGCGGTTTGGCCTGATAAAGATGACCGACATTGTGCTCTGCCGGATACTCCGCCCCACGCGCTTGCAATATCGCCAGCATTTTCTCTTTTAATGCGTGCGCATCTACCCCTTTTTTCACGATGTAATCCTGATGAAAAACGTGGCAAAAGAAGTGCCCGTAATAAAGGCTGTGGCTCAGTGACTGGGTGATCTCTGCGGGCAGCGTTTCAAACCAGTCACGATCGTTGCGGCGCAGTGCAATATCCAGCGCCAAAATCTCTTCGACTTCGTCAGCATGGACTGCGTGATAGCGCACCGCGGCCCCCGCTGCGGCAAAGCGATGCAGAAAGGCATGTGCGCCCTCTTTGCCTTCACATTCGAAGAATTCACCACCGCCTTCGCGGAAATAATCTTTTAGATATTCGCGCGCTTCCTGCACGCCGTCGCCAGACATTTTCAGCATGAGATGATGCGCATATTTATCGCGATACTGCTTCATGCGCTTGGGTAAATGCGCGGGGAACAGGCGGCTCAGACGCTGCAGCAGGCGATCGCTGAAGTGCGGTTTAACAAAAGAGAGTTTTGTCAGCCAGGCATCCACGCGGCCTTTTAATGTGAAAAACAGCGGCATTTTGTCGGTGCCGAGTTTGTCGATCATCAAAAAGGTGTCTTTGCCGTAAACTTCAGCGATGTCGTAGATGTCACGGTGCATATATTCACCCGCTACCGGCAGGTTTTTAAAGTGCGCGAGCATGTGACGACGAATGTCGCTCAATACCGAGACATCATTGGTGCCGATGTAAAACACCTGCTGCTGCGGTTCGGTGGGAAAAGTATCAAGTCGCACGGCAAATACTGCCAGCTTGCCTGCACAACCCGAGGCTTCAAATAGCCGACGCGCGTCAGCGTTAAAGCGTGCCGGTGTATCGGCATCAACCTCACGAACTCGCTCAGCGTATTCATTATCTGATGCATGACGACCATCATGCTGAACATCGTTGGTCTGCCAGCGATCGTCATCGAGACGTCCTAAAATCTCTTCTGGCGAGGTGCCAAGATCGATGCCCAGATGGTTCACCAGCTTCAACTTGCCTTGTGCATCTCTCTGTGCAAACAGCGCCATTTCGCTGTATGCCGGGCCGCGTTTGATCAGCGAACCGCCGGAGTTATTACAGATTCCGCCCAATACGGATGCGCCAATGCAGGATGAACCGATGACTGAATGCGGCTCACGCCCCAGCGGTTTCAGCGCTTTTTCCAGTTGATACAGCGTGCTGCCCGGAAACGCTAAGATCTGTTTTCCCTCATCAATGAGCTGTAGCTTATCAAGCCGCAGCGTACTGATAATCACTACCGGACGATCGTAATCATTGCCTTGTGGGGTTGAACCTTCGGTCAAGCCGGTGTTGGCCGCTTGCATCAAGATGATCGCGTCGGCGTTCACCAGCGTTTGCAGCACTCGCCACAGCTCCAACAGCGTGCCGGGAAAGACCACCGCCAGCGCATCACCTTCGCCTGAGCGAAAGCCTTTACGGTAGCGTGCCGTCTGTGCTGCTTCAGTAAGCAGGTGAGAAGAGCCGACCAAACGGCGTAAATCTGCGAGTAGGGCGGAGGCGTTAATCATGGGCAATTCCCTTGTCTTATTCATGCGTCCTTACTGTAGCACGTCAACCGCGCAGGACCAGTGTGACAGCAGCGGCTACCTGCTATCCTCTTCTTGTGGCAAACTGCCGCCAGTTAATTCGATATTGCGCAGTCACTTAAGAGAACCCGACCTGATGAAATGGATTTACTCTGTTAGTCTCGCTGTCTCCCTCGCTATTCAACCCGCCTTAGCGGAGGAGCTGATTGGTAATCACCCGATGACGGAGCAGGCACGTGATGCCTTCGTCAACGATCTGCTTAAAAAAATGACGCTGGATGAGAAAATCGGTCAGCTACGTTTGATAAGCGTCGGCCCCGACAATCCGAAAGAAGTCATCCGCGAGATGATTCAAAAAAACCAGGTTGGCGCCATTTTCAATACGGTTACGCGCCAGGATATTCGCGCGATGCAGGATCAGGCGATGCAGCTCAGCCGCCTGAAAATTCCGTTGTTCTTCGCGTATGACGTGGTTCATGGTCAGCGCACCATTTTCCCCATTCCGCTGGGTTTAGCGGCCAGTTGGGATCTGGATGCAGTTGGCGATGTCGGACGCATTTCTGCCTATGAAGCCGCAGATGATGGTTTGAATATGACCTGGGCACCCATGGTTGATGTCAGCCGCGAACCGCGCTGGGGTCGCGTTTCGGAAGGCTTTGGCGAAGATACCTGGCTGACCTCTGAAATGGGTCGCAGCATGGTGCAGTCGATGCAAGGTAAAAACGCGGCAGATCGTTACTCCATCATGACCAGCGTGAAGCACTTCGCACTGTATGGCGCAGTAGAAGGCGGACGTGATTACAACACCGTTGATATGAGTCCGCAGCGTATGTTCCAGGACTACCTGCCGCCTTATAAGGCTTCGCTAGATGCCGGCAGCGGTGGCGTGATGGTCTCGCTGAATTCCATCAATGGCGTACCGGCAACTGCTGATGGCTGGTTGCTGAAAGATCTGCTGCGCGGCGAATGGAAGTTCAAAGGCATTACCATCAGCGACCATGGCGCGATCAAAGAGCTGATCAAGCACGGTGTCGCCAGCGATCCGCAGGATGCAGTGCGCATTGCGCTGAAAGCGGGCGTCGACATGAGTATGAGCGACGAGTACTACAGCAAATATCTGCCGGGTTTGGTGAAAAGTGGCGCGGTCAGCATCGCGGAAATCGATGATGCTGCGCGTCATGTGTTGAACGTTAAATATGATATGGGGCTGTTTAACGATCCTTACAGCCATCTCGGTCCGAAAGAAAGCGATCCTCAGGACACCAACGCTGAAAGCCGTCTGCACCGTGCGGAAGCTCGCGATGTGGCGCGTAAGAGTATGGTGTTGTTGAAAAATCGCCTGGAAACCTTGCCGCTGAAGAAATCGGGCACGATTGCGCTGGTGGGGCCGCTCGCAGACAGCCAACGTGACATCATGGGCAGCTGGTCAGCCGCGGGCGTCGCGAAGCAATCCATTTCGCTGCTGCAAGGCATGCGCAATGCAACAGCGGGCAAAGCGACGCTGCTGTATGCCAAGGGTGCCAACATTTCTGACAATAAAGGCATTCAGGATTTCCTCAATCTCTACGAACCTGCGGTAACGGTCGATAAGCGCTCGCCGCAGGCGTTGATTGACGAAGCCGTCGAGAAAGCCAAACAGGCGGATGTGATTGTCGCAGCGGTAGGTGAAGCGCAGGGCATGGCGCATGAAGCGTCCAGCCGCAGCGATTTGGTGATTCCGCAAAGCCAACAGAACTTGCTGGCCGCGCTGAAAGCAACCGGTAAACCGCTGGTGATTGTCCTGATGAATGGTCGTCCGCTGACGGTAGTCAAAGAAGATCACATGGCCGACGCGATGCTTGAAACGTGGTTTAGCGGCACTGAAGGCGGCAACGCAATCGCTGATGTGCTGTTCGGGGACTACAATCCTTCCGGTAAACTGCCCGCTTCGTTCCCGCGTTCGGTTGGACAGATACCCATTTACTACAATCACTTGCCAACGGGTCGCCCTTACAATCCGGAGAAGCCTAACAAGTACACTTCGCATTATTATGATGCGGTCAACGGCCCGCTGTACCCGTTTGGTTATGGCCTGAGTTACACCACCTTTACGGTGTCGCCGGTCAAGATGTCTTCGCGCACCATGCCGCGCAACGGCACCATCGACGCCAGCGTGACGGTGACCAACAGTGGCAAACGTGACGGCGCAACCGTGGTGCAGCTTTATCTGAATGATCCCGTGGCGACAATGAGTCGTCCGGTGCAGGAGTTGCGCGGCTTTAAGCGCATCATGCTGAAAGCGGGTGAATCGCAGACGGTGACGTTTAAGATTGACGTTGATGCACTGAAGTTCTGGAATCAGCAGATGCAGCATGTCGCTGAGCCAGGTAAATTCAATGTGATGATCGGGTTGGATTCTGTACGAACCCAGGATGCGCAGTTCGATTATTTGTAAGTCTGTTTCGTTTGTGCTGGCCGATCCTGGATTGTGCTGGCTGTCCTCCATCCCAGCCTTCCCCCGCTTGCGTAGGAAGGAGACGCTGCCACATGCAGGTAAAGCACTGATACAGGGCAGTGTCTTCCTTCCCCATTTATGGGGAGGGCTGAGGTGGGGACAAACGACCTCGCCCTTAACAGGACCGAAGTGAGAGCAAACGACGCCTGACTCTGAGAAAACTCACTATGGTTAACATCCGATACCGCATCCAGCAGCAGGTTTTTCGCCTGAATGGTCTGGCGCTTAATGAATTCGATATTTCTCAACCGCCGGGTGATCCGGGCCTGTTTGGCCCCGACAGTGTAATCTGGCGCGTACACGGCGATTTTTCCTCAATGATGTGCGGTGGCATCAGTGCGCTTTTTTTGCAGATGTTACATCCGGCCGCGCTGGCGGGCGTATGGGATCATTCCAACTTTCGTGAAGATATGATGGGGCGCCTGCGCCGCACCAGCCAGTTCATTGCCGTCACCACTTTTGGTAATCAACACGACGCGCAATTTCTTATTGAGAAGGTAAAGCGTATCCATCTCAGGGTCAGCGGCGTAGACAGCGAAGGAAAACCCTATGCCGCCAGCGATCCGCATCTGTTGACTTGGGTGCACGTCGCCGAAACCAGTCGCTTTCTGGCCGCCCATCTTCGCTATAAAAATCCGTCGCTAAGTCCAGCGGAACAAGATCGTTACTACGCCGAGGCGGCCATTGTCGCTGAAGCGCTGGGCGCAGAAAAAGTGCCAAAAAGTTGTGCAGCTATAGAAGATTATCTGCAATCGATGCGCAGCGAATTGCGTTTCGATGCACGCACCGCAGACGTCACCCATACCTTGATGAATGCGCCCGCACCAAGCTGGCAGGCGAAACCGGTGATGAAAACCATGCTGAAAGCGGGTGTTGGGTTGATGCCGGATTGGGCGCAGGAGATGTCTGGTTATCGCATCGGGCATTGGCAGCAATCACTGCTTGATCGGCAGATCAACGTTATCTCTGCCGCACTGCGCTGGTCGATTCAGCGCGGCGCTTATCAGCGTGCCATGCAGCGTATGGGCAGAAATCCTCAAAGCTGAAATATTACCCAGGCTAACCGGTTAGAACGCTTTTTTCGCGGCGGACACCGGGAAATTTGTGCTAATTGTCACCGGATCCTTTAACGCCTTTTAACTCTTGAGCCCATCCTGTTTGCGGTGATAAGTACGCGGTGTTTTAGCCTCCCGGCGGAGTGTAATTTGTCGTAGCTGATAGTGATAAAACAGCATGCCTAATCCAAAGCCAGACAGCGCCAGCGGTGGCAGACTGTAATAAAGATCGGCAGGTAAAATCATTATAATGACCAAGCCTAACGCCATTAACGTAACAGCAATCATCACCCAGGTATGGCGATAATAGAGCCACGCAAATATCGCCAAAATCACCGCCTCACGAAATCCAAAATCTAATGTGCCCAGCAACATGTTAACTCTCTCTGGCATTTATCCGCATCCGTTGACGATAGCACTGGCTTACTCGGTCCAATCGCGGAATAAACTGCATAAAGCGCGGTATATAATCTTAAGCCAAATTACGGGTTTGATCGGGGTAATCACCATTTCCAGTTTGCGTTAATCAGTTTGCTTAAACTGTGCTTTTCACACTTTGAGAGTTTTACCCTTGTCACATGTGGCGGCAGTCAGGATCCTGCTCTAATCTCGGGGAAAATGACTTCCTCCTGGTTTTGTCGAGGCTCTATGACGTACCAACCTCTGATTGCCGAAGTCCACAATCAGCAACGTACCCTGACGGCGATTGTCGAACAGGATGCGCGCACCGCTTACTTCTACATCTGGCCGACGGATCTGTTTCGTAGCCAATATGCGGTGCGTGGCTGCTGGTTGCGTAACCTTGAGCCCGCTCCCGCGTTAGAAGATCGCGAAGCGATGGAGCAGGGCATTGCGCCGCTGTTGAGCGCTGAATTCTGCCGCACGCTGGAAGCGGAGCCTGCCCTGGATCCCGCCGGGCTTCAGGTGCTGTGGGAACCCAGCGATGATGGTGCAGCGTTGTGGTATTACGGCCAACTGCTGGCGGTAATTCCGGGATGGAGCCTGTATCAGGATAAGCAAGTGAGCTTTTCTGCGGGCTGCATCAAAAAGAATCGGTTAACCGCGCCGCTGGGTTCCGCCTCTACCAATGAATACTACGCACGTGCTGAGCAGCAGCGCCAATTCTGGCGCGAATGGCATGACGGCAGCGAATGGGACCGGGTACAAAAAGAATTGATGGTGAGTTACCAGGCGCAGTTTGGCGAATCGGTAAAATATTACGCCATCGATCAGGGTAGCTGGCCGCCTATGGCGATTTCGCAGCACTGGCACAAAGGCATTTGGTATTTCCTGACGCTGGGTATGAGCATTCGTCCTATGCCGCAGGTGGATTACTTGTTTGACGAGTTAGCCCCGCAGTATCGCCGCATCGAACTGGCGATGGCGGTGGATGGCGAAGTGATGACCGAAAGCAATGCGGTGCAGATGGCCAGTGCGCTGGCGGAGTTCGTTCATCTGCCGTGGGCGCGCCTGACCTGGCTGGGCGAAGGTCATACGCTGGCATCAGAAGTTGCGCCGGTGGGCTTTGAGAGCTTCCTGCTGGCTAATGAGCTGGCCGAAGACAAAGCGCAGTTTAAATTGCCGAAGCGCGATGATGACCGACCCAAACTGTTGTGGGCCACGCCGGTAACAGAAGCGGAGCGTATATTTGCTCAGGCGGATGAACAGGGCGGTCAGCGGCTGCGAGAGCTATTAACCGCGCAGGGCAGCAATCATATTTTCCGACCCCGACAGCAAGTGGTTGATTCACCCGAGTAACCTTCAGCTCTTATCCCGGCTCTTTCGTCTGCACGCGGAGCAGAGCCGGTGGTTTTTTTATCGCGCCTGCTAACTAAATCCTTACCCTTATCAACTATTTCGTCAATCTGTGATCTCGCCCACCTCAAGTTCCTCACGGCCGCGCCGTTAAACCGGATCAGGCAATTGCGCCGCACCAGGCTCGAGGGAACAAAGATGTTTAAAACAACCCAATCCCGCTTCACCGCAACACTCATCGCATTCTTTATTTTATTGATGCTGATTACCGTATTGGTGATCAACCAGTTTGTCGCACCACAGCTCATTCATAACGAAAGCCGTCTGGTGCGTTATCAGGTTGATTCGCTTGCCAGCGGCATCGTAGAGCAGATGAACCGCGTACAGGCGCAGCAACGCGCCATCACTGAAGCGGCATCGGTGATGGAAAGCGCCACCATCGATACGCTGCTGCCGACGTTAGTGAACCAATATCAGGACAGCAACGTATTTGGCGGCGGCATCTGGCCGTTACCTAATCGTCGTGATGCTGACAAAGAGAAAAACAGCAGCTTTTTCGCCCGTAATGCCAGTAATCAACTGCAGGTAAACACCTACTGGAACTCTGACGCTGCCGACAAATATTGGGAGCAGTCTTGGTACAAGGATGGCTTAGCAGCGGCAAAAGGGCAGTGCGCTTGGGCAAAAGCGTACCAGGATGCTGCCAGCCCGCAGCCGCGCACCAACTGTGCCATGGCCATTTATCGTGATGGCAACGTTTGGGGGGTCGCAACCATTGACGTGACGCTCGGCTTCTTCAATCAACTGGCAAAACAGATGGGTGAAGCCATTCAGGGCAACGTGCTGATTGTGGAAGCTGATGGCAAGGTGGTCGGAAACGCCGCGCTGGTTGATGCCACACCGAAGCTTGAGAATCTGGCTGACCTGCAATCGCCGATGGCGGCACCGTTGAAAGCATTGCTGGCAGGTGCAGGCACACAGCCCGCTGAGTCAACATTCGACAGTGATGAGGGCGAGCAAACGCTGTTCTTGCAGGCGATCCCTAACAGTCCGTGGTATCTCGCCAGCAGCGTGCCCACCAGTTTGCTAAAAGCGCAATCCCACAACATGTTGACGCGCCTGGGCTTAGTGCAGATCCCGCTGGCAGTGATTCTGCTGCTGGTGCTGCTGGGTTTCGTGCGTACCATGATGAAACGCCTCAACGTGCTTAATAGCAATATTGAAGCGTTATCAATGGGCGGCGCGGATTTAACCCAGCGTTTGCCTGCCAGCAATAGCCCAGAATTCAATGCGGTAGCGCAAAGCTTTAACCAGTTTATTAGCTACCTGCAAGGCCTGATGCGTCAGGTTGGAGAAAGCGCATTGGCGATCACCGCCGCCTCACGTGAAATTGCCAGTGGCAATGCCAACTTATCGTCACGTACCGAAGATCAGGCCAGTTCGATTGTTGAAACGGCGGCATCAATGGAGCAGCTGACGGGCACGGTGCGACAGAACGCGGATAACGCAACCCATGCTAACCAGCTGGCGGATGGCGCGTCACAAGTGGCAGCACGCGGCACCGACGTGGTGCGGCAGGTGGTGACCACCATGGGCGAAATTCACCATTCGTCGCGCAAAGTGGTGGATATCATCAGCGTTATCGACAGCATCGCGTTTCAAACTAACATCCTGGCCTTGAACGCAGCGGTGGAAGCTGCACGTGCTGGCGAGCAGGGGCGCGGATTTGCGGTGGTGGCATCGGAAGTGCGCAATCTGGCACAGCGCTCGGCTAATTCCGCGCGTGAAATCAAAAAGCTGATTGAGGAGTCAGTAGCCAACATCGATGCGGGTAGTCAGCTGGTGGAACAGGCCGGTAACACCATGGATGAGCTGATGCAGGGCGTGAGCAGCGTGACCACCTTAATGAGTGAAATCATGTCAGCCAGCCGTGAGCAGAGCATGGGCATTGAGCAGGTCAATATTGCCATTACGCAGCTTGATGGCACCACGCAGCAAAATGCCGTGCTGGTTGAACAAGTCTCTGCCGCCGCGCAGGCTATGGAAGTGCAAAGCGTGCAGCTGGAATTGGTGGTTCAAAGCTTCAAATTGTAAATTTTCAATGGGCCAGCGCGGCTGGCCCAATTTTTTTCCTCGCTCGAAACCCTTGTCTGACATGGCCTGACGGCAAATAGCACGATTTTATGCGCTCCATATGCCAAATCCTGTGCCAAAATAGTTAGGAATAAGCTCAAGGAACCGACATGTCTGCTATTGAAGTTATCCTCGTCGACCATCTTGATCGTCCCACCGGCAAAATGGAAAAGCTGGAAGTGCATGAGAAAGGATTATTGCACCGTGCGGTGACGGTTTACGTCTTCAATTCCCGACAGGAATTGCTGTTACAACGTCGCGCCAGCGAAAAATATCACTGCGGCGGATTATGGAGCAACACCTGTTGCGGCCATCCGTATCCGCATGAATCCACCCAGGATGCGGCCGAACGTCGCCTGCGTGAAGAGATGGGCATGAACGTCTCACTGACGCCGATGTTTGAGCTGAGCTACAACCTGCCGCTGAGTAACGGTTTGACCGAACATGAATATGGTCACGTATTTTTTGCCGTTTGCGATGCATTGCCGCACCTCAACCCGGAAGAAGCGGATGCGTTTGAATACCGTCCAATGGAAAAGATTCAGCAACAGATGGAGCAAAATCCTCAGCAGTTTACGCCGTGGTTTCTTTACACCTTTCCGCGTATTCCTGCCTACATCGACGCTTTTTCTTTCCCTGCATAAATCAAGAATGGCATAAAAAAAGCCGCACCTTTTAGGGTGCGGCTTGTGTCTTAGCGATTAAAATCTTCCGCATCAACGTCGTAGCCCGAGGGTTCCCAGCGAATCGCCAGCAGCGCCAGCAAACCCGCCAGCGGAGCGAGAAAGATGACCCAGAAAACCCCGGTGCCCAGCGCAGCGACCAACACCGGAAAAAGGAACAGCGAAACGGTTGAGCTGCCGCGCATCAGCGTCTGGTTAAAGCCCACGCCAACGCCGCGCAGCGAAGTCGGGTAACTCAGCGAGGCATACGTCATGGTGTGCGAACCGGGACCAAAACCCTGACCAAACAGGAACAGCGCCAGCATCGCGATCGCTAATGCGGCTTCTTGTCCGCCTTCCGGGCGACCAATCAAGGCCAGTCCTAACAGTGCAATACATTGACACGCATATCCCGCCACCGACATCTTCCACGCCCCCAGACGCGGCACCAGCCGTACCGCAAGGATCCCGCCGACAAAGGCAAACAGCAGGTTCAGCGCCAGCGACACCAAAATGGTGGTGAGCATCGATTGCGCCAGGAAGCTGGAAATGATCACCGGTAAACCAAACGCCACGGCATTGTAAGCAAACGCTGAGGCGATCGAGGTTATGGTCGCCAACACCGTTCGGCGTAGGTAAACGCCCTGCAACAGCGCGCCATAATTACGCCAGCTGGCGCGACGTGCCGGTTTTTCTGGCGTCAGCGGCGCATCTTTTGCGACCTGCGCATTAATATTCCACGCGCTGCGCAGAATATTAGCGGCTCCCTGTAAATCGCCCTGGTTGGCTGCCCATACCGGCGATTCGCTCATGTAGCGGCTGCGAATCAGGATTATCAAAATAGCCGGTACCGCACCAAAGCCCAAAATCAAACGCCATAACCAGTCCGAATGGCTTTCTGGCAGCACCGCATACAGCAGCAGCACCAGCAGATAGGAAATGCTAATGGCGGCATACCAGGTCGGGCACCACATCGCTACGGAGGCGGCTTTGTTGCCTTTACCGCGCAGTTTCGAGAACTCCGCTAAAAACGCCATCGCCACCGGTAAATCAATACCGACGCCAAGCCCCATCACAAAGCGGGCACCGCCCAGCACGTACTCATTTGGCGCAAACGCACAGGCCAAAGCCGCGACCACAAAGAAAAACATATCGGCCATGAAAACCCGATAGCGACCGATTTTATCGGTGAGATAGCCGCCAATCAGCGCACCAACGATGGCACCGAAGGTGATAGCAGAAGCCACCATGCCGGTGCCGGTTGGCGTCAGGTTAAATTCACGTGCGACATCTTTGATACCGAACGCCAGTGCACCGAGGTCATACGCGTCAAGAAACACGCCGCCAAGCGCAATAGCGACCACAATCCTCGCATTGTTGCGGGCGTTATCGCTGTGGTTTATCAGATTAGAAACGTCTGACGCGCTGCGGATCCATTGCGTTTCGCCCGTAGGCGCACTCCCTGCCGTTGCCACGTGGGCTGAAGATGTTAATTCGGACATGATGTTGTCTGTTTTTTTATAAAAATGGTAACTGAGAATAATGTCTGGACGTCTAGACGTAAATTCTATTTAGTTATAGATGATAAGCTAACAATCTCGAATTGTTATTAGGATGCGCTAAAGTAGGTCGCGTATTGGCAATGCCAGGCTACGCTTTTAATGCACATCGCTATCAACAAAAAACAGAGAAGGAATGCGTCATGGCTAAGTTTCGGGGAATCGTGGGGATGGGCGCATTGCTGCTCAGCTTGGGCGTTGCGCAGGCTGCCGATCCGGTACGCGTGGGGTCGAAAATTGATACGGAGGGTTCACTGCTCGGCAATGTCATTTTGCAGGTGCTGGAGAAGCACGGTGTGAAAACGGTGAATAAAATTCAGTTGGGCACCACGCAGGTGGTGCGCGGCGCGATTACCGCCGGTGAGCTAGATATCTACCCGGAATACACGGGCAACGGCGCCTTCTTCTTTAACGATGAAAAAGACAGTGCATGGAAAAATGCTCAGCAGGGCTACGAGAAAGTGAAAAAGCTGGATGCAGACAAAAATCATCTGGTTTGGCTCACACCCGCGCCCGCTAATAACACCTGGACGATCGCGGTACGCAAAGATCTCGCGGACAAAAATCAGCTTAAATCACTGGATGATCTCAGCGCATA
The DNA here is from genome assembly GCF_036663535.1 of Pantoea sp. T14. Classification (NCBI taxonomy): domain Bacteria; kingdom Pseudomonadati; phylum Pseudomonadota; class Gammaproteobacteria; order Enterobacterales; family Erwiniaceae; genus Pantoea; species Pantoea sp. T14. The sequence goes on from NZ_JAWUEB010000027.1 coordinate 72,578, forward strand.
TTTGAAAAAGGGCGGCACCTTCAAGCTGGCAGCCTCGGCGGAATTTATTGAGCGCAGCGATGCGTTACCGGCGTTTGAAAAAACCTATGGCTTCGATCTGAAACAAGATCAGCTGTTGTCCCTGGCGGGCGGTGATACGGCTGTCACCATCAGTGCAGCGGCGCAGCAAACTTCCGGGGTTAATGCGGCAATGGCTTATGGCACCGATGGTCCCGTTGCGGCCCTGGGTTTGCAAACGTTAAGCGACCCGAAAGGCGTCCAGCCGATCTATGCGCCTACGCCAGTGATTCGCGAGTCAGTGCTGAAAGCTTACCCGGAGATCGGCAACTGGCTGAAACCGGTATTTAGTGCGCTGGATGAGAAAACGTTGCAACAGCTGAATGCCAAAATTGCTGTCGATGGGCAGGATGCCAGCAGCGTAGCCACTCAATGGCTGCAACAGAAAAAGCTCTTGTAACCATGCTGTTATCGCGGGATGCGATAATCCGCCCACGCCATTCTCCGGTTGCGCTGCTGCTGGTGGTAGTAATTATCATCAGCTTAGTGAGCCTGCCTTTTCTCAAATACGCCGCCAATCGCCTGGTTGGCGGGCAACCTTTGATGCTGTGGCAGATTAAAGATGCGGCGATGTTGTTGCCGCCGCTGGCGCTGCTGCTGGGGCTGCTGTGGTGTAAGTCGTCGCGCACAACGTTGCTGCTATCATTGCTCGCCAGTGAAGTGCTCCTGGCGGGAATGATCTGGCTCAGCGGCCATCAGGCGACGCTGCTGGCGGAGCAAGGTAGCCCGCTGGCGCGAACCAGTTTTGGCAGCGGCATGTGGTGCGCCAGTGGATTAACGCTATTACTGATGACGGATGTAATACGCCGCGTAACCCGCCATCGATTTGCGCAGCTGCTGCTGAATCTTCAAGTATGGATCATTCCACTCTTGCTGCTGTTTAGCGGCACGCTTGAGCACCTGTCATTACTTAAAGAGTATGCCAATCGGCAGGCCGTTTTTGATGCAGCTCTAACGCGACATTTGCTGCTGCTGGGCGGCACCGTGCTGCCAGCGCTGCTGATTGCGCTGCCGCTTGGCGTGGCGCTTTATCGTCGGGCTCACTGGCAAAGCAGCGTATTCAGCGTGCTCAACGTGATTCAAACCGTGCCTTCGGTGGCGCTGTTTGGGCTACTGATCGCACCGTTAGCCGGTCTGGCTAATCGTTTTCCGTGGCTGGGCGAGTGGGGCATTAGCGGTATTGGTATGGCACCCGCATTGATCGCGCTGGTACTGTATGCCTTGCTGCCGCTGGTTCGCAGCGTGGTAGTGGGTTTGCAGCAGGTGCCGCATGAGGTGCGTGAAAGTGCGCGCGGAATGGGAATGGGCGAGCGCCAGCAATTTTTTGCCGTTGACGTGCCGCTGGCGCTGCCGGTGTGGTTGGCGGGACTGCGTGTGGTGGTGGTGCAAACTTTAGGGATGGCGGTGGTGGCCGCGTTGATTGGCGCAGGCGGGTTCGGTGCCATTATTTTTCAGGGCCTGCTGAGTAGTGCGCTGGATTTGGTGCTGCTGGGCGTTATTCCTGTGATTGCGCTGGCGGTGGTGATTGATGCGCTGTTCCGGTTGCTGATCTCTCTGCTGGAGAAAAAAGATGATTCAGTTTGATGGCGTGACCAAGTATTTCGCCGGAAAAGCGGCAGTAAAAAATCTGTCGCTAACGGTGGGGAAGGGTGAATTCAGCGTGCTGCTGGGCACCTCAGGTTCAGGCAAATCCACCACCTTAAAAATGATTAACCGCTTGATTGAGGCAGATGAGGGCGAAATTCGTTTTGCCGGTGAAGCGATTCGTCAAATGGAGGCGCGCACTTTACGTCGCCGCATGGGCTACGCCATTCAATCCATCGGCCTGTTTCCCCACTGGACGGTGGAGAAAAACATCGCCACGGTACCCGTCTTGTTAGGCTGGTCAAAGGTGCGAGTAAGCGAGCGGGTCGAGGAGTTGTTCTCGCTGCTGAGCCTTGATCGACAACTGCTAAAGCGTTATCCACATCAGCTTTCTGGCGGGCAGCAGCAGCGCGTTGGCGTGGCACGCGCGTTGGCGGCCGATCCAGAAGTGCTGCTGATGGATGAGCCTTTCGGGGCACTTGATCCGGTCACGCGCGGGGCACTGCAACAGGAAATGTTGCGTATCCATCGCTTATCGGGCCGAACCATTGTGCTAGTGACGCATGATATCGACGAAGCGCTGACCCTGGCCGATAACATTGTGTTAATGGATGAGGGCGAAATCGTGCAACAGGGCAAGCCGGTCGAACTGCTGACTCAGCCCAAAAATGAGTTTGTGCGTAATTTCTTTGGCCGCAGTGAAATGGGCGTGCGGTTACTGGCGCTGGGACAAGCGGGGAATGCGGCACGGCGCGGTGAATGGCTGGAAGGCGAACCGATTGCCGCTGCGCTGACGCTGCGTGAAGCACTGTCGCAGTTTATCACCCGCCGTACCGACAAATTGCCGGTGGTGGACGATCGGCAACAACCGATTGGCGTACTTCACTTCAATGATTTGCTTAATCTGCGCGAGCTTAATCTCCGTGAGGGCGTGCAATGCGCTGGTTAAAAGATCCGTTACTGTGGTTGGTTATCCTTTATCTTGCGCTGCTCAGCGCCATGCCTTACAGCGCGCCGCTGTTTGCCCACTGGTTTCCTGAGCTGGCGCGTCCGCTTTATCAGCAGGACAGCTTTTGGCAGTTGACGCTGGCGCACCTTTTTTTAGTGGTGACGGCCAGTTTGCTGGCGATAGTGATCGGCGTGGGAAGTGGGGTAGCGGTGACGCGTCGCAGCGGGCGCGCTTTTCGTCCCTTGATTGAGACAATTGTTGCCGCTGGACAAACTGTTCCACCGGTGGCGGTATTAGCCATTGCTGTGCCGGTAATGGGATTCGGCGCCTGGCCTGCGATCGTCGCGTTGCTGTTATATGGGCTGTTGCCCATTTTGCAGGGCACGTTAGCGGGTATTGATAGCGTACCCGCCAGCAGTCGCGAAATTGCGCGAGGCGTCGGCATGAACGCATGGCAGCGTTTATGGCAGGTTGAGTTAGCGCTGGCTGCGCCAGTGATCATCGCCGGTATTCGTACCTCGGTGATCATTAATATAGGTACCGCCGCGATTGCCTCAACCGTGGGCGCAAAAAGCCTGGGTTCGCCGGTGATTATCGGTTTGAGCGGCTTTAATACCGCCTACGTTATTCAGGGAGCCTTGCTGGTTGCGCTGTTAGCGATTGTCAGCGATCGCCTGTTTGAGCGCTTGCAGCGTTGGTTTAGTTTGAATGAACGATAAGGCTATAACCCACTAGCATCATGCCGCCCGTGCCGCCAACAGCCATGATGAAAAACAGAGTTGCGAAGAAGATTTTTTGCCAGTTCATGAAGAAACCTGAGTGGATGACGTGGAGCGGGGGATAATAGCGCGCGCGAGGCAGGAGGCAAAGTGCCCAGCGTGCGTTTTTGTTATCAAGGCGTTTCGTGCAGATGAACGGTATAACCTTGCTCTTTCCAGTGTTCCATCTGTTCCTGCTGGCGACGCGTCAGCTTTTTACCGGTCCAGACAAACATATTCATGCCTGGAAACAACTCTGGGCGCGGCAGATCAAGTGGTTCAGCCAAGACATCGATACGCCAGCCATGTTGCGAAAGACGCCAGCCTTCCAGCCAAATACGGGTACGATCATCAGTGCCCCAGCCAATAATCAATGCATCTTTACCGGCTTTCTTGCGGCTTGCCGTAAGGCAGAAAGCCACGTAATCGATCAATATGCCATCAAGCAGACTGCACATGGTGCGCGCCGTGTTTTGATCCAGTCCGAGCTTCTGTCTTACCGGCATGAAAACATGATCGATAAGGGCATCAACGGGATGTTCACGACCAATTGTCGCGATTTTATTGCGTAATTTAGAGGGGCGAACGTGACGTAAAACGCTAATCAATTCGTCTTGTAGGGCGGTCCAGCCATCATGCGCATCAACGTCACCGCCTTCCAGCAACGCTTTGACTTTCCCAACCGGCACGCCACTTTCTATCCAGCGTTTGATCTCTTCAATGCGATTAACATCGACGTCGTCGAACTGGCGATGTCCACCTTCAGAGCGTTGTGGCTTTAATAAGCCGTAGCGTCTTTGCCATGCGCGCAAAGTTACCGGGTTTATCCCACAGCGTTCGGCCACATCACCGATACTGTATAAGGTCATACTTTCCTCTTCATGCTGACCTGAGTCGAAACACCATAACCAGGCAAGCTAAGTTGTACAATACTTTTTTGCCTGTACAACTTGCCGGCGGGCTTATTTTGTTTGTATTCTCACTTATGAGAATAATTTCCCAAAAGTGAGACATAATCATGCAGATTCAAGATACCGAACAACGCTTAGCGGCGCGTCTTGCAGAGCTTCGACTGCAACGCGGCTGGTCGCTGGATGAACTTTCAATCGCAACCGGAATCAGTCGCGCTTCATTATCACGTATTGAACGCAGCGAGACCAGCCCAACAGCCGCGCTCCTTAATCGCCTCTGCGTGGCTTATGGATTAACCATGTCACGCTTGTTAAGCGAAGTAGAAGAGGGCGTAGACTTACTGCTTACGCGTGACCAGCAGCCGGTCTGGCAAGATGAAACCAGCGGGTTTCACCGCCGTAACGTTTCACCCCCTGCCACTCATTTTAGATGCGAATTGGTTGAGGGCAAGTTACGTCCCGGCGCTCGTATCGATTATGACGCGCCGCCACTGCACGGCATGGAGCAACATATCTGGCTACGTGAAGGCGAACTCACTGTCAGCATGGATTCGCAGCAGTGGACGATGAAAGCGGGTGACAGTTTACGTTTTCACTTAACAGGAAAATCCTCTTTCGCTGCACATCTGACAGAAGGTGCGCGCTATTTACTGGTGGTGTGCAAACCATGATCGATTATGAGCCGCTTAATGCGAGGCAGGCGCAACAGGTTTTGCCGCAGTTATGTGATGTTCTACAGGCGTGCGTGGTTGAGGGGGCCAGCATTGGTTTTGTGAATGCTGACGATCGGGAAGTCATAACGCAGTTTTGGCAGAATAAAATACGTAGCCTCGCCAGCGGCGAGTGTGAGCTGCTGGTCGCGCGTCAGCATGGCGTGGTGGCAGGCACCGTGATGGTGAATTACAGCAGTATGCCGAACGGCCGCCATCGTGCTGAAATCAGTAAACTGCTGGTGCGGCCGCAGGCTCGGCGTCAGGGCATTGCGCGTCAATTAATGCAACAGGCTGAGCAGCGTGCCCGCGAGCAAGATAAAGTATTACTGGTGCTGGATACGCGCAGCGGTGATGTTGCCAGCGATCTCTACCTTTCGCTTGGTTGGCAGATTGCTGGGTCGATTCCGTTTTATGCAGAATCGACAGCGGGAATATTGGATGCCACAACGGTGATGTTTAAAGTGTTAAAAAAAGTTTAGCGCGATTAGTGTGTTACACAGCTTGTCGCCGAACGATGTTGTAAAGCGGGGTAGCCGTTACGGCCAGCAAAACGTGTTATGCCCGATTTACCGCAGTAAGCCGGGCATAAAGTACAAGATTAAACCTGCTCTGCTAACGTCTCTACTCGCTGAATAGCGGCCAGCAGACGCGCTTCATTCACCGGTTCCGCCATCATGGCCATGTCTGGTGCGTGTACCGATTCTTTGATTATCAATGCCCGTTCGGTGTCGTCCAGTGAGGCAATGGCTTGTAACGTCAGCGGGACGCCGCAATCGCGTGCGAGCCGCATCTCATTCAGCAGTTCCGCGTCGGGGCGATTTTCCAGCGCCAGCAGGCAGAGATTACCGAAACCAACCAGCAGCCCATGACCAAACTCACGGGTTTTATCACAGAAGGTAAAACCTTCATAAATCGCATGGGCCGCAGCGGCATGCGAGCCATTGCTCATCAGCGACGTTAAGCCTGCCCAGGTAAAAATCGCATCCAAAACCTGATCTAACGCCGCGCTACTTTCGCCATTTAACACGGCCTGATAGGCATTCGGGCCTTGCTCTGCAATGACGTCGTAACAGATTTTGCTGTGTGCCAGTGAAGAGCGCGCATTGCCATCACGGGCGGGATGGCGTTGGCTGACCGCCCGAAACTCATACCATTTTGCCAGCGTGTCGCCCAATCCAGCAGCTAACCAGCGCGCCGGCGCTTTTGCCAGTAACTCACTGTCGATTAACACCGCAGCAGGCGCTTGTGGTAAGGGAAAGATATCGAAAAAATTGCCGTTGTCGTCATAGCGAATCGCTAACGGCGTGACCGCTGAACAGGTTGCGGCGATAGTGGGAATGGTCACCAGCGGCAGCCCGATTTGCGCCGCCACCGCTTTGCAGGTATCCAGCGACTTACCGCCACCCACACCGATAATCACCTCTGCTGCTAATTCCGTTGCCAATGCGGCTAAGCGATCAATGTGCGTTAGCGAGGTTTCTCCGCCGAACCACTCTTGCGCCAGCAGCGTTACGCCTGCGGCCTGCAACTGTTCACGTACCTGCGTTTCAACTGCTCGCAAAGCTTGATGACCGCCAATCAGCACGGCTCGCTGCCCCAGGCTGGCGCACAGGCCGCCAAGCTGATTTAACACGCCTGCACCACGCAGTACGCGAGCGGGAAAGACAAGGTTCATTTCATGCATTCTGTTTTTCCAGATCACCGAGGCCGGGCAGATCGCACAGCATCTCAAAAAAATAGTGTTTATCTGCGGCGAAGTCATGCCGCTGATATCGCAGGGCAAAGCAGGCATCGACTACAGCAAAAGTCGGCGTGATAATCAATCTGATCTGCCGCGACAACTGGCCATAATATTTTATTTTTTACGCTGTGCAGCCGTGAAAGAGTGAACATCACAACGCATGAAATTCTGAACATGACGCGAAAAAATCACAGCGAAAGCTGACGCCGTCCAGACACTGTGTAAAAATACAGGCAATTTCCTGTAGTAGAGCGTTCCTGGTGGTAATGAAACAATGGCCCTGACAGCAGCAATAAAAAGCCAGATAGCGCAGTGGTATAAAGCGCTGCAGCAACAGGTGCCTGACTTTATTCCGCGCCCGCCGCAGCGGCAGATGATCGCCGAAGTGGCGAAATGCCTGGCCGGTGACGATGGCCGTCATCTGGCGGTCGAAGCGCCAACCGGCGTCGGTAAAACCCTTTCCTATCTCATTCCCGGCATTGCGGTGAGCCGTGCTGAAGAGAAGCGGTTGGTGATCAGCACCGCCAACGTGGCGTTGCAGGATCAGATCTTCACCAAGGATCTGCCGCTGCTTAAAAAAATCATTCCCGATCTCACCTTTACCGCTGCTTTTGGCCGTGGTCGCTATGTTTGCCCGCGCAATTTGGCCGCACTGGCAGCGGATGACGAGCAGCAGGGCGATCTGCTGCTTTATCTGGATGACGAAGCGATCAGCAGCACTAAAGAAGAACAAACCCAATGCGGACGCTTGCAGAAGTCGCTGGATCGTTATCAGTGGGATGGTTTGCGCGATCACAGTGAAGACAACATCAGCGACAGCTTATGGCAGCGGCTTTCTACCGATAAAGCCAGCTGTCTGGGCGCGCATTGCCGCTGGTATCGCGAATGCCCGTTTTTTGTCGCCCGCCGTGAAATTGAGCAGGTGGATGTGGTGGTGGCAAACCATGCGTTGGTGATGGCGGCAATGGAAAACGAATCGGTGTTGCCGCCTGCTAAACAGCTGATGCTGGTGCTTGATGAAGGGCATCATCTGCCCGAAGTGGCGCGCGATGCGCTGGAAATGAGCGCTGATATCACACCCGGTTGGAGCAGCTTGCAGCTCGACCTTTTCGTGAAGCTGGTGGACAGCATCATGACTCAGATGCGACCTAAATCGCCGCCGCCACTGACGAATCCTGAACGGCTTAAAGCGCACTGCGATGAGCTACGTGAGCTGCTCACGATTATGAGTAACGCACTCAATCCGCTGCTGCCTTCGCATAATCAGCCCGGCGAATTCCGTTTTGTGCTGGGCGAATTGCCGCAGGAAATCCTCGAACTCTGTGCGCGCCTGTTTAAGCTCAGTGATGCGCTGCGAGGCTTAACCGAAGGGCTGATCAACGCGCTAAGCGAGCAAACGGGCAAAGTGGATCTGGTGCGGTTGCACCGCAGCCTGTTGCAGCTCAATCGTCAGTTTGGCTGGTTTGAGTCGGTGAGCAAATTATGGCGACTGGCGGCGTTGGAAAAAGCCTCTGGCGCGCCGGTATCAAAATGGATCACCCGAGAACTGCGTGAGGGTCAGGCACATTTGCTGTTTCACTGCGCCGGCATTCGCGTCAGCGATCAGCTGGAAAAAATGCTGTGGCGGAAAATACCGCATGTGGTGGTGACATCCGCCACGCTGCGTTCGTTGAACAGTTTTAATCGCTTGCAGGAGATGTCTGGTCTGAATGAGAAGGCTGGCGATCGCTTTGTGGCGCTCGACTCGCCGTTCAATCATATCGATCAAGGCAAGCTGGTGATTCCGCAGATGCGTTACGAGCCCGTCATGGCTAACGAAGCAGAGCACATTGCTGAGATGGCGGGATTTTTCCGTCAGCAAATGCACGAAGAGAAACACAAAGGGGTGCTGGTGTTATTTGCCAGCGGCCGTGCCATGCAGCAGTTTGTCGCCTGTTTGCCCGATTTGCGTCTGTCGATGCTGGTGCAGGGCGATCAACCGCGCAGTCGATTAGTGGAGCTGCACCGCAAGCGAGTGGAAAAGGGCGAAACCAGTATCCTGATTGGCTTGCAGTCGTTTGCCGAAGGGCTGGATTTAAAAGGCGACCTGCTAAGTCAGGTGCATATCCATAAAATTGCTTTTCCCCCGGTGGACAGTCCGGTAATTTTAACCGAAGGTGAATGGCTAAAAAGCCTGAAACGCTATCCGTTTGAGGTGCAGAGTTTACCCAGCGCTTCATTTACGCTGATTCAGCAGGTCGGACGCCTGATTCGCAGCCATCAATGTTATGGCGAAATTGTCATTTATGACCGCCGTTTGTTGAGCAAAGCATACGGCAGCCGCTTGCTGGCGGCGTTACCGGTGTTTCCGATTGAGCAGCCAGCAGCGCCCGAACCTGCAAAAATAATAAGCACACCCACGCAAACCGTGCGTAAAAAACGTCCCACGCGGCGCTAAATGGTCGCGCACTTTAACGGAAGCGAGTGATGGAACTGAATAAGATTATTAAAGAGATTGGGCGTGGAAAGAATCACGCGCGTGACATCGGCTTCGATACCGCAGTGGCGCTTTACAGTGCAATGCTGGCGGGCGATGTTCCCGATCTGGAGCTGGGCGGCATTTTAATTGCGCTGCGTATTAAAGGCGAAGGCGAAGACGAAATGCGCGGCTTTTATCAAGCGATGCAAACGCAAATGATGACGCTGCGTGCACCCGTTGATCGTCCTATGCCGATTGTCATTCCCAGCTACAACGGTGCACGTCGTCAAGGCAACCTGACACCTTTGCTGGCGCGGCTGCTCAACCAGCTCGGTTTTCCGGTGCTGGTGCATGGCGTGAGTGAAGATGCCACGCGCGTAACCAGCGAAGCGGTTTTTGCTGAACTTGGTGTACAACCTGCGACCACACAGCAGCAGGCGCAGGAAAAACTGGATAACGGCGAGTTGGTGTTTATCACCATCGACAACCTTTGCCCGCCCATGGCAAAACAGCTGTCGCTGCGCTGGCGCATGGGCGTGCGTAACAGCGCGCACACGCTGGTCAAATTGGCCACCCCGTTTGGTGAGCGTGAGGCGCTGCGTCTTTCCAGCGTGTCGCACCCAGAATATGTGCCGCGCGTGGGCAAATTCTTCAGTGATATTGATGCGCCAGGCCTTTTACTGAACGGCACTGAAGGTGAGGTTTATGCCAATCCACAGCGCTGTCCGGCAATCAGCTACATTCACGGCGCAGAAACGGAAGCAGAGGTGTGGGTTGAACGTCAGCCAGAAGTCACGCTGGAACTGCCAGGCGATAAAACAGCTGCCGTGACGGCGCGTTGGATTGACGCGGTGTTGGCGAAACAGCGACCGGTGCCAGAAGCGCTGCGTTTGCAGATCGCCTGCTGTTTACGTGCCAGCGGACAAAGTGACTCGCTGGACGCGGGATTACAGCGCCTTAGCGAGGCGGGTTATTAAATCAGGCTTTTGGCAGCGCCTGTTCAACCAGGTTCTGCCAAAATTCAACGCCCAGCGGAATCAGCGCATCGTTAAAATCATAACGGGCGTTGTGCAAAGGTGCCGACGGCGTTTCGCCATCCACACCTAGCCAGAAATAGGCACCCGGACACGCTTCCATCATGCAGGCAAAATCTTCTGATGCCATGGAAGGATTAACCTGCCATTTGACGTTCTCTTCGCCAAACGTGTTCAGCGCCACTGCGCGCACCTGTTCCGCTGGCTCAGCGTGATTGGCCGTTACCGGATAACCGGGTAACCAATCGATTTCTCCGCAGACGCCAAACGGTTTCGGCAGAGTACTCACAAAATCTTCAATTAACTGACGTACCCGATCGCGCACGTCGGTTTGCAGACAGCGCACCGTGCCGCGCAGCTTTATCTGTTCGGGAATCACGTTGATTGCCTCGCCGCCGTGGATTTGCGTCACGCTCACTACCGCAGAGGCCAGCGGCGACAGGCGGCGTGAGGGGATTGTCTGTAACGCTAAAATCAGTTCTGCAGCGACCACCATCGGATCGGCACCACTTTCTGGCATTGCCGCGTGGCAACTTTTGCCATTCAGAGTGATTTCAAAGGAGTCAAGCGAAGCCATCATTGCGCCAGGATTCACCGCCAACGTGCCCAGCGCCATACCTGGCCAGTTGTGCATGGCATAAACCGCATCCATCGGAAAGCGCTGGAACAGACCTTCTTCTACCATTTTCCGCGCGCCGCCAAGGTTCTCTTCAGCAGGTTGGAAGATGAAGTGCACCGTGCCGCTGAACTGACGCGTTGCGGCCAGTTGTTTTGCGGCAGCAAGCAGAATGGCGGTGTGGCCATCGTGTCCACAGGCGTGCATGACGCCAGGTTGCGCAGAGCGCCACGCAACATCACCTTTTTCGGTGATAGGCAGGGCGTCCATATCTGCACGTAAGCCAATTACCGGACCTGCACCATTTTCCAGCGTGCCAATCACTGCCGTTCCCGCTAATCCACGAAAAACGTGCAGGCCAGCCAGTTCGAGCTGTTGAGCGACAACATCACTGGTTTTGTGCTCCTGATAGCCGAGTTCAGGTTCCTGATGAAACTGGTGGCGCCAGCGCAGGGCATCTTCAAGCAGAGCAGGGGAAAGGGTCATGCAGAAACGCGCTCCTTACGGATTGAGAAGATTTCACTTTAGAGGTCTGGCGAGCGCACGTCTATTGCCGAAACAGGGAATTTTGGCTATAGGCTAAATCAAAATGGAATAAGTAATAAGGAAGTGCGATGGGTTTGAGTCAGCGTAGGCGCGCAGAAAGTGAAGCGCGCGCGGTCCCCCATCCCAGCCTCGCCCCGTGAAGCGGGAGAAGGAGACGCTGCCACAGGCAGCTTTACTACTCGCATATTGCAGCATCTTCCTCCCCCATGTATGGGGGAGGATTGAGGTGGGGGCCAAACGACCTCGCACTCAAGAGGATTGAGGTGGGGGCCAAACGACCTCGCACTCAAGAGGAGCGAGGTGGGGGCCAAACGACCTCGCACTTCTTTACTTCTGCATCGGCAGATTCAGCCCATGCGCCTTAGCACAAGCTTGCGCTTGCTCATAGCCTGCATCAGCATGGCGCATCACACCGGTGGCAGGATCGTTCCACAATACGCGACTCAGACGTGCATCGGCGGCTTCGCTGCCATCACAGACAATGACCACGCCTGCATGCTGTGAGAAGCCCATGCCCACACCGCCGCCATGGTGGAGGCTGACCCAGGTAGCGCCGCCCGCCGTGTTTAGCAGCGCGTTGAGCAGCGGCCAGTCAGAAACGGCGTCGGAACCATCTTTCATCGCCTCGGTTTCACGGTTTGGCGAGGCAACAGAGCCGCAGTCCAGATGATCGCGCCCAATCACCACCGGCGCTTTGAGCTCACCGTTGCGCACCATCTCATTAAAAGCCAGCCCGGCACGATGACGTTCACCCAAGCCTAACCAGCAAATACGTGCAGGCAAACCCTGGAAGGCGATACGTTCCTGCGCCATATCCAACCAGCGATGCAGGCTGGCATGCTGTGGGAATAGCTCTTTCAGTTTGGCGTCAGTTTTGTAGATATCTTCTGGATCGCCCGAAAGCGCAACCCAGCGGAACGGGCCTTTGCCTTCGCAGAAGAGTGGGCGAATATAAGCCGGCACAAAACCTGGAAAATCAAACGCATTTTTCACGCCTTCATCCAGCGCGACCTGACGAATATTGTTGCCGTAATCAACGGTGGGAATGCCCATATGACAGAAGTCGAGCATCGCCTGTACGTGCACCGCCATTGATGCGCGCGCCGCTTTTTCTACCGCCTTGGGATTGCTGGATTTCTCCTGCTGCCAGCGCGCCAGATCCCAATCAATCGGCAGATAACCATTAAGCGGGTCATGCGCTGAGGTTTGATCGGTGACGATATCGGGGCGTGGGCCGCCCGCTTTAGCGCGTTTCACCAGCTCCGGCAAAATCTCTGCCGCGTTACCCAGCAAACCCACGGAAATGGCTTTTTTCGCTTGGGTCGCTTCTGCAATTAGCGCTAATGCTTCATCCAGCGAGGTGGCTTTGTGATCGACATAGCGGGTGCGCAGACGGAAATCGATACGTGATTCCTGACACTCAATCGCCAGCACACAGGCGCCCGCTAAGACACCTGCTAACGGTTGTGCGCCGCCCATACCGCCTAAGCCTGCGGTCAAAATCCAGCGTCCGCTGAGGTCGTTGTTGTAGTGCTGGCGACCCGCTTCAACAAACGTTTCGTAAGTGCCTTGCACGATGCCCTGGGCACCAATGTAGATCCATGAGCCGGCTGTCATCTGGCCGTACATCATCAACCCGGCTTTATCCAGTTCGTGGAAGTGATCCCAGTTAGCCCAATGCGGAACCAAATTCGAGTTTGCCAGCAGGACGCGCGGCGCATCGGCGTGAGTACGAAACACACCGACCGGCTTACCCGATTGAATCAGCAGCGTTTCATCAGGTTTTAACACTTCTAAAGAACGCAGGATCTGCTCGAAGCATTCCCAGTTGCGCGCCGCTTTACCGATGCCACCGTATACCACCAAATCTTCCGGGCGCTCGGCGACGTCGGGATCGAGGTTGTTCTGGATCATGCGGTAAGCCGCTTCAATCAGCCAGTTAGCGCAATGCAGTTCGTTACCGTGTGGTGCACGAACTTCGCGTGCTACGGCCTGAGACAGGGTTTCGCTCATTACAGGTTCCTTATTCAGCAGACGTTACAGCGCGCATACTCGGCAGCAGCGCAGTCAAGGATTGAGGCCAGGCGGTGCGACTTGCCCACTGACGCATGGCGTCGATGTCAGGTGCCAGCAGGCGATCTTCCTCAAGGAAAGCCACTTGCTCGCGAATGGTGCTGATTTCCTGCTCGATTAAGGCCGAACTTTGCAGCGGACGATGGAATTCAATGCCTTGTGCTGCCGCCATCGCTTCAATGCCGACGACCGCAGCGGTGTTAAAGCACATGTCGCCCAGACGGCGTGCGGCGTAAGTCGCCATTGAAACGTGATCTTCCTGATTAGCGGAAGTTGGCAGGCTGTCAACGCTGCCCGGATGCGCCAGAGATTTGTTCTCAGATGCCAGCGCTGCCGCTGTCACCTGCGCGATCATAAAGCCCGAGTTCACACCGCCGTCGCGCACCAAGAAGGGCGGTAAGCCGGATAAACCAGTATCGAGCAGCAGCGCCATACGGCGTTCAGAAATAGCGCCCACTTCAGCGATTGCCAGGGCGAGAATGTCAGCCGCGAAGGCCACCGGTTCAGCATGAAAGTTGCCGCCGGAAATGACGTCACCGGACTCGCTGAACACCAGCGGGTTGTCTGATGCGGCGTTGGCTTCAATTTGCAGGACGCGTGCGGCGTGGCTCAGGTTATCCAGACATGCGCCCATCACTTGGGGTACGCAGCGAATAGAATAAGGATCCTGTACGCGACCGCAGTTAGCGTGCGAACCCAGAATTTCACTGCCTTCAATCAACGACGTCACTGCGGCGGCAACCGCAATTTGACCTTGCTGACCGCGTGCCTGATGAATGCGTGCATCGTAGGGCTTCAGCGATCCCTTGATCGCTTCCAGCGACAGCGCGCCCGCCATGAGTCCCGCTGCGAACAGATTTTCTGCTTCGAATAATCCCCGCAGCGCCAATGCGGTAGAGACCTGCGTGCCGTTGAGCAGCGCCAAGCCCTCTTTGGGGCCCAGTACGATGGGGGTTAATCCCACTTTGGCCAGGCCATCAACGGCAGAAATCAGCTCACCGTTAACACGGACCTGACCTTCACCTAATAACATCAGCGACATGTGCGCCAGCGGAGCCAGATCGCCAGACGCACCAACCGAGCCTTTTTCGGGGATGCAAGGCATGATGCCCGCGTTGAACAAAGCCAGTAGCGCATCAACCAGTTCGATACGCACGCCAGAATGTCCACGCGCCAGGCTTACGATCTTGGTAGCCAAAATCAGGCGCGTTACGTTATCCGGTAGCAAATTGCCCAAGCCGACACTGTGTGATAGCACCAGATTGCGTTGCAGATCGGCCAGACGTGACGTGGGAATTTGCGTCTGTGCCAGCTTGCCAAATCCGGTATTAATGCCATAAACCACGTTGCCAGAGGCGACGATGGTGTCAACGGTTTGCTGTGCCTGCGCGATGGCGTTACGTGCCTGGTCATCAAGACTAAGCGAAACACCACCTTGATAGATTGCGCGTAACGTAGCGAGATCCACCTCGCCTGGAACCAGGCGCAAATGCTGAGAAGAGCCTGACATAACCTACTCCTGTCTATACAAGTTTGCTGGGGCTGTTAGCCGCTGTTAAGCGCATTGACCCCGCGGATTTATTCGAGTGAAGCATATGGGTTTAATCTTGTCTATCCTTGTATATACAATTAGCAAGGGCTGTGCCAAACCGATCACAAAATTCATGCTTGTTGTCATCTGTGGTTGCGCTGTTTTTACCGCAAGGGTTTGCACTGCAACGATGCGCCAGCTGCACTACCAACGTGCATCTACCTGATATGGATGTATATACATTTGCAGGTTGAGACAGTAAACTCGGGGTATTATCAGGATAAGGAACAGCAAATGGTCGAGCATACGGCGATAGCACAACTGGCTGCGGCCATGAGTGATGAACCCGCACCGATTTATCAGCGCGTTAAACAGGCAATCGTGAGTCAGATTCGTGAAGGGCACTGGAAAGCGAATCAGCGCGTACCGTCAGAAAGCGAGTTGGTGAATGAGTTGGGCGTCAGCCGCATGACCATCAATCGCGCGCTGCGTGAGCTGACTGGCGAAGGTTTTTTAGTGCGAATGCAAGGCGTGGGCACCTTTGTCGCGGAGATGAAAGGTTACACCGCGATGCTGGAAGTGCATAACATCGCCGATGAAATCGCCCAGCGTGGGAATCTACACAGCTGTAAAATCCTCGCCATCGGTCAGAACAAAGCCGATCCCGAGCAGGCCGCCGTTTTAGGGCTAAGCACTGGGCAAACCCTTTACCATTCGCTGATTGTTCATTATGAAAATGAGCTGCCGGTTCAGCTGGAAGATCGCCTGGTCAATCCGCTCGTGGCACCGGATTACCTGACGCAGGATTACCATACCTTTACGCCTTACACCTATTTGATGCGCGTCGCGCCACTGACGGCGGGCGAACATATTGTTGAAGCGGTATTACCGGATGCGCGTCAGCGTAAACATCTGGCGCTGGATGAGCACGAACCTTGCTTGCTGATCCGCCGCCAGACGTGGAGCGATACCAAAATCGTCACCTATGCGCGTTTACTGTATCCGGGTTCACGCTACAAGCTGCTGGGCCGATTCAAAGGACACGGCTGAGGCGGGTAAACAGCAGCTGCGCATCATCGCCTAAAGGCGTCAGCTGCAGCGTTTCATCCATCCACCAGACGCCCTGCTGGCGAGAAAGTGTTTCTCCGTTCGCCAGCTGCCATTCTCCGCATAACACCCACGCCACACCGTTTTCACTGCCAGCCTGTTTTGTCACCACCGCAACTGAAGATTGCCAGACATCACGCCGCGTCATGATATTGAAATCTTCACTGGCGCCCCCTTTAAGGCTGGCTTGCAGTGCCCACTCACCAGGGAAAGCCCAGGGTTGATGGGGGATCAGGCGATGCTGCAAAGTCGATGTACTCAGCAAGACGTCATCACCGTGCAGCAGCGTGATAACCCGATCCACCCCTGGAAACAGTGAAAAATCCCCGTCCGCGGCAAGGGTGGCGATACTGGCGCGCCAGCCGAACTGCGCTTCACCAAGCGGAAAGCTGACGATCTCGCGCGTTTCGCCGCCGCCGTTGCGCCAGCGGCTAACCGGTAAATCAGCATAGGAAAAGCGCTTCATCGTAGTGCCGCCATGGCCTGTTTGAACCGCGCGGTGCAGGCTTCTTCTGCGGCATGATGACCGTCCTGGATAACGGCATTGCCCGCAACATACACATCACGAATCTGATCGCGCTGTCCGGCAAACAGCCAGCGATTGAGCAGGGCGCGATCGTCAATATGGCTAAACCAGGCATCATCCTTGAGCACCAGCCAGTCGGCGCGTTGCCCCACGGCGAGTCCACCGCTGCGAATGCCGCACGCCTGCGCGCCACCTTGCGCCGCCTGTTGCCATAACAGATCGCCCACCGAAGCTTGATGAGGCGTGGTGATGCGATTACGTCGGCGGTCACGCAGACGCTGCCCATATTCCAGCCAGCGCAACTCTTCCTGGGCGCTGAGCGAAACGTGGCTGTCGGAACCGATGCCCCAACGTCCGCCCTGCGCGATGTAATCAACGGCGGGAAAAATGCCATCACCCAGATTAGCTTCTGTTGTTGGGCACAAACCCGCTACCGCACCGCTGGCTGCGAGTCGGCGAACTTCTTGCTCATCCAGATGTGTAGCGTGGATCAGGCACCAGCGCGCATCAACCTCAAAGCGGTTCATCAGCCAAGCCACCGGGCGCTCGCTGCTCCACGCCAGACTGTCATTGACCTCTTTTTCCTGCTCAGAGACGTGAATGTGCACCGGCAAAGCGGCGTCGCTGGTTGCCAGCACCTCGCGCATCTGCGCTTCGCTCACCGCCCGCAACGAATGAAAACAGAGACCTTGATTGTGCAGCGGCTTATTGCGCAGGTTGCTTTGCAACCAAGCCTGCTGCTGCAGATAGCGATCGGTTTGCTGAATAAAACGTTTTTGCCCGTCTGAAGGTGGCTGCGCACCAAAACCGCTGTAGCTGTAAAGCACCGGCAGCAGCGTTTGACCGATGCCAGCTGTCTCGGCTGCGTAAATCAGCTGCTGTAACATCGCATCATCAGGATAGGGCGCGCCATGCGGGTCGTGGTGCAGATAGTGGAATTCAGCGACCTGGCTGTAGCCGCCTTTCAGCATGTCGATGTAAAGCAGCGCGGCAATGTCGCCAACCTGTTCGGGCGTCAGGCGCTGCACCATGCGGTACATCAGATCGCGCCAGGTCCAGAAGCTGTCTTGAGGATCGCCAGCGACTTCTGCTAATCCCGCCATCGCACGTTGAAACGCATGTGAATGCAGGTTTGCCATCGCGGGGATCACGTCGCCATGCAGGGGCCTCGCCTCTTGTGCCTGACTGTCGGGAATGATTGATTCAATGAATCCAGACTGATTGACTGAAATACGCACCTGCCTGCGCCAGCCTTCAGTAAGCAGCGCGCGGGAGGCAAAAAAAGTCGCCATGGTTGATCCTCAACGGATGTGGTTGTATATACATATACATACTTTGATGCGCAGTGTAAATCTCAGGAGCGATGAGGTGACAACAGCAGATGACTTATCAATAGACAGCCTGTGGCTAGGGGCCGATCTGGTGACTATGCAGGGCGGTAAGTACCAGATCATCGAAGATGGCGCACTGGCGGTAAAAGCCGGGAAGCTGCACTGGGTAGGGCCGCGTGAAACGATGCCGGCGTTTCACGCGCGTGAGCAGCATCAACTTTCGGGTGGCATCATCACGCCGGGTTTGGTGGATTGTCACACCCATTTGGTGTTTGGCGGCAATCGCAGCCAGGAGTTTGAGCAGCGATTAAATAACGTTAGCTACGCTGAGATTGCTGCGCAGGGCGGCGGTATTCTTTCTACCGTGCGTGCCACGCGCGCGGCCAGTCAGCAGGAGTTAGTGGCTTCTGCGCGCTGGCGACTGGATCGCTTACTGGCAGAAGGCGTGACTACGGTTGAAATCAAATCGGGTTATGGTCTGGATGAAGAGAGTGAGCTGCGCATGTTACGTGCGATTCGTGAGTTAAGCGAAAGCGTGCCAGCGGATGTGCTCGCGACCTGTTTAGCCGCCCACGGTTTCCCGCCAGAATTCAAACACAATCCCGACGGCTGGATTGATGTCATCTGCAATCAGCTATTGCCGCAGGTAAAAGCGAAAGGGCTGGCGGATGCGGTCGATGCTTTTTGCGAACATCTGGCTTTGTCGCCTGCGCAGGTGGCGCGTGTGTTTGATCAGGCAACAGCGTTGGGTTTGCCGGTTAAGTTACACGCAGAACAGCTTTCATCGCTAGGCGGTGCCGCACTGGCAGCGCGTTACGACGCGCTTTCTGCCGATCACCTGGAATACGCCACGGAAGATGATGTTAAGGCCATGGCGCAGCATGGAACGGTTGCGGTGTTGCTGCCGGGTGCGTTTTACCTGCTGCGTGAAACTCAGCGTCCGCCGGTTGAACTGTTCCGCCGTTATGGCGTGCCGATGGCGCTGGCAAGCGATGCGAATCCTGGCACATCACCGGCATTATCCCTGCGCTTGATGTTAAACATGGGTTGCACGCTATTTGGCATGACACCGGAAGAGGCGCTGGCAGGCGTGACGATTTGGGGAGCAAAAGCGCTTGGACTGGAACAGACTCATGGCACGCTTGAAGCGGGCAAAGTCGCCAGCTTCGTTCATTGGCCATTAGCCCGTCCGGCAGAATTGGTTTACTGGTTGGGTGGTGAGCTGCCCTGTAAAGTCATCTATCGTGGAGAAGCACAATGAGCAGTGAAAAAATCAGCGAAACAAGCAGTGAATCCACCTGTTTTCACTTTACCCAAGGCAAGATCCCGCTGCTGGTTAGCATTCCGCACGCGGGAACGCTGCTTACGCCAGAGGTTGAAAACGCGTTGAGCGATGCCGCGCGCAGCTTGCCGGATACCGATTGGCACATCCCGTTATTGTACGATTTTGTGCGCGATTTGGGTGCCAGCGTGATCATTGGCCGCTACTCACGCTTCGTCGTTGACCTTAATCGTCCGCCCGACAACCAACCGCTGTACACCACCGCAACCACTGGTTTGTTTCCCGAAACGCTGTTTGATGGCACACCGACCTTCGCGGAAGGAAAAACGCCAAGCGCTGAACAGCGCCAAAGCTATATTGATCACATCTGGCAGCCTTATCATCAGCAAATTCAACATGAGCTGGCGCGACTCAAAGCCGAATACGGTTATGCCTTGCTGTTTGATGCCCACTCGATTGCCAGCGTGATTCCTCGCCTGTTTGAAGGACGCCTGCCGGATATCAATATTGGTACCAACGACGGGGCCAGCTGTAGCCCAGCGGTGATTAACGCTATTCAGGCTGTGTGTGCTGAACAAGATAAATACAGCTGGGTGCTGAATGGGCGCTTCAAGGGCGGTTACATTACTCGCGCCTACGCGCAACCTGATGAGAATGTGCAAGCGGTGCAGCTCGAACTGGCGCAATGCAATTACATGGATGAAACACCCCCCTTTGCCTGGCGACAGGAACGTGCCACCGCGCTACAGAAGGTGTTGAAGCCGCTGATACAGGCATTTATCGAACAAGGAAAGGTGTAAACAAGCGCGTCGAGAAGACGCGCTGTGATGCTTTATGCCCGACGAGCATCCGGGCGCACTAAATCAAAACGCTGCGCTTCAGTGATGCTGTAATAGGCGCTCGGTCCGCCAGCGCGCAGAATCGGCTCGGCTTTGGCGGTTTGATAAATGCCATTTTCCAGCAGCGTTTCATCAATATGAATCGCCACCGCTTCACCCAAGACCAACCAGCTATCAATCGGCTGACCTTGTGCATCCTGCAACTGAATGAGCTGCGTGAGCTTGCATTCAAAATTAACCGGGCTTTCCGCCACTAAACTCGGCTTGACCTGCGAGGCGGGCAACGGCGTTAAGCCAGCAATAGCAAACTCATCCTGATCGGCGGGCACCGAAGCGGAGCTCTCGTTCATCGCTTCTGCTAACGAACGCGTTGCCAGGTTCCAGACAAATTCTTTGGTCTCAGAAATATTCTGCACACTGTCTTTCCATCCGCTGCTGGCGAATCCGATGATGGGCGGATGATAATTAAAGCAGTTGAAGAAGCTGTAAGGCGCAAGGTTGCGATGACCGCTGGCGCTGATGGAACTGATCCAACCAATTGGGCGTGGCCCAACAATCGCATTGAGAGGATCGTGCGGCAATCCGTGACCTGCGCGCGGTTGGTAAGAGTAACGTTTGTGCGTCATGAAATCTCCGATAGCGTTTTTTGTTTTATCTTAGTCTTACAGCATTGATTGAGTCGGCGAGAATTGTGTAAGCGGATTGTGCGAAGCCGCGTAGTTGTCTCAACCCGACGCTCTTCGCATATTCATTATTTATTTTCAGCGATGCACAGCGTATTGTACGCGCGCCCGAATAATTGAGAGAAAGTATGAAAAAGTCAGCCAGTTCGTCACCGTTCCATGCCCGTAATCGCCATCAAAGTGAATACGATTTTGCCGCCTTAATCGCTGCACATCCACCGCTGGCGGTGAAAGTGCGCCCTAATGGTTATGGCGTGCAGTCGGTGGATTTTGCCGATCCCGAGGCGGTGATGCTGCTGAATCAGGCCTTGATCAAGCTGTTTTACGGCATTGACTGGCAACTTGCGCCGGGTTCACTCTGCCCGCCCGTGCCGGGTCGTTCAGATTATGTGCATTATCTGGCCGATCTGCTGGCGCTGGATAATCAAGGAAAAATCCCGATGGCCGATGTGCTGGATATCGGCTGTGGTGCAAACTGCATCTATCCGCTGATTGGTCAGGCTGAATATGGCTGGCGCTTCACCGGCACTGAAATTGATGAAAGCGCATTGAAAGCCGCGAATCAAATCGTGGCTGCGAATCCTGGTTTGCAGCGCAATATTCGCCTGCGCCGTCAAAAAAACAGCGATGCTATTTTGGCGGGTGTCGTGAACAAGAACGATTTTTTCCACGCCGTGATGTGTAATCCACCGTTCCATGCCTCTGCCGCTGAAGCTGCGGCCAGTTCACAGCGTAAAGTGCGTAATTTGGGTCTGGAGAAATCCGCACCGCTGAACTTTGGTGGTCAACATAATGAGTTATGGTGCGTCGGCGGCGAAAAAGCCTTTGTCAGCAAAATGATTCAGGAAAGCGTGGCGCTGGCGCGTCAATGCATCTGGTTCACGTCGCTGATCTCCAGCAAAGATAATCTGGCTGCGCTGGAAAAACAGTTGCAGGCGCTGGATGTAGAGGTTCGCGTAGTGAACATGGCTCAGGGCCAGAAACAGAGCCGCTTCCTGGCCTGGTCATTTATGCCTGCGGCGACACGCGCGCAGCGTTTACGTTAATCCAACGTTTGTTGATGGCATCCGCCACCTGTATTCAGGTGACGGATGTTCTGCTTGTGGTACCGACTAAAAATAGCGCGGTTATTGCGGGGCCGGTAACGCCGGTAAGCTAGCGGCGCCTGCAACGTCAGGTCCGGTTTGCATCACTTCCACCGTTTGGTGCGGCGCTTTGATGCCTGCAGCATCAAAATGCTTCTTCACCTTTTCATCTAAAGCAAAACGTACCGTCCACTGCTTAAGCGGCTGGGTGGTAAACGAGACGCGCACAGTAAATGCCTGATTAGTCAGCCCGACTAAACCTGCAAAGTTTGGTTCGCCAATGACCATGCCGCGAATCTCTGGGTTTTCCAGCAGTTCATTTACTGCCGCCTGCAGCGCTCGATTAGCGCGTTCCGTATCCTCATTACGATCGACATCATAGTTCGCAACAAACGAGCCGATACCGCGCACAAAGTTGGCGAAGGTGGTGATCGAAGACCAGGGAATGATGTGATAAGCGCCGGTATCCTGACGTACGCCAACAGATCGAATTGACATGCGCTCCACCGTGCCGGTAATGGCGCCTATCGTCACCAAATCGCCGGTGTTCATGCCATTCTCAAACTGAATAAAAATGCCGGTAATAATGTCCTTCACCAGCGTTTGTGAACCGAAGGAAACCGCCAGCCCCAAGGCGCCTGCACCCGCCAGCAGAGGCGCAATATTGACGCCAATTTCTGACAGTAAAATCATGATGGTAATGGTGCTAATCACCACGGCTAACGCGTTGCGGAACAGTGTCAGCAGCGTACGTGTGCGGGCGCTGGGCATTGGACGGCCATGTGAATCAGAGGCGAGACGGCTTTCAATCAAACTCGCCAGCACCGTCCAGCCGATCGCGGACAGCAGTAAAATCATCACGATGCGGATCAGGATATCCACCATTTTTTCGCCAGCACCAATGGTTAGCCAATGCCAAAGATCAAACAGGTTCCAGGCATTAAGTAGCAGTAGCAAGGTAGCAAAAACCGTGAGAATGCGGGCCAGCTTTAGCATGGCGCGAACCCAGTCATTCACGCGCTTTTGCAATTCAGGGTAATTGCGGCGCAGATCGGGTGACAAAATAATGGTTTTACCTATCCAGCGCGTCAAAATACCGGAAACAAAAGCGGCAATGCCGACAATGGCCAGGCTGCGTACCGTGGCGGACATCATAAATTTCAGGCTGTCGCCGGGATTGAAAATCGAAAACAAAAACAGCGCGATAAAATACGCGCTCGCCAGCCAGTGCCAGAACAGCGCAAACGCTCGAATGAAGAAGGCAAAAAAGGCCATGCTGCGGTTGGCTAACCCAATCAACGCATTGTGAATATTGCGTTTGTTACTGAATATCAGCCACTGCGCCCAACAGGTCATGATCGCCATAATGGCAATGTTCAGTAGCGCTGCAATTTGCACGTTCACCTGATTAGACACAATCGGCACGATCACCAATAAACCGTAACCCATAATGCCGCTGAGCCAGCTTAGCCGCGTATTCCAGTAGCTGGCGCGCTCATCGTTGAGATGAAAAAAACGAAGTTCAGGAAAATGCGGGCAGAAAATCAGGCGCAACAGCGCTTTAAAAAATTCGATTAAGGCAAAGGCGTTGAGGAACAAACCCTGCTGATAAGCGATAGTGCGACTATCGCCGTGAAAGTTATCGCTGATAATTTGGCCGATAAACAACGCCAGCGCCAGTAGCAACAGGTCAATGATAAACGCGCCAATGATGGTAGCGGGAAGATGTAGCCAGTTACGGTGATCGCGGTTTTTCTGTCGTCCCCATGCTCCAAGACGTTGATAGAGTGGATAAACCAAACGACGCAGCAGCCAGTAAAGGGCAAACATCGCCAAGGCCAGGCCGGCAAAATGGTTTACCGCATTCACAAAGGTCACGGGATTAAAGGGCTTATGTGGCGCGTAGAGAATATTGTCGTGCAGCCGAATGAATTGCGTAGCGGCTTCACCGCCATATTGGCGCGTCATATCGGTGAGCCCTTGCAGCACGGTCTTTTCTTCCGGCTCCTCGGTTGGCGGTGCCAGTTCTGGTGTACCGGTATCGGTGGGTGTCGCGGCGGCATTACGCAGTTGCTCAATTAATTCCTGGCGGGACTGATCGTTATCAAGAATGTTTGCCAATGCCGCATACGCGGCTTTTTT
This sequence comes from Pantoea sp. T14, assembly GCF_036663535.1. NCBI lineage: Bacteria > Pseudomonadati > Pseudomonadota > Gammaproteobacteria > Enterobacterales > Erwiniaceae > Pantoea > Pantoea sp. T14. Next base: position 96,544 of record NZ_JAWUEB010000027.1, read on the forward strand.
ATCACTCAGGCCAGGTTCTTGCGCATTACCTGAATCGGTTTTGGTTTGTTGTGCCGCAACAGCGGCTTGGGGCAATGAAACGGCTTGTGCTGTAGGTAGCGTAATGAAAAATAACAGACAGAGCAGAATCCAACGCCGCAAAAATGTGCGGGGTGGGCAGGCTGACAACATGGCTTTCTCCTTAGCAACATGCTTGCTTCACAAGAGAAAAAGTATAGTCAGGGATGGCGAATCAAAATTCTGAAAGAAGAAGGGCAGATAAAAAAGGGCCGCAATCTTATAAAGCGGCCCGTTTTATCAAGAGACGTGCTGCAAGAATTCGCGCAGACGATCGCTTGGCGGATTGCTGATTAATGCATCGGGATTGCCATCTTCAGCGATGCGGCCTTTGTCGATGAAAATCAGGCGTGAGGCAACTTTCTGAGCGAAGCCAACTTCATGGGTGACGATCACCATGGTCATGCCTTCTTCGGCCAAATCCTGCATCACTTTTAACACTTCGTGACGCAGTTCAGGATCGAGCGCGGAGGTTGGCTCATCAAACAGCATCATCTTAGGCTTCACCGCCAGCGCACGCGCAATCGCGACGCGTTGCTGCTGACCACCAGAAAGTTCAGAAGGGAAGTGGTGGGCGCGTTCCGCCAGACCGACTTTGCCCAAAAGTTCCTGCGCCAGTGCGCGCGCTGCCTCTTTTTTCGCACCACGGACGCGAATCGGTCCAAAAGCGACGTTATCCAACGCGCTCATCTGTGGAAACAGATGGAACTGCTGGAACACCATCCCCGCTTCCTGGCGGATCAGACGCTCATCCACTTTAGGGTCATTCACTTTTAATCCATCAACAATCAGCTCGCCGCTGGTGATCTCTTCCAACTTATTGATGCAGCGTAGCAGCGTGGATTTACCTGAACCAGAAGGGCCGATAATCACCACCACTTCACCCTGATTAATCTTCAGGTCGATGTTATGCAGCACCTGCGTTTTACCAAAATGCTTCGAGACGTCTTTAAATTCAATCACAGGATTTTCACCCTTTTTTCAATACGGCGCAGCACAAAGCTCAACACCAGCGTAATCACCAGATAAATGATCGCAACCGCGCTCCAGATTTCCAGTGCACGGAAGTTACCGGCAATAATTTCCTGACCCTGACGTGTCAGTTCCGCCACGCCGATAACGATGAACAGCGAGGTGTCTTTAATGCTGACAATCCACTGGTTGCCCAGCGGTGGCAACATGCGGCGCAGCGCCAGCGGCATAATGACATAACGCAAGGTTTCACGGCCTGACAGGCCAAGCGCCAATCCAGCTTCGCGAAAACCTTTATTAATGGATAACACCGCGCCGCGCGTGATCTCCGCGATATAGGCACCCGAGTTAATCATGATAGTGACAACCGCTGCGCTGAACGGATCAATGCGCAAGTCCGGGAAAGCCATGGGCAAGGCGAAATAGATGAACATTACCTGCACCACGATTGGCGTGCCGCGGATAATTTCAATGAACACCAGTGCGAGGTTGTTGGTGAACCAACCGCCGTAGGCGCGGGCAAAACCTGCGACCAAACCGATGATCAACCCCCCAATCAGCCCAATAACGGAGATGATTAGGGTCAGTTTGGCGCCTTCAAGCAGCGCGGGCATGGCTGGCCAGATAACGCTCCAGTCGAACTCCATGGTGAACTCCAGATATGTTGCGATGGAAAAAAGCAGGGAAATGTTCCCTGCTGAAAATTAAATCGAGCTCAAATTATTATTTAGGTTCGCTGCCGAACCATTTTTTGTACAGCTCGTTGTAAGTCCCGTTTTCTTTAATGGTCTTCAGTGCGCCGTTTACTTTTTCACGTAAATCGTCGCTGCCTTTCGGGAAGGCGATACCATATTGCTGAGCTTCAATTGAGTCGCCTACCGCTTTGAAGCGGCCTTTACCGGCGGTGTTGATGAAGTACAGAATATTTGGCGTGTCGTGCAGTACAGCGTCAGCACGGTTGGTGCCAAGCTCCATATAAGCGCTGTCAATATTTGGGAACTGGCGCAGATCTTTAGATTTGATATTCGCTTTAGCGTATTCGACCGAACCGGTTCCGCTTTTCACTGCCACGACTTTGCCGTTCAGATCGCTGATGCCTTTGATGTCGTTTTCGTTGTTACGCACCATCACCAACAAGCCGCTTTTGTAGTAACCGTCAGAAAACTCAATGGCTTTTTTACGTTCTTCGGTAATGGTAATACCCGCTAACGCCAGGTCAACGTTGCGCGTTTGCAGTGCAGGAATGATGCCGCTGAAGTCCATCGGTTTCAGGGTGTAATCCAGTTTCAGTTCTTTCGCGATAGCTGCCCACAAATCAACGTCAAAACCGACGTATTTGTCGCCTTGCTTAAATTCGAAAGGAACAAAGGCGGTGTCAGTGGCGACAACCAATTTCTTTTCAGCTGCGGTAGAAGAGAGTGAGAAGGCCAGCGCCAGCGCGGCCACAGAGACTTTAAACAGTGACTTCATCATTTTTCCTTATTACTACAAGGTTATAAAACCCGTGTTTGCGGCTTGTCATATGAAAGAATTATGCCAACTTTGCAAAATCTCTAAAATCAGTGAGTTGGACAGGCTGGCTGACACGATTTTGCATCGCATTAGCGCTTTGCACTAAAATGGCGCCCTATATTGGTGCGTAAGGTTATTTTGGTGCAACAGGAAGTGTGACGTAAAAGCGGAGGCGGTAAAAATCTGAAAGGGAAAACTGTTAACGAAGTCATAAAAAGCCGGTAACAAGGCATAAAAAAAGGCGGGTTTCCCCGCCTGATTTATCATGTTGAACGTTAACTTATAACTTATTCGATATTAGCTTCGATAAACCACAGGAACTTATCGAGGTCACGTGACGCTGCGGTAAAGATATCAGCGGTATCTTCATCCTTCACTTCAGTGATGGCTTTACGTACATCGTTAGCAACCAGACCGTAGCGATCTGCCAGTGCTTTCAGATGATCCTGTACGCTATGAATATTCAGCGGATAGCTTTGCAGTGGCGTTTTATCACTCACCACCTGCGCTGTACCGAGTGCTACGCCGCCCAACTGCACAACGCGTTCTGCAATCGTGTCCTGATGATCGGTAATTGTGGTGCGGAAGCCGTCCAGCATCTCATGCACACCAATAAAGTTCGCACCGCGCATGTTCCAGTGCGCTTGCTTAGTGATCAACGACAGGTCAATGAACTCCACTACCAGCCGGTTCAGCACCTCGATGGTGGCTTTTTTATCGTTTTCAGCCACGTCATTACGGGTGTAAATGAGATCAGAAGAATTTGTTTTAACCAGTTTAGCGGTACTCATCGTTTCAGTCCTCTCTTTGATGGTTGTCCTAGTCAAGTACGGGAATAAGTATAGCAGCGCTTTGGGAGTTTGCAGTAACGGCTATGCCGATGGCTGAAATAGAGCACTTCCTGGTTATAAATAAGCATTTAGCCAAGGTAGTTAATGCAATGTTAAATTTAGCGTGAGATAAAAATTTAATATTTACAGGTGGTTAGGTTAATGTGTCAATGTGGTATATCTGACTGTTTCAAAATAATACGGTAAAAGCCGTTCGTTAATTAAGAAGGCTTATCAAGATTAATACGCTTGTTATTTGGCCCGCGTTTTCACAGGCCAAATAATTTATTTTGGCGCTGCATTATTTAACTCAACCTCACTTAACCGGTTCTTTTTTGGCTTCATTGTGAGTGTCGAACCGGCAGAAGCTATGATGATCGCCAGCAAGGCAAGACATTGTTGTCCATTCAGGGTTTCGCCAAGAAAAAGCATGCCCGATAACGCTGCCATCGCGGGTTCCAGACTCATCAACGTACCAAAAATGCGTGCCGGTAAGCGGGTTAACGCGATCATTTCAAGAGAATAGGGGATGGCACTGGAAAGCAGAGCGACCAGCAACGCAATGGGAAGCACACTCCAGTGCCAGATGCCGCTTTCCGCAAAAGTCAGACCCAGCGGTACAAAAATAACAGAAGCAATCAACGAACCCATCGCCACGGTGGCAGGACCGTGTTCCGCGCCCGCACGTTGCCCCGCCAAAATATAAAATGCCCAACATGCGCCTGCGCCAACAGCGCATGCTGCACCCAGCGGATCGATTGCCGTCATGTTCGCGCCGAACGGCAGCAAAAACCATAATCCAATCACGGCCAGCACGACCCAGACAAAATCCAGCAAGCGGCGTGAACCAAGCAGTGCAAGCGTTAAGGGACCGGTGAATTCCAGCGCAACCGCCACGCCAAGCGGCACGGTACGAATAGAAAGATAAAACAAGAAGTTCATAGCGCCGAGCGCCAGGCCATACATCAATAGCGGCATGCGCTGCGCACGCGTGAAATGTAGACGCCACGGCTTAAAAATTGCACAGAGAATAAGCGTCCCCAGCCCTAAACGTAACGCTGTAATCCCGGTGGCACCCACAGTGGAAAAAAGCGACTTGGCCAGCGATGCGCCGCCTTGCAGTGAAAGCATCGCGATGAGCAGTACCGCAATAGGCATTAAAACCGGTGCGAGATTTCTTAGGGGTGAGGTAGGTGACATCCTGTGGCTACATCCTGATCATTTACTTAACAAGTGCACAGTGTAATGGAATTTATGGGCAAAAGAGACGATGGCGCGTGGTTTAAATTTGGTTTAACTGCGCATGAATTGCGCAATTTCAGCGCCAATTTAGTAAAGAAACGTCAGGATTTTTTAGGATTTTACTTAAAGCGGAAATTAAAAGACGAAAAGTTTATTGCAGAAAAATGATGGTTTTTATAAGAAAAAAGAATGACATAGGATCGTGCATTAACGTCCTGTTACACCAAACTTTCTGTTAGACAATAAAATCTGGGCAGAGTTTCTCGCTATTTTTTGTTATATTTTCAGCGTTGTCAGGAGAGTAGTACTTTCACATTTGAGGTGGTTATGAAAAAAATTGCATGTCTTTCAGCACTGGCCTGTGTTCTGGCTGTATCCGCAGGTTCCGCAATGGCGCAAAGCACTGTATCTGGTGGCTATGCGCAGAGCGATTATCAGGGCGTTGCTAACAAAGCTAACGGCTTCAACCTGAAATACCGCTACGAAGACGGTTCTAACCCACTGGGTTGGATCGGTTCTTTCACTTACACCGAGAAAGATCGTACCGAAGCTGGCGTTTATAACAAAGGCCAATACTACGGCATTACCGGTGGTCCTGCTTTCCGTCTGAACGACTGGGCAAGCATCTACGGTGTTGTTGGTCTCGGCTACGGTAAGTTCGAGCAGAACACTACCGCATCACGCGACAAATCTGATTCAAGCGACGTAGGTTTCTCTTACGGCGCAGGTATGCAGTTCAACCCAATCGAAAACGTTGCACTGGACGTGGGCTACGAGCAGAGCCGCATCCGTAACGTTGACGTTGGCACCTGGATTGCTGGCGTAGGTTACAGCTTCTAAGTTCAGCTTAGACTGCCTATTCCAAAACGGCCCTTAATGGGCCGTTTTTTCGTTTCTGCACTTCCTCGTCTTTTCTCACCTTATTCATTGACCTTTCCCACCATCATTGAGTCAGGCGCGCACTTTTTCGACTCAGAAATGCACTGCGCTTTCCAGATTCGGATGAAAATTTAAACGGATGATTGAACAACGCAATGTCGCAGATTAAAAGGGCACAAACTAACGAAGCGAGCGCGGTCGAAGGGGAGTTAACAAGATTGGTAGCCCTTCAGCATTAATGTGAAAGGCTTAAAAAGCGGGATGTTTAGCCGCGCCAGATCAGGTTTTGGCAGCGACGATTGTCAGTTTTTTTACCGAGCAATTTTTCGATCAACATCAGACGAAGCGTAAAAGGGGAACGCGTCAGCAGGCACAACCAGGATTTTATATCCACGGACGTTGTTTTTTCAGCCTGGAAGCATTTGCTGCAATCTAAACAGCTTTTTAGGGTGCTCATAGAATCACCTCCCAATGAATGTTGACGCAAAAGTAAGCAGAGATCGTCAATTAAGCTTAGAACAACAGCAATGATGAAAAAGGATCTTGCACGATCTTCACTGGCTGACCAGCGTTGCTGCTTACATTATCGACAAATATAGCATTGGCTATATCCTTTAGCCAATGCTAATTAGGAAAAATTTGAGCTTCTTTGCACCTGGTTTACAATGAGCGCAGCTAATCCGTAGAGCAGGTTGAATACGGATAATAATAAAGAGGAAGTTGAATGAGTCGTCGTGCTAAAAGCGTGGTTACTGCCCCGCAAGGACCACTAAAAGATATTGAAGAGCATGTCGAAGGTTTTCGGCAGGTGCGTGAAGCGCATCGCCGTGAACTTATTGATGACTACGTTGAGCTAATCTCTGATTTGATTGGTGAATTTGGCGAAGCGCGTCAGGTTGATATGGCTGCGCGCCTCGGTGTCTCACAGCCGACGGTGGCGAAAATGCTGAAGCGCCTGAGCATCGCCGGTTTGGTTGAGCAGGTTCCTTATCGCGGCGTGTTCTTAACCAGTGAAGGCGAAAAGCTGGCGGAAGAGAGTCGTGCACGCCATTACATTGTTGAAACCTTCTTGTTAGCGCTGGGCATTAGTCCAGAAACCGCGCGCCGCGACTCTGAAGGCATTGAGCATCACGTCAGTGATGAAACGCTGGCCGTTTTCCAGAAATTCTACGAAAATCGCTAACCTTTAAGGCGAACGGCCAACATGCCCACTCTTTTTCGCTCCTTTTTGCATGACCGAATTTTGCATCTGCTGTTAATCATTGGAGCGATCTTGCTGTTTCTGGCCAACTTTCGTTGGTCAGACCTGCCTGGCGCCGTGGACTGGCATACCATTATTACGCTGACAGGATTGTTGATCCTGACAAAGGGATTAGAAGTCAGCGGCTATTTTGATGTGCTAGGCGAGCGATTAATCAGCCGTTTTAAGCATGAGCGGGCATTGGCCTTGTTTATGGTGTTAGCCGCGGCGCTGCTTTCTACCTTTCTGACGAACGATGTTGCACTGTTTATTTTGGTGCCGCTAACGTTAACGCTACGAAAATTCTCTCGCTTACCCCTTTCACGTTTAATCATTTTTGAAGCGTTGGCGGTCAATGCTGGCTCGTTGCTAACGCCGGTCGGTAATCCGCAAAATATTTTGCTATGGAGCCACGGTTCTCTCAGCGTGGCGGGATTTATCGGGCAGATGTTTCCCTTGGCGGCCTGGCTGCTGCTGAGCCTGGTTGCATTGACCTGGTGGAGCTTTTCAACGCGAGAAATACAAAAACATCAAAATAATGAAACGCATCAATGGCGGAAGCCGCTGTTTGCGGTGAGCGTCTTGCTGTATGTGCTGTTTATTGCCGCGTTGGAATGGCATCTCACTGGCTGGGCACTCCTGTTGATTGTGCTGTGCTTTTTAATCATGGCGCGCCCGGTATTGCTCAATATCGACTGGAGCTTGCTGGCAGTTTTTATCGCCATGTTTGTTGATGTCTATTTACTCACGCGCTTGCCCGTTTTACAGGCGCATTTCGATGCGATTACGCATCTTGGCGACGGCGCGCTTTACTTGCTGGCTATCGCGTTATCACAAGTTATTAGCAACGTACCGGCGACTATTCTGCTGCTGCAAAAAGTGCCTTCTTCAGAGGTACTCGCATGGGCAGTAAATATCGGTGGCTTCGGTCTGCTGCCTGGTTCTCTTGCCAATTTGATTGCCTTGCGCATGGCAAAAGATCGCCGCGTTTGGTGGCGCTTTCATCTCTTTTCCCTGCCATTGCTCGCCTGGGCAATGTTGAGCGGCTGGCTGCTGCTGCGCCTGATTTCCTGACATCATTTCGTCCTGCTAATGAATTAATTGGCAGGACGTGCGTCTTTCATCAAGTTATGTAAAGTTGCACTGGAATTTGTCAGTTTCCCATCTAAGGTTAATTTGACCTTTTATGCCCGGGAATTAGGGCCTTAGCCAGTGATGGGAACTATGAGCGAGAAAGATCAACGCGAGCCACGCCAGGAAGACGCTGATAACGCGGCGGATAAAAACAGTCAGTCACAAGAAAACCAGAATAACGATGAACCCGAACGTAAACGCCCCGGTAAAAAACCGCTGATTATTTTAGCGATTATCGTTGTGGTGATGCTGATCGTCGGCTTCTATTTCTGGTTTAGTACCCGCAATGAAGAGACCACTGACGATGCCTTTACCGAAGGTGATGCGGTCACTATTGCGCCCAAAGCCTCAGGTTATGTCGTCAAACTGCTGGTTAAAGATAACCAGCGGGTGAAAAAGGGTGATTTGCTGGTTGAGATTGATCCCAGTGATACCAGTGCGCAGCGCGATCAGGCTAAAGCCCAGCTTGGCTTAGCGCAGGCACAATTACATCAGGCGCAGGCGCAACTGGCGCTGTCTCGCGTTCAATATCCGGCGCAGCGCGATCAGGCGTTAGCCGATCAAGCCAAAGCGCAGGCAAATATGATGAATGCCCAAGCCGATTATCGTCGTCAGCGCGGTGTTGATCCGCGTGCGACCAGCCAACGCAATATTGATACAGCGAATGCGCAACTGCGTTCCGCGCAGGCACAACTGCAAAGTGCCAAAGCACAAGTTGAAGTGGCCTCTCAGGTTGCTTTGCAAATTCGTCAGCAGGAAACCAATGTCGAAGCGCGTCAGCAGCAGGTTGAACAGGCTAAAGCGCAACTCAACACGGCAGAGTTAAACCTTTCATACACTCAGGTTCGTGCACCTTACGACGGATTCGTGACGAAACGTAATGTTCAGGTCGGTACGCTGGTGCAGGCTGGCAGCTCACTTTTCTCGCTGGTGTCAGCCGATATCTGGATTACGGCCAACTTTAAAGAGTCGCAACTTGAGCGCATGAACCCAGGCGATAAAGTGGCGATTACTGTCGATGCCTGGCCAGACATGAAACTGGAAGGGCATGTGGACAGTATTCAAATGGGATCCGGTTCGCGTTTCTCGACCTTCCCGTCGGAAAATGCCACCGGCAACTACGTAAAAATTGTTCAACGCGTGCCGGTGAAAATCGTTATTGACCACGGTTTAGATCCCAATCATCCGCTGCCGCTGGGTCTGTCGGTTGAACCGAAGGTGACGGTGGAATGAGCCCAACGCAGAGCTGGAAACCCGCCAGTAATCCGTGGCTAGTTGCCATCACGGTTACGCTGGCGGTGTTTATGGAGATCCTTGACACCACGATCGTCAACGTAGCGTTGCCGCACATCGCGGGTTCGCTCTCTTCCAGCTACGATGAGTCAACCTGGGTGTTGACCTCGTATCTGGTGGCAAACGGCATCGTGCTGCCCATCTCTGCCTTTTTCAGTCGCCTGTTTGGCCGCAAGCAGTTCTTCTTGATCTGCATTGTGATGTTCACCATCTGCTCATTCCTGTGCGGTATCGCCACCGAACTGTGGCAAATCATTCTGTTCCGCGTATTACAGGGGTTTTTCGGCGGAGGCTTGCAGCCGGTGCAGCAATCGGTGCTACTTGACTACTTCAAGCCGGAAGATCGCGGCAAAGCCTTTGGTCTCTCCTCTATCGCCATCATTGTTGCGCCAGTGATCGGGCCAACGCTTGGTGGCTGGATTACGGATAACTACAGCTGGCGCTGGGTATTTTTCATCAACATTCCGGTAGGAATTTTAACCGTAATGGCGATCTATCAACTGCTGGAAGATCCGCCGTGGGAACGCAAGTGGGCTAAAGGTCGCCTGAAGATCGACTACATTGGCATATCACTGATTACCCTCGGGCTTGGCTGTTTACAGGTGATGCTGGATCGCGGTGAAGATGAAGACTGGTTTTCTTCAAACTTCATTGTGTTGTTTGCCATTTTGGCGGTTATCGGCATTGTTGGCGCGGTTTACTGGCTGATGTATGCGCGTAAACCGGTGGTCGACATCCTGGTGATGAAGGATCGTAACTTTTGGGTGGCGGGTTTATTGATGGCGGGTATGGCGATGATCCTGTACGGCAGTTCGGTGGTATTACCGCAGCTGGCACAACAGGATTTGGGTTATACCGCAACCTGGTCTGGCTTGGTGTTATCGCCGGGCGCCGTGTTGATCGTGATGACCATTCCGCTGGTGCTTAAGCTGATGCCGATCGTGCAGACGCGCTATATCATCGCCTTTGGTTTTAGCTGTCTTGCCGTGGCGTTTTTCTATTCGGCAACCTTAACGCCGAATGTCGATTTTACCACGCTGGTGTTGATGCGTAGTGCTCAGTCAATTGGCCTGGGTTTCTTGTTTGTTCCTTTGACCACCATCGCTTTTGTCACCATTCCGCAACGACTGAATGCCGATGCCTCCGCGCTGTTCACCATGTTTCGCAATGTGGCAGGATCGATTGGGATCTCACTTTCTACCGCGGCGATCACCGAGCGTGAACAGGTGCGGTCGGCGCACATGGTGCACAACATGACACCGCTTAATGAGCCGTTCAATCTTACCGTGCAGCATTGGGCACAGGCGATCCGTGACTTTACGTCGGCTGTTGGCGATCCGATCACCTTAGCCACCGGGCAGCTTTATCAAGAGATGATTGCCCAGTCGCGCATCCTCGCTTATATCGACGTCTTTTCAGGTTTGAGCATCGTCGCCCTGATATTGATTCCATTTTGTTGGCTGCTGTCGCCGATTAAGAGCGAAGGCAGTGCAGGAGCACACTGACATGAAGTTTATGTTTTCTCGCGGCCTCAAACCGTTGAGCTTATTAACACTGGCAATGTGGCTGGCAGGTTGCGCCGTTGGGCCCGATTATCAGGCACCGAAACCGCAAATGCCGGGCGGTTACAACTCGCTGGAATCACAAGAAGCCTCTAAACCGCGATCGTCAGCGGTCAACGCTCGTTGGTGGCGCAGCTTCAACGATCCGCAACTCGACAGCCTGATTGCGCGTGCCATTGAAGGCAACCTGACGCTGCAACAGGCAGTGCTGCGCATTGCGGGCGCTCGACAACAGCTGGCGCAAGCGCAGGGCGGTTTGTTTCCCAGCCTGAACGGTTCAGCCAAAATGACGCGTCAGCAGCTAGGACTTGAGGGCCTGTTGAAGTCAAATGGCGCTTACGATCAGCTTGATAGTGATGTTACCAGCCAGCTGAATAGTCTGACGCAGCCGGTTAATCTCTATCAAGGCAGTTTTGATGCCAGCTGGGAGCTTGATTTATGGGGCAGGGTACGACGTCAGGTTGAGGCAGCGAACGCACAGACGCAGGCAGCGATTGAGCAGCGTAATGATGCGTTAGTGTCGTTAGAAGCTGAAGTGGCGCGTGCCTGGCTGCAACTGCGCGGCGCGCAATCGACGGTGCAGACGCTACAGCAGCAGATCGATGTTGCCCAGCAAACCGTAGAGTTGACGCAAAGTCAGCAACGTAACGGCTTAGCACCCGTGACCGATGTGGAAAATGCGCACGCTCAGCTCAGTACGCTGCAGGCGCAGCTGCCGCAATATCAGGCTCAGGCGCGTCAAGCGATGAACGGCTTAGCCGTGTTATTGGGTAAAACGCCGGGCGCGTTGGATGCAGAACTCAATACGCCAAAAGCGCTGCCAACGCTGCCGCAAATTGTTTCAGTCGGCATTCCATCCACACTGGCTCGTCGTCGACCAGATATACGTCAGGCTGAAGCCACGCTACACGCGCAGACGGCCAATATTGGCGTCTCGGTAGCCCAACTCTTTCCGAGTCTGTCATTAACCGGTCAGCTGGGTGTACGTAACACTGATGTTAGCTATTTAGATAACTGGAGCAGCCACTTCTACAGCTATGGGCCCTCGCTGTCGATTCCGATTTTCCAGGGCGGTCAGTTGGTTTCCAGTGTGAAATTGGCGCGCGCGCAGCAAGCCAGCGCAGCACTCGATTATCGCCAAACGGTACTGACCGCATTGCAAGATGTGGAGAACGCGCTGGTAAGTTACCGCGCCGACCAGCAGCGTGTCACCGCGCTGGATGAAACCACGGGTGCGCTGCAACGTGCGTTTGACCTTGCCAGCGACAGTTATCGCCAAGGTCTGTCGACATTCCTTGACGTACTGGATGCACAGCGCCAACTGGCGCAAGCGCAGGAGCAGGCGACGCAAGCGAGGATGCAAAGCGGATTAGACTTAGTCGCCTTGTATAAAGCCTTGGGGGGTGGTTGGGAAACGTATCAGAACGTTACGTTGCCGCAATATGATGTGTTTGGCCCGGCAACCCAGGTAAATTAATCCCCCTTCACCTCTCACTTTTATTGCTTTTGGATACGCGGCTGTGATGAAAACACGTTTCATCACAGCCCGCTGACCTGTCGGCCACATGCGAGATCGGGTTTCATCCCGAACACATGATTGGCATGGTCATCGCGGCCATTCAGGCGTTTACCGGCGTTAAAATCCGAATTTATTACGCGCCAGTGTTGTTAAAAGCGGCGGATATGAGCGATAGGGTATTCTTATTTAACACCCTTACCACGGCGCTATTTCTGTTTTAATGGCGTTAGTCAGTATTTAGCTGTTGGAAAAAACAGCTCGCTGTACCCCAACAAAGATGGGGAAATGGGATGGCATGGCTTGCTTATTATTTATCAACAACGCTGGCTATTTAATGCCGGAGCAGCGAATGGCTAGCCGGATGTTTTGTGCAGTGAAAGGGGATTATTGCGTATGCTTATGTCTCATCGCTTTCATCAAGGCGTGCTTTCACCGGTGAGATGATTGCTGTTTTAGAAATTCTTCCTACGCGCCTGGGTTATGGATGGCGCAGTATTTGCCATAGGGACAGCGAATTTCATTAATTCACTGATGTTTCCTGTTTTACTGGCGAGCGCAGGGCTGTCTGATCTCTTTTTTATCTGTATCGCGAGCGCGTATAGCAGACCATTTTTGTGATTTTGTGTCTTCCTGAAACGCATAACCGACGCCTGGAACAGAGGAAAGATTATTTGCATGATGGGTTATCATCCGATGAAGAATCACAAGCATTAACCTCTGTAATTAAAAAACGCCAACGTGAAGAATTCGTAAGGGTTATAAAAATTTGATTTATTAAGCCGCTTTTTTAAAGCAGTGGCTTGTAGAACCTTCTGATTGAGATCGTGGTTTAGTCCCCGTTAAAAGCCGCGCGCCAACGTCTGCGGGAATAATCCTGTTACCTTTTTATGATTTTGTTTAAAAGCAATCAGGAAGAATTTATGAAATGCTCGCGTCTGAAATCGATTCCAGAGTTTGAGGTTAACGCCACGAGACTGTTAATTCTACGTTAATAAAGCCCATAAAATGAGGTGATAAAAAAAGCGTAGCGATTTAAATTAGCGCTCAGAATAATCTGTAGCGTAAAATTAATTTATTTTTTTATTTGAATTAGGTAATCTTAACGCTACAGTTTTAATTACCCCCCTCAATCAAGGACATTGTGATGAGTGACGCATTTAAAGTTCTGAACAACATTCGCACATTACGTGCCCAGGCTCGTGAACTGCCGCTGACTGACCTGGAAGAAATTCTCGAGAAATTAACCGTTGTTGTGACCGAACGTCGCGAAGAAGCAGAAGCGGAAGAGACTCAAAATCGCGAAAAAGAAGAAAAGCTCTCTAAATATCGCGAAATGCTGTTGGCAGACGGCATTGACCCAAATGAATTATTAGGCGCTCTGGAGCCAGGTAAAAAACGTTCTAAGCGTGCTCCGCGTCCAGCAAAATATTCTTATACCGATGAAAACGGTGAAACCAAATCATGGACCGGCCAAGGCCGTACACCAGCAGCGATTAAAAAAGCATTGGATTCAGGCAAGAGCCTGGACAGTTTCCTGATCGATTAATCGACACGATCCTTGTATGCGGGAGCCGAGGGCCAATATTGGCGCCTCGGCTTTTTTATTTACACCTGTTTATCAACTACTCTGCTTAGCCCGCACGCCTTGCGCTGGCGTGCGCTACATCACATCTGGCATAATAGCCGCCGTTTTTTCATCCACTTCTTCACAAAGGTCAATGCCGTGTTAGTTAGCAGCAATATCACCATGCAGTTTGGCAGCAAGCCACTGTTCGAGAACATCTCCGTTAAATTTGGCGGCGGTAATCGTTACGGTTTAATCGGTGCGAACGGCAGCGGTAAATCCACCTTCATGAAGATTCTGGGTGGCGATCTGGTGCCAAGCGGCGGAAATGTTTCTTACGATCCGAATGAACGTATCGGTAAGTTACGCCAGGATCAGTTCGCCTTTGAACAATATAGTGTGCTCGATACCGTTATCATGGGTCACCATGAATTATGGGAAGTTAAAGAAGAACGCGATCGTATATATGCTTTGCCAGAAATGAGCGAAGAAGATGGCTATAAAGTCGCAGACCTTGAAGTGCTTTACGGTGAAATGGATGGTTACAGTGCGGAATCACGTGCCGGAGAGTTATTACTCGGTGTAGGTATTCCAGTTGAGCAGCATTATGGTCCGATGAGCGAAATTGCACCGGGCTTTAAATTACGCGTGTTGTTGGCGCAGGCGCTGTTCTCTAATCCTGATATTTTGTTGCTGGACGAACCGACCAACAACCTGGATATCGACACCATCCGCTGGCTGGAGCAGGTTCTTAACGAACGCGACAGCACCATGATTATCATTTCGCATGACCGTCACTTTTTGAATATGGTCTGTACGCATATGGCGGATTTAGACTACGGCGAACTCCGTGTTTATTCGGGCAACTATGACGAATATATGACCGCAGCCACTCAGGCCCGCGAACGTCTGTTATCGGATAATGCCAAGAAAAAAGCACAAATTGCCGATCTGCAATCATTTGTTAGCCGCTTTAGCGCCAACGCCTCTAAATCGCGCCAGGCAACTTCACGTGCGAAACAGATGGATAAAATTAAGCTGGATGAAGTAAAAGCCTCCAGCCGACAGAACCCGTTTATTCGTTTTGAACAAGATAAAAAATTGTTCCGTAATGCGCTCGAAGTTGAAGCGATTACTAAAGGTTTTGATAACGGTCCGCTGTTTAAAAATTTAAACCTGATGCTTGAAGTCGGCGAGAAATTAGCGGTGCTGGGTGCCAACGGTATCGGTAAATCGACTTTACTGAAAACGCTGGTGGGCGAATTGACGCCGGAAAGCGGCAACGTTAAATGGTCAGAAAATGCGCGCATCGGTTATTACGCTCAGGATCATGCCGAAGATTTTGCAAATGATCTCACCGTGTTTGACTGGATGAGCCAGTGGAAACAGCAAGGTGATGACGAGCAAGTCATTCGTGGCATTTTGGGCCGCCTGCTGTTTTCTCAGGATGATATTAAGAAGCCAGCTAAAGTGCTTTCCGGTGGTGAAAAGGGACGCATGCTGTTCGGTAAGTTAATGTTGGAAAAACCGAACATCCTGATTATGGATGAACCCACCAACCACCTTGATATGGAATCCATTGAATCGCTGAATATGGCGTTGGAAATGTATGAGGGGACGTTGATTTTCGTTTCACATGACCGTGAATTCGTCAGCTCGCTGGCAACTCGCGTCATGGAAATGAAAGAAGATCGCATCGTGGACTTCACCGGTAACTACGAAGATTACCTGCGCAGTCAGGGCATCGTCTAAAAAAACGGGGTAGCGCTGGCTACCCCGTTTTTTTTCTTCGCTATTTGTCGCCACACACTTCGCAGTGCGCATCCTGCGCCACCTTCATGCTGCGGAATTCTGCACTCATGGCATCGTACATTAATAAGCGAGATGTTGCGGGCGTGCCGTAGTGTGTCAGCAGTTTAATCGCTTCCATTGCTTGCATAGCTCCAATTACACCCACCAGCGGGGCCATGACGCCAGCTTCTACGCAGCTTAATGTCTGCTCGCCAAAAAGGCGGCTAATGCAGCGATAGCAGGGCGTATTCGGCTGCCAGGTAAACACGCTGATTTGGCCTTCCATACGAATCGCTGCACCGGAAACCAGCGGCACGCGCTGCTGACGGCATAAGCGGTTTAGCTGCTCGCGCACCTGAACGTTATCGGTGCAGTCCAGCACCACATGATGCGTGGCGATCAACGTGCGCATCGCTTCATCCTCTAGCCGCGTGCTCACGGTATTCACCTGGCAATGTGGATTAATCATCGCCAGACTTTGCGCAGCAGATTCCACTTTGGCGTAACCAATATCTGCATCATGGTGCAATATTTGCCGTTGCAGGTTTGAGAGCGACACCGTGTCGAAATCAAGCAACGTCAGGCTTCCTACGCCCGCTGCGGCTAAATAGGGCGCAGCGGCACAGCCTAATCCCCCTAAACCTACCACCAACGCACGGCTGGCTTTGAGTTGCTCTTGTCCGTCAAAATCGAAACCACGCAACACAATTTGTCGGTTATAGCGCAGCATTTCTTCGTCGCTTAACTCGGGCAGCATTTACCCCTCCAGCAGCGCGTTGAACGGTTCAATTTCAACCCATTCACCCGCTTCAACATTCTCACGATCTCGCTCCAGAACAATAAAGCAGTTGGCCTGTGCGAAGGAGCTAAAAACATGTGAACCTTGTGGCCCGGTGGAATGCACTTCTAATTCGCCCTGATCGTTGCGACGGTAGAAGCCGCGCTGGAAATCGAGGCGGCCCGGCGTTTTTTTCAGGCGTGTTGCCGCACGGACTTTTTGACGCGGTGGCAGCGCTGATTTTTTCTGGCCTGTTAGCGTGGCGAGTAGCGGCACAACCAGCTGATAAAATGTTACCGCAGCGGAGACCGGATTGCCTGGCAATCCACAAAACCAGCTGTTAGCCAGGCGACCAAAAGCAAACGGTTTTCCGGGTTTGATGGCCAGCTTCCAGAAAGTAATAGCGCCTAACTCTTCCAGCATGGTTTTGGTGAAATCAGCTTCACCGACAGAAACACCGCCGGTGCTGATCACCACATCGGCCTGACGATCGGCTTCTTCAAAGGCAGCACGCAGCGCGTTGGGATCATCTTTAATAATGCCGAGATCGATAACTTCACAGCCCAACTTTTTCAGCATTAAAGAGACGGTAAATCGATTGGTGTCGTAGATTTGACCTGCTGCCAAGGGATGACCTACCGGCTGTAATTCATCACCGGTTGAAAAAACCGCAACGCGAAGTTTACGCAACACGCTGACCTCTGCAATGCCCAGCGAGGCCAGCAGCGGTAATTCCGCAGCACCTAACCTGACGCCCGCCGCAAGCACGCCTGTGCCTGCACGAATGTCATCACCAATCAGGCGAATGTTCTGGCCCGCGTTCACCGGCGCATTAAAAATAATCGCGTCGTCGCGCTGTTCGGTCTCTTCCTGCATCACCACCGCTTCACAACCTGCAGGAACCGGCGCGCCGGTCATGATGCGGATGACGCTGCCTGCGGGCCAACTGCCTGTAAAGGGCGCCCCGGCAAACGCTTTTCCTGCGACAGGCAGCGGAATACCTCTGTTGATATCAGCGAGGCGCACGGCATAACCATCCATCGCGGCGTTATCAAAAGGCGGCACATCAATAGGCGAGGTCACGGCGCGAGCGGTAATACGTCCTGCGGCTTCGGTCAGTGGCACACTGAGTGAATCGGTAATGGGCGTCAGCTGCGCCAGCATTTTTTCCTGAGCTTCCTCAAGGGAGATCAATCCTGCGGTAAAGCTTTCCATTGGGTATCAACCTGGGTTATCGCATTTGCTGCTTATTATGGTGGCATTTGCGCAAGGAGTCACATCTGCTGCAACGGTATAAGCCACAATAAAAGGTTATGACTGTTGAGACAGTTTCCGCTTTACAACCCTTAGCAGGCTTTCTATAGTCAAAAACGACTAAAAATGGCTGAAAACCATTCTAAATCAGTGTTTTTCCATCTGATGCAACGACAGGGTAAGCGTTATGGTAACAGCAGTTATCGCCATTCACGGTGGTGCAGGCGCGATTACGCGTGCCGCGATGAGCGCAGAAAAAGAACAACTATATCGTCAGGCATTAACCGATATCGTTACGCGTGGACAACAGATGTTAGAGCAGGGCGCCAGCGCATTGGATACGGTGACGGAAGCGGTACGTCTGCTGGAAGAGTGTCCGCTTTTCAATGCGGGCAAAGGCGCGGTTTTTACCCATCAAGGCACGCATGAACTCGACGCCAGTGTAATGGATGGCCGCACGCTGGAAGCCGGTGCAGTCGCGGGCGTCACGCGCATTCGAAATCCTGTACTGGCTGCACGCGCAGTGCTGGAAGCGAGCCCGCACGTGCTGTTTATCGGTGAAGGCGCCGAGCAGTTTGCCGCATCACAAGGCATCGAGCAGGTTGAACCTGATTATTTCTCCACACCTGAGCGCTGGGAACAGCTGCAACGTGCGCTAAACAGCGATCAGATGGTGCTTGATCATGATGGTGAAGCACAACGTCACAGTGATGATCCGCTCGACCCCGATCGCAAATTTGGTACGGTTGGCGCGGTGGCACTGGATCTCGAAGGGAATCTTGCTGCTGCGACATCCACCGGCGGCATGACTAATAAACAAGCCGGACGCGTGGGTGATTCCCCGCTGCCAGGTGCCGGTTGCTACGCTGACAACGACAGCGTGGCGGTTTCTTGCACCGGCACAGGCGAAGTCTTTATCCGTACGCTGGCCGCCTACGATGTTGCCGCGCAAATGCGCTACGGTGGACGTAGCCTGCAGCAGGCTACTGTGAGTGTTATTCACGATAAAGTACTGGAAATGGGCGGAAGCGGCGGTCTTATCGCTATCGATCATGCAGGGAATGTCGCGCTGCCGTTTAACAGTGAAGGCATGTATCGCGGATTTGCGCGGGTAGGTGAAGCCGCTGAGGTGGCGATCTACCGCGAAAGCTAAGGAGCATGCATGACTGAGCGGAAAACGATGCCGCCAATGGCGCCGGATCAGGTGTTAGCGGTGCGCGATTTAAATGTGCGCTTTCGTCACGAAGGCAAGGTAACGGAAGCTGTGCGTCACCTTTCACTTGATCTTCATCGCGGTGAAACCTTGGCTTTAGTGGGGGAATCGGGTTCGGGTAAATCAGTCACTTCGCTGGCCTTAATGCGTTTAATTGAGCAGACCGGCGGAGAAGTCAGCGGCGAAATTCAGCTGCGGCGTCGCAACGGCGACGTGCTGAATATTACGCACGCCTCATCCCGCCAGATGCGACGCGTACGTGGCGCCGATATGGCGATGATTTTTCAGGAGCCGATGACGTCGCTTAATCCGGTGTTTTCGGTCGGCGAACAGATAGCCGAATCGATCCGCTTACATCAGGGCAAAACGCACAGCCAGGCGCTGGCTGAAGCGCGCCATATGCTGGATTTAGTGCGTATTCCTGACGCGCAAAACGTGTTAACCCGTTTTCCCCATCAACTCTCCGGCGGCATGCGTCAGCGTGTGATGATCGCCATGGCGCTGTCGTGTAAACCCGCGTTGCTGATTGCGGATGAACCCACTACCGCGCTTGATGTCACTATTCAGGCGCAAATCCTGCAACTGATCCGTGTGCTACAAAAAGAGATGCAGATGGGTGTCATTTTCATCACGCATGACATGGGCGTGGTGGCTGAAATGGCCGATCGCGTACAGGTGATGTATCGCGGTGATGTGGTAGAAAATGCGCCGGTCGAGCAGCTATTTAGCGCGCCGCAGCAGCCTTACACACAAGCATTACTGGCGGCGGTGCCCAAACTCGGCTCAATGAGCGGACTCAGCTTACCGGCTAAATTTCCGCTGCTGCACAGTGAAAGCAGTGAAGAAGCGCCGCAAGATACGGTTCGCCGCGCCGAACCCCCTATTTTGCAGGTGCGTGATTTAGTGACCCGGTTTGATATTCGTGGCGGCTTATTAAATCGGGTGAAAAGTCGAGTACATGCCGTGGAGAAAGTCAGTTTTGATCTCTTTGCCGGCGAAACGTTGGCGCTGGTGGGCGAATCGGGCTGTGGTAAATCCACCACCGGACGCTCATTGCTGCGTCTGGTCGCCAGCCAGGGCGGCACTATCACCTTTAATGGTCAACGCATTGATGATTTATCCGGTCAGGCGCTGGCGCATTTACGCCGCGATATCCAATTCATCTTTCAGGATCCTTACGCCTCGCTCGACCCGCGCCTGACGGTGGGTTTTTCCATTATGGAGCCGTTGCTGGTGCATAACGTCATGCCGCGCCGCGAAGCGGAGCAGCGTGTCGCCTGGCTGCTGGAAAAGGTGGGTTTGCTGCCGGAACATGCGCAGCGCTATCCGCATGAATTTTCTGGTGGCCAACGCCAGCGTATTTGTATTGCTCGTGCGCTGGCGCTTAATCCAAAAGTGGTGATTGCTGATGAATCGGTATCGGCACTCGACGTATCAATTCAAGCGCAAATCATCAATCTCATGCTCGATCTACAGCGCGAATTTGGCATCGCCTTCTTGTTTATTTCCCACGATATGGCGGTGGTGGAACGCATCAGTCATCGCGTGGCGGTGATGTATCTTGGCCAAATTGTTGAGATGGGCCCGCGTCAGGCGGTGTTTGAACAGCCGCAGCATCCTTATACCAAAAAGCTAATGGCGGCGGTGCCTGTCGCCGATCCGGCGCATCGTCGTCGCGAGCGAGCATTGATGGTAGATGAAATTCCTAGCCCAATCCGTTCATTGGGTGATGAACCAGAAGTGGCTCCGCTGATGGAAGTGGCACCGGGCCATTTTGTTGCCCGTCATGTTATCAGCGTGGCCTGAGTACAATGATCAAAGAATGATGAAAGCACGCCGCTTCGGCGGCTAACCAGACAGGGATTACAGGAGAGTAAGATGCACATTACGATGCGTAAAGGGTTACTGGCTGCGGGCGTGTTGAGTAGCGTAATGACGCTGCCTGCCTGGGCGGCACAAGATGCGGTGATTGCTGTTGCATCCAATTTCACCACCATGGATCCGTACGATGCCAACGACACATTGTCGCAGGCGGTAGCGAAATCGTTCTATCAAGGTCTGTTTGGCTTTGATAAAGAGATGAAGCTCAATAACGTGCTGGCTGAAAGTTATCAAGCCAGCGCTGATGGTTTGACTTATACCATCAAGCTGCGCTCTGGCATCAAATTCCAGGATGGCACAGACTTCAACGCCGAAGCCGTTAAGGTGAACCTCGATCGCGCCAGCAATCCTGATAATCACCTGAAACGCTATAATCTGTTTAAATATATCGCGACCACCGAAGTGGTGGATCCCACCACGGTTAAAGTCACTCTCAAGCAACCGTTCTCAGCCTTTATCAACAATCTTGCTCACCCGGCGGCGGCAATGATTTCGCCGACGGCGTTGAAAAAATATGGCAAGGAGATCGGTTTTCATCCAGTAGGCACCGGCCCGTTTGAGTTCGTGACCTGGAATCAGACCGACTTTGTGAAGGTGAAGAAGTGGGACGGATACTGGAAAAAGGGCTATCCGAAACTCGACAGCATTACCTGGCGTCCGGTCGTAGATAACAATACCCGCGCGGCGATGCTGCAAACGGGCGAAGCCAACTTCGCTTTCCCGGTGCCCTATGAGCAGGCCAAACTGCTCGAGAAAAACGCCAAGCTGGATGTCGTCACCACGCCATCGATTATGCAGCGTTACATCAGTCTCAACGTCACGCAGAAACCGTTTGATAACCCGAAAGTACGTGAAGCGCTGGAATATGCCATTAATCGCGACGCACTGGCAAAAGTTGCGTTTGCCGGTTATGCCACGCCAGCCACCGGTATCGTGCCGCCAAGCATCGATTTTGCCCAAAAATATCCCGCCATTCAGTACAATCCGGCGAAAGCCCGTGAACTGCTGAAGGAAGCGGGTTATCCCAACGGCTTTGAAACGACGTTGTGGTCTTCTCATAACCACAGCACTGCGCAGAAAGTATTACAGTTTACTCAGCAGCAGCTGGCGCAGGTCGGCGTGAAAGTAAAAGTCACGGCAATGGATGCGGGCCAGCGTGCCGCTGAAGTTGAAAGCAAAGGCCAGAAAGAGAGCGGTGTGCGCATGTTCTACACTGGCTGGTCCGCCTCAACGGGTGAAGCGGACTGGGCGTTGACGCCGTTGTTCGCTACTGCTGCCTGGCCGCCAGCCATTTTTAATACCGCGTTTTACAGTAATCCGCAGGTCGATAAAGATCTGGCTGATGCGCTGAAAACCACCGATCGCGAGCAAAAAGCCAAATTCTATAAAGACGCGCAGGATAGCATTTGGAATGACCATCCGTGGATCCCGCTGGTGGTTGAGCAGCTGGTGTCAGCGAACAGCAAAAACCTCACCGGTTTTTACGTTATGCCTGACACCTCATTCAATTTTGATGAGGCCAGCCTGAAGTAACGGAGCAGGCCAGCCTTGTTGGCTGGCCGCTATTGCGCAGGATGTTGCATGTTTAATTATTTTCTAAAACGCTTATTGGGCCTGATTCCCACGCTGCTGATTGTTGCGGTGCTGGTTTTCCTGTTTGTTCATCTGCTGCCGGGCGATCCGGCACGCTTGATTGCTGGCCCCGAAGCGGATGCCTCGGTGGTGGCGCTGGTACGTCAGGAGCTGGGATTGGATCTCCCGCTGCCTCAGCAGTTTTGGCATTTTATTCTCAACGCTCTGCAGGGTGATTTCGGTCAGTCGATGGTGTCGAAACGACCGGTAGCCGATGAGATCGCTTCACGTTTTATGCCGACACTGTGGTTAACGCTGGCCAGCATGATTTGGGCGGTGATTTTCGGCATGACTATCGGCATTGTTTCAGCGGTATGGCGTAACCGCTGGCCCGATCGCATTGGTATGACGCTGGCGGTTTCCGGCATCTCGTTTCCCGCCTTTGCGCTTGGCATGTTGCTGATGCAGGTCTTCTCGGTTGAGCTTGGCTGGTTGCCAACCGTGGGAGCCGACAGCTGGCAGCACTATATTTTGCCATCAATCACCTTAGGGGCTGCGGTAGCGGCGGTGATGGCGCGCTTTACCCGCGCCTCCTTTGTTGAAGTGATGCAGGAAGATTACATGCGTACCGCTCGCGCCAAAGGGGTACGTGAATCGCTGGTGGTGGTGAAACACGGCCTACGTAACGCCATGATCCCGGTGGTTACTATGATGGGGCTACAGTTTGGCTTTCTACTCGGCGGGTCGATTGTGGTGGAAGTGGTGTTCAACTGGCCGGGATTGGGCCGCTTGCTGGTGGATTCAGTGGCAATGCGCGATTACCCGGTGATTCAGGCCGAAGTCTTGCTGTTCTCGCTGGAATTCATATTGATCAATCTGTTTGTTGACATGCTCTACGCGGTCATCAATCCAGCCATTCGCTTTAAGGAATCGCGATGAAAAACTGGCGACGCGAAGCGGCACTGAAAACCATGCCGCTGATGACGGAAAATCGGGTACGTACGCCGTGGGGGGAATTCTGGCGACGCTTTAAGCGCCAACCGGTCGCGTTATTGGCGGGGCTGTTCGTCGTGATATTAATCGTGCTGGCGTTTATCGCCCCTTACATCGCCCCCTTTGATGCTGAAAACTATTTTGACTACGACCGGCTGAATGAAGGGCCATCGTTAATGCACTGGTTTGGCGTGGATTCATTGGGCCGGGATATCTTCAGCCGCGTGCTAGTGGGCACACGCATCTCACTGATTGCGGGTTTCTTCTCTGTGGCGATAGGTGCCCTGATTGGCACGCTGTTTGGCCTGCTGGCAGGTTATTACGAAGGCTGGTGGGATCGTATTACCATGCGCGTCTGCGACGTGTTGTTTGCCTTTCCCGGTATTTTGCTGGCGATTGCGGTAGTCGCGATCATGGGCAGCGGCATGAGCAACGTGATCGTTGCGGTCGCCATTTTTAGTATCCCGGCCTTTGCCCGTTTGGTGCGTGGCAATACGCTGGTGCTCAAACATCAAACCTATATTGAGTCGGCACGCAGTATTGGCGCGTCTGACTGGACGATCTTGATGCGTCACGTGCTGCCGGGTACGGTATCACCGATTGTGGTCTACTTTACCATGCGCATCGGGACCTCCATTATCACCGCCGCCAGCCTCTCGTTCCTGGGTTTGGGCGCGCAGCCACCGACACCAGAATGGGGTGCCATGCTCAATGAGGCGCGAGCCGATATGGTGATTGCGCCGCACGTTGCCCTCTTTCCGAGTCTTGCGATCTTCCTCACCGTTTTAGCCTTTAATTTACTGGGTGACGGGCTGCGTGATGCACTCGATCCTAAACTAAAGACATGAAACCTTTCGATTACGATCAAGACTTCAGCACCATCGACTTTCGCAAACACCCGGAGCTCTACCAGGTGGGACGCGGTGAGCAGGGCGTGCTGATGGTCCAGCCCTATAAAGGCGAAATTTTACCGCACTGGCGTTTTCGTACCGTGCCGATTGCTGAAGAGTCAGCAGCAAAAATTATGCAGCTGTTCGAGGCGTATCGTGCGCAAGATGATTTTGTTGGCATGGATATGGCGCGCAAGTTTATTCAAATGGGGTACACCCGCGCTCGCCGCTACAGCAATCATCAAGGTGGACGCAAATATGATGCAGAAGGCAAAGAGTTGCCGCGCGGCGTCAATGAAGAAAAAGCCGCAGCGGCAGCGGTCTTCAAAACGTATTGGGATCGTCTTCGGGGTGACGAGGATTATCTAACGCGCAAAAAAGCACACCAACAAAAATATGGCTAATGCACTCAACGCGTTAATAAATCTGACTTTCATTCTCCGCCGAGTAGAGGTTCTACTGCGAGCGTGAAGGCTTGCACTGTTTCCAGTAAATCGCTGGCGGGAAGGTAACGAATGAAAATGCCGCCCGGTTTGCAAGGTTACGTAAAAAACGCAAAGGTTGTGTTTAGATTGGACGTTTGCTTAAATTCGCGGTTGATATTTGCCTGTTACGCTTAATAATAAACAGGCAAATCAACACTGAAGGCGCGTTTCCTTCAGGTGACGAAGTGGATAATGAGAGAGCTAAATAATGAAAGAGATCGTTAATGGATTTCTGAGTTTCCAACAGAATGTGTTTCCTGAAAGGAAGGATCTTTTCAAAAGCCTGGCGTCGAATCAAAATCCGAAAGCGCTGTTTATTTCCTGTTCTGATAGCCGACTGGTGCCGGAACTGGTGACTCAGCAAGAACCAGGACAGCTGTTCGTTATCCGTAATGCGGGCAATATCGTGCCGTCATTCGGTCCTGAACCGGGCGGTGTCTCAGCGACTATCGAATATGCTGTCGTGGCGCTCGGCGTAACCGACATCATTATTTGTGGTCACTCTAACTGCGGCGCCATGAATGCCATCGCATCCTGTCAGTGCATGGATACGATGCCCGCGGTTAAACACTGGCTGCAATATGCCGATGCGGCAAAAGCGGTAGTGGAAGAGCGTCAATATGATACGCCAGAGAAAAAGCTGAACGAAATGGTGAAAGAGAACGTTATTGCTCAGCTCAATAACATGAAAACCCATCCTTCCGTTGCGGTAGCGTTGCGTAAAGGCGCACTGCGTCTGCACGGTTGGGTTTACGATATTGAAAGCGGATTAATCATTGCGCTGACTGAAGGCGGAAAGCAGTTTATTTCGCTGGCCGATAATCCAGAGACGTGTTTCGAATAATTTTTTCAATCCGCCGCGTTTGTGGCGGATTTTCTGCTATTGAGTTCGCATAACCCCTCAAAAATTCGACATTTTACAGCAAGGCGGATTTGGCTTAACTATTCTCTTGTAAGCCTTCCTTACAAAAGAGAATTCGCTATGCGTAAATCTTCGGTTGCTGCTTTACTCGCGGTTTCATCATTGCTTCTTGCCGGTTGTACGTCTCACGTTGCTGATAAAGAGCAATATTCTGGATTCTTGGGTGATTACAGTCAGTTAAAACCGGCTGAATCTGTCAGCGGTGAGCAAACGCTGCGCTGGATTTCACCCGATTACCAAAAAGGTAATTTTAAAAATGCCCATTACACGCCGGTAATTTACTATCCAGCGGCGCGTCCCTCTCAGCGTATTAGCCAGCAAACACTGGATGAAATTCGTAACTACACCGATATTCAGCTAAAAGGGGCTATCGCCACCCATTGGCCGCTGGTTGCGAGCAAAAGTTCGCAAACTTTAATGGTACGTGCGGCGATTACCGCAGTGAATGCCGAAAACAAAGGCATGCAGTTCTATGAAGTGGTACCGGTTGCGGCCGTTGTTGCCAGCACCATGGCGGCCACCGGTCATCGCACGCAAAACAGTATGCTGTTCCTCGAACTTGAAGCGACCGATGCAACCGGTAAGCCGATGATTCGGGTTGTGCGTAAAGCCTTTGGTAAAACCGTCAATAACAGCACGACGGCCATTACCTTTGCCGATCTCAAACCGGGTATCGACAAAATGATCCGTGACGCGGTAAGTTTCACTACGCCGTAATCGCCCATGGCGGCAGATGCCTGTCGCCATCCTTAATCTTTTGTAAATCCTCAACATCATCCTGCCTGCGCTGTCTACGCTTAACAGCATCGTATCCTGCCAGGAGAATTTCATGGTTCGTTTCCCTGTCGCGTTGGCTCTCAGCGGCGCGTTACTCTGTTCCTTTTCTTCCTTAGCGGCGGACTTGCACGTGCAGGTTCTGCAAGAAAAACTCGATCACCCTTGGTCGCTGGCATTTCTGCCCGATAACCAAACCCTGTTGATCACCGAACGTTCCGGCCAGTTGCGTAGCTGGCAACCCGGTAGCGGTCTATCCGAGCCGATTCAGGGTGTGCCGAAAGTCTGGGCGCAGCGTCAAAGCGGTTTGCTGGACGTGGTGCTGGCACCCGATTTCGCACAAAGCCGACGCGTCTGGTTGAGTTATACCGAAGCCAACAGCAGCGGCAAGGCGGGTGCGGTGGTCGGATATGGCACGCTGAGCGAGGATAATCGTCAACTCAGCGATTTCCGTGAAGTGATTCGCCAGACACCCATGCTCTCTCGCGGCAATAACATCGGCACGCGGCTGGCGTTTGATCGTCAGGGTTTTCTCTGGATAGCGTTTGGCGATAATTTTGCCAGCAGCACCGCGCAGGATCTCGACAAGCTGCAAGGGAAATTACTGCGCCTGAACAGTGATGGTAGCGTACCGAAAGATAATCCCTTTATTGACCGTGACGGTGCGCGACCAGAAATTTGGGCCTACGGTCTGCGTAATCCACAAGGACTGGCGCTCAATCCATGGACTCAGGAAATGTGGGAGAGCGAGCATGGCCCGCGCGGCGGCGATGAAGTAAATATTCCTGAGAAGGGAAAAAATTATGGCTGGCCGCTGGCCACTTATGGCGTTGACTACAGTGGTTCGAAAGTGCCGGAATCAAAAGGAACACATGCCGATGGCACGGAGCAGCCGGTGTTTCACTGGAAGGTTTCGCCTGCGCTCAGCGGGATGGCATTTTATAACAGTGCCCGTTTCCCGCAGTGGAAAAACTCGCTGTTTATCGGCTCACTGAAAGAGAAAAATCTGATTCGCCTGCGGGTTAACGGCGAGAAAGTCGTCGAGGAGCAGAGATTGTTAGAGGATCGCAATGAGCGCATTCGCGATGTGCGTCAGGGACCGGATGGCTATCTTTATGTGCTTACTGATGAAGCCAACGGCAAACTGCTCAAGGTGGGATTAGCGCAGGACGCCACGGCGTCCCGCGGATAATTACCTTGCCCAGTGACAGACTTCCCAGCCCCGGCTCATTGCCTCCTGATGCAGCAATGCGTCGGGGTTAATCACATGCGCATGATCGGCCTGTGCCAGCAACGGCAGGTCATTCATGGAGTCGCTGTAAGCCCAGGTTCGCTCAAACGCTTCGCCTTCCTGTAACGCCTTCCAGTCCGTTAGACGTGTCACTTTGCCATCTTTGTAGGTCATGGTGCCGTAGGTTTGGCCGCTGTAGCGGTCGTCTACAACTTCCACTCCAATTGCCAACGCGCCATAAGCACCCAAACGCTCGGCGATGGGGATGACTAAGTGTTCGCCGCTGGCCGAGATAATCATCACTTTATCGCCGCGCTGTTGATGCCATTCTATGCGTTCACGCGCTGCTGGAAACACACGTGGCATGATATCGCGATGAATAAAGCGACGCACCCAACCTTCGACTGTTAAGGTGGCCATACCCGCCAGCGGTGCCAGCGTTTTGTTCATGTATTCTTCGATAGAAAGCGTGCCGGCGTAATATTGCGTCATCAACTGCTGCTCTTCGGCAATAAGGTCACTGGATGCGAATCCTTGCGAGACCAGCCAACGCAGCCACAGGCTGGTGCTGTCTTCGCAAATAAGCGTTTCATCGAGATCAAACAGGGCTAGGTCCATGGCATTCTCCTCAGGCTGACTCAAGTCAGGTTAGCTGAATTTTGTGACGGTCTTAACTGTTCTGAGAAAAATCGGAATTTCACGCAGTTTTTAAGAGAGAACGTTTATGAGAGGAAAGCGTGTTAGACAAAGAGTTTGCAAAAGAGTCAGCGGAAGAAGGGGCGCAAGGCGTGAATGCCAGGATTACTCTACTAAACTCTAAAAAACTTTACGGTTCATCGGTTTTTTTCGCGGACGCCAACGGTTAGCGTTCTAACTGAAGGTTTTTGCCTTAAAACCCCGATTTAACAAGGACAATTCGGTCACGCTCATGACAAACACTCGCTTCGCTTCCCGTTTGCGGCTTTTTGCTGCAACCTCATTACTCATTGTTGCGCCGATCAGCGTTTTTGCTGAACAGGCGCCGAATGCCCCTCAAATCGATGCGAAAGCCTGGATTTTAATCGACTACGCCAGCGGCAAAGTATTAACAGAATCTAATGCCGATCAACGACTCGATCCTGCCAGCCTGACAAAAATGATGACCAGCTATGTGGTCGGCCAGGCCATTAAAGCGGGCAAGATTAAACCCGACGATCTGGTTACTGTGGGTCAGGATGCGTGGGCAACGGGTAATCCGAAACTCAAAGGCTCATCATTGATGTTTCTTAAACCGGGCGACCGTATTCCGGTACATGAGCTGAATAAAGGCATTGTGATTCAATCGGGTAATGATGCCTGTATTGCGCTGGCTGATTATGTCGCCGGCAGTCAGGATTCGTTTATTGGCTTGATGAACAACTATGTCAAAGCCTTTGGGCTGCAAAATACGCATTTCATGACGGTGCACGGTTTAGATGCGGAAGGGCAATATAGCACCGCGCGCGACATGGCGCTGATTGGTCAGGCGTTGATTCGTGATGTGCCTGAAGAGTATGCGCTAAATAAAGAGAAAGAATTTACCTTTAATAATATTCGCCAGATGAACCGAAATCGCCTGCTGTGGAGTACCAACCTAAAAGTCGATGGCATTAAAACGGGCCACACTTCAGGCGCAGGGAATAATTTGGTGGCCTCTGCAACCGAAGGCGACATGCGATTGATTTCCGTGGTGCTGGGTACTGCTACCGACGCTATGCGTTTCCGCGAGAGTGAGAAGTTACTGACCTGGGGTTTCCGTTTTTATGAAACGGTAACGCCGATCAAAGCTGATGCGCCTTTCGCCCAGCAGCGCGTCTGGTTTGGCGAGCGCAATCAAGTGAACCTTGGGGTAGAAAAAGATGCCGCGCTGACCATTCCGAAGGGGCAGATGAAAAATCTCAAGGCCAGCTACACGCTAAGTTCGCCTCAGTTAGAAGCGCCACTGAAGAAAAATCAGGTTGTCGGCACCATTAATTTCCAGCTGGATGGCAAAACTATTGAGCAGCGTCCACTGGTGGTCATGCAGGATGTGCCAGAAGGCGGTTTCTTCAGTCGTATTATCGATTTTGTGATGATGAAATTTAACGGCTGGTTCGGGAAGTGGTTTTCGTGAAGAGAGGGGACGCCGCAATGCGTCCCCTTTTTTTAACCTTGCGTCCAGCCTTTACGAATCGGCAACGCGAAAAGGGTGCGGTAAAGCGGATTGATCACATTCAGCATGCGGTTGCCGTAAATTTGCCAGGCAAGATGCGACGCCAGACAACCCAGCATCCCTACCAAAAATCCGCCTAACATATCCATTGGCCAGTGCACGCCCAAATAAACGCGCGACCAGGCGATAGCGCTGCCAACCAGCATTAAAATTACACCCGACCACAAACGATGCCAGAAGATAAAAGCCAGCGCGAAGGTGAAGATGGTGGTGCCGTGATCGCTGGGATAAGAGTCGTCAGCCGTGTGATGCAGGAACTGATGCCCTAAGCCAATGGCAAATGGGCGAGGATGCGGCAGCAGCTGGCCAACGCACCAGGAGATCGCTAACGCGTAAATCAAGGCCATTCCGGTTTTCAACACCAGCACACGCTGAGATTTAACCTGCTCGTGTGGCCCCCACAACCACAGCGCTACAATCAGCAGCGGCACAATGGCAATCAGGTCTTTGGCAATAAATGTCGCCAGTTGCAACATCCAGGCGGGCGAAGCGGGTGTAGCGTTAATCAACATAAACAGCGAGCGGTTTAACTCTTCCATTATTGGCGGGCTTCCTCTTTGAAAAGTGCGCGAGCACATTCAGCAATCTCTGTTTTGGATAGGCAACATCTGTAAACAGGCAAAATTGGCTCAGTTTGATGTGACCGCGTTGCTGAGCAGCAGCGCACTAAATGCTAATAAAATAAAGAGGCTATCCTGGAATTATTCGATGCATTCGTCCATAGCAGGGTTCTTAATCTTCATGCAGGTTGCAAAACGGTTTAGGTTTAATGACATTTACATGAAGGCTGTATCTCATGGGCAGGCGCTTTGACCGGGGATTTCAGGCATAAAAAAACCCGCTAGCTAAATCACTAACGGGCTCCACAATTTGGGGATTTCAAAGAAAAGCAGTGGCACTTATTAAGACTGCACCCCCATTAAAAAGTTCTGGACTCCACTAAAAAATTTTTATAAGGGCAATATCGGCCAAATAATCACAATCAGCGTACCTGCTAGCGTCAGAAGGACGTTGGCTATTGCGTAGGTACCTGCGTAGCCGAGTGCTGGAATGTTGCTGCGTGCGGTATCGCTGATAATCTCCATGGCGGGCGCGCAGGTTCGTGCGCCCATAATGGCCCCAAACAGCAGGGCGCGGTTCATTCGCAGTACGTAGGCGCCAAACAGGTAGCAAATCACCACCGGAATCAGGCTGACCAGCAATCCACACAGCAGCATTAAGGCACCGTCGCTGCTCAGGCCATGATTAATGCCGCTGCCCGCACTCAATCCAACACCTGCCATGAACACCATCAAACCAAATTCTTTCACCATGGTCAGCGCGCCCTGCGGGATATAGCCAAACGTGGGATGGTTAGCACGCAGAAAGCCCAGCATGATACCTGCAAACAGCAAACCGGCAGCGTTACCAATGCCAAAACTAAAATTGCTGAACTGGAAAGTGATCAGGCCAATCATCAGCCCAACAATAAAGAAAGCGCAGAACGCCAGAAGATCGGTCATTTGACTATGAATGGCGATAAAGCCAATGCGATCGGCCACGCTTTTCACGCGACGCGCTTCACCGCTGACCTGTAACACATCCCCTTTGTTGAGAATGATGTTGTCATCGATCGGCATTTCAATCTGACTGCGAATTACGCGGTTAAGGAAGCAGCCGTGATCGGTCAGGTTGAGTTTGCTCAGGCGCTTATTCACGGCGTTATGGTTCTTTACCACGATCTCTTCAGTGACGATGCGCATATCCAGCAAGTCGCGATCAAAAACTTCTTTGCCGTTGCGAAAGCTAGGATCAAGACGGGCGTGAGCGTCGGGATAACCCACCAACGAAATATCATCGCCCAGTTGCAGAACCGCATCCCCATCAGGGCTGGCGATAATGCCATTACGGCGAATACGTTCGATGTAACAACCGGTCTGACGATAGATGCCTAATTCACGCAGGTTCTTACCGCCGCTCCACGCCACCAGTTCCGGGCCGACGCGATAGGCACGGATCACCGGCAAAAAGACTTTGCGCTGGCTGTCGGCATCTAAACCACGTTCACGGGCGATTTGTTGCGCGCAGGTTGATAAATCTTGATGCTGTAAACGGGGCAAGTAGCGGGCACCAAAAATCAAACTGACTAAACCAATCAGATAGGTGATGGCATAACCCAGGCTAAGGTGATCCTGCATCAATGCCAGCTGTTTGCTGTCGCTGATGCTTTGCCGCAAGGTATCGCCTGCGCCGACCAACACGGGCGTTGAGGTCATAGAGCCCGCCAACATGCCCGCGGTTAAACCGATATCCCAGCCAAACAACTTGCCTAAACCCAACGCTAATACCAGCGCGCTGACCACCATGACGATAGCCAGCATGAAATAGTTTTTTCCGTCGCGGAAAAAAATTGAGAAGAAATTAGGCCCGGCTTCAACGCCAACACAAAAAATAAATAACATAAAGCCCAGACTCAAGGCGTCCGTATTTATCGCGAAGTGTTGTTGCCCTAATAACAGGGAAATCACTAATACGCCGATAGAATTTCCTAGTTGAACGGAGCCTAGACGCAATTTACCCAGACAAAGTCCGAGGGCCAATACAACAAATAATAACAAAACGTCATTTCCGCTTAACAATTCTGCGACGTTAATATTCACTGTTTAACTTCTTGTTTACGTGTAACTTATTGATGAGTGGCTTGTTTTTGGTTATCTTGAGCAAGCCGTAACATCCCGCATTGAAAAATGCAGCTGCAGGATAGGGTGATGCGGCGGCTATTCTAATCAGAAAAATCTTTCTCAGCTATGCGCTGAAATCATTCAGACGAACAGCGGACTGTTTCTTTTTATTTCCACCTGAGCGCAGCAGGTAGGGCGTTGAATTTTGTCATGTTAAATGTTGATGAGTGGGGTGATATGCCGCAGCGTTCTTATCTCTGGACTATCCGTCTTCTGGGCGTGGTGATTTATAGTCTGGTGTTCATTTTTGCGCACGATTTTTGGCAGACCGGTAAAGCGGCTGTCCGCGGTCAGCCGGAATTACTGCTTTTCATTCTTCCCGGTGTCTTTATGGCTTTAGTGCAGACGAACAGCCCGCTGAAAAGTACCTTGTTAATGGCTTTGTGGGGATCGTTGTTAGCCGCATTGATGCTCAATAGCGCGTTATTTCCCTCAACAAATTGGCTTTTTCTGACTGCATGGAGCCTGAGTGCCATTTTTTGGGCCGGTTGTGGCGCGTTGCTGGTGCGATTATTGCGGATAATGTTAACGCTTAGAAGTTAAGGTGGGCGTAGAGATGAAACCGTTCAGAGCGTTGTGATGCAGCGGCGTGATCAATTTTCGCGGATATTAGCGAAGCAGTTTATCGTTTGGACTAAACCGCTTCGTGAGATCTTCATGCACCTTTAAGCAACAAAGCCCAGGTTTTCTTTAGTCCACGCCGCAAACTCGGTGTAGCCACCAATGTGCTGTTCGTCGAGGAAAATCTGTGGCACGGTGTTTACGGGTTTGCCTGCGCTGGCTTCCAGATCCGCTTTCGTAATCCCTTCCGCCTGAATATCAACGTATTGAAAGCTAAAATCGTCGCGATCGGCCGCTAATTTGTCAGCCAGTTCTTTGGCACGTACACAAAAAGAACAACCCGGGCGACCAAAAATTACAGCAATCATTGAAAACTCCTTGCAGACTATGTTGTGTGATCTGCATCACGCAACAGGTAAAAGAATGACAATCATCATGCCCGCTCGTACCGCTTAAAGAAAGCAGGATTTACCTGTTAGTCTGATGCCCGCCGTCTATACCCGTCTTGATCTAAAATGCAGGCGCGTCAGCGTTATGTACGGGTCTTAACTTCTTTTC
The DNA here is from genome assembly GCF_036663535.1 of Pantoea sp. T14. NCBI lineage: Bacteria > Pseudomonadati > Pseudomonadota > Gammaproteobacteria > Enterobacterales > Erwiniaceae > Pantoea > Pantoea sp. T14. Next base: position 130,201 of record NZ_JAWUEB010000027.1, read on the forward strand.
AAAAGATGTCGGGTATGGGCAGGCGCTGACTTGTTAACCATAATTACCGTTCCATTCAGGTGTGATGCAGGAGCGGAGTAATGCGAAATGTAGCGAGATTACCGAAACCCATTCTGGTAATGGAGGCGATAGGTGGCCTGCTGATTATTGCCGCACTGCTGGTGATCAATCAGTGGCTGCCTGCGTCAACATCGGTCGACAGCAAAACGCTGGCGACCGGGCTGTTGTTATTTGGCGTCATTTTGATGCTGCCTGCCGCCTGGCTATTAATGTGGCGCACCGCAAAAGCGATGGCGCCGCAGTTGTTTAATCGCACCGACAAAAAAAGATAATGTTGCTGGAGAGTTTATGACACCGACCATTGATTTATTGTGTAGCCACCGTTCCATTCGCGCGTTTACCGATCAAGCCATCAGCGAAGCGCAACGTGAGGCAATTATTCACGCAGCGCAATCGGCGTCCACATCCAGCTTTTTGCAGTGTTCTTCTATTGTGCGCATCACCGACAAAGGCCTGCGCGATCAGCTGGTCACTTTATCTGGCGGACAGCCTTGGGTGGCGGATGCGGCTGAGTTTTGGATCTTCTGTGCCGATTTCAATCGTCATCTGCAGATCTGCCCGGATGCGCAGCTTGGTCGCGCTGAGCAACTGCTGTTAGGTTGTGTTGATACAGCATTGATGGCACAGAACGCCATGATTGCAGCAGAGTCAATGGATCTGGGTGGCGTGTTTATTGGTGGTATCCGCAATAGCATTGCGCAGGTTACTGAATTACTTGAGCTGCCAAAATATGTGCTGCCGCTGTTTGGTTTCTGTATGGGTTATCCTGAATCCGCACCAAATGTGAAGCCGCGTATGCCACAGGCGATGTTAGTGCATGAAAATCGCTATCAATCGGTGGATCCAGCGGTGCTTGCCGATTACGATAATCAGATTACTGAATATTATCAGCAGCGCGACAGTAACCAGCGTAGCGAAACCTGGAGCCAGCTGATTCAGCGCCTGATCATTAAAGAAACGCGCCCATTTATGCTGGATTATCTGCATCAGCAGGGTTGGGCGACACGCTAATCTGACCCAAGGAATGTGATGATGAAAATGGCCATCCTGTCTTGTGATGGATCGCTTTATTCATGCCGCCGTTTACGTGAAGTTGCCGAGCAGCGTGGCCATTTTATTCACATCATTGATCCGCTTTCTTGCTACATGAACATCAATCCCGCGTCGCCTGCAGTACATTATTGTGGCGAACCGCTGGAATATGTTGACGCCGTTATTCCTCGCATCGGTACCTCCATCACCTTTTATGGCACGGCTGTGTTGCGCCAGTTTGAGATGTGCGGCAGTTATCCGCTCAATGACTCCGCAGCGATTACCCGCGCGCGTGACAAATTACGCTCCTTGCAGTTGCTGGCACGGGCAGGCATTAATATGCCAGTAACTGGTTTTGCCTCCTCGCCTGACGATACGCAAGATCTTATCGCGATGGTGGGCGGCGCGCCGCTGGTGGTAAAGCTGGTGGAAGGGAGTCAGGGAATTGGTGTGGTGCTGGCAGAAACGCGGCAGGCTGCGGAAAGCGTTATTGACGCCTTTCGCGGCCTGAATGCGCATATTCTGGTGCAAGAGTTTATCAAGGAAGCGCAAGGGCGCGACATTCGTTGTCTCGTCATTGGCAACAAGGTGGTCGCGGCCATTGAGCGTCAGGCGAAAGAGGGCGATTTCCGATCAAACCTGCATCGCGGCGGTAAAGCGCATCCGGTTAACATCACCGATCAGGAGCGTGAAATTGCTGTTAAAGCCGCGTCAACACTGGGATTAGACATTGCAGGCGTTGACATTTTACGCGCACATCGCGGCCCGTTAGTGATGGAAGTTAACGCCTCGCCAGGGTTAGAAGGTATTGAAGCCTCCACCGGGTTGAATATTGCCGGTATGATGATTGACTGGATTGAGCAACACGCTCTACCCGGCCAACGTCCTAAAACCGCTGGCTAACCCGCGCTTTTCAGCGGTTTTCATAGCGTCAATGGCAATTTTTCCGTAAGCTTAGTCGCCTGTTTATTCACCCCAAGGGATTTTACGATGGATTCTCTTGTCGTTCCGGATATCGACCTGTTGCGTCGCTGGCTGGATCAGCAAAATATCACCTGGTTCGAATGTGATGCCTGTCAGGCACTTCATCTGCCGCACATGCAGAACTTTGAAGGGGTGTTTGACGCCAAAATCGATCTGGTCGACAACGTCATTCTGTTTTCTGCGCTGGCGGAAGTGAAGCCGACGGCATTAATTCCTTTGGTTGGCGACCTGTCGCAAATCAATGCCAGTTCACTCACGGTTAAAGCCTTTATCGACATTCAGGATGATAATTTGCCGAAGCTGATTGTGTGTCAGTCGATGACCACCACAGCGGGTCTAACCTTTGGCCAGTTTTCACATTTCATGAAGCAGAGTGAAGAGCAAATTTCCATGGTCATTCTGGAAGCGTTTGCCAACAATTTGTTGATGATGAGTGAAGATGAAGAAGAGGAGCGCCCGGCGACCTTGCTCGGCCACTCAATGCTGCATTAATCCTTCCAGATTTAACTGCTGCATAATGCAGCAGTTTTTCTTTATGCCCCACCACGTTTTATTCTGCATTTTGCCCTTTAATGCCAGATATTTGTCGTTCTTTATGCCATCAAAGCCGAACCTCATAGTTTAAAGATGAATAAAATATCGCAATTAGGCGTTTTTTACGCTGAGGTCTGGTTAACCCTCATCAGGGCGGCTATTCTTGCGGGGCTACGTCAGCCTTGTAAATGCAGCGCAGGTATAGGTTTTTACTATTAAACTCCCGCTGAATAATGATTCATTGTGTCACTAATTTTACGCACAGAACGCAACGTTCGGATCAGGTATTTGTAGCGTTGTGATGACCCGCTCAGGAGGAAGTAAAACATGTCCAACCAACGTCAAAAATGGTTGTCAGGTGTGGTTGCTGGCGTGCTGATGGCAGCTTCTGCCAGCACAATGGCGGAAGATAAAACGCTGCACGTATATAACTGGTCCGATTATATCTCACCAGATACCGTTCCGAATTTCGAAAAACAGACCGGCACTAAAGTGGTCTATGACGTGTTTGACTCCAACGAAGTGCTGGAAGGCAAGTTAATGGCCGGCAGCACCGGTTATGACGTGGTAGTGCCATCCTCCAGCTTCCTGGCGCGTCAGCTGCAATCTGGCGTGTTTCAGCCGTTAGACAAAAGTAAATTGCCTAACTACAAAAATCTCGATCCGGCGCTGATGGAAAAAGTCGCGCAGCACGATCCGGGCAATAAATACGCCATTCCTTATCTGTGGGGCACCACCGGTATTGGTTATAACGTTGATAAAGTTAAAGCGGCGTTGGGTGCGGATGCGCCCGTTAACAGCTGGGATTTGGTCTTAAAACCTGAGAACCTGGAAAAATTGAAAGGCTGCGGGGTTTCCTTCCTCGATGCGCCAGAAGAGATTTTCGCCACCGTGCTGAACTATCTCAGTAAAGATCCGAACAGCTCAGATGCGAAGGATTACTCAGGTGCAGCCACCGATCTGCTGCTGAAATTGCGTCCGAATATTCGCTATTTCCACTCTTCGCAGTACATCAACGATTTGGCTAACGGCAATATCTGCGTGGCTATTGGTTGGTCAGGCGATATTTTGCAGGCGAAAGATCGCGCCGATGCCGCGAAAAACGGCGTACATCTGGCTTACAGCGTACCCAAAGAGGGCGCGCTGGCGTTCTTTGACATGATGGCGATTCCGAAAGACGCGAAAAATCTGGATGCCGCTTATCAGTTCCTGAACTACATGATGGATCCGAAAGTGATCGCTGATGTCTCTAACAAGATGTCCTACGCTAACGGTAACAAGGCATCGCTGCCGCTGATTAACGCTGACGTGCGTAATAATCCAGGTATCTTCCCAACGCCTGAAGCCATGTCAAAACTGTTCGTGCTGAAAGTACAAGATCCAAAACTGGATCGTGTGCGTACGCGTGCATGGACTAAAGTAAAAAGTGGTAAGTAATTCGTTCTAAACGAATAGGCTTATAACGAAACAGCAACAGAGGTGCAGTGATGGCCTCTGTTGTGCCATTTTTAGCGGCTGGCTTTGCCGTGCAGTTCCGCGTGGCCCCGGAGATTAATGTTAGTGAACGACGCCATTCCTCGTCCTCAAAATAAAACCGCAAAGGCGTTAACGCCGCTGCTAGAAATCCGCAACCTGACCAAATCGTTTGATGGTCAGCACGCTGTTGATGATGTCAGCCTGACGATTTACAAAGGCGAAATTTTTGCGCTGCTGGGTGCATCCGGCTGCGGTAAATCGACGCTACTGCGCATGCTGGCGGGCTTTGAACCGCCAACCAGCGGCCAGATCGTATTGGATGGACAAGATTTGTCTCACGTTGCGCCATATCAGCGCCCAATTAACATGATGTTCCAGTCCTACGCCCTGTTTCCACATATGACTGTGGAACAGAACATCGCTTTTGGCCTGAAGCAGGACAAGTTGCCAAAGGGTGAGATCAGCAGCCGGGTTGAAGAGATGCTGACGTTAGTGCACATGCAAGAGTTCGCCAAACGTAAACCGCATCAGCTTTCGGGCGGCCAGCGTCAGCGTGTGGCGCTGGCACGTAGTCTGGCAAAGCGTCCAAAGCTGTTATTGCTGGATGAGCCGATGGGTGCGTTGGATAAAAAGTTGCGTGACCGCATGCAGTTAGAAGTGGTCGATATTCTTGAGCGTGTCGGCGCGACCTGCGTGATGGTGACGCACGATCAGGAAGAGGCGATGACCATGGCGGGTCGTATTGCCATCATGAACCGCGGCAAATTTGTGCAGATTGGCGAGCCGGAAGAGATTTATGAACACCCAACCAGCCGCTACAGCGCCGAATTTATCGGCTCAGTCAATGTCTTTGAGGGTCTGCTGCGCGAGCGTCGTGAGGATGGCCTGGTAATAGACAGCCCCGGCTTGCTGCATCCACTGAAAGTGGACTCAGACGTCTCAGTGACAGACAACGTGCCGGTACACGTCGCGCTGCGTCCAGAAAAAGTGATGCTTTGTGAAGAAGTTCCTGCAGATGGCTGTAACTTTGCGGTGGGTGAAGTGGTGCATATTGCCTATTTAGGCGACTTGTCGATTTTTCATGTGCGCCTGCGTAGCGGGCAAATGATCAGTGCACAATTGCAAAATGCACACCGCTTTCGCAAAGGGTTGCCGACATGGGGCGACGAAGTTCGTCTCTACTGGGAAAGCGACAGCTGCGTGGTGTTGACGGTTTAAGGAGGCGCAATGAGCCAGATTTTTCAACGCAGCAAAGCGCCCGCCAAATTGGTTGGTACGCCGCTGCAGCGCTGGGTAACGCGCATCAAAATGCAACATGGCCGCAAGCTGGTCATTGCATTGCCTTATATTTGGCTGGTGCTGTTTTTCCTGCTGCCTTTCCTGATCGTGCTGAAAATCAGCTTCGCGGATATCGCTCGCGCCATTCCGCCGTATACCGATTTAATCAGCTGGGCCGACGATCAGTTCAGCCTGATTCTCAATTTTGCCAACTATCTGCAACTTACTGATGATCCGCTGTATATCGACGCCTATTTGCAATCTTTGAAAGTGGCAGCGATCTCCACGGTGATCTGTCTGTTGATTGGTTATCCGCTGGCGTGGGCGGTGGCGCACAGTAAGCCCTCAATGCGCACCATTCTGCTGCTGCTGGTGATTCTGCCGTCGTGGACCTCATTTCTGGTGCGTGTTTATGCCTGGATGGGGCTCCTTAACAACAACGGTATTTTGAACCGCTTCTTGCTGTGGCTGGGCGTGATCGACCATCCGCTGGTGATCCTTTACACCAACACTGCGGTTTATATCGGCATTGTTTACTGCTATTTGCCGTTTATGGTGCTGCCTATCTATACCGCATTAACCCGCATCGATTATTCGCTGGTGGAAGCGTCGTTGGATTTGGGTGCGCGTCCGCTGAAAACTTTCTTCAAGGTGATTGTGCCGCTAACCAAAGGTGGGATTATTGCCGGTTCGATGCTGGTATTTATTCCGGCGGTCGGAGAATACGTGATTCCTGAACTGCTTGGCGGGCCTGACAGCATCATGATTGGTCGTATCTTGTGGCAAGAGTTCTTTAATAACCGCGATTGGCCAGTCGCATCTGCGTTGGCGGTGATTATTCTGCTGATACTGATTCTGCCTATCATCTGGTTCCACAAGCATCAAAATCGTGAAATGGGAGAGAAGGGATGAATAATCTGCCAACGATCCGCTCGCCCTGGCGCACCGCCATTTTGGCGTGCTGTTTCCTGTTTCTTTATGCGCCGATGCTGCTGTTGGTGATTTATTCATTCAACAGCTCGCAGCTGGTCACGGTGTGGGAAGGTTTTTCGTTTCACTGGTACAGCGTGCTGTTTCAGGATGATGCGATGATTGATGCGGTGCTGCTGAGTTTAAGCATCGCGGGGTTATCGGCCAGCATGGCGGTGGTATTGGGCACGCTGGCGGCAGTGATCATTGTGCGCTTCGGTCATTTCCGCGGTCACAACGGTTTTGCCTTTATGCTGACAGCGCCACTGGTTATGCCGGATGTGATTACGGGGTTATCGCTGCTGTTGCTGTTTGTCGCGATTGGCAATGCCATCGGCTGGCCGAGTGAGCGCGGCATGTTAACTATCTGGCTGGCGCACGTCACGTTTTGTACCGCCTATGTGGCGGTGGTGATCAATTCGCGCCTGCGTGAACTGGATCGCTCCATTGAAGAAGCGGCGATGGACTTGGGCGCAACGCCGCTGAAAGTGTTCTTCGTGATTACCGTGCCGATGATTGCACCCGCGCTGGTGACGGGCTGGTTGCTGGCGTTTACGCTATCGCTTGATGATCTGGTGATTTCCAGTTTTGTCACCGGACCAGGCGCGACCACGCTACCCATGGCAATTTTCGCCACCGTGCGCCGTGGCGTGAACCCGGAAATTAATGCACTGGCCTCGCTGATCCTGTTCATTGTCGGTTTGGTTGGTTTTATTGCCTGGCGCTTCATGGCGCATACAGAAAAACAACGTTTAAGCGATATTCAGAAAGCTAAACGTGGCTGAAACTCGTAAGCTTTGCCACTATAAGAATGGGCTGGTTTTCCAGCCCATTTTCAATGGCGTACGGAGCACGGAACATGTCGGAAACCCTCAAACACCGCCCGGTTTTACCAGAAGCACCCGTGGCGGTATCGGTCGCAGGGATTGCTATTATCGTTACGCGTTGCCTTAGCGTATTGATGCTAGCTAACGAACTGGGTTACGCCGAAATCGTTAATTTTGTTCATCGCAGCGCCCAAGCCTGGGATTCCACATTTATCTTTATTGCCAGCCAACTGATTTTTCTGTTTGAGCTACGTTGCGCGTTTACGTTGATGCGGGGCAGCAATCGCGGACGTTGGGGATATGTCGGGACACAGGTGATTGTGTTGTTTTATATGCTGATGGCTTCAATGGGATGGATCTACCCAGAAATATTCAGTATTAGCGGTGAGAGTAATGCGCAGATTATCCACCATACGCTGTTGCAGAAGCTACCGGACGTTGTGGTGCTGATGCTGCTTTTCCTGCCTGTCAGCAGCCGCGTCTTTTTCCATAAGCGTTGAACGCACGCCTGCCGCAACTCTGCTTTGTCAGGTTTTAGCGGTTGCCGAGCGATTGATGAACGAGGGTGGGCCAGCGTAGCAATCATCTGAACTGAGGACAGTGCAGAACCGGTCAGACAATGACCTTGCTGGCCCATAATATTTATTCGGGGAACCACTTCTGATTGAGCTGCTGCCAGCTGCCATTAGCTTTCATTTCAGCCAGTGCGCTATTCAACTTCTCGCGTAACTCTTCGTTACCTTTGCGTACTGCGATACCTAAACCGGTGCCAAAGTAATCGGTATCGGTGACATGTTCACCCACGGTAGCGAGATCGTTATTGGTTTTTAACCACTGATTAACCACTGCGCTGTCGCCAAATACGCCATCCAGACGACCGTTTTTCATATCCAAAATTGCGTTCTGGTAGCTGTCATAGGCCACCATCACGACTTCAGGATGTTTATCCTGCAAGAATTTCTGATGCGTGGTGCCGTTCTCTACGCCAATGCGCTTGCCTTTCAGCTGGCTGAAATCGTTGAATTTACCTTTGCGAGCAATAACGATGGCGGAGTTAGCGTAATAAGGCTGCGTGAAATCAACCTGTTTACTGCGATCGGGCGTGATGTCCATGCCGGAGATCACCGCATCGTAACGACGGAATTTCAACGACGGAATCAAGCTGTCAAAAGCGTTATTGGTAAACGTACAGTCTGCTTTCATCTGCTGGCATAACGCTTTAGCCAAATCGATATCGAAGCCGACAAGCTGATTTTCACGATCCAGAGATTCAAAAGGGGGATAGGTTGCCGAAGAGGCAAAACGGATTTTCTCCGCAGCGTGGGCATTCATTGCCAGGGTTGCCAGTGCAGCGGCAACAATCCATTTTTTCATGATACGGCTCCTGTAAAACGTCATTAGCACAGCGTTTGGACGCGTTACAAGATGCCACTGAATGAATCTTTATGCAATATCTGTGAGTAAATAAGTGAAAAAGGCGAGAATTCTCGCCTAAATATCAGTTTCGGCGCTCAAATGCCAGCGCGCGCTTTTCGATCAGACGCATCATCAAAGTGAGTAAACCATTGACGCACAGATAAACCAGACCCGCCGCCGCGAACACGGTGACATCGTAGGTGCGTCCGTACAGCAATTGTCCGTGTCCCATCACTTCCATCAGCGTAATGGTATAAGCCAGGGAGGTGCCTTTAAACACCAGCACCACTTCATTGGAATAGGATGAGAGGGCGCGTTTAAAGGCGTAAGGCAGCAGGATGCGCAGCGTATCTTTGCGGTTCATCCCAAGCGCAGCACAGGATTGCCATTGACCAGCAGGGATGGCACGCACAGCACCATAAAAAAGCTGCGTGGTATAAGCCGCACTGTTTAGTGACAGTGCCAACATGGCACACAGCCACGGTTGTGACAGCAGATGCCACAACCAGGGAATCTGTTGAATGCTCGGGAACTGGCCGGGACCGTAATAGATCAAGAATATTTGTACGAGCAGCGGCGTGCCGGTAAACAGCGTAATAAAACATTTTACCAGCGGTGTCAGCAGCGGCATTTTAAGTGACAGCACCACGGTGAACAGCAATGACAGCACCAGCGCCACGATCAGCGAGGCCACAGTCAGTGTCAGGCTGGTATGCAGCCCTTTCATTAATTCGGGTAGATACTCAAGCATCAGCTGTTTCCCCGCTCAAAACGGGTAGTGCGTAATTCAATGCGGCGTAATACCGCCTGGCTGAACAACGTAATAACCAGATAAATAGCCGCCGCCACTAAAAACCAGGTAAACGGCTCTTGAGTGCGGGTCGCAATGCTTTTGGTTTGCAGCATCAGGTCATTTACGCTAATCAACGATACCAGCGCCGTATCTTTCAGCAATACCAGCCATTGGTTGCCTAAGCCTGGCAAGGCATGCCGCCACATCTGCGGCATAATCAGACGAAAAAATATGGCTGATTTCTTCATGCCCAGCGCCTGACCCGACTCCCATTGTCCCACCGGCACCGCTTTTAATGCGCCGCGCAGGGTTTGGGATGCATAAGCGGCATAAAGCATCGCCAAGGCAATCACGCCACACAGGAAGGGGCTGACGTCGAAGTTTTCGATCTGCATCTGTATCGGCAACTGGAACAGGCCGAAATTGAGGGTAAAGCCGTCAGATAAGATCAGCAGCAGCTGCGAGGCGCCGAAATAGATAAACAGCACCACCAGAATTTCCGGCAGGCCGCGGATCAACGTGACTAAACCTGTACCGAGCCACGCCAGCGGTTTCCAGCGCACCGATTCCCAGCCAGCAAAAATCATCGCCAGCACCAGGCCAGCGATGAGAGCACAAACGGCAAGGCCGACGGTCATACCGGCGGCGCTTGCGAGTGGAATCATTTCATTCATTGAAAATTACTGTTGGAACCATTTGCTGTAGATGGTTTTGTAAGTGCCGTCTGCTTTGACTTTATCCAACGCGGCGTTGAATTTAGTCTGCAGCTCGCTGTTACCCATGCGTACTGCGATACCCAAACCGGTACCGAAATAGGCTTTGTCCGTGACTTTTTCACCGACAGGTGCCAGCGCAGTGTTCTGCTTCAGCCATTCGTTTACCACTGCGGTATCACCAAAGACGGCATCGATACGGCCATTTTTCAGGTCAAGAATCGCGTTCTGGTAGCTGTCGTAAGGTACGGTGGTAATTTCACTGTGTTTTTCGGTCAAATATTTCTGGTGCGTGGTGCCATTCTGAACCCCAACACGTTTGCCTTTCAGTGCTGTCACATCAGCCACTTTGCCTTTCTGCGCAACAAACAGCGCAGAGTTATCGTAATAAGGCTTGCTGAACAGAACCTGCTTTTCACGCTCTGGCGTGATATCCATGCCGGCCATAACAGCATCAAAACGACGGAATTTCAGGCTTGGGATTAAACTGTCAAAGGCCTGATTGGTGAAAGTACAGGTTGCGTCGATCTCTTTACACAGTGCGTTAGCCAGATCGACATCGAAGCCCTGAATTTTGTTGTCTGAGTCAACAAACTCAAACGGAGGATAAGAGGCTTCAGTGGCGAAGCGAATCGTTTGAGCGGCTGATGCGCTCAGGCTCAATCCAGCAAGCAGTGCAGCAAGTACAACTTTTTTCATTTTTAGCATCCTGACTTAGTGCGAAAGGTAGTTGGCAAACGCTTCGGTTTGCGGCTGTGTAAATCGGCTGGCGTCGCCCTGTTCCACAATATGACCGTTCTCCATGTAAACCACGCGGCTGGCAGTTTTACGTGCCACTTCCACTTCATGGGTAACGATTACTTGGGTAATTTGGGTCTGCGCCAGCTCGCGAATAATGCTGACAATCTGGGCGGTGATTTCGGGATCGAGCGCGGCAGTAGGCTCATCGAATAGCAATACCTGAGGTTCCATCATCAACGCACGCGCAATAGCGACGCGCTGTTGCTGACCGCCGGAAAGATGCAGCGGGAAGCGATCGCTATAAGGCATTAAGCGCAGGCGATCCAACAGCTTGTCGGCGCGTGCTTTTGCATCCGCTTTGCTTAAACCCAAGACGCGGCAGGGCGCTTCAATCAGGTTTTGCAACACAGTGAGGTGCGGCCAAAGATTATATTGCTGAAAAACCATGCCGACATTTTGGCGAAGTTCGCGAATTGCCGCGTCAGAGGGCTTTTTGCTGAAATCGAACTGGTTTCCGGCGATCTGCAAATGGCCAGAGCGCGGATGCTCCAGCAAATTCAGTACGCGCAGCAGAGAACTTTTGCCTGCGCCGCTCGGACCGAGCAGCACCAGCGTTTCGCCCTGCGGGCATTCCAGGTTGATGTCAAACAGCGCCTGATGAGCACCGTAGAAGCAGTTAATTGCGTTTAGTTGAATACTCATGCGCCAAATATGAATAGCTATTAGTGTCGTGGATTTTAACGTCCTCAGAATAGTTATGCAATTGAGGTGGGTTAAAATTTATGAAACAGCAGCAAAACCCTAAAAGCGTAGCACAATATCGCGCCTTTCCCCTTCACGTTTGGCTGGGTTGCGTGTTTATCCTTGAACTGAAACTAAAAGCGCACCACATTGCTGCAGTACGCTTTTTTTATCTAAATACCTGAAAAATAATGTATTACTTCTTCTCGTATTCCAGCGTCTGACCCAGCGTGCCGCTACCCGGATGTGACCAGTTGGCCGCATAACGTATGTCGTCAACGACCCAGCAGGTGCCTTCACGGATCATCAATACTTCATCCTGCCATTGTTTACCGTCACGGCTCAGATCAACACGCAAAGGAATATTATGCGCATCGCTGTTAGGAATAGTGGAGGCGTCCGCTACGCTGGCTACCGTTGGACCTTGCGCCAGGCTGGAGAAGAGATCGCCGTTGCGCCATGCGCCATTTTTGGTGTTGCCGTTGGCGGCAAGTAACGTTTGATAAAGGTGATCGCTTAGATAAGGACGATATTTTGCCAGCGTGCTGCTGTCAGGCAAACCCTGCGTAGGCTGGGCAACGCGCAGGTCATAAAACTGCTGGGCAACGCTATCAGGACCGCCCTCAGCGCAGGGCGCTGTACGTGGGCCATTATCCTTGATGACCGGCTCAACCGTGGTACAGGCGCTAAGCAGCACTGCCGCAGGTATCAACAGCGCAAAGGCTTTGTTTCTCATCTCGATTTCCTTATTGTTCTCTGGCAAAGCGCCATTTTTAGCATAGAGTATAGCCGTGCTTTTTAGTCGAAAGAGCCTTAGTCCGCTTTGTTAAGGTTTTAGTCTGGTTTTCAGAGAAGGAGAACACGATGAAATTGTCTACCACGCCTACGCTAGAAGGGCACCGCATTACCGAATATTGTGGCGTTGTAACGGGTGAAGCGATTTTGGGCGCGAATATTTTCCGTGACTTTTTTGCCGGTATTCGCGACATCGTCGGCGGTCGCTCGGGCGCCTATGAGAAAGAGTTACGTAAGGCGCGAGAAATCGCGTTCAAAGAACTGCAAGAACAGGCAAAAGCATTAAGCGCTAATGCGGTTGTGGGGATTGATATCGATTACGAAACCGTCGGCAAAGACAGCAGCATGTTGATGGTGAGTGTAAGCGGCACGGCGGTCATCGTTAGTTGAAAAAATGGATACTAATACTGGCAGCGATCCTATTGTCTGGCTGCCAGTCTGGCGTGGAATCACGTAAGGGTTACTGGGCCGATTTACGCCATCCGGCTCAAGGTGCGCGCCCGCGTATCAAGGTGATTGTGATTCACTACACCGCCGAAGACTTCTCATCTTCACTCGCTACTTTGACCGATAATCAGGTCAGTGCGCATTACCTTATCCCGCGCCAGCCGCCACAACGCGAGGGCAAAGGCATTATCTGGCAGTTAGTTCCCGAGCGTGATTTAGCCTGGCATGCTGGCCCCAGCTTTTGGCGTGGTGCTACGCGCATCAACGATACGTCAGTGGGTATCGAACTGGTGAACAGTGGTTATCGACGCACGCTAACCGGGCGCGAATGGCAAGCTTTTACCCCGGCGCAAATCGCATCGCTAAGCGCACTAGTGAAAGACGTGGCGCAGCGTTACGGCATCGCGCCTGAGAATATTGTCGGGCACAGCGATATCGCTTCGCAGCGCAAACAGGATCCGGGCCCCCGTTTCCCTTGGCAGCAACTGGCGCAGCAAGGTATTGGCGCGTGGCCAGATGCCGATCGTGTGCAGGTTTATTTAGCCGGAAAAGCCGCGCAGACGCCGGTGCCAACGGCACAGGTGATGGAATTGCTGCAGCGCTACGGTTACGCGGTGACGCCAGAGATGACGCTACTTCAGCAGCAAAATCTGATCGCCGCCTTTCAGATGCACTTTCGGCCAACTGATTATCGCGGACTACCGGATGCAGAAACCGCAGCGATTGCCGCCGCGCTACTGGAAAAATATGGCGCGGCGGAATAGCACGCTGTTACTGCTGTAAAAAGGCTTTCCAGTGCGTGACAACCTGTTCCAGCGCTGCACGGTCAACATCAATATGCGTCACCAAACGTGTTGCTGGGCCGACGCTAATCAGCACATCACGCGCCTTCATCCACGCCTTGAGCGGTTCAACCTGTTCCGCAGGTACACGGACAAACAGCATATTGGTTTGCTGATCAACGACCTCAACGCCAATTTCATGCAGCTGTTGTCCCAGCCATGCGGCGTTGTCGTGATCCTCTTGTAAACGCGTCACGTTATGTTGCAGCGCATACAAACCGGCAGCCGTCAGAATACCGGCCTGGCGCATGCCGCCACCGGTCATTTTGCGCCAACGGCGTGCACGCTCAATGTAGGCTTCATCGCCACATAACAGCGATCCCACTGGCGTACCCAACCCTTTAGAAAGGCAAATGGTCAGGCTATCGCAATAGCGTGCGATGGCTTCCAGCGTGACCTTTTGAGCAACAACGGCGTTGAAAATACGTGCGCCATCAATATGCAGCGCCAGTTGGTGTTGGCGGGTAAAGGCAAAAGCTTCAGCCAGATAAGCCAGCGGCAGCACTTTACCATGATGGGTATTTTCCAGACTGAGCAGGCGAGTACGTGCGAAATGAATGTCATCAGGCTTGATTGCAGCAGCAATAGACGCCAACGGCAATGTGCCATCAGCGGCGGCTAAAATCGGCTGCGGCTGAATACTGCCAAGTACTGCAGCGCCGCCCGCTTCATATTTGTAGTTATGCGCTTGCTGGCCCACGATATATTCATCGCCGCGCTCGCAATGGCTGAGCAACGCGACCAAATTTGCTTGGGTACCGGTTGGAAAGAACAGCGCGGCAGTTTTGCCGCTCAAGTGCGCAGCTTCAGCTTCCAGTGCATTAACCGTAGGATCATCGCGATAGACGTCATCGCCGGTCTCTGCCGTCATCATCGCTTGCAACATCGCGGCACTAGGCCGGGTAACGGTATCACTGCGTAAATCGATCACGTTGCGCTCCTGAACTTTCCTGATTAATAAAAAAAGCGGGCATGGCGCCCGCTTGCGAAGTTCTATGGTTTTACCGCAACCAGTTGGTTTTCGCCAGTTCAACCACTTCATCGCCGCGACCATTCAGAATGGCCCGCAGCATGTAAAGACTGAAACCCTTGGCCTGCTCCATTTTGATTTGTGGCGGCATCGCCAACTCCTCTTTGGCGGTGATAACGTCAATCAGCACCGGGCCATCATGGGAAAACGCCTGTTCCAGCGCGCCATTCAGATCAGACGCTTTTTCTACGCGGATACCTTTAATGCCACAGGCTTGCGCAATAGCGGCGAAGTCAGGGTTGTCTAGCTCTGTGCCATCGGTTAAATAACCGCCAGCCTTCATCTCCATCGCGACAAAACCCAGCACGCTGTTGTTGAAAATCACCAGTTTTACCGGCAACTTCAACTGCGCAACCGTAATGAAATCCCCCATCAACATACTGAAACCGCCGTCACCACACAGCGCGACCACCTGACGATCGCGATCGATGGCCTGCGCGCCCAAGGCCTGCGGCATGGCGTTTGCCATTGATCCGTGGTTGAACGAGCCCAGTAAACGACGCTTCCCGTTCATCTTCAAATAACGCGCAGCCCAGACGGTGGGTGTACCCACGTCGCAAGTGAAAATAGCGTCATCGTTGGCGTAGTGGCTAATCTGCTGAGCAAGATATTGCGGATGAATGGCCTGCTTGTCGTTGGCATTGGCGAGATCGTCGAGATCTTTGCGTGCCTCAACATAATGTTTCAATGCGCTGTCGAGATGCTGACGATCGGTTTTATCCATCAGCTGCGGCAATATCGTCTGCAGGGTGGTTTTCACATCGCCAATGTAGGCTTGATCCACGCGACAGTGCGCGCCAAGGCTACCGGGATTGATATCCAGTTGGATAATTTTGGCTTTTTCCGGGTAGAAAGCGCGATAGGGAAATTGCGTTCCGAGCAGCACCAGCGTGTCGGCATTCATCATCGCGTGGAAACCTGATGAGAATCCGATAAGCCCGGTCATGCCGACATCGTAAGGATTGTCATATTCAATGTGTTCTTTGCCGCGCAGCGCATGAACGATAGGCGCTTTTAGCGTCGCGGCCAGCTCAACCACTTCTTTATGCGCACCTGCAACGCCACTCCCGCAAAGCAAAGTAATATTACTGGCTTCGTTTAGGGTTTGAACCAGACGCGCTAACTCTGCAGCTTGCGGTTGGATGTGTGGAAGCTGTGGCGGATACCACGCCGCGCTCGCCGTTTCTGGCGCTAACTTCAGCGCAACATCGCCAGGGATGACCACCACTGACACGCCGCGATTCAGGATCGCTTTACGCATCGCGATGCCTAAGACTTGAGGTAATTGCTCTGGATTAGAAACCAACTCGCAGTAATGGCTGCATTCGCGAAACAGCTCTTGTGGGTGCGTTTCCTGAAAATAGCCGCTACCGATCTCGCTGGAAGGAATATGTGCGGCAATGGCTAATACCGGAACATGGTTACGATGACAATCAAACAAGCCGTTAATCAGATGCAAATTGCCGGGACCACAAGAACCCGCGCAGACTGCCAGCTCACCGGTCACGTGCGCTTCTGCGCCTGCGGCAAACGCAGCAACTTCTTCATGGCGGGTTGGCATCCATTCAATGGTTCCCATGCGATTTAAGCTGTCACTCAGACCGTTAAGCGAATCACCGGTCACGCCCCAAATGCGTTTGACGCCTGCATTCTCAAGGGTTTTTGCGAGCAGCGCCGCAATGGTTTGTTTCATCATCTTCTCCTTTTGGTGATTGGCCATCCTGGCGATGGCACAACCGAAAGCGCAAAAAAAGAAGCTTAGACGAGGTTATCAAAACGCAGCCGTGAAAAAATGCGCTGCGTTTCGGCTCAGGGCGTTAAGCGGAGAACAGGGCGATGAGAATAGGGGCCAGCAGGCTCATGACAAAACCATGCACTATCGCGGCGGGAACAATTTCCATGCCGCCTGCGCGTTGCAACACCGGCAGGGTGAAATCCATTGAGGTGGCGCCACATAAGCCCAATGCACTGGAACGATGACGGGCAATTAAGGCTGGGATCAACATAATAGCAATCAGTTCGCGTAACAGGTCATTGAAGAACGCTGCGCTGCCAATGACCGGGCCAAACGCTTCGGTCATTAAAATACCGGACAGCGAATACCAGCCAAATCCGCTGGCCATTGCCAAACCGTTTTTTAACGGTAAACCCAACAGCAGCGCCGCAATCATACCGCCAATCAACGCACTCACTAACACGACGCTGGCGACAATCATGCCGCGGCGATTCAGGATAATTTGGCGCAGCGTCATGCCGCTGCCACGCAACTGTATTCCCACTAAAAACAGCAAGAAAATTAATGCGTATTCACTGGCTGCAGAGGCGTGATGAAGAAAGTTCCACTGTGTCAGGCCTAATAAAAATCCCACGATGACTACGCCGCACAGCTTGAGTGATTCCAGCGCCATATGCAGCCGCGACGGCAATTTTTCCTGTTTGTGAGCGTGTTGCCACGGCAAGCGTTTTTCCAGCCAGAGCAATGCCAGTAGATTGCATAACATGATGCAAACTGCGGCGACTGCGGCGGTGTGAAATACCGTGAGCAGATTGCGGCTAAGGTTATCAAGAAACGCCAAACTGATGCCCATGAAGAACAAGATGACATACACCATCCAGCTCAGTAAGCGATTAACTGCACGTAGAATTGCGGTTTTATGCAGAGGTAACAGCCAGCCCACGACCAGTGGAACAAGAATAATCAGAAGTCCGGAATACATAATTATTTAAGCCATCCGTGCGAAAGTGGCGACACGCTAGCGAAAAAGGCGCTAAGAGTAAACCCTGTAGAGAGAGTGGCTTGACCGGTTTGCGTTCGCCAACCATGCTTCGGTTAATAAGAGGATGAGCCACGTATGATTCTGCAACATATCGATATTCGCGGTTTTCGCGGCATCAGTCAGCTTTCCTTGCCGCTGACACCCACCAACCTGTTAATCGGTGAAAACGCCTGGGGCAAATCGAGTCTACTGGACGCACTTACACTGTTATTGTCACCGCAAACGGAAGATTATCAGTTTACGCCTGCTGATTTTTACTTTACGCCAGGCGACGTTAACGATCAGCGACGACGTCTGCAGATTGTGTTCCATTTCCGTGATGACCACAGCGATCAAGACGCGCTGCTTACGCCGTTCTGGCAACGGGACGCACAAGGGCAACGTTGGCTCTTTTACAGTACGCGGGCGAAGTTGCGTGATGGCCATGTCAGCACAACACGGCGCTTTGTCGATCAGCAGGGCAACGTGTTACCTGAAGAGGGGACGGGAGCGGCTATTCGTCATCTGCTGCACAGGTATCCGGTGCTGCGATTGCGTGATGCGCGTTTTAGTCGTCGCAGGCGAGATAGCGAAAGCAATAACGATACGCGCACCTCAACCTTGAACCAGTTAGCGATGGAGCTTGATACGCTCACGCGAGATCTGGTGACGCAGCCGCAAACGTTGAGCGACGAGGTGCTGCGTCAAGGTTTGCAAACCATGCAACAACTGATGGAGCACTATTTTTTGGTGCAGCATCCCAAAGATGCCAGTGAAGCGCGCCGCATTGATCCGCAAGCGCGTGATGGCGTGCAAGGATGGCGCTCGCTGGATAGGCTGAATAAACTGATATCGGGAACGGATTCGCGCAGTCGCCAGCTGATTTTACTGCGTATGTTTACGCTGCTGATACAGGCGCAGGGCAGTGAGCCGCTGGCTATTGGCGCACGACCGCTGCTGCTGATAGAAGATCCCGAAACGCGACTTCATCCGATTATGTTGTCAGTGGCGTGGAATTTACTGGTGTTGCTGCCGCTGCAAAAAATCACGACCACCAATTCAGCTGAGCTGCTTTCACAGGTGCCGATTGAGAATGTGTGTCGGCTGGTACGAGAGCCGTCGCGGGTCGCTGCGTGGCGTATCGGCCCGGAAGGATTGAGTGCGGAGGATAGCCGGCGCATTGGGTTTCATATTCGCGTTAATCGTCCGTCTGCACTGTTTGCCCGCTGCTGGTTGCTGGTGGAAGGCGAAACTGAAGTGTGGATTATCAACGAGCTGGCGCAGCAATGCGGTCATCACTTTGCCGCAGAAGGGGTAAAAGTGATTGAGTTTGCTCAGTCAGGATTAAAGCCTTTACTCAAATTTGCCCGCCGCATGGGCATTGCCTGGCATGTGTTAACCGATGGTGATGATGCCGGCAATAAATATGCAGCTACAACGCGCAGCCAATTGCAGGAGGGGGACGAGGAATCACATCATCTTACCCAGCTTCCCGCGCTGGATATGGAAAATTTCCTTTATAAACAAGGGTTCGATGAAGTTTACCATCAGATGGCGCACCTGCCGTTAAACGCGCCCATGAATGCAAGGCGTATTATTACCCAAGCTCTTCATCATGCGTCGAAACCGGAACTGGCAATTGCCGTGGCGATGGCGGCGGCCGAGCGCGGCCCCGAGGCTATTCCAACGCTGATGCGCCAGATGTTTTCACGGGTGATTTGGCTGGCGCAGGGTAAAGCAGATTAGAAAGGTAACAAAAAAATGCCAGCGGCATGGGCTGGCATTTTTTTAGGGAATGTTCAGAATGGGGATAAACGTCAGGCTACAGCCTGCGCTTCTACTGGCACGATAAGACTGGCATGATTGCCTTTCGGACCTTGATGGACGTCAAACTGAACTTGTTGGCCGGCTTTAAGTGTTCTGTAACCATCCATCTTAATCGTTGAGTAGTGCGCGAAGATGTCTTCGCCGCCCCCGATTGGACAGATAAAGCCGAAGCCTTTGGCGTTATTGAACCATTTAACTGTACCCGTCTCCATGCTTTTACTTCCCTCGCAAGACATTTTATTAAGTAGGTGAGGTCATTTAAGCTGTGAGTCGAGTTTGATTAAAACTCAATCAGCTTGTGTCCGTAGAATGTAGAGAAACGGGCACTGGCGTCAAGCAAAGCGCCGGACTGCGCAGGGAGAAAATCACTAAAATTTGAGGTGGTTAACGCTATTGCGAATTTTGTGATACAGGTCGCGGAGGCTTTTTTCGGCTAAATTTCCATCATCGGCTGATAGCTTGACAAGCGTGTTAAACTCTAAATATGAACTGCAATGGGTTTATGAATGATGTGCGGAATCTCAACGGATCATTATGGCAAACAATAACGACTGGCTTAATTTTGAACATCTGGCCGAAGACAAAGTACGCGAAGGGTTAAAGCCGCCTTCAATGTATAAAGTCATTCTGAATAATGACGATTATACACCTATGGAATTTGTTATTGACGTAGTGCAAAAGTTCTTTTCTTATGATGTTGAACGTGCAACGCAGCTGATGTTGAAAGTTCACTACCACGGTAAAGCGATCTGTGGTGTATTTACTGCAGAAGTCGCCGAAACCAAAGCGGCCCAGGTGAACAATTATGCGCGGGAAAATCATCATCCTTTGCTGTGTACGCTGGAAAAAGCCTGATCCCGTCTCCATATAGGAAACAGGTCGTCAGAGCGATAATTGGGGGAGGTGCCTAATGCTCAATCAAGAACTGGAACTCAGTTTAAATATGGCTTTCGCCAGAGCGCGTGAGCACCGTCATGAATTTATGACCGTCGAGCATCTGTTACTGGCGCTGCTCAGTAACCCGTCGGCCAGAGAGGCACTGGAAGCCTGTACGGTGGATATTGTGGCTCTCCGGCAGGAGCTCGAAGCCTTCATCGAACAAACCACACCTGTGCTGCCTGCCAGTGAAGAGGAGCGTGATACGCAACCTACGCTCAGCTTCCAGCGTGTGTTACAGCGTGCGGTTTTCCATGTCCAGTCATCAGGCCGAAGCGAAGTCTCCGGTGCTAATGTGCTGGTTGCCATTTTTAGTGAGCAGGAGTCGCAAGCGGCTTACCTGCTGCGCAAACACGAAGTCAGCCGCCTTGATGTGGTGAACTTCATTTCTCACGGTACGCGTAAAGACGAACCCGGCCATGCGCCGAATGCAGAAAATCCGGTTAACGAAGAGCAAGCAGGCGGGGAGGATCGTATGGAAAACTTCACCACCAATCTCAATCAGCTTGCTCGCGTCGGCGGAATCGATCCGCTGATTGGTCGGGACAAGGAGCTTGAGCGTACCGTTCAGGTTTTATGCCGCCGTCGTAAAAATAACCCGCTGCTGGTGGGAGAATCGGGTGTCGGTAAAACCGCTATTGCTGAAGGTCTCGCCTGGCGTATTGTTCAGGGCGACGTGCCGGAAGTGATGAAAGATTGCACCATTTACTCTTTAGATATTGGTTCACTGCTGGCAGGCACTAAATATCGTGGCGACTTCGAGAAGCGTTTCAAAGCGTTGTTGAAACAGCTTGAGCAGGACAACAGCAGTATTCTGTTCATCGATGAAATCCACACCATTATTGGTGCGGGCGCGGCGTCAGGTGGCCAGGTTGATGCTGCTAACCTCATCAAACCGCTGCTTTCCAGCGGCAAGATTCGCGTTATGGGTTCAACGACTTATCAGGAATTCAGTAACATCTTCGAGAAGGATCGTGCTTTAGCACGTCGCTTCCAGAAAATTGATATCACTGAACCGTCGCTGGATGAAACCGTTCAGATTCTGAATGGCCTGAAACCGAAATACGAAGCGCATCACGATGTGCGTTATACCGCGAAAGCGGTGCGTGCAGCGGTGGAGCTGGCGGTGAAATATATTAACGATCGTCATTTGCCGGATAAAGCGATTGACGTTATCGACGAAGCGGGCGCTCGCGCTCGACTGATGCCAGCCAGCAAGCGCAAGAAAACGGTCAATGTGGCTGATATAGAATCAGTGGTGGCGCGTATTGCGCGTATCCCAGAGAAAAGCGTTTCAGCAAGCGATCGCGATACGCTTAAAAATCTGGGTGACCGCCTGAAAATGCTGGTATTTGGTCAGGACAATGCGATTGAAGCCCTGACTGAAGCGATCAAAATGAGCCGGGCGGGTTTGGGCCAAGATCGTAAACCGGTTGGTTCGTTCTTGTTTGCGGGTCCAACGGGCGTGGGTAAAACCGAAGTCACGGTTCAACTGGCAAAAGCGTTGGGCATTGAGCTGCTGCGTTTCGATATGTCCGAGTATATGGAGCGTCATACCGTCAGCCGTTTGATTGGTGCGCCTCCGGGCTACGTTGGTTTTGATCAAGGTGGTTTGCTGACCGATGCGGTAATCAAACATCCTCATGCCGTTGTGCTGCTGGATGAGATTGAGAAAGCGCACCCGGATGTCTTTAACCTGCTGTTACAGGTCATGGATAACGGCATGCTAACGGACAACAACGGGCGTAAAGCGGACTTCCGCAATGTCGTGCTGGTGATGACGACAAACGCCGGTGTGCGTGAAACGGAACGTAAATCTATCGGCCTGATTCATCAAGACAACAGCACCGATGCAATGGAAGAGATCAAAAAGATCTTTACGCCAGAGTTTCGTAACCGCCTCGACAACATCATTTGGTTCCGTCACTTGTCTCCAGAGGTGATTCATCAGGTGGTCGACAAATTCATTGTCGAACTGCAAGCGCAGTTGGATGCGAAAGGTGTGTCGCTGGAAGTCAGTGATGAAGCGCGCGATTGGCTGGCTGAGAAAGGCTATGACAAAGCGATGGGTGCACGTCCGATGGCGCGTACCGTTCAGGAAAGCCTGAAGAAACCGTTGGCTAACGAACTGCTGTTTGGTTCGCTGGTGGATGGTGGATCGGTATCAGTTGGACTGGATAAAGAAAAAGGCCAGCTAACCTATCATTTCCTGAGTGCGGAAAAACGTAAAACAGAGGGCACTGTGCATTAATCACGGATGTCAGATAGAGAAAAGGCCGGATGAGAATCCGGCCTTTTTTTTGCTTGCTGATATTATTCAGCAGCGCGATGAGAGCAGCTTAGCGACTACGGAAGACAATGCGGCCTTTGCTCAGGTCGTACGGGGTCAACTCGACAGTCACTTTGTCGCCCGTCAGGATGCGGATGTAGTTTTTGCGCATTTTACCGGAGATATGAGCGGTAACCACGTGTCCGTTCTCAAGTTCTACGCGGAACATGGTGTTAGGTAACGTATCCAGTACGGTACCTTGCATTTCAATATTGTCTTCTTTGGCCATCGAATCCTCTGGGTGTACTACCTTTCAGTTGAACCGGCAAGATAATGCCCAATTCAACGATTTATGTAAAGAACCGTCGACGATTTTGCCAACGCTTCGCCGTGCTTCGCGTTATAACGCGAGCATCTCGGTTAAATTCGGGTGTTTTATGTGACGTCTGCGGGGGAGTTAGCGGGCTAAGAATCTGTATCAACCGGTTACACGCGCACGATTGAACAGTTCCGAGAGTGCGTTGAGATTCCCAGCCTGGCAATTCCGGCTTACTACTATGAAGCGCGGACGACATACCAAACTCGATTATTATATCACTTTTACCGCTTTATGTGTGCAAAACATCTGTGTAGGTTTAAAAAAGGGTTTGCGTACGCCAGCAGCCTTCGCTGACCGGTTGCCACGCAAGGCTTTGCACATATTGCAGATAATCTACACGGGGGATTTCCCTCGCACCTAAAGACGCAGTATGCGGGTTAAGTACCTGACAATCCACCAAACGCCCCTGGTGTTTTACGAAGTGTTGGCAAAATACCCAGAGTGCGGTTTTCGAGGCATTCTCCTGACGACTAAACATCGACTCGCCGCAGAATATTTGGCCTAACGCTAAACCATACATGCCGCCGACTAAACGTTGCCCATTCCAGACTTCAATCGAATGCGCATGACCGAGTTCATATAATCGCAACCAGGCGCGTTTAACTTCGAAAGTAATCCAGGTGCCTTCCTCACGTCCAGTAGCGCAGCCTTCAAGAACGTCGGCGAAAGACTCGTTCATGGTCACGCGATAAGGTGACTGCTTGTGGAAACGCTTCATGCTGCGACTGAGATGAAAATACTCAGGCAGTAGCACGGCACGAGGATCGGGCGACCACCATAAAATAGGATCGCCGGGCGAAAACCAGGGAAAAATTCCACGTTGATACGCATTCAGTAAACGAGCAGGGGAGAGATCGCCACCCATTGCCAGCAAGCCGTTCGGTTCGCGCAAGGCCATTTCAGGCGGTGGGAAATGCAATGACTCCCTTGAAAGTTGTACCAGTCTCATGACGTTATTTTACCTGTCAGCTATTCGCTAGAACTATAGCGCAAAGCGTTGCTGGAAACGCCAATAGCGACCCGTTTTTGAGATTAATTCCTTATGGCTGCCTTGCTCAATAATTGCACCATTTTCCATTACGCAGATGCGATCCATAAGATGTAAGCCACTCAGGCGGTGGGTAACGATGATCACCGTTTTCCCCTGAGTGACCTGATTCAGCAACGTCAAAATTTGTTGCTCCGTGCTGGCATCTAAACCTTCAGTGGGTTCATCGAGCAACCAAAGATCGCCATCATGCAAAAGTGCACGTGCAATGGCTAAACGCCGCAGTTCGCCACCTGAAAGCGGGCGTCCGCCTTCACCGAGCCAGGCATTTAAGCCCTCATCGTTCTCAAGTAAACATTGCAGTTCGACCTGAATCAGCACTGCTTTGAGCTTCTCATCAGTTGCGGTTGGAGAAGCAATAAGCAAATTATCGCGCAGCGTTTGACTAAATAAATGGACTCGCTGCGTCACCATGCTAATACGCTGACGTAGTTGCGCTTCATCCCACGCCTGAAGCGCAACATCATTGAGCGCTATGGTGCCGTGCTGACTTTCCCAGGCGCGCGTCAATAAGGCTAACAACGTTGATTTACCGCAACCGGTTGGTCCGAGCAAAGCGATATGCTCACCAGCCCGGATATTCAGGGAGAAATCGCTGAGCACGGCGTCGGGTCGATCAGGATAAGAGAAATAAAGTTTTTCGATAATGACTTCAAGGCTACCTGTTCTGACATCAGCAACCGAAGGGAAAATTATCGTAGGCTCTCGACCAATGATGTCATTTACGCGTTGCGCAGCCGTAATGACCTGGGATAATGGCAGAAACGCACCGGCAACCGGTGCCAGCGCTTCGAAAGCGGCTAACGCGCAAAACACCACTAACGCAATGAGGGAGCCCGGTAACTGCTGTGCTTCAATTGTCGTTGCGCTGACCCAAAGCAGAAGAGTTACGGTAAAACCGCTAATCAGCAACAGTAGGCTTTGTGCTAAAGCGTGTAGGCGCTGCTGTTGACGCTGTGCTTGCTGCCACTGCTGTTCTTGATCATTAAGCTGTTTGCGCCAAGAGGAAGCTGCGCCATAGAGCGTGAGTTCCGCCTGTCCGCTCAGCCAATGCATGAACTGCATGCGCCAATGAACACGCCCTTGCGCGATTGCCCGGCCTGCTGGTGCACCAAGATGATAAAACAGCGGCGGAAAAAGCAGCAGCGTTGCTAACATGATACCCCCCAAAATTAATGCTAATTGCAGGTCAATCAGGCTGAGTGCTGGCGTGACCAGCATAATGACCACAAAGGCACCCGCTAGCGGGGAAATAACACGCAAATAAAGGTGATCGAGCGTATCTACATCGCCAACAAAACGATTTAACAGGTCAGATTGACGAAAATCAGCAAGTTGACCGGGTGATAAGGCAATCAGGCGGCTAAAGGTGAACACACGCAGATGTTGCAATACGCGGAAAGTGGCATCGTGACTCACAAGGCGTTCAAAATAACGGGCAGCGGTACGTATGATGGCAGCACCGCGAACACCCGCCGCGGGTAGCATGTAGTTGAAGCTGTAGAGTCCCGCAAAACCCGCAACAGAGGACGCCGCCAGAAACCAACCAGAAAGAGTAAGAAGGCCAATGCTGGCCAGCAAAGTAATCATGGCTAACACCATGCCTAAGGCTAAGCGATAAGGATGGCGCAACCAGAGACGGAGGAAAGGATGCAATGCAGACATCAGGAAATCTCCTGCTGACGATGTTTCATCATCTGTTTAAACGCACCGGATTGTTCACTTAGCTGATGCCAGTTTCCTTGCTGTATTAGCTGTCCGTTTTGCATCACCCAAATTGCATCCCATTCCTTAAGATTATCGAGTTGGTGAGTAATCATTAGCGTAGTTTGCTGCCTGGCAGCTTGGTTGAGCGCCTGCATGACCAGCGATTCACTAAGGGCATCAAGACTGGCGGCGGGTTCATCCAGTAATAACAAGCGTGCTGGTTTATACAATGCGCGTGCAACAGCGATGCGCTGTGCCTGACCAACCGATAAACCTGTACCGCCATCGCCCAGAATTGTCTTCAGACCCTGAGGCAGCCGCGGTAGAAATTCGTTTATTCCGCAGGTTTTTAATAACTCGGTAAAACGGCTTTCACTATAAGACTCATTCATCAAAATATTGTCGCGAATTGTCGAGGCCGGCAGATGGGGGTTTTGTCCGACCCAAGCCAAATGTTGGTGCCAGTTATCACGAATAATATCGCGTAACTCCATCCCATTAACGCGGAGAGAGCCTTGATAAGGTAAAAAGCCCAGTAATGCATTCATTAATGCGCTCTTGCCTGCGCCACTTTGCCCAACCAACGCCACGCGTTGATTAGCTGGCAGATGGAAAGTTAACGGGCCACACAGCGTTTTTCCGTTTGGCGCGCAAATCAGCAGGTTTTCAGCCCTGACTTCAATCGAATCATTTGACGCGAAAGGGGTTTCACCTTGATTGGCAACGTTGTCCGGAGTTTCGTGCATGAATTTTTCAAGCGCATCAGCGCCGCCAACTGCTTGCGCTTTGGCGTGATAAAAGGTGCCGAGATCACGCAGCGGTTGAAAAAATTCAGGGGCCAATATCAGCACTAAAAAACCGGTAAAAAGCGTAACGCCATGGCCATAATCGCCAAGATGCAGTTCGCCTAAATAGGAAAAGCCAAAGTAAACCGCGACCACCGCGATAGCCAATGAAGCAAAAAACTCCAGCACGGCAGAAGAGAGAAAAGCAAGGCGCAGCACTTCCATAGTGCGCTGGCGAAAATCTGTGGTTGAGGCCGCAATAGCCTCTTTTTCCGCTTCGCCCCGATGAAAAAGGCGCAGCGTTTCGCGCCCACGCAGGCGATCAAGAAAGTCACCGCTCAGTCGTGCAAGCGCGCTGAAATTACGACGATTAGCATCAGCAGCTCCCATGCCGACCAAGGCCATGAACAGCGGAATCAAAGGCGCGGTGACAAACAGAATTAAGCCGGCGGTCCAGTTTAGAGGAAAGAGGGTGAACAGAATGCAAAAGGGGATAAGAACGGCAAGCGTCATTTGAGGAAGATAGCGCGCATAGTAATCCTGCATATCTTCAATTTGCTCCAGTAATAACGTTGCCCAACTGCCAGCCGGTTTCCCCTGAATCCAGGCGGGACCCAGTACAGCCAGACGATCAATGATCTGCTTTCGAAGGGCCTGACGAATGGCCTGGCCAGCACGAAACCCAGCGTGTTCCCGAGCATAATTTAATGCCGCGCGCAGGACAAAGCACAGCAGTAACAGCATGAAATGGGTCAGCAGCGTATCGCGTGATTGTTGTTCAATAATCAGCGCTTGCAGCAATGAGGTCATTAGCCAGGCTTGAGCAATAATAACCAGCGCGCTGGCAAAACCCAGCAGCGTGGTCAGTCGCAACCATCGTCCAGCGTGGCTGCGTTGCTGGCGAAGCCAGCGGGTAA
Source organism: Pantoea sp. T14 (assembly GCF_036663535.1). NCBI lineage: Bacteria > Pseudomonadati > Pseudomonadota > Gammaproteobacteria > Enterobacterales > Erwiniaceae > Pantoea > Pantoea sp. T14. Next base: position 157,503 of record NZ_JAWUEB010000027.1, read on the forward strand.
GATGCTGTTGCCGCGATTTGTTCATGCGATACCGTGGAGAATGCCAAAGGCGAATGCAGAATCAGGACGTTTCCTGCTTCTATAGGCGCATGAATCTAGCATGGCGACAATAAAAAAGGCGACTGAAAAACAGTCGCCTTTATTGATTACGATCAGGAAATGAATAACTTATCGATCGTTTTTAACCAAACCGTCGAGATAACGTTCTGCATCCAACGCAGCCATACAACCGGTACCCGCTGAAGTAATTGCCTGACGATAGATATGATCCATGACATCACCTGCGGCAAATACGCCCGGAATGCTGGTTTGGGTCGCGTTACCATGCAGACCAGACTGGACTTTGATGTAACCATTTTCCAGATCCAGCTGTCCATCAAAGATGGCGGTGTTCGGGCTGTGACCAATGGCCACAAACAGACCTGCGACTTCCAGCGCTTCAGTTTCTTGCTCGTTAAGCGTGGAGCGCAATGTTAAACCGGTAACGCCCATCTGATCGCCCACCACTTCTTCCAGCGTGCGGTGAGTATGCAGAACAATATTCCCGCTACTCACTTTTTCCATCAGTCGATCAATCAGGATCTTCTCTGCACGGAAGCTGTCACGACGATGAATCAGGTGCACTTCTGAAGCGATATTGGCGAGATAAAGCGCTTCTTCCACGGCGGTATTACCGCCGCCAATAACCGCGACTTTCTGCTGGCGGTAGAAGAAACCATCACAGGTTGCGCAGGCTGAAACGCCTTTGCCTTTAAACGCTTCTTCCGACGGCAGACCAAGGTAACGTGCAGAGGCGCCAGTGGCGATGATCAGCGCATCAGCGGTGTATTCAGCGCTGTCACCAGTCAAACGGAAAGGACGATTCTGTAAATCGACAGTGTGAATGTGGTCAAAAATGATTTCAGTATTAAATTTCTCAGCATGCTCATGCATGCGTTCCATCAGAGATGGACCTGTCAGATCGTGCGGGTCACCCGGCCAGTTTTCAACTTCTGTCGTGGTGGTTAACTGACCGCCTTTTTCAAGCCCAGTAATTAAAACCGGATTCAGGTTGGCGCGTGCAGCGTAAACGGCTGCGGTATAACCCGCTGGACCGGAGCCCAGAATGAGTAACTTACTGTGTTTTGCCGTACTCATGCTTTCCTCAGTTTCATTCGGCTGACATAGCCTGCGATTGTAGGGAATATCCTGATGGAATGACAAGGCTTGCACGATTTTGTTAACGATAGCTGCAAATGGCGTAGACGATGATGATAGTTTCCGCCTCTCCTTTGCGCCAAAAGGGGGCAAAAATCGGCTTTTTGTGGTGCAGCTGTTCAAAAATACTCATTTAAAAACAGTTACCCAGAGGACTGTCTGGCATCTTGTACTGGATTTGGACATTTTACTTTGACAATCGCCTGCGCATTTGCGAAAACAGTGTCAGAAGCGAAGAATGTTAATCGGATCAAAACAGGGTTTAATGCCTCGTTTTGCGCGCAACACCGAATAAAAGCAGCCTGACATTGGTAATGACGCATGATGTGGACAGACAACATGCGTCATGCGGATGAGTGCCTTAACGCACAGGCTCTACAACTTCACTTCAAAAATGCCCCGAACAATGAGCGTTTTCAGGGCGTGGCAGGTAAAGGGAAGGAATTAAGAGAGACAATAATAATGGTAGACAATAAGAAACGCCCCGGGAAAGACCTCGACAGAATCGACAGAAATATTCTGAATGAACTGCAGAAAGATGGTCGTATTTCAAACGTGGAACTTTCCAAACGCGTAGGATTATCGCCTACGCCGTGTCTTGAGCGTGTGCGCCGCCTTGAGCGTCAAGGTTTTATCCTGGGCTACACCGCACAATTAAACCCGCATTATCTGGATGCATCACTGCTGGTGTTCGTTGAGATTACTCTGAATCGTGGCGCGCCAGATGTGTTTGAGCAATTTAACGCCGCTGTACAAAAACTTGAGGAAACTCAAGAGTGTCACCTCGTTTCGGGTGATTTCGACTACCTGCTTAAAACGCGTGTACCTGACATGTCTGCCTATCGCAAACTGTTGGGCGAAACCTTGTTGCGTCTGCCAGGCGTTAACGACACGCGTACTTATGTGGTGATGGAAGAGGTCAAACAGAGCAATCGTCTGGTGATCAAAACTCGCTGATGCGGGGCAGGTGCAAAACCTGTGGGATTTCGGTACACTCCTGTGAATTCATACAGGACCAGCGTCGGGAGTGCCCGACGCTGTTGCTTCATACTTTACAGGCACCTGGAGAGTTCTCTTGAGCCAGGAATACACAGAAGATAAAGACGTTTCGTTACAATCGCTGAGCAGTGGACGCCGTCTACTCGAAGCGTTGCTCATCCTGGTGGCGCTTTTTGCCATTTATTTGATGGTTTCATTGGTCAGTTTTAATCCTTCCGATCCAAGCTGGTCGCAAACGGCCTGGCATGAACCCATTCACAACATTGGCGGCAGCGTTGGCGCCTGGCTTGCTGACACCTTACTTTTCATTTTTGGTGTGATGGCTTACGCCATTCCGCCGGTCATTCTGGGGCTGTGTTGGATCGCTTTTCGTCAGCGTGACAATCAAGACTACTTCGACTATTTCGCGGTTGGCCTGCGTTTGATTGGTGTTTTGGCGCTGGTAGTCACCACCTGCGGCATGGCTGCTTTGAATGCTGATGATATTTGGTATTTCGCTTCCGGCGGTGTGATCGGCAGCCTGGTCAGTAATGCCATGGCGCCTTGGTTAAATCCTGCGAGTGGAACGTTAGCATTGCTGTGTGTCTGGGCAGCGGGTGTCACGCTCTACACTGGTTGGTCATGGCTGACCATTGCGGAGCGCATTGGGGGTGTGGTCATGGGTGTATTAACCTTTGCCAGCAACCGGTCGCGCCACGATGAGCCATGGCAAGAAGACGAAGAGTATGAGGCTGAACACGCATCGACCTCCCGTTCACGTGCTATTCAGCATGATGACGATGAAGAGGATATTTTGCTGGCGGCGCCACGTAATGTGGCTGCTGAAAGCGTGCCCGCTGAAGAAGCTGTCTCAGCTGAAGATGTTCTCTTGTCAAACCAGGATCCCTTGTTAGCGAAAGCGGCTGCAGCAACCAGCGCAGCTGTTGCTACAACTGTGGAAGCAGCGCACGTCGAATTAGCGCCATTACCTGCCGTTGCGCCAGTTTCTTCGGTTGCTGTGCCATCAACAGTTGCACCTGCCGTAGCAGCACAGGTTCCTGCACCGATAAACAATGGTCAACCTCAGGTTCAGACTGCACCAGAAGCGTCGCCGCCGCTTTATCGGTTTGAAATTCCAGAAGATAAACCTGCTCAAGCACCGCCGTTTACCGCCTTTGAAGATAACGAGCCGAAGATGGGCAACTGGCGTGAAAGCGCATCTTCAATGCCAGAAACGCCTTCCGCAGTAACGCGAGTAGCAGCGACAGCCGCTGCATCCGTTGCAACAAGAACAACCCCTACATTTGACCTTGCGCCAGAAGTGAATCCTAACCCGCAGGTCAAACAAGGGATCGGGCCTTCGTTGCCGCGTCCTAATCCGGTTAAGTTGCCGACGCGTCGTGAATTAGCCTCTTACGGCATCAAATTACCCTCACAACGCATGGCGGAAGAAAAAGCCAAAGCAGAAGAGTCGAGCACGGTTCAGTCAGCCGTATCTTCTGAACAAAATGCCATCTGGGCACCAGAAGACGAAGACGCATTGCAGCAGGCAGAACTGCGTGAAGCGTTCCAGTCTGGGCAACAGCAACGCTATGGCGAAAGCTGGCAGCAAGATGAAGAGGATGAAGAAGCGTTACAGCAAGCTTCGCTCGCCCGTCAGTTTGCTGAACAACAGCAGCAGCGTTATGTGCCTGAGCGTGAAGCGCCTGCGGCACCCGTATTTAATCTGGATACGGCTTCCGCCTTTGATTTTTCTCCAATGAAAGATCTCATCGATGATGGCCCAACCGAGCCTCTGTTCACTATTGCTGCTACGCCAGAGCCAGACGAACCTGCGGTTTCGCATGAGCCGTGGCAGCAAGTGGCAGAAGTTTCTGCGCCCCAGGCACCCGCACAGGTTCCGGTGCCAGAAGCGCCTTCAACTTTTGCTGCGCCAGTTCAGCCTCCGGTTCCGGCTGCACATTCTTCTTATGCTGCGCCAGTGCCAACGCCAGCGGTCGAAGAAGCGAAACCTTCAGTGCATGACAGCCTGATCCATCCCTTCCTGATGCGTCATGAACACCCGTTGGAGAAACCGTCCACGCCACTCCCAACGCTCGATCTGCTGACGGCTCCGCCAGAAGAGGAAGAGCCGGTGGATATGTTTATGCTGGAGCAAACGGCGCGGCTGGTGGAGTCTCGCTTGGGCGATTACCGCGTAAAAGCGGAAGTGGTTGGCATTTCGCCTGGTCCAGTCATTACGCGTTTCGAACTGGATCTGGCACCTGGTGTAAAAGCGGCGCGAATCTCAAATCTTTCACGAGACCTGGCTCGCTCGCTTTCTGCAGTGGCGGTGCGTGTAGTTGAAGTGATTCCGGGCAAGCCATATGTCGGACTGGAGTTACCCAATAAACATCGCCAGACGGTTTATCTCCGTGAAGTGCTGGATTGCGCAAAATTCCGCGATAATCCTTCTCCGCTGGCGATCGTGTTAGGTAAAGATATTGCAGGGCAACCGGTGGTCGCGGATCTGGCTAAGATGCCGCACTTGCTGGTAGCGGGTACAACCGGTTCTGGTAAGTCTGTGGGCGTTAACGCCATGATTATCAGTATGCTTTATAAAGCGACGCCTGAAGAGGTGCGCTTCATCATGATTGACCCGAAAATGCTGGAGTTGTCCGTCTATGAAGGCATTCCGCATCTGTTAACCGAAGTGGTTACAGACATGAAGGACGCCGCTAATGCGCTGCGCTGGAGTGTGGGCGAGATGGAGCGCCGTTATAAGCTGATGTCTGCTTTGGGTGTGCGTAATCTGGCGGGTTACAACGAGAAAGTTGAGCAAGCTGAAGCCATGGGCCGTCCAATACCCGATCCATTCTGGAAGCCGGGCGATAGCATGGATATGACACCGCCGGTGTTGGAAAAACTGCCTTACATTGTGGTTCTGGTGGATGAATTTGCCGATTTGATGATGGCCGTCGGTAAAAAAGTGGAAGAGCTTATTGCCCGCCTGGCGCAAAAAGCCCGTGCCGCAGGTATCCATCTGGTGCTGGCAACGCAACGTCCTTCCGTTGACGTGATTACCGGCTTGATTAAGGCGAACATTCCAACCCGTATCGCCTTTACGGTATCGAGCAAAATTGATTCACGTACCATTCTTGATCAGGCCGGTGCTGAGTCACTGTTGGGGATGGGTGACATGCTTTATATGCCGCCTAACTCTTCAATGCCGGTGCGTGTTCATGGCGCATTTGTTCGCGACCAGGAAGTGCATGCCGTTGTTCAGGACTGGAAAGCGCGCGGTCGCCCACAATACATCGAAAGCATCACCGCTGGCGAAGAGAATGAAAGTGGTGGCGGCGGAATGGACAGCGACGAAGAGCTTGATCCGCTGTTTGATCAGGCAGTCGCCTTTGTGGTGGATAAACGTCGTGCGTCAATTTCAGGTGTTCAACGTCAGTTCCGCATTGGTTATAACCGTGCGGCGCGCATTATTGAGCAGATGGAAGCGCAAAGCATTGTTTCTCCTCCGGCACACAACGGCAATCGCGAAGTGTTAGCGCCGCCGCCGCACGAAATGTAGTTCGGATAAAAACACGCATGTAAACAGCAGCAATGAGCCAGTTTAGACTGGCTCATTGTTTATCAGCAGATCATCCCCATATCAGACTATGCTTTCGGTTTTTTCTCCTGTCTAAAAAGCAGGATTGCAGCCAGGCTTAATGCAGTTATCAATGGGAAACGAGAAGATAAGGAATTGAAGCAGATGAAATTACGTGTAATTGCTTTTGGCCTGATGGCCTCTTTCGCTTCTGCCAGCGTGTTGGCTGATGCTTCAAGTGACCTGCAACAGCGTCTCAATAAAGTCAGCAGCTTTCATGCCAGCTTTACGCAAAAAGTTACAGACGGCACCGGTGCAAATGTTCAGGACGGTGAAGGTGAATTGTGGGTGAAACGTCCCAGCCTGTTTAACTGGCACATGACCGCCCCGGATGAAAGCGTCATCGTTTCTGATGGTAAGTCGCTGTGGTTCTATAATCCATTTGTTGAACAAGCCACGGTTAGCTTGTTGAAAGATGCAACCAGCAACACACCTTTCATGTTGATTGCGCGTAACCAATCCAGCGACTGGCAGCAATACAACATCAAACAGCAAGGTGATGAGTTTGCGTTGACGCCGAAAAACAGCGACGGCAACTTAAAGCAGTTCACTATTACTGTGACTCCGGCTGGCACCATTAACCAGTTCAGCGCTATTGAGCAAGATGGTCAACGCAGCAACTACCAGCTGAAGAGCCAAAAAAACGGTGCGATAAGCCCGGACAAATTTACGTTCACACCGCCTAAAGGCGTAACGGTGGACGATCAACGTCAGTGAGGTTGCGGTGAGTACTCTGTCTCTGGATTTTTCCACCGAAGATTTTAAACCTCTGGCCGCACGTATGCGGCCAGAAACATTGAAACAGTACATTGGTCAGCAACATCTGCTGGCAGCGGGTAAACCGTTGCCACGCGCTATCGAAGCCGGTCATCTGCACTCAATGATTCTTTGGGGGCCACCGGGCACAGGTAAAACCACGTTAGCAGAAATTATTGCGCATTATGGTAATGCCGACGTTGAACGTATTTCAGCCGTGACGTCGGGCGTTAAAGAGATTCGTGAGGCGATTGAGCGAGCACGTCAAAGTAAGCAAGTTGGACGGCGTACTATCCTGTTTGTCGATGAGGTGCATCGTTTTAACAAAAGCCAGCAAGACGCTTTTTTGCCGCACATTGAAGATGGCACCATTACCTTTATTGGCGCCACCACTGAAAACCCGTCGTTTGAACTAAATTCGGCGCTGTTATCACGCGCACGCGTATATCTTCTTAAATCTTTATCCAGTGATGATATTGAACAGGTTCTGAATCAAGCCATGCAGGATAAAGAGCGGGGTTATGGCAACAGTGACATTGTATTGCCTAATAATACTCGCCGCATGATTGCTGAACTGGTGAATGGCGACGCCCGGCGCGCCTTAAATACGCTTGAAATGATGGCGGATATGGCGGAAGCCAATGCATCTGGTCTGCGAGAACTCACGCCGCAGTTACTCAATGAAGTGTCAGGTGAACGTGCAGCGCGTTTCGATAATAAAGGCGATCGCTTTTACGATCTGATTTCAGCGCTGCATAAATCAATTCGCGGTTCTGCCCCGGATGCAGCGTTGTATTGGTACGCTCGCATTATTACTGCAGGCGGCGACCCGCTTTATATCGCACGTCGACTGCTGGCAATCGCTTCTGAAGATGTGGGGAATGCTGATCCGCGTGGCATGCAGGTCGCCATCGCTGCCTGGGATTGCTTTACTCGCGTCGGTCCAGCAGAAGGGGAACGTGCCATTGCTCAGGCGATTGTTTATCTGGCGTGTGCGCCAAAAAGCAACGCTGTTTATACAGCTTTTAAAGCTGCGATGCGCGATGCGCGTGATAACCCGGATTATGATGTGCCTGAGCATTTGCGCAATGCGCCGACCAAATTGATGAAAGAGATGGGGCTCGGCAAAGAGTACCGTTACGCGCACGATGAAGTGAATGCGTATGCTGCCGGTGAAGTCTACTTTCCACCTGAAATGGCCCAAACGCACTATTACCGTCCAACTTCGCGTGGCCTTGAAGGTAAAATTGGCGAAAAGCTCGCCTGGCTTGCTGAGCAGGATCAAAATAGCCCGACAAAACGCTACCGCTAAAACAGACGTTGCGGTAATGTGGGCAAGGATTTCAACGTGTTCCAGCTGGAGCACGTCCCTTCATTCAATCAACTTTAATTACACAGGATAAGCATGCTCGATCCCAATCTGCTGCGTAATGAGCCAGACGCAGTCGCAGAAAAACTGGCACGCCGAGGATTTAAACTGGATGTGGATACGCTGCGCTCCCTTGAAGAGCGTCGTAAAGTGCTGCAGGTCGAAACTGAAAATCTGCAAGCCGAGCGTAATTCTCGATCCAAATCTATCGGTCAGGCCAAATCCCGTGGGGAAGATATCGAGCCGCTGCGTCTGGAAGTCAATGTGCTGGGTGAACGTCTGGATGCTGCAAAAGCAGAGCTAGATGAGCTGCAAAACCAAATTCGTGATTTCGCGCTGGCGCTACCTAATCTGCCTGCAGATGAAGTTCCGCTGGGCAAAGATGAAACTGAAAATCAGGAAGTCAGCCGCTGGGGCGAGCCGCGCCAGTTTGATTTTCAGGTAAAAGATCATGTTGAGCTCGGTGAAGCAGCAAAAGGTCTGGATTTTGCTGCAGCGGTTAAACTTACCGGTTCACGTTTTGTCGTGATGCAAGGTCAAATCGCTCGACTGCACCGTGCACTTAGCCAGTTCATGCTTGATCTTCATAGCGAGCAGCATGGTTATCTTGAAACTTACGTGCCTTATCTCGTCAACCATGAGACGTTATATGGCACCGGTCAGTTACCAAAATTTGGCGAAGATCTGTTTCACACTAAGCCGCTGGAAGAAGAATCAGACAGCAGTAATTATGCTCTGATTCCTACCGCTGAAGTGCCATTAACCAACCTGGTTCGCGACGAAATTCTTGAAGAAGAAACGTTGCCAATCAAACTGGCAGCCCATACACCTTGTTTCCGTTCGGAAGCGGGTTCTTATGGTCGTGATACGCGTGGTTTGATTCGTATGCATCAGTTCGACAAAGTTGAAATGGTGCAGGTTGTGGCGCCTGAAACTTCCATGGATGCGCTTGAAGAGTTGGTAGGCCACGCTGAGAAAGTTCTGCAGTTGCTGAATCTCCCTTATCGTAAAGTGTTGTTGTGTACTGGCGACATGGGCTTTGGTTCAACCAAAACTTATGACCTCGAAGTATGGTTGCCTGCGCAAGATACCTATCGTGAGATCTCTTCCTGCTCGAACATGGGTGATTTCCAGGCACGTCGCATGCAAGCTCGCTGCCGTAGCAAGCAAGAGAAAAAGCCGCGTCTGGTTCATACCCTGAACGGTTCTGGACTGGCGGTAGGCCGTACATTAGTTGCGGTCCTGGAAAACTATCAACAGGCTGATGGTCGCATTGCGGTACCCGATGTATTGCGCCCCTATATGAAAGGGATTGAATTCATCGGCTGATAAATTTCAGATAAACAGAACCCGGTTTTTGCCGGGTTTTTTTATGCCTTTAGAACGTCAATTAAGTTAGTTAGCAGCGGGAACTTATCACAAATAAACGTTATCGACGCTTTATTCATCGTAAAGCTTAATAATCTCATTATTCATAGAGATAGAAAAATTCTATAGCATCATTAACCGCGCTGTAACCTACTGAAGATTAGTAAATTAAATTGTTAAGCAGCAAAATGTGCTGCACCTTTTTTTTGCCGTTGACTTTAAAAAAGGCAATGGCAAACTGCGCGCAATTTCCTTCATTTCTTTTGGTTTTATCCACTATGTCTACCTGGTCACGTCCTGTGATGTTGCTGCTTTGCGGTTTGCTGTTAATGACGGTTTCAATAGCAGTACTTAACACGCTCGTCCCATTGTGGCTTACGCATGACTTGCTGGCTACATGGCAAGTAGGCATGGTCAGTTCCTCCTATTACACCGGTAATTTAGCGGGCACGCTTTTAGCGGGATGGTTAATTAAAAAGCACGGTTTTAATCGGAGCTACTATTTCGCCACGCTGTTATTTGCGGTGGCCACAGTGTGTCTTGTGCTGCTTGATGGTTTTTGGGCCTGGACTTCGTTGCGTTTTATTGCTGGCGTCGGCTGCGCATTAATGTGGGTCGTAGTAGAGAGCGCATTACTGTGCAGCGGTACGGTACGTAACCGTGGTCAACTTCTTGCCGCTTATATGATTGTTTACTATCTCGGTACGGTCGCTGGGCAGTTGCTGGTGAGTAAAGTTTCGACTGAAGTTCTGAGTGTTATCCCTTGGGTTACAGCGCTGGTTATTTGCGCCGTATTACCCTTGATTTTCACGCGTGTTTCTTCAGAAAGCGAATCAGCTGAAGCGGCGCCAGGTCGTATCTGGCCGATGTTGCGTCGTCGCAATTCTCGCCTGGGTATCAACGGCTGCATTATTTCTGGCATCTTATTAGGCTCACTATATGGCCTGATGCCGCTGTATCTCTCACATCAAGGCATGAGCGATGCGAACGTCGGATACTGGATGGCATTGCTGGTAAGCGCAGGTATTGTGGGACAGTGGCCAGTAGGCAAACTTGCCGATCGCTTTGGTCGCATGTTAGTCCTGCGGGTTCAGGTCTTTGTGGTCATTCTCGGTGCGATTGCTATGTTAGCAAATGCTGCAATGGCACCTGCGCTGTTCGTACTGGGACTGGCGGGTTTTACGCTTTATCCGGTCGCGATGTCATGGGCATGCGAAACCGTTGCCCATCATGAGCTTGTTGCAATGAACCAAGCGTTACTGATGAGTTATACGGCGGGCAGTCTCGCGGGTCCGAGCATGACAGCTATGCTGATGCAAAATTACTCTGACCGTTTGCTGTTTGTTATGATAGCGGCGGTTGCGCTGGTTTACTTAGTGATGCTGCTGCGCAAAGCCGATCAGCAGGCAACACCCGTGGCACATGCCTAAAATCGGGTCATAGACATGAAAAAGGGAGCGAATTGCTCCCTTTTTTGTGCGTGTCAGTTAGTACATGACGTTGTGACCGTAGCTCGCAAGAATGTTTTTTACGCGTTCCATAGTCTCTTTTGACGGGGGTTTTACACCGTCAAGTTTGTATTCTTCACCCATGGCAATCCATTTGTGTTTGCCCAGTTCGTGGTAGGGAAGCAGTTCGATTTTCTCAACATTCTGCATATCCTTAGTAAACTCGCCAAGGCGATGAACAGAATCATCATCATCGGAATACCCAGGAACCACGACAAAACGTATCCACGTTCGCTTGTCTTTCTTCTGCAAATAGCGAGCAAAGTCGAGCGTACGGTGGTTAGAAACACCCACCAGGTTCTGGTGTATATCATCATTCATTTGCTTCAGATCGAGCATCACCAGATCGGTTGCATCTAACAATTCATCTATAACCGGATCATAACGACGCACAAACCCATTGGTGTCAAGGCAGGTATGAATGCCTTCAGCCTGACAGGCCCGAAACCAATCACGGACAAATTCTGCCTGTAGAATCGCTTCGCCGCCCGATGCGGTGACTCCGCCTCCCGATGCGTTCATGAAATGGCGGTACGATAAAACATCCGCCATCAATTCTTCCACTGTGATCTCTTTACCACCATGGGTGTCCCAGGTATCACGGTTGTGGCAATAAAGGCAGCGCATCAAGCAGCCTTGAAAGAAAGTGATGAAGCGGATGCCGGGACCATCAACGGTACCGCACGATTCGAATGAGTGGATACGACCGGTGATTGACATTGCGATGTATTCTCCAGGTAGGCCTGCTTAAGCAGGCAGCACAATCTTTGTCGCGCTTAAAACATTAAATCAATTTTGGTTGCTTCCTGTTAAGAGAGCAACCAAAGCAGACTTTGTATAAAAGGCTCCAAAAGGAGCCTTTTTAACGATTTTAAAGCTGAATTTTTAAAGTGACTGCGTGAAGGTACGCGTAATCACGTCTTGCTGCTGTTCTTTTGTCAGCGAGTTAAAGCGAACCGCATAACCCGAAACACGAATGGTGAGCTGCGGATATTTTTCTGGATGCTCCATAGCGTCTAACAACATTTCACGGTTCATCACATTCACATTAAGATGTTGGCCGCCTTCAATGTCAGCTTCATGATGGAAGTAACCATCCATCAAACCTGCCAGGTTAGCTTTACGTACGTTATCGTCTTTACCCAGCGCATTTGGCACAATAGAGAAGGTGTAAGAAATACCATCTTTAGCGTAGGCAAAGGGGAGTTTCGCTACGGAAGTCAAAGAAGCAACAGCGCCTTTCTGATCGCGTCCATGCATTGGGTTAGCACCCGGTCCGAATGGCGCGCCAGCACGACGACCATCTGGTGTGTTACCGGTTTTCTTACCGTAAACCACGTTTGACGTAATAGTCAGAACTGATTGAGTTGGCACCGCATTACGATAAGTTGACAGCTTCTGGATTTTTTTCATGAAGCGTTCTACTAAATCACAGGCCAAATCATCCACACGTGAGTCATTGTTACCAAACTGCGGATATTCACCTTCAATGTCGAAATCGATCGCCAAACCGTCTTCATCGCGAACTGGTTTCACTTTGGCATATTTAATCGCGGACAATGAGTCTGCTGCTACTGACAAGCCTGCGATACCACAAGCCATGGTGCGGTAAACGTCACGATCATGCAGCGCCATCAACGATGCTTCATAGCTGTACTTATCGTGCATGTAATGGATAATGTTCAGTGAAGTAACATACTGTTTGGCCAGCCAATCCATGAAGTGATCAAGACGCTCCATGACGGTGTCGAAATCCAACACATCATCGGTAATTTTGTCGCCTTTCGGGCCTACCTGCATTTTCAGTTTTTCATCAACGCCGCCATTGATTGCATAAAGCAGCGTTTTTGCCAGATTGGCGCGTGCGCCAAAGAACTGCATTTGCTTGCCAACAATCATCGGGCTTACACAACAGGCGATGGCGTAGTCATCATTGTCGAAATCTGCGCGCATCAAATCATCATTTTCATACTGCAAAGATGACGTATCGATGGAAACTTTAGCTGCGTATTTTTTAAAGTTGATGGGTAATTTTTCTGACCACAAGATGGTCATATTCGGTTCTGGTGAAGGTCCCATGGTGTAAAGCGTATTCAGGAAGCGGAAAGTACTTTTGCTGACCAGCGTACGTCCATCTACACCCATACCGGCGAGGGATTCGGTTGCCCAGATAGGATCACCCGAGAAAAGCTCATCATATTCTGGTGTACGAAGGAAACGCACCATACGCAGTTTCATCACCAAATGGTCAATCAGTTCTTGAGCCTGCTCTTCGTTTAACTTGCCAGCTTGCAGATCGCGTTCGATATAGACATCAAGGAATGTCGAAACGCGGCCAAAAGACATGGCTGCACCATTCTGTGATTTAACAGCGGCCAAATAGCCATAATAGGTCCACTGAACAGCTTCGATTGCATTGGTTGCCGGACCCGAGATGTCGTGGCCATATTTAGCCGCCATCTCTTTGATCTGACCTAATGCGCGATGTTGATCTGAAATCTCTTCACGCAAACGAATGGTTGCTTCGAGGTTGACGCCATTTTCAAGGTCATTTTGCAGAGAGGCAAATTGCGAGAATTTATCAGCCATCAAGTAATCAATGCCATACAGCGCTACGCGTCGATAATCACCGATAATGCGGCCGCGACCATAAGCATCAGGTAAGCCTGTCAAAATACCCGATTTACGGCAGCGCATAATGTCCGGCGTATAAACATCGAACACGCCTTGGTTATGCGTTTTTCGATATTCGGTAAAGACTTTTTTCAGGCCGGCATCAAGTTCACGGCCATATACTTTGCATGACCCTTCGACCATTTTGATGCCGCCAAAAGGGATGATGGCGCGTTTTAGTGGTGCTTCAGTCTGCAAGCCGACAATTTTTTCTAAAGACTTATTGATATAGCCTGCATCGTGAGAAGTAATAGTAGAAGCAAGATCGGTGTCGAAATCTACCGGCGCATGGGTGCGGTTTTCAATTTTGATGCCTTCCAGCACGCTATCCCACAGCTGAGTGGTTGCTTGTGTTGCGCCGGAAAGAAATGATTCATCACCATCATAAGGCGTGTAGTTTTTTTGAATAAAATCACGTACGTCGACGCGATTTTGCCATTCGCCCTCAGCGAATCCTTCCCAGGCCGAAGCCAGTTTTGCATTAAGTTCGGTCATGATATACCTGCCTTATCTAAGAAGACTTTCACATTCAAGCATAAGGAAATACCTTGTGCCGTCCGGATACTGTTAATGCACCGAGTCACCGTCACGTAAATAGATGACCCAGTAAGTCAACCCGACCAGCAGACCACCACCAATGATATTGCCAAGGGTGACTGGAATCAGATTGTCGAAAATGAAGTTATTGACGGAAAGCGCTTGAAATTGCGATGCGCTGGCGCCGGTTGCCTGCCAAAACTCTGGACCAGCAAAATCGCGAATGACGATGGCGAAAGGAATCAGAAACATGTTTGCAATGCTGTGCTCAAAGCCACTGGCGACAAACATGGCAACCGGTAGAATCATCACCACTATTTTATCTGTTAGTGTTCGACCGGAATAACTCATCCAAACTGCCAGGCAGACTAATAAGTTAGCAAGGATCCCTAAACAAACGGCTTCGATAAAAGTGTGATGCATTTTATGGTCGGCTGTTTGTAAAACATTCATACCCCATGCGCCGTTGGCGGCCATGTGTTGACTTGCAAACCACATCAATGCGACGAAAAACAGAGCACCAACCAAATTACCGATATAAACGTTGATCCAGTTACGCGCTAGCTGCCCCCAGCTTATACGTCCGCTTGCTTTAGCAACGACAATTAATACTGTTGAGGTAAAGAGGTCAGCTCCGCCGACTACGACGAGAATCAAACCGAGTGAAAAACAGATACCACCAATCAGTTTCGCGACGCCATACGACATGCCGGCACTGCCTGTTGTAGCAGTAATATAAAAGACGAAAGCAATTGAAATAAAAACGCCAGCGGTTATGGCTAAGAAGAAAGTCGTAAAAGGATGTTTGGTTGCTTTATAAACCCCGGCTTCTTCAGCAACTTTTGCCGTTGCGGCTGGTAGCAATAAATTAAAAGGGTTGTCAGCTTTCACACTAACTCTCTCCAAAAGATGTCTGTGAAAATAGTAACAAAGGAGTATAGGTTAGAAATTGATATGGATCATGTTTGCCGAGGCGATGGGATTTGGAAGGTAATAAATGACTGTTTATTTCATTCAATCTATTGAAAACAAAGATAAAAAATTTTTTTAAAATATAAAATATTTTTTTAAATTATTTTAATGGTGCTTTTTATACGACAAGAATGTTTTTGAATTGATAGTAAGGTGTTAAATGAAAGAGTGCTTTTTCAATAGGATGGTTTTATTTTTCACACCGAATTCTTGAGGCGATTTGAAAAAAAGGCACTTCAAAATATCAGTGCCTAAATTTCGTTTTTAGCGTTTTTTATAAATCACAAAACAGCAGTGATTATTTATTTTGCCAATAAAGACGCTTGGCATTTTGCAACTTTTCGTAGGCAGCAAGTAATGACTGATGTGCCGGAAAAGCTTTCAAGTCATTATCAACAGGTTGCAGTCCATTAAACGGTGCTTCGCCACTGATCGCTGCCGAGGCAGCTTCAACCGCTTTTGCGCCATACATACGAGTGAAGGCATGATGATACTGAAGCGGATCACGCTCATCTTCCATTGCCAGCAGTAAGAGAGTTTGCAAGCAGCGATAGTAGTTTGCACGCTCTGGCGTGAAGATTGAGCTGTTAAACTCCATCGTCCATTCAGTCCAGATCAGTGCCTGATCTAAATCACCGCCCGCCAATGCTAACATCGCCTTAAGTTCCCCGATGCGCAGCGTATACCAACCATTATCTTTTCCGGTTGCCAAACCCAGTAGCTCGCGGACGCGAGTAAAATCGTCAAAGCCTTCTTCATCCAGTTGGGCGATCAAATCCAAATATTCCTCTGGATTCCAGTTGCTTTCTGGCAAAGCCAATAACGTTTCACGAATGCCAGCACCCATGCTGTTATTGGCCAGCAACAAATCTTCTGCTGGATAAATATCAGACATGCCAGGCACAATAATGCGGCAAGCATAAACACTTAAATGTTCATAGTCGGCAATATAGACTTCCTGATTTTCGCTGCGGAAAATTGCCATTAACGTGTCGAACTCTTGCTCGGTCGTGCCGTCAAATTTCCAGTCAACGAAAGGATAGTCTGCTGTTTCTTTGAACATATCCCATGAAATTAAACCACTTGAATCAATAAAGTGCGTTTCTAAGTTGGCATGTTCTGCCACTTCTTCATCATCGAATGTTGGAGGCGTAAAGACATCTAAATCTTTCAGGCTACGGCCTTGCAATAACTCGGTTACGGTACGCTCAAGCGCAACACCAAAATCTGGGTGAGCACCGAAAGAGGCAAAACAAGTCCCATTTTCCGGGTTGAACAAGACGACACAGATGACCGGATATTTACCGCCCAGCGAGGCATCATAAGCAAAAATTGGAAAACCTTCGTCTTCAAGGCGAGCGATAGCTTCAATCACGCCTGGGTAACGCTGCATAACTTCATCTGGAATGGCGGGCAGGCTGATCGCCTCGGCTATGATGCGATTTTTAATGTAACGTTCAAAGACTTCTGACAAACCCTGAACGCGAGCTTCATTCGCAGTATTACCAGCAGACATCCCGTTTGAAACGTAGAGATTGCCGATAATGTTCATCGGGATATAGACGGTTTCTTGATCGGACTGGCGAGTAAATGGCAGGGCGCAGATACCGCGCTCGCTGTTGCCTGACTGCAAATCGATGAGTTCAGAACCAACCAGCGCATTGTCGGGATCGTAGAAAGCACGAAGGCGATTATCAAGAATGCCTTCAGGGAGAGTATCGTCTACAGGTAACGGGAACCATTTCTCATTGGGATAATGGACAAAATCGCCATTCGCGATGGAATGTCCTAACCAGAAGTCAGCAAAAAAGTAGTTGGTTGAGAGGCGCTCGAAATATTCACCTAAAGCGGAAGCCAAAGCCGCTTTTTTGCTGGCACCTTTACCATTGGTAAAGCAAAGGGGGCAATCACGGTCACGAATATGTACAGACCAGACATGCGGGACAGGATTTAGCCAAGAGGCTTCTTCAATATTAAAGCCAAGGTCCTGCAGTTTCTGCTGGAAGCGAGTGATGGAATCTTCCAATGCGGCATCTTTGCCTGGGATAAAAGTTTGCGTCATGGTGCCGCTCTCTCTGTTTTAGGTGTGCGTAAAGCGCGCAATGATACGGACTTTACTGCTTGTTCGCTATTAAGGCGTCATAAATTTCTCCTGGCTATTCTTCACACTTCCCTTTGTTAACCCACCCGTAAAATCATGACACTCGAGCAGCCTCATAATATTTCGTTGTGCTTTGTATAACTAACATAACCTCCCGAGCGGCAAATTCAGAAAATGTGATGGCTGCCCGATTTGTGATTGCAGCCACCGAGAGGCAGTGATAAAACCGATACGTTATTCATAACCGTTCGATATGACAGTGGTGAGGGGAAATGACGCAAGTTTATAATTTTAGCTCCGGCCCAGCGATGCTGCCGGCAGAAGTGCTCCGTCGTGCAGAACAAGAACTGACAAACTGGCATGGCTTGGGTACTTCCGTAATGGAGATAAGTCATCGCAGTAAAGAGTTTATGCAGGTAGCAGAAGAAGCCGAACAGGACTTCCGTGATCTGCTGAAAATACCCGCTAACTACAAAGTTTTATTCTGCCACGGCGGTGCACGTGCACAATTCGCTGCTATACCCGGCAATCTCTTAGGAAATGCATCCAGCGCTGATTATGTTGACGGCGGCTACTGGGCGCATAGCGCAATTAAAGAAGCCGAAAAATATTGTTCACCACGTACGCTTGATGTGAAAACCACACTCGATGGCAAACGTGCCATTTTGCCGATGAGCGAGTGGGATCTGAGTGACGATGCGGCTTATGTGCATTTTTGCCCTAACGAAACCATTGATGGTATTGCTATTGATGAGCAACCCGATTTTGGTAATAAAATCGTCGTCGCCGATTTTTCTTCGACCATCCTGTCTCGTCCTATCGATGTTAATCGCTATGGTGTGATTTACGCTGGCGCCCAAAAAAATGTCGGGCCTGCGGGTTTGACCTTGGTCATCGTGCGTGAAGACTTGTTAGGCAAAGCGCACCCTTACGTTCCGTCAATTCTCGATTACCAGGTTTTAGCGGAAAATGGTTCAATGTTTAATACACCGCCAACCTTTGCCTGGTATCTTTCAGGTCTGGTCTTTAAATGGCTAAAAGAGAAGGGCGGCGTAGGTGAGATAGATAAGATCAATCAAGCTAAAGCTGACTTGCTGTATGGCCTGATCGACAAGAGTGATTTTTATCGCAATGATGTCGCGACTAAAAACCGTTCACGCATGAATATTCCATTCCAGTTAGCTGATGCATCGCTGGATAAAGTCTTTCTGGATGAGTCATTGAAAGTTGGCTTGCATGCTCTGAAAGGCCATCGTGTTGTAGGCGGCATGCGAGCCTCCATTTACAATGCAATGCCTTTAGAGGGTGTCAAAGCCTTAACCGATTTCATGATTGATTTTGAACGTCGCCACGGCTGATTATCAATGACATGCCAGCCTGAATGTTGGCACCAGACCCCGTCGTCAGGCGGGGTTTTCGTATTTTTTTGAGGATTTCGTTTCACATGCAGGACTCCCTGACTTTACAACCCATTGCACGCGTTGACGGTACCGTTAACTTGCCTGGCTCTAAAAGCGTGTCGAACCGTGCATTGTTACTGGCTGCACTGGCAAAAGGCACTACCCGACTGACTAATTTGCTCGACAGCGATGATATCAAGCACATGCTGAATGCGCTTAAAGCGCTGGGTGTGAGTTACTCTCTTTCTGATGATCGTACTGTTTGTGAAGTCACGGGAAACGCAGGGCCGCTACTCTCGTCTGAACCACTGGAGTTATTTTTAGGGAATGCGGGTACAGCAATGCGTCCGCTTGCAGCCGCACTCTGCCTGGGCCAGCAAGATGTTGTATTGACGGGTGAGCCTCGTATGAAAGAGCGCCCAATTGGACACTTGGTTGATGCTTTACGTCAGGGCGGAGCAAAAATCGACTACCTTGAAAACAATGATTATCCTCCAATTCATCTGCAAGGTGGGTTTACGGGTGGTGAAGTCAGTGTCGACGGAAGTGTATCCAGCCAGTTTTTGACCGCATTGCTAATGACGGCACCCTTGGCCGAACAGGATACTTCTATCAATATTAAAGGCGAGCTGGTTTCTAAGCCTTATATTGATATCACCTTGCATCTGATGCGCAGCTTTGGGGTTGATGTTGAAAACCAAGGTTACCAGCGTTTCATCATTAAAGGTCAACAACAGTACCAGTCGCCAGGCGACTATCTGGTTGAAGGCGATGCCTCGTCGGCTTCTTATTTCCTGGCTGCGGCAGCCATTAAAGGTGGCACGGTGCGCGTTACAGGCATTGGCCGTAATAGTGTGCAGGGCGATATTCATTTTGCGGATGTGCTGGAAAAAATGGGCGCGCACGTTGAATGGGGCGATGATTACATTGCCTGCACCGCGGGAAAATTGCAGGCTATTGATATGGATATGAACCATATTCCTGATGCGGCAATGACTATTGCTACTGCAGCATTATTTGCAGAAGGTACAACCCAGCTGCGTAATATTTACAACTGGCGTGTAAAAGAAACCGACCGTTTGGCCGCAATGGCGATTGAATTACGCAAAGTGGGAGCTGAAGTTGAAGAGGGCCATGATTACATCCGTATCACGCCGCCAACCTCATTAACACATGCTGACATTGGTACATATAACGATCACCGCATGGCAATGTGTTTTTCACTGGTGGCGCTCTCCGATACACCAGTAACCATCCTCGATCCAGGTTGTACGGCTAAAACGTTCCCTGATTATTTCGAACAGTTGGCTAAGATTAGTCATAACGCCTGATAGTCATAATCCGACGTTTCATGCGTCGGATTCCTTCTTTTAAATGGCAGTGCCTCGCCAGAAATCCTCTGATTTACCTGTAATTTCTAACGCCGTCTACGCTAAGGGGTAACTAAGCTGGCTCAGGCCGCGTATAATGCTTGCCATTATTAGGGCTCAAAAGCCAAAAGACGCGCGGTAACAGGAGAGAATAATGACGGCGACTGCCCCGGTTATAACTATTGATGGACCAAGCGGTGCGGGAAAAGGCACCCTGTGCAAAGCGATGGCTGAATCCTTGCAATGGCATCTGCTTGACTCGGGCGCGATTTATCGTGTTCTGGCGCTGGCTGCATTACACCATCAAGTTGATATTGAATCAGAAGAAGCGTTGGTTCCGATTGCCGCTCACCTTGATGTGCGCTTTGTAACGCAAAGTGGAGAAATGCAGGTCATCCTTGAAGGAGAAGAGGTAACCGGTGAAATCCGTACTCAGGAAGTGAGTAATACCGCTTCGCGTGTTGCGGCTTTTCCACGTGTTCGTGAGGCTCTGCTGCGACGTCAGCGCGGTTTTCGCGAAGCGCCGGGATTGATTGCCGACGGACGTGACATGGGAACCGTTGTTTTCCCAGATGCACCGGTAAAAATCTTCCTGGATGCAAGTTCGGAAGAACGTGCTCACCGCCGTATGCTACAGTTGCAGGAGAAGGGCTTTAATGTTAACTTTGATCGCCTTTTAGCCGAGATAAAAGAGCGCGATGATCGTGATCGCAACCGTGCAATTGCGCCTTTAGTTCCTGCGCAAGATGCTTTGGTTCTGGACTCAACGCAAATGTCTATCGAGCAAGTTATCGATAAAGCATTGAAATATGCTCGTGAAAAATTGGGCATTTAATATCTCGGTGTGACAGAATTTAATAACCCTGTACCAAGGACCCGGTGCTGGGCATGTGAAACAACCCCATCCGACATGAAGTCAGATGGACGTTAAATTGAAGAATCCTGAAGATTATCAATATGACTGAATCTTTTGCTCAACTATTTGAAGAATCCCTGAAAGAAATCGAAACCCGCCCGGGTTCCATCGTTCGTGGCGTTGTTGTCTCAATTGACAAAGACGTAGTTCTGGTTGATGCGGGCCTGAAATCTGAATCTGCAATTCCTGCAGAGCAGTTCAAGAACGCAGCCGGCGAACTGGAAATCCAGGTTGGCGACGAAGTTGACGTTGCTCTGGACGCAGTAGAAGACGGCTTCGGTGAAACCCTGCTGTCCCGTGAGAAAGCTAAACGTCACGAAGCTTGGATCACGCTGGAAAAAGCTTACGAAGAAGCAGAAACTGTTACCGGTGTTATCAACGGCAAAGTCAAGGGCGGCTTCACTGTTGAGCTGAACGGTATTCGTGCGTTCCTGCCAGGTTCACTGGTTGACGTACGTCCAGTTCGCGACACTCTGCACCTGGAAGGCAAAGAGCTTGAATTCAAAGTAATCAAGCTTGATCAGAAGCGTAACAACGTCGTGGTTTCACGTCGTGCTGTTATCGAATCTGAGAACAGTGCTGAGCGCGATCAGCTGCTGGAAAACCTGCAGGAAGGCATGGAAGTTAAAGGTATCGTTAAGAACCTTACTGACTACGGTGCATTCGTTGATCTGGGTGGCGTTGACGGCCTGCTGCATATCACTGATATGGCGTGGAAACGCGTTAAGCATCCAAGCGAAATCGTGAACGTGGGCGACGAAATCACTGTTAAAGTGCTGAAGTTCGACCGCGAGCGTACTCGTGTGTCTCTGGGCCTGAAACAGCTGGGCGAAGATCCATGGGTTGCTATCGCTAAGCGCTATCCAGAAGGCACCAAGCTGACTGGTCGTGTTACCAACCTGACTGATTACGGCTGCTTCGTTGAAATCGAAGAAGGCGTTGAAGGTCTGGTACACGTTTCAGAAATGGACTGGACCAACAAAAACATCCATCCGTCTAAAGTTGTAAACGTAGGCGATGTGGTTGAAGTTATGGTTCTGGACATCGATGAAGAGCGTCGTCGTATTTCCCTGGGTCTGAAGCAGTGCAAATCTAACCCATGGCAGCAGTTCGCAGAGACCCACAACAAAGGCGATCGCGTTGAAGGTAAAATCAAGTCAATCACTGACTTTGGTATCTTCATCGGCCTGGACGGCGGCATCGACGGTCTGGTTCACCTGTCTGACATCTCCTGGAACGCGACTGGCGAAGAAGCCGTTCGTGAGTACAAAAAAGGCGACGAAATCGCTGCTGTTGTACTGCAGGTTGATGCAGAGCGCGAGCGTATCTCACTGGGCGTTAAACAGCTGGCAGAAGATCCGTTCAACAACTACATCACTTTGAATAAGAAAGGTGCAATCGTCACCGGTAAAGTGACTGCAGTTGATGCTAAAGGTGCTACAGTTGAATTAGCAGACGGCGTTGAAGGTTACCTGCGCGCTTCTGAAGCTTCGCTTGACCGCGTTGAAGACGCAACTCTGGTTCTGAATGTTGGCGACGATGTTGAAGCTAAATTCACCGGTGTTGATCGTAAAAACCGCGTAGTTAGCCTGTCTGTTCGTGCGAAAGACCAGGCTGACGAGAAAGAAGCTATCAATACTGTTAACACCAAACAGGAAGAAAGCAACTTCTCTAGCGCTATGGCTGAAGCGTTCAAAGCGGCGAAAGGCGAGTAATCGTCTTAACGCACCGGGCGGGAAACCGCCCGGTTTCGGTAAAAGGCTGTCATACATTCCAATAGGGATTAACCGGAGGTTAAATGACCAAGTCAGAACTCATTGAAAGACTGGCGGGCCAGCATACTCATATACCGGCGAAAGTCGTTGAGGATGCGGTAAAAGAAATGCTTGAGCACATGGCCACAACGTTGGCACAGGGCGAACGCATTGAAATCCGGGGATTCGGCAGCTTTTCATTGCATTATCGCGCACCGCGCACGGGCCGTAACCCTAAAACGGGTGACAAAGTGGATCTGGAAGGTAAGTATGTTCCCCACTTCAAGCCAGGCAAAGAATT
Organism: Pantoea sp. T14; assembly: GCF_036663535.1. Classification (NCBI taxonomy): domain Bacteria; kingdom Pseudomonadati; phylum Pseudomonadota; class Gammaproteobacteria; order Enterobacterales; family Erwiniaceae; genus Pantoea; species Pantoea sp. T14. The sequence goes on from NZ_JAWUEB010000027.1 coordinate 180,343, forward strand.
GCGTGATCGTGCAAATATCTACGGTTAAGCCGATACCGAATCGCATAAACGACATCTTTGGATGTCGTTTTTTTTTGCTTTAAATTCTTTTTGTGAGCCAACGTCTAAATCAACGTTCTGCAAGATGCAAAGCATCACTCTTCCTACATAACAGCTTCCAAAGTCTTAAATCCCACCTTTTAAATACGTCATAGCTTGTCAAACTGCTGAAATCTTTTAGATGGATTGCATTATGTTGACATGGACTGCATTAGCTCGAATAACGATTATCGCCGCTCTCCCTTTACTGGTGTTGCCTCAACTGCCAGCACCGGGAATTTTGCTCGCTTTATTCTGTGCTGCGGTTGTTTTACTGCAGTTCCGTATACAACCAATACGTATAGCGGGCATTGCGCTCTTGTTACTGGTGTGGATGCTTCACGATGCTCGCCTGATCGTTGATGATATTGAAAAGCTGACTATCAAGCCTCAACAGTTCTATGTCCTTGTTGATGAGGTTCGTCAGGAAAATAAACAAATTAAAGTCAGGCTTTTAAAAGAGGGAGATCACTTTATTTTCCCCCCACGTTTTGCCTGGCTCTCATTTGATAGTGATAGCCAAAAGTATTGCCCCGGACAGCGCTGGAGCATGCAACTTCGGCTGCGTGCAGTGCATGCACGGTTAAACGAAGGAGAGTTTGATAACCAGCGTTTTGCATTGGCTAATCACACCCCACTGCAGGGGCGAATCATAAAACAAGATGCGGAATCATCCGCATGTAGTTGGCGCTGGCAATTCATTAAACATCATGAGGCGCAAATCGGGTTTCTTTCGCAACAGGCCACGCTTAAGGCTCTGGCTTTTGGCATCCGCAATGACCTCAGCAAAACGACTCGTCAGCTGTTGCGTGACACCGGAACTGCACATCTCATGGCCATTTCAGGTATGCATATAGCGTTAGCGGGTGGAGTGGGGTGGCTGTTAGCGCGAGGTATACAATTTCTTTTACCGGCACACCGCATCGGTTACCTGTTTCCTCTTATCGCCAGTTGGATTTTAGCTGCAACTTACACTTGGTTATCAGGCGGGCACGCGCCTGCTCAGCGAGCCTTGTTAGCATTAACGATTTGGATAGCCACTCGTATTGCGGGTGCTCAACTAAACGGCTGGCAAATATGGACGTTATGCATTGGCTTGCTATTAATTACGGATCCATTAGCTGTTCTTTCAGAGAGTTTTTGGCTTTCAGCTTTAGCGGTGGGCATGCTGTTAATTTGGTATCACTGGTTTCCTTTACCGATTCGTTTTCATCAGCGACGTTGGTTATTGCTGCAATTATTACATTTACAGATTGGCATGATGATTTTAATGGCACCGCTGCAGGTCGCTCTTTTTAATGGCATCAGCGTAACGGCATTGGTTGCCAACTTGATTGCAGTGCCGGTTATCTCGTTCATTACCGTTCCGTTAATATTGCTTGCCATGATGCTGCCGTTTTCCTCAGCCTCAGCACTCATCTGGTGGTGTGCTGACTCAACATTGCGTGGACTTGTTTATGTTTTGACGCTTCTTCCTACCGGCTGGTGGCCGTTACATAACGCTTCATTGCTCGCGCTTCTTGTTTGGGGTGGGTTAATTATCTGGCGGGCACAAATCTTTTTTAGTGCACCACTTAGCTGCTGTGCTATCGCCATTGCAATGCTATTAAGCCGTCAGGAGAAAATTGAACAGGGCTGGCGAATAGATATGTTAGATGTGGGGCATGGTTTAAGTATCGTAATCAGTCAGGGCAGAGAAGCCATTTTGTATGATACCGGCCCACGCTGGAAAACAGATGATGCAGGAGGACGCGTTGTCATTCCCTGGCTTGAGCGTAAGCAATTGCAGTTGCAGCAGATCATTCTCAGCCATAAACATCTCGATCACAGCGGCGGACTTGAATCCATAAAACAGCGCTGGCCGCAGATTCAAGTGAGAAGCGCATTAAATAATGTTGAACATTTATCGTGCATTCGCGGAACTCAGTGGCAATGGAAACAGCTGCATTTTCAAGTCTTGTGGCCGATAAACGCGTCTGCATCTGGAAATAATAACGACTCATGCGTGATCAGCGTAGATGATGGGAAGGTTCGACTGTTGCTCACAGGCGATATAGAAGCGATAGCAGAGCGCCAACTGGTTGCGTTAGAAAAGCATAATTTAAACGTCGATATCGTGCAGGTTCCGCATCATGGCAGCCGAACATCCTCGTCATCATTGTTCTTGCGAAGCCTGAATGGCCATGCTGCGCTGGCTTCCGTAGCACGTTATAACGCCTGGCGCATGCCTGCAAAATCGGTATTGGAAAATTACCAAAAAACGGGCTTTAACTGGTTTGACACAGGTCAGTCAGGTCAAATAAGTCTCTCCATTAATAACGGTGAAATGCGTGTTGCGACGCTAAGGGAACAATTAATGCCCCGTTGGTATCATCAGTGGTTTGGCGTAAAACGCGAATCCAGGTAGAATGGCCGGCTATTTCCAACAACGTGAATAAATAATGCATCAAGATAAAGATCTCTCAACCTGGCAGACATTTCGTCGACTCTGGCCGATGATCGCGCCGCATAAAGCGGGTTTATTTGTGGCTGCGATAGCCCTGATACTCAATGCCGCAGGCGACACCCTGATGCTTTCACTGTTGAAGCCTTTACTGGATGATGGCTTTGGCAAAGCAGACAGATCAGTGATGCTGTGGATGCCGTTAGCCGTAATTGGCTTGATGCTGATACGAGGCGTAACCAGCTATATCTCTAGCTATTGCATTTCTTGGGTCTCGGGAAATGTAGTAATGAGAATGCGCCGTCGATTGTTTAGCCACATGATGGGAATGCCGGTCGCCTTCTTTGATCAGCAATCGACCGGGACACTACTGTCGCGTATTACCTACGATTCTGAACAGGTCGCCTCTTCTTCTTCAAGTGCGTTAGTCACTGTAGTGCGTGAAGGCGCATCAATCATCGGCCTGTTTATCATGATGTTCTATTACAGCTGGCAGCTGTCATTGATTCTGATTGTGCTGGCTCCGGTTGTTTCGTTTGCTATTAGACTGGTCTCTAAGCGCTTTCGTAACATCAGTAAGAACATGCAAAACACGATGGGGCAGGTGACAACCAGCGCGGAACAGATGCTTAAAGGCCATAAAGAAGTGTTGATCTTTGGCGGTCAGGATGTGGAATCTGAGCGCTTTGGCAAAGTCAGTAATCGCATGCGTCAGCAGGGCATGAAGCTGGTTTCAGCCTCATCCATCTCTGATCCGGTGATTCAGCTGATCGCTTCACTCGCATTAGCATTTGTGCTCTATGCGGCGAGCTTTCCAAGCGTAATGGACACATTAACGGCCGGTACGATAACCGTCGTGTTTTCATCAATGATCGCCTTGATGCGCCCACTGAAATCCCTGACCAACGTTAACGCCCAGTTCCAGCGCGGCATGGCTGCTTGCCAAACGCTGTTCTCAATTCTCGACAGTGAGCAGGAAAACGACAACGGCTCGCGTGAAATCACTCGCGCTAAAGGCGACATTGAGTTCCGCGAGGTGACCTTCACTTACCCAGGGCGTGATACACCTGCGCTGCGTAACATCAACCTCTCGTTACCTGCAGGTAAAACGGTTGCGCTGGTTGGACGTTCCGGTTCAGGTAAGTCAACCATGGCAAGCTTGCTGACACGCTTTTATGACATTCAACAGGGTGAGATTTTGTTGGATGGACATGATTTACGTGAATACACGCTGCGTTCGCTGCGTAACCAGGTTGCGCTGGTATCTCAAAATGTACATCTGTTTAACGACACGATTGCGAATAATATCGCTTATGCGCGTAGTGAACAGTACAGCCGTGAAGAGATTGAGAAAGCGGCAACAATGGCGCATGCAATGGACTTCATCAACAAGATGGATAACGGTCTGGATACGATCATTGGCGAGAATGGTGTGCTGCTATCAGGTGGTCAGCGTCAACGTATTGCCATTGCGCGTGCATTGCTGCGTGACTGTCCGATATTGATTCTGGATGAAGCGACGTCAGCGCTTGATACCGAATCAGAGCGCGCTATTCAAGCTGCGTTGGACGAACTGCAGAAAAACCGTACCTCATTGGTTATCGCGCATCGCCTTTCTACCATTGAAAAAGCCGATGAAATTGTAGTGGTTGAAGATGGGCAGATCGTAGAGCGTGGAACCCACGCAACGCTGCTGGCAGAGAAAGGGGCTTATGCTCAACTTCACAAAATGCAGTTTGGCCAATGATTGAACGTATCTGGAGTGGACGATCGCCGCTGTGGTTGCTGTTATGGCCACTAAGCCTGCTCTACGGGGCGATCTCTACTTTGATTCGTTACAGCTACCAGCGAGGCTGGCGTAAAAGTTGGCGAGCGCCGGTTCCGGTGGTGGTGGTGGGGAATCTCACCGCGGGTGGAAACGGTAAAACGCCTGTGGTGATCTGGTTGGTACAAGCATTACAACAGCGTGGCTTACAGGTCGGCGTAGTTTCACGCGGATACGGCGGTAAAGCTGATCATTACCCGCTGCGGGTGAATGCTCACACCTCCACCGAACAAGCGGGTGATGAACCGGTTCTTATTGCCCAGCGCACCGGGGCACTCGTCGCGGTGGCCCCGAAGCGACGTTTAGCTATTGAAGCATTGCTTGAAGGTGGCGACATTGACGTTGTTGTGACTGATGACGGATTACAACACTACGCGTTGCAACGTGATAAAGAGATCGTAGTAGTAGATGGCGTACGTCGTTTCGGTAACGGTTGGTGGCTACCCGCAGGCCCGATGCGTGAGCGAGCTTCACGCCTCAAAGAAGTAGATGCCATTATCGTCAATGGTGGTGAAGCACAGCCGGGTGAAATGACGATGTTTTTACAGCCCGGTCAGGCGACTAATTTACTCACTGGCGAGCAGCTATCCATCCAACAGCTTGAAAATGTTGTGGCAATGGCCGGAATTGGCCATCCACCTCGCTTTTTCACTACGCTCAAGCAACAGGGTTTGACGCCACTAGCGGAAATTGCCTTTGCCGATCATCATGCTTACAGCAAAGAAGAATTATCACGTTTGCTTTTAGCGGGTCAGAACCTGCTTATGACAGAAAAAGACGCGGTGAAATGTCGGGCTTTTGCGCAACCAAACTGGTGGTATTTACCGGTTGATGCTGATTTGCGGGGTGAAGGTGTTGAGCCTTTGCTGAATGATATTGAACAACTTTGCCGTAAACCTTCGCCTGATCCGCATCATTAATTACAGGTGATGTCGGATAAGGAAGAGGATGAACGTTACACATTCACTTTCGTTACAACAGGCTCGAAATCTTCATCTTGCTGCGCAGGGAATGCTGCGCACACCTTCTCACTGCGCACGCTTTCAAGATCTTATTGATTGCGTCTCGCGTATGTCACTGCTGCAAATCGATACCATTAATGTCGTGGCGCGAAGTCCCTATCTGGTGCTATTCAGCCGCCTTGGCCATTATCCCTCGTCATGGTTAGAGCAGGCGCTGAAGCAGGGCGAATTGTTTGAATACTGGGCGCATGAAGCGTGCTTTATTCCTCGTGCGGATTACAAACTGCTGCGTCATCGCATGTTGTCACCTGAGAAACTGGGTTGGAAATATAACGCAACCTGGATGAGCGAACATCAGCAAGAGATTACCGATCTGCTTGAACACATCAGGCTAAATGGCCCTGTAAGGGCTGCGGATTTTGCGAGTGGCGACAATCATAAACCAGGCTGGTGGGCATGGAAGCCGCATAAACGGCATCTGGAAAATCTCTTTAGCGCAGGGGAATTGATGGTAGCAGAAAGGCGAAATTTCCAACGCGTTTATGATTTACGCAGCCGCGTAATGCCTGAGTGGCAAGATGAATTACATAGCATTGATGAAACTGAGGCGATCAGCCTCATGCTACTCAATAGCGCTCGCAGTCTGGGAATTTTTCGCGCCGCCTGGTTGCCTGATTATTACCGCCTAAAGCGTGTTGCGCTTAAACCCTTTTTAACGCAGATGCAGGCTAATGGTGACATTGTGGCCGTCAACGTGGCGGGGCTCGGTGAAATGTGGCTGCATCGTGATTCTCTTTCGCTGCTTGATTCCCCTCTTTCCGCCAGTCACAGCGCACTGTTATCACCTTTTGATCCCGTGGTATGGGATCGTAAGCGTGTGCTAGAACTGTTCGATTTTGATTACCGCATCGAGTGTTATACGCCTGAAGCGAAACGTAAATATGGCTATTTCGTATTGCCTTTCTTGCATCGCGGCCAGATTAAAGCACGGTTGGATGCACGCATGGTGCGTAAATCCAACCAGCTCGTGATTAAAAACCTATGGCTGGAAGATAATACACGTCTGACCCCCTCATTTATTCAGGATTTTCAGCGTGCCATTACGCGGTTTGCAGCCTGGCAAGATGCAGAACAGGTTATTATTGAACAGGCTCCAAAAGCGTTGCTTTCTGCATGGAGTTCGTCGTGGAGCGTCAACAGCAAGGGTGCGTAACCTCATCTGGTTTCCGTACAGTCGCGATGCTTGCGCTATGGTATGCTTGAAGCCTAAGAATTCGGTCCTTGAAGGAGGATATATGGATCACCGTTTACTCGAAATCGTTGCCTGCCCAGTTTGTAATGGCAAGCTGTATTACAACAATGCTCAACAAGAACTGATCTGCAAACCGGATGCGCTGGCATTCCCGGTGCGCGATGGCATTCCGGTTTTACTTGAAAATGAAGCCCGTACATTGTCGATTGAAGAGATTCATCCATGAGTTTTATTGCCATCATTCCTGCGCGCTATGCTTCTACGCGTTTGCCTGGAAAACCGTTGGTCGATATTCATGGCAAGCCAATGGTGGTGCATGTCATGGAGCGTGCACGTGAATCCGGTGCCAGTCGGGTCATTGTCGCAACCGATCATCCCGACGTGGCAAAAGCGGTTGAAGCTGCTGGCGGCGAAGTCTGCATGACGCGCGCCGATCATCAATCGGGCACAGAACGTTTGGCTGAAGTGATCGAAAAATATCAGTTTGCTGATAATGAGATCATTGTAAACGTGCAGGGCGACGAGCCGATGATCCCTGCGGATATCGTTCGTCAGGTCGCAACCAACCTGGCAAAAGCTGATGCAGGTATGGCCACGCTAGCTGTGCCGATCACCGATGCTGAAGAAGCATTCAATCCCAATGCCGTAAAAGTGGTAATGGATGCACAGGGCTATGCACTCTATTTTTCGCGTGCAACCATTCCCTGGGATCGTGAGCGCTATGCGGCGTCTCGCGACATTATTGGTGACACACTGCTGCGTCATATTGGCATTTATGCCTATCGTGCTGGATTTATCCGTCGCTATATTGCCTGGGCGCCGTGTCCGCTAGAGCAAATCGAACTGCTCGAGCAACTTCGCGTGTTGTGGTACGGCGAAAAAATCCATGTCGCTGTAGCTAAAACCATTCCGAGCGTGGGTGTCGATACCCCAGAAGATTTAGTGCGCGTGCGTTTAGCCATGCAAGCTTAAAAAGGCCGGGGAACACTTCCCCGGCTTATGTCAAAAAGTTGATCCACTTCTAAACTTCTTATGATCAAGCCCTCCAGGATAGTGTGATATTTCATCTCAGGAGGATGACGTATGGAACACCTGAAAGCTGAATTAACGCTGGTGCTGGGTGAAAAAATCAGTCGTCTGGAAACCATCAGTGAACAGCCTCCAACCCGGCTTTATGCCTTGTACGATCATGATGGCAAGCCGATGCCGCTGATAGCGAAATATTATCGCCATCAAGGGCGTGCCGCGCTCGAAGCCAAAAAGCTGGCATTACTAGGCCATGAAGGATTAATTGCCGTGCCTGCAGTTTATGGCGTGGTCATTAGCCAGCAAAAGCCAGTGCACGAAATGTTGCTGTTGGCGCGACTCAATGGCGTGTCGGCAGAAGCGCCCACCCGCGACGCTGCGCGATGGCAGGAATTTTGCGAACAGGTGGTTGAAGGCTTGTTGGCTTGGCATCGCATCGACAGTCATGGTTTAGTCGGCACGGTTGACAGCACCCAAGAGAATAGTTGGCCTGCATGGTTTAAACAGCGGGTTGAAGTACTATGGGCAACAATGAGCTATTTGCGGCCGCCTTACTTCACGCTTGAAGATCGCCAAATTTTATTTCGCTGTCGCGAGCGATTAGCCCATTTGTTGCGGGACTTCGATGATCCCTGTGTAATGCTTCATGGCAATGTGCGATTACAAAGCATGATAAAAAATGCGCGCAGCGATCAGCTCATCGCGATGACGCAGCCGGGAAATATTCTCTGGGCACCGCGTGAATATGAGCTGATCCATTTAGGCGAGTCAGCTGCAGAAACGGCGCTGCTGCATGATTACTTACAGCGCGCACCGGTTTCAGAAGGATTTGTCTGGCGGCGTTGGGTCTATCAATTATGGGATTGCATCGATACTTTGATCCATAGCGGCGAATTTGATCGCCCGCGTTTTGACCATGCGCGTCAGCAGCTACTTCCCTGGCTCGGTTAGCGGTAAATCATCAGCCTTTACGCGTTGCCAGGCTTGCCCCAACGTTTCGTAAACAGCGCGTTCGCTGTGGCCCAACCAAAGCGGCGAAGGTATGGCGCGCTCCCACCAGTTTAAGGGTGAGGTAATGGCCATCTGATTAGCCGGTGCTGCAATCGGATTCAATCCAGCAGCCTGAAAAAATTGCATCGCTCTGGGCAGATGATTAGCAGAACTGATTAGCAGGAAAGGGTGCTGACCAACTTGCCTTTTCACCGCCAGCGCTTCCTCTTCGGTATCTTTAGGTTGATCGAGAATCTTAATCTGCTCAGGCGGTACGCCCAAACTTTCAGCCACTGAGGCTGCCACCCACGCATTGCTTCTGGGGTTCTGTCCACCCGCTGCGCCAGTGAATATCATCGTGGAATCAGGATTGCGCCGCCATTGCCGCACGCCTTCCGTTACTCTTGGCAAACTATTGCCCACTAAATTTGAACTGGGCGCCCAATTCGGATTGAAGGTATAACCGCCACCCAGCACCACGATATAATCCACCTTTTCTGCACCGTTCCAGGTTGCGTAACGATTTTCCAGAGGGAAAAGCAGGCGATCGGCAACAGGTTGTAGGCTCAATAACAGTAAAACAAGCCAGCTGACTGAGATCACTATTTTGCCGCTTTTCTGCCACCGGCTGCACCAAAGCAGTAAAATACCCAAAGCCATTAGCAATAGCAGAAACGGCAGGGGAAGTAACAGACCGCCCACCGCTTTTTTCAGGCTAAAAAGCATCTAAAAACTCTCCTGTTGTCCGAAAAAACAGCAGCTGGAAGAGAAGAACAGGATGAAAGGTTCATTCTTCTGGTGCCTGTGACAAAATAGCACAAGTCTCACCGCAGCATACCGGAGCCAGCGCCATGCAGGATCGCAACTTTGACGATCTCGCGGAAAAATTTTCGCAAAATATTTACGGCACCACCAAAGGACTAATACGTCAGGCGATCTTGTGGGATGAGCTTGAAACCATTATCCCCAGCCTGTCAGCTGAACCGTTAAAGATTCTGGATGCGGGGGGCGGTGTTGGACAAATCTCCAGTGGCCTGGCAGGGCGAGGGCATCAGATTTTATTGTGCGATCTCTCAGCTGAGATGCTTCGCCGTGCGCAGGAAAATGCTGAAGCGCTGGGTGTGAGCCAGAACATGCAATTCAAACAAATTAGCGCCCAGCAGGTGGGCGAACATTTGGATACGCCAGTGGATCTGGTATTGTTTCACGCTGTGCTTGAATGGGTCGCTGAGCCTGAGAAAGTTCTTAAAGCCTTGTTCGATGTTTTGCGACCTGGCGGGGTGCTTTCGCTGATGTTTTATAACCTGCATGGCTTAACGCTACGCACCTTAACACTCGGCAATTTTGGCTATCTGCGAACCAATTTAACCAAACGTAAAAAGCGTACGTTGTCACCCGATTTTCCGCGCAATCCTGATGACGTTTACCGTTGGCTTGAAGCGTGTGGATTTGTTATCGAGCAACGTGCGGGCATTCGGGTTTTCAGTGACTACATGAAGCCGCCTAAAGGCGAGCCGAAAAGCGACGAAGAGATCATTGAGATGGAGCGGCGCTATTGCCGTCAGGAACCCTTTTTGAGCTTAGGGCGCTACATTCACGTAACCGTGCGCAAACCCGGGCAGAAGGACGAATTATGAGTGAATTTTCCCAGACGGTACCTGAATTGGTATCCTGGGCGCGTAAGAATGATTTTTCGCTTGCGCTGCCAGTAGAACGTCTGGCCTTTTTGCTGGCCATCGCCACCCTTAACGGTGAGCGGATGGATGGCGAAATGAGTGAAGGCGATTTGATAGATGCCTTTCGTCATGTCAGTAAAGCTTTCGAACAAACCCACGAAACCGTGCTGGTACGCGCAAATAACGCTATCAATGACATGGTGCGCCAGCGCTTACTCAACCGATTCACCAGCGAACTGACGGAAGGCAATGCAATTTATCGCCTGACGCCGTTGGCAATCGGCATCACCGATTATTACATCCGCCAGCGTGAGTTCTCCACGTTGCGTTTATCTATGCAGCTGTCGATTGTCGCGAATGAGCTGAAGCGCGCTGCTGATGCCGCCGAAGAAAATGGCGATGAATTTCACTGGCACCGTAACGTATTCGCGCCGCTGAAATACTCTGTCGCTGAGATTTTCGACAGCATCGACATGACTCAACGTCTGATGGATGAGCAGCAGCAGGCAGTGAAACATGACATCGCCGATTTGCTGAATAAAGACTGGCGAGCGGCGATATCCAGCTGTGAAATGTTGCTGTCGGAAACCTCCGGGACGCTACGTGAGCTGCAAGATACGTTGGAAGCCGCTGGCGATAAGCTGCAAGAAAACCTGTTGCGCATTCAAGATGCCACGCTCGACAGCCCGGATTTAGGCTTCGTCGACAAGCTGGTGTTTGATCTGCAAAGCAAACTCGACCGTATTACCAGTTGGGGCCAGCAGGCAATTGACCTGTGGATTGGTTACGACCGCCACGTACATAAATTTATTCGTACTGCCATCGACATGGATAAAAACCGCGTCTTTGCACAACGCTTGCGCTTGTCAGTCCAAAATTACTTCGATGCGCCATGGGCGCTCACTTACGCCAACGCTGAGCGGCTGTATGACATGCGCGACGAAGAGCTGACGCTGCGTAATGAAGAGGTGATGGGTGAACTGCCCGCCGAACTTGAGTACGAAGAGTTCATTGAAATTCGCGAGCAGCTGGCAGCGATGATTGAAGAAGCGCTGCAAGAGTATAAGTCTCAGCAAAAACCGCTCAACCTCGCCACAGTGATGCGCGATTACCTGGCGCAATATCCACGGGCTCGACATTTCGATCTCGCGCGTATTGTGGTGGACCAGGCCGTGCGTCTCGGCGTAGCAGAAGCTGATTTAGCCGGCTTGCCCGTGGAATGGCAGGCCATTAATGATTACGGAGCCAAGGTGCAGGCACATGTCATCGACAAATATTGAACAAGTGATGCCAGTTAAACTGGCCCAGGCACTGGCAAATCCGCTTTTCCCTGCGTTAGACAGCCAGTTACGCGCGGGACGACATATAGGTATTGAAGAGCTGGATAACCACGCTTTTCTGATGGATTACCAGGAATATATTGAAGAATTTTACGCTCGCTACAACGTTGAGCTGATCCGTGCGCCAGAGGGGTTTTTCTACCTGCGCCCGCGTTCAACAACGTTAATCCCGCGTTCTGTATTGTCTGAGCTGGATATGATGGTAGGCAAAATCCTTTGCTATCTCTATCTCAGCCCAGAACGTTTGGCCAATGAAGGTATCTTCACCCAGCAGGAGCTTTACGATGAGCTGCTGTCGCTGGCTGATGAAAATAAACTGTTGAAACTGGTTAATCAGCGTTCAACCGGTTCGGATCTGGATCGCGCCAAACTGCAGGAGAAAACGCGCGCCTCGCTGAGTCGCCTGCGTCGTCTGGGTATGGTGTGGTTCTTTGGCAATGACAGCAGCAAATTTCGCATTACTGAATCAGTATTTCGCTTTGGTGCCGACGTGCGCAGCGGTGATGATGCCCGCGAAGCACAGTTACGCTTGATTCGTGACGGTGAAGCAATGCTGTTCGAAAATGCAACGGCGCCAGTTGAAGCCGATGAGCCTGAAGAGAATGACAGCGAAGCGAGTGATAACGCGGAGGAACAGCAAGCATGATTGAACGCGGAAAATTTCGTTCGCTAACGCTGATTAACTGGAACGGCTTCTTTGCACGTACCTTTGATCTGGACGAGTTGGTCACCACGCTGTCAGGCGGAAACGGGGCTGGCAAATCCACCACCATGGCAGCGTTTGTGACTGCGTTGATCCCCGATCTGACGCTGCTGCACTTCCGTAACACCACGGAAGCGGGCGCAACCTCGGGTTCACGCGACAAAGGCTTGCACGGTAAATTGCGTGCCGGCGTCTGCTACTCAATGCTGGACGTGGTGAACTCACGCCATCAACGTGTGGTGGTGGGGGTTCGTTTGCAGCAGGTCGCGGGCCGCGACAAAAAAGTCGATATCAAACCGTTCAGCATTCACGGTTTGCCAACTGACACCAATCCCACCGACATGCTGACGGAAGTATTGAACAGCCGTCAGGCGCGCGTGCTGCCGCTCAATGAAGTAAAAGAACGTGTTGAAGCGCAAGAAGGTGTGCAGTTCCGTCAGTACAACTCTGTTATCGATTATCACGCCATGCTGTTTGATCTGGGCGTGGTGCCGCGTCGTTTGCGCTCGGCCAGCGATCGCAGCAAGTTCTATCGCCTGATTGAAGCCTCGCTGTATGGCGGGATTTCCAGCGCCATTACCCGATCGCTGCGTGATTATCTGTTGCCGGAAAACAGCGGCGTGCGTAAAGCGTTCCAGGATATGGAAGCTGCGCTGCGCGAAAACCGCATGACGCTGGAAGCGATTCGCGTAACGCAATCCGATCGCGATCTGTTTAAGCATCTGATCTCCGAAGCGACAAACTACGTTTCCGCTGACTATATGCGTCACGCTAACGAGCGCCGCATCCATTTGGATAGCGCCTTGTTGCTGCGTAATGACCTGTTTAGCAGCCGAAAACAGCTGGCGTCAGAGCAATATCGCCACATTGAAATGGCGCGCGAATTGTCGGAGCACAGCGGTGCGGAAAATGATCTTGAAGTGGATTATCAGGCAGCCAGCGATCACCTGAATTTAGTGCAAACCGCGATGCGCCAGCAGGAAAAAATCGAGCGCTACGACGGTGACATTGAAGACCTCACGCTTCGCCTGGAAGAGCAGACTGAAGTGGTGGCTGAAGCGCGCGAAATTCAGGAAGAGAATGAGGCCCGTGCCGAAGCCGCTGAGCTGGAAGTGGATGAACTAAAAAGCCAGCTGGCTGATTTCCAGCAAGCACTTGATGTGCAGCAAACGCGTGCGATTCAGTATCAGCAAGCTTTGCAGGCGCTGGAGCGTGCCCGCGCGCTGTGTCAGTTACCTGACTTAACCATCGACAATGCCGCTGAATGGCAGGAAAGTTTCCAGGCCAAAGAAGAAGAGGCCACCGAGCGTCTGCTGCGCCTTGAGCAGAAGCTGAGCGTAGCAGAAGCCGCGCACAGTCAGTTTGAGCAGGCGTTGGCTTTGGTTACCAGTATTGCCGGCGATGTCAGCCGTCAGGATGCATGGCAAACCGGACGTGAATTATTGCGCGATGCCAATAATCAGCGCCATCACGCCGATCAACTCTCTTCGCTGCGCCTGCGGTTGAATGAGCTGGAGCAGCGTCTGCGCGAGCAGCATGATGCAGAACGTTTGTTAGCCGAGTTCTGCAAGCGTCAAGGTCAGCACTATGACGCGGATGCTCTGGAAGGTTTGCAGCGCGAACTGGAAGCGCAAATTGAGCATCTGAACAGCAGCGTGGCGGATGCCGGTGAACAGCGCATGAAAATGCGTCAGGAGCTGGAGCAGCTACGCGAGCGCATTACTGCGCTGACTACGCGTGCGCCACACTGGCTGGCGGCGCAAGAAATTCTGACTCAGCTGAGTGAACAAACCGGGCAGGAATTGGCGAGTAGCCAACACGTTACCGAATACATGCAGCAACTGCTGGAGCGCGAACGCGAAACCACGGTTGCCCGCGATGAAGTGGCAGCGCGTAAGCGTGACGTTGAGCAGCAAATTGAACGCCTTAGTCAGCCTGGTGGCGCAGATGATGCGCGCTTAAACCAGCTGGCAGAACGTTTTGGCGGCGTGTTGTTATCGGAAATCTATGATGACGTTACGCTTGACGATGCGCCTTACTTCTCAGCCTTGTATGGTCCTTCGCGACACGCCATTGTGGTGCCGGATCTGTCACTGGTGCGCGAGCAGCTGGATGGTCTCGAAGAGTGTCCAGAAGATCTTTATCTGATCGAAGGCGATCCGCAGTCATTTGATGACAGCGTATTCAGTGTTGATGAGTTACAAAACGCGGTGGTGGTGAAGGTCGCTGAGCGTCAATGGCGCTATTCACGCTTCCCGAAAGTGCCGCTGTTTGGTCGTGCCGCACGTGAAAATCAGTTGGAACTGCTGCATGCCGAGCGCGATCGTCTGGCTGAAAGTTACGCCACGCTGTCATTTGATGTGCAGAAAACGCAGCGTCTGCATCAGTCGTTCAGCCGTTTTATCGGCAGTCATTTGGCTGTGGCGTTTGATGATGATCCAGAAGCGCAGATTCGCCAGCTTGGCGGACGTCGCGGTGAATTAGAACGCGCGCTGAATCAACATGAAAGCAACAATCAGCAGCAGCGTCAGCAGTACGAACAGGCGAAAGAGGGTGTCGCGCAGCTGAACCGTTTGCTGCCGCGCGTTAACCTGCTGCTCGATGAGACGCTGGCCGATCGCTGTGAAGAGATCCGTGAGCAGGTCGAAGAAGCGCAAGATGCCGCACGCTTCCTGCATCAACACGGCGCGAAGTTGGCGAAGCTCGAACCGCTGATTACTGTTTTGCAAAGCGATCCTGAGCAACATGAACAGCTGCAGGCTGATTATCAGCAGGCGCAACAGCAGCAACGCAATGCACGTCAGCAAGCCTTCGCGCTGACTGAAGTGGTGCAGCGCCGGGCGCATTTCAGCTATGAAGATTCTGCTGGCATGTTGAACGGAAACAACGATCTCAGCGATAAATTGCGTCAACGCCTTGAGCAGGCTGAAGGTGAGCGCAGCCGCACGCGTGAACGTCTGCGCGAGCATCAGGCGCAGCTGACACAATATTCACAGGTGCTGGCTTCGTTGAAAAGCGCCTATGACGCCAAGCGCGACATGCTGAAAGAGTTGCAGCAGGAGATGCAGGATATTGGCGTACACGCTGATAGCCGCGCTGAAGAGCGCGCCCGCATTCGCCGTGATGAGCTTTATACCGCGCTAAGCCACAACCGTGCGCGTCGTAATCAGCTGGAAAAACAGCTGACCTTCTGTGAAGCAGAGATGGAAGCGCTGCGTAAGAAGCTGCGTCACCTCGAACGCGATTATCATCAGAAACGTGACCAGGTTGTCAGCGCCAAAGCGGGTTGGTGTTTAGTGCTGCGTTTGGTGAAAGACAATGGCGTTGAACGCCGTCTGCACCGTCGTGAACTGGCCTATTTAAGCGGTGATGAGCTACGTTCTATGTCGGATAAGGCTTTGGGTGCGCTGCGTCTGGCCGTTGCGGATAATGAACATCTGCGTGATGTGTTGCGCTTGTCAGAAGATCCAAAGCGACCAGAGCGTAAAATTCAGTTCTTCATCGCCGTCTATCAGCATCTGCGTGAACGTATTCGACAGGACATTATTCGTACCGACGATCCGGTTGAAGCCATTGAGCAGATGGAAATTGAACTGAACCGTCTGACTGAAGAGCTAACGGCACGTGAACAAACGCTGGCAATCAGCTCACGCAGCGTGGCGAATATCATTCGCAAAACCATTCAGCGTGAGCAAAACCGTATTCGCCAACTGAATCAGGGTTTGCAGACGGTGAGTTTTGGTCAGGTTCGCAGCGTGCGACTGAACGTCAACGTGCGTGAAACCCATGCGATGCTGCTCGACACGCTGTCGGAAGAACATGAACAGCATCAAGACCTGTTTAACAGTAATCGTCTGACCTTCTCTGAAGCCTTGGCGAAGCTCTATCAACGTCTGAATCCTCAGATTGATATGGGCCAGCGGACGCCGCAAACCATCGGTGAAGAGCTGCTGGATTACCGTAACTATCTTGAGATGGAAGTGGAAGTCAATCGGGGTTCCGACGGTTGGTTGCGCGCAGAAAGTGGCGCGCTGTCAACGGGTGAAGCCATCGGTACAGGGATGTCAATTCTGGTGATGGTGGTACAGAGCTGGGAAGAGGAGTCGCGCCGTCTGCGTGGCAAAGACATCTCGCCTTGTCGCTTATTGTTCCTTGACGAAGCAGCACGTCTGGATGCGCGCTCAATTGCCACGCTGTTTGAACTGTGCGAACGTCTGGAAATGCAGCTGGTTATTGCAGCGCCAGAGAACATCAGCCCGGAAAAAGGCACAACCTATAAACTGGTCCGTAAGGTATTTAACAATACCGAGCACGTTCACGTTGTGGGTTTGCGCGGCTTTGCAGCCGATCCAGCGCCGACGCGGTCTGAAAGCGAGGCTGGTTCCAGTCCCCATTTCGCAATAGAAAAATCGCAGGTGGAATCGTAGTCAAAAACTGCGCCATTGGTTAATCTGGTGACGGCATTTGTCGATTGAGGCAAATGCCGTTTTTTATTCTTATACTCATAAATATAAGTGGCAGCCCAATCGCAGTAATCTCAAGGAACGCTGCGCAGTAGATTAATCAAGGGGGCAGGGATGTTGCTGGTCAATAAGTTGAAACACCGTCGCGTTATTTCATTGTTAGCACTGGCGCTAACCGTTATTCCTGTTGGCGTATCGCAAGCCGCTATCATTAGTGCGTTACCTGGAACGACACAAGGAACGCTGTCGGTCAGTGAAAGTCAGCAACAAATTCAGCAGGCTTTCTCAGGTGCCGATCGACCTTTTTACCAGGCTTCACTGGCTACAATTTATGCGTCGCGTCAGATGCAACCGATTTGGCAAGACCGGGATGCAGTACAGAAATTTCAGCAGCAGCTGGCCGAAGTTGCGCTTTCTGGTGTGCAGCCGCAATTTACTCGCTGGGTTGATCGCCTAACCGATCCGAATATCAAAGGCTTTGCCCGCGATGTGGTGCTGTCTGATGCGATGCTCGGCTATTTGCAATTTGTCTCGAATGTTCCTACTCAAGGCGAAACCTGGCTTTACAGCAACGTGCCCTACAAATTGGCTCAGCCCTCAGTGGCGGTCGTGAATCATTGGTTAAATGCAGTGAATGCCGGGGCAAATGGTGCTTTCATCAGCTCCTTAACGCCGCAGCATCCTCAATATGTACCCATGCATACGGCATTAAAAAACCTGCTTAGCGATAAACTTCCCTGGCCGCAGCTGAAAAATAGCCAAACGCTACGGCCAGGCCAGGTCAGCGACGATGTACCGGCTTTACGTGAAATCTTACAGCGCAGCGGCATGATGACGGCGCAAATCGCAACGCCAGCACCCACCGATGATGCTGTGCCGACGGCTGTCGAACCGGTGAGCCAAAGTGAACAGCCAATAGCAGTGAGCCCTTCGGCAACCAGCGTTAACGATCTGCCGGCGCAGCCACCGCAAGCACTGGGCAATGTACAAAATATGAGCGCAGAGGTCAGCGCAGAAAATATTTATGACAACACGCTGGTGGCTGCCGTTAAGCGTTTCCAGCAGTGGCAAGGGCTGGCGGATGATGGCGCGATTGGTCCACGTACCCGCGAATGGCTAAATGTCTCACCGCAAATGCGTGCCGCATTGCTGGCATTGAATATTCAGCGCCTTCGCTTGCTGCCGGATGATATGCACAACGGCATCATGGTGAACATCGCAAACTACTCGCTGATCTATTACAACAACGGCAACAAGATCCTGTCATCGCGGGTTATCGTTGGTCGTCCCGATCGCAAAACACCGCTGATGCGCAGCGCGTTGAACAATGTGGTGCTTAATCCTCCCTGGAATGTGCCCACCACGCTGGTACGTCAGGATATCATTCCGAAGGTGAAGCAAGATCCTACCTACCTTTACAAGCATGGTTACACGTTGTTATCAGGATGGAGTGCAGATGCGCAGGTCATGGATCCCAGCATGATTGACTGGAGTATGGTGTCGGCTTCCTCTTTCCCTTATCGCTTACGCCAGGCACCTGGCGCAACCAATTCTCTGGGCCGCTATAAATTCAATATGCCAAGCTCAGACGCGATCTATCTGCATGACACGCCGAACCACAACTTATTTCAGCGTGATATTCGTGCACTGAGTTCTGGATGTGTGCGCGTCAATAAAGCCTCTGAACTGGCGGGTTTGCTGCTACAAGATGCGGGTTGGAACGACAGTCGCATCTCAAGTACGCTTAAAGAAGGGGACACGCGCTATGTCCCTATTCGTCACCGCATTCCGGTTAATCTTTACTACCTGACTGCATGGGTGGCGGATGATGGCAAACCACAATATCGAACAGATATTTACAATTATGATGATACTGCGCGCTCAGGCAGTCAGGTATTGCTGCGAGCAGAACAGCTTTTGCTCTAGTGGTTGATTTTTCTTCACTCTTCAAGGCTTATAAAAAGTAAGCCATGTCTTGAAAAGGCGGTCCTGAGCGGGATCGCCGCACAAACTCCCTTGTCACGGGTTGACGATCCTTTGAGAGAAAGTTAAGGTTCGGCCTTGTGCGCTTTTTGCACATTTCTAAGCTTTCACTCTCAGGTAACACGTTACATGTCTAATATTGATTCTTTTCGTCGTAAATTACTGCTTTGCGGAAGCGCAGCCGCAGGTCTGGCATTGTTGCCGACATCCGCAAGGGCCTCACTTTCAACTTCTCGTCCACGTGTATTGACGCTCAACAATCTGCACACTGGCGAAACGTTGAAAACTGAGTTTTTCAACGGGAAAAGTTACGACAAGGATGAGTTATCGCGCTTGAACCATTTCTTTCGCGATTTCCGCGCTAACAAAGTAAAAAGCATTGATCCCCATCTGTTTGATCAAATTTTCCGTCTGCAAGCATTGCTGGAAACGCGTAAACCGGTTCAGCTGATTTCCGGCTATCGTTCTTTATCAACGAACAATATGTTGCGCGAAAGCGGGCCGGGTGTAGCCAAGCATAGCTATCACACCAAAGGCCAGGCGATGGATTTCCATATTGAAGGCATTGCGCTAAGCAATGTACGCAAAGCGGCATTAACAATGCGCGCTGGTGGTGTAGGATATTACCCACGCAGCAACTTTGTGCACATTGATACCGGGCCGGTCAGGCACTGGTCGTAAACCGGCAACGCTGCGTGTGTCGGTCATGGAGCGTTATGAAATACCACATTATTCCTGTTACTGCGTTTGCACAGAACTGCTCTGTTATCTGGTGTGAAACCACGCGCGAAGCGGCGCTGGTCGATCCGGGTGGCGATGCATCTACCCTCAAGCAAACGCTTGAACAGCTTAATTTAAAGCCTGCGCAGATTTTGTTAACGCATGGGCATCTGGATCACGTAGGCGCGGCGGCTGAACTGGCAGCGTATTACTCGGCTCCGATTATTGGACCACAAAAACTGGATGCATTCCTGTTAGCGTCGTTACCGCTGCAAAGCCGTATGTTCGGTCTGGACGATTGTGCTGCCTTTACGCCCGATCGATGGCTGGAAGAGGGCGACAGCGTGCAGGTAGGTTTAGTGACGCTGGATATTTTACATTGCCCCGGCCATACGCCAGGACATATCGTCTTTTTTGATCGTGTTGGACGATTACTGATCTCAGGGGATGTGATCTTTAATGGTGGCGTGGGTCGCACTGATTTCCCGCAGGGAAATCATCAGCATCTGATCGAGGCAATTAAAACAAAATTGCTGCCATTAGGCGATGATGTTGAATTTGTGCCAGGGCATGGCGCGACGTCAACGTTGGGAAGAGAACGTCTGAGCAATCCTTTCCTGCAATAACGTTTCTGCAATAAAAAATGGGCCATTTGGCCCATTTTTTTATGACGCTAATTCTGCTTAAAGTACAGCAACAATCGCTTCACACAACGCTGACATATTATCTGGTGTCATGCCTGCTACGTTCACTCGGCCTGAATTCACGGCATAAACCCCGAACTCTTCGCGCAGGCGAATAACCTGGTCTTTAGTCAGTCCGCTGAAAGAAAACATGCCGTTCTGCTTGATGATAAAGCTAAAGTCGCGCTGAGCACCTTTCTCCGCCAGGGTATTTACAAACAAATGGCGCATACGTTGAATACGTTGACGCATATCTGAAAGCTCTTGTTCCCAGATAGTACGTAAAGCATCGTTATCAAGAATGGTCGCTACAACAGCAGCACCGTGTGCGGGTGGATTCGAATAGTTGGCGCGAATGGTATATTTAACCTGGCTGAATGTAGTATCAGCCACGGCAGCGTCGGCTGCTACCAGCGTAATTGCCCCTACGCGCTCATTGTATAATCCGAAATTTTTCGAATAGGAGCTAGCCACAATCAGCTCCTGATGCGAAGCCGCAAAAATGCGCAAACCTTCAGCATCTTCATCCAGGCCACGCGCGAAACCCTGATAGGCAAAATCGAACAGCGGCAGCCAGCCGTTAGCGTGTGAAAGCTGTGCCAGCTGCTGCCATTGTTCTGCAGTAGGATCGATACCGGTTGGGTTGTGACAGCAGCCGTGAAACAGGACTACGTCACCCGCTTTGGCTTCTTTAAGGGATGCCAGCATACCGTCGAAATCCAGCTGGTGGTTTTCAGCATCGTAATAGTGGTATTCACACACTTCCAGGCCTGCAGCATTGAACACATTTTTATGGTTCGGCCAGCTTGGATTGCTAACCCAAATACGTTTCACCGCGGTTTGGGTTGAAAGGAAATCTGCGGCTACACGCAGTGCGCCTGTACCGCCAGGCGTTTGTGCAGTACGCGCGCGGCCTGAGGTGATCAATGCATTCTCTTTGCCAAACAGCAATTCCTGCGTGCAGCGCGCGAAATCGGCCAAACCATCAATGCTGAGATAGTTTTTAGTGGTTTCATTCTCAAGCAGATACTGTTCGGCTTTTTTAACGCTAGTCAGAACAGGCGTTTTGCCGGTCTCATCTTTGTAGACGCCAATACCAAGATTAATTTTATGGGGGCGGTCATCAGCGCGGAACAGATCGGCCAGTCCAAGAATAGGATCAGCGGGTGCAGCAGAGATCGATTCAAACATGAGTCAGGTCCAGTAGCGTGAACTTTAGCAAAATGAGCTCTCAGGTTAGCGCTGAGCAGAGCAAAAGCCAACCGTTTGCGAGATAAATTCACAATTTAACGATCAGGGATAAGAGTATTTAAGATTCTAATAATAAACGTGATAAGCGAGGTAAAGAAAGAGCAGAG
Organism: Pantoea sp. T14; assembly: GCF_036663535.1. Classification (NCBI taxonomy): domain Bacteria; kingdom Pseudomonadati; phylum Pseudomonadota; class Gammaproteobacteria; order Enterobacterales; family Erwiniaceae; genus Pantoea; species Pantoea sp. T14. The sequence goes on from NZ_JAWUEB010000027.1 coordinate 201,845, forward strand.
AGTAGACATAAAAAAACGGAGCCGAAGCTCCGTTTTTGCAATTCTGAGTTCAACTTAGAACTGGTATACCAGACCCAGAGCGACGGTGTCGTCTGTGTTCAGACCCAGACGGTTGTTGTCGTCCAGCTGGTTGATCTGATAGTCCACATAGGTAGACATGTTTTTGTTGAAGTAGTAGGTTGCGCCCACATCGATATATTTAACGATGTCAGCATCGCCGATACCGTCGATGTCTTTGCCTTTAGACTGAACATAGGCGATGGACGGACGCAGACCGAAATCGAACTGGTACTGTGCAACCACCTCAAAGTTCTGCGCTTTGTTAGCAAATGCCTGACCAGTGGTAGTTGGGCCAGTTACGATTGAAATTGGCGTTGAGTTACGGGTTTCACCGTACATTGCTGCCAGGTAAATGTTGTTGGCATCATACTTAATTGCAGTTGCCCAGTTTTCAGCGCGCTTGCCTTGACCTACAACAGTGCCGTCTTGCGCTACAGTACCCGCTGCCTGAGCGTCGGTACGATCGCTGCTGCTATAGCCACCTACAACACCCAGACCGATTGGTGAGGTGTAAGAGGTTGACAGGCCCCAGCCGTCGCCATTTGAACGACGTACTTCGTCACGCTCGTTTTTGCCCTGATACTGAACAGCGAAGTCCCAACCATCAACCAGACCAAAGAAGTTGGTGTTGCGGTAGGTCAACAGACCGGTGCTACGACCGTTCATGAAGTTATCTGAGTATCCTGAGTCGCCACCGAACTCTGGCAGCATATCGGTCCAGCCGATTGCATCGTAAACCACACCGTAGTTACGGCCGTAGTCGATTGAGCCAGCATCGCCGAATTTCAGACCAGCAAAGCCCAGACGGGTTCTGTTACCGTCTTGTGCGTCAGAGCCTTCAGAGTTGTTAGCCTGAACGTTGTATTCCCACTGACCGAAACCGGTCAGTTGGTCATTAATCTGAGTTTCACCTTTGAAACCGAAGCGAACATAGGTGTTGTCGCCGTCGTTGCCGTCGTTGTCAGAGAAGTAATGCAAACCAACAGCTTTACCGTACAGATCCAGTTTGTTGCCGTCTTTATTATAAATTTCTGCTGCATTTGCTGCACCAGCAGCTAACAGAGCTGGAATAACCACTGCAAGAATGTTGCGCTTCATCATTATTTATTACCCTCATTGGAGTTATTCGTACACCTGCCACTGCCGTCAAGAAACCTTTACGGGAACCTTGAAAGAAGTTTGGTGTCTTCCTGTGTCTGCACGCATCTTTCCATCACACCGACGGTAATTCTACCTCGAAAATGCTACTAATCTCGTATTCTTGTTTCAGAAAGAAAGTATGTATTACAAAATGTAAAATTAGGGGAACTTTGTGAGGGAACTCTAAATTTACAAAAATAAAAAAAGGCCGGCGATGCCGACCTCTTTATATATATGAATTTCTTATAATTAATGCAGAATCTTAGAAACTCGCGTTACGTGGAGTACGTGGGAACGCGATCACGTCTCTTACATTTTGTACGCCGGTGACATAAGCGATTAAACGTTCGAAACCTAATCCGAAACCTGAATGTGGAACCGTACCGTAGCGACGTAGGTCACGATACCACCAATAATCTTCTTTATTCAGACCCATTTCTTCCAGACGTGCGTCTAACACATCGAGACGCTCTTCACGCTGTGAACCGCCAATGATTTCACCAATACCCGGTGCCAGAACATCCATAGCCGCAACAGTTTTACCGTCATCGTTAAGGCGCATATAGAACGCTTTAATATCTTTCGGATAGTTTTTCACTACAACTGGCGCTTTAAAATGTTTCTCAGCCAAATAGCGTTCGTGTTCGGAAGAGAGATCGATACCCCATGAAACCGGGTTCTCGAAAGTTTCACCACAGCTCATCAGAATATTGACGGCGTCGGTATAGTCGACCTGAGCAAAATCAGTGGTGATGAAGCGCTGTAAGCGATCTACGGCATCTTTATCAACACGCTCAGCAAAGAACGCCATATCATCAGCACGCTCGTCTAAGACCGCTTTAAACACGTACTTAAGCATGGATTCTGCTAATGCCGCTGCATCATCAAGTGAAGCAAAGGCGATTTCTGGCTCCAACATCCAAAACTCAGCCAAATGGCGGCTAGTGTTAGAGTTTTCGGCACGAAAGGTCGGGCCAAACGTATAGATTTTTGACAGCGCGCTAGCATAGGTTTCGCCGTTCAACTGACCTGATACGGTCAGGAAAGCTTCTTTGCCAAAAAAGTCTTCGCTGAAGTCAACTTTGCCTTGATCGTCACGCGGTAGGTTTTCCATATCCAACGTAGAGACGCGGAACATTTCGCCTGCGCCTTCAGTATCGGAAGCCGTAATCAGCGGTGTCGACACCCAAAAATAACCATTTTCATGGAAGAAGCGATGCAGCGCCTGAGCCAGCGTATGACGAACACGCGCAACGGCACCAATCAGATTGGTGCGTGGACGCAAGTGCGCGACTTCACGCAGGTATTCGATACTGTGACGTTTAGCCGCCATGGGGTAGCTGTCTGGATCTTCAACCCAGCCCACTACCTCAAGTTTGGTCGCCTGAATCTCAAATGCCTGGCCTTGGCCTGGTGAAGCCACAACGGTTCCGGTAACAATCACGGAACAACCTGTGGTCAGACGCAGCACTTCATTCTCATAATTATTCAGAGAATTATTGACGACAGCCTGAACGGGATTAAAGCAGGAACCGTCATAAACGGCGATGAAGGAAAGACCGGCTTTTGAATCTCTGCGGGTACGCACCCAACCACGTACGGTGACTTCACTGTCAACCGCGACGCGACCGTGCAATACATCCGCTACAGGCACTACGCTCATAAATATCTCTCTATATAGAAGAAGTGAGTAAAAAAGTTGCCCCATCCGGGGTTTTGCTATGTTACTTGCGGCTAAACAGGAAACAAGCAAAATTCCGGGGGAATGCAGATTTATTACAGCAGAAGTGGGGCGGATCAACGCCCCGATAAGAGGACGCTTAACTGGCTTTTTTCACCAGCGGCAAATCGAAGGCTTTTCTTAAGGCTCTGACGAAGGCTTTATCCTGACAAATGGTTTTGCCCGGACTATCAGAAAGTTTGGCAACCGGTTTACCGTTGCACTCCACTAACTTGATCACGATATTGAGCGGTGTCACGCCAGGAATATCACATGTCAGGCGAGTACCAATCCCAAATACCACATTGGCGCGTTGGCCAAAATGGCGATACAGCGCCAGTGCTTTATCCAGATTAAGGTTATCTGAGAAGACCAACGTTTTGCTTTGCGGATCAATACCCAGTTTTTGATAATGGGCAATCGCTTTTTCACCCCATTCAACGGGATCGCCTGAGTCATGGCGCAATCCCTGATAACGGCGAGCGAATGTCAGACCAAAATCGCGCAAAAAGGCGTCCATGGCGATGCAATCGGTCAGGGCTATTCCCAACTGGCCATCATACTCATCGAGCCATGCTTGCAGAGCCGCACGCTGGCTGTTAGCCAAAACCGGACTGATTTGTTGAAATGCCTGGAACCATTCATGTGCTTGCGTGCCAACCGGCGTCAAATCCAGACGACGCGCCAAATCGTAATTGCTGGTGCCTACCAGCCAAGGGAAATCTTGCTTGAGAGTACTGACGATGGATTGCTGAACATCTTGCGAATAGCGACGGCGGGTGCCGAAATCCATTAGACGGAAACGTGACATATCCAGGTCAGAAACCTGCTGTTTAAACGCATCCAGCTTAATATGTAAATGATCGACAGCCTGCTGTGTGCCGATTTGCGGGGTGCGATGACGATGTACCACTTCACTGATCAACGCCAACAGCGGCACTTCCCACATAATCACTTCGCGCCATGCGCCCTGAATACGAATATCCAGTTTGCCGTGATGATTACGCACCTCGACCTGAGCGGGGTTGTAGCGGAAATTTCGCAGCCAGTCGAGATAGTCGGTCTGGAAGAAGGGAAGGCTAGCCAGCCAGGCATATTCATCATCGCTGAGCGTTAGCGCCTGCATTGCGTTAATCGCTTCACGGATCTCATCAGCGTAAAAACCCAGCAGTTCGTCACCACGGCAGCGAAACTCGGCCGCCACCGTTATGTCATGATAGCGGTGGAAAACCGCTTGCTGCATATGGAGCTTATACGCATCGGTATCCAGCAATGAGGTCAGTATCGGGGAAGCATGTCCTGTCATGGCGCGTTTCAGCATCCTGTTCGGTGGCGCAGAGCCCGGTGTGATAAAAGTCATAAAGACGCAAAAGTATAAATCAGTAACTGAGGCCAATCACAGCATATTTCAAGGCTGCAGGTCGAGACTAATCTGTGCCATTGTTAATGAATTGTAGCGATTTTTGCCAATGCGTGCATTGTGCGTGGCAAGCTTGTAGTAACAAGCTTAGACTTTGGCGGTAAACCTATAACAATGCGAGACGGAATATGACGCAACAGCCACAAATTAAAAATCGCCACGATTACCGTGCGCCAGATTACACCATCACCGATATCGATCTGACGTTTGAGCTGGATGCCACCACCACGCGCGTGACGGCGATCAGCCAGGTAAAACGTTTGGGTGACAGCCAGGCTGAACTGCGTCTGGATGGCGAATCGCTTACGCTGATTGCGCTTGAAGTGAATGGGCAACCGTGGACCGCATATCATGAAGATGAAGGCGTATTGGTGCTCAATCAGCTGCCTGAAAGTTTCACGCTGAAAATCATCAATGATATTCATCCTGATCAAAATACTGCGCTGGAAGGATTGTACAAATCAGGCGAAGCACTCTGCACCCAATGTGAAGCGGAAGGTTTCCGACATATTACCTGGTATCTCGATCGCCCAGATGTGCTGGCGCGTTTCACTACCACCATTATTGCTGATGGCGAGCGTTATCCGTTCCTGCTGTCTAACGGCAACCGCGTTGACAGTGGACGCGATGCACAAGGTCGTCATTGGGTAAAATGGCAAGATCCCTTCCCAAAACCCTGTTATCTGTTTGCGCTGGTGGCAGGTGATTTTGACGTGCTGCGCGACAGTTTCAAAACCCGTTCAGGTCGTGATGTTGCGCTGGAGATCTTCGTTGATCGCGGCAACCTTGATCGTGCTGACTGGGCGATGACCTCGCTGAAAAACAGCATGAAATGGGATGAGGAACGCTTTGGTCTCGAATATGACCTCGACATCTTTATGATCGTCGCAGTGGATTTCTTCAACATGGGCGCAATGGAGAACAAGGGGCTGAATGTCTTCAACTCCAAATATGTTTTAGCCAAAGCAGAAACCGCGACCGATAAAGATTATCTCGGCATTGAGGCGGTGATTGGCCACGAATATTTCCATAACTGGACCGGCAACCGCGTAACCTGCCGCGACTGGTTCCAGCTGAGCCTCAAAGAGGGCTTAACCGTCTTCCGCGATCAAGAGTTCAGCTCTGATCTCGGCTCACGCGCGGTAAACCGCATCGACAATGTGCGCATTATGCGTGGCGCGCAGTTTGCTGAAGATGCCAGCCCAATGGCGCATCCGATTCGTCCTGAGCAAGTGATCGAAATGAACAACTTCTACACCTTAACGGTGTATGAAAAGGGTTCAGAGGTGATCCGTATGATGCACACCTTGCTGGGCGAAGAAAATTTTCAGAAAGGCATGCAGCTCTATTTTGATCGTCATGATGGCAGCGCAGCAACGTGCGATGACTTCGTGCAGGCAATGGAAGATGCATCCAATGTCGATTTGTCGCAGTTCCGCCGCTGGTACAGCCAGTCGGGTACGCCGGTGCTGACGGTACGCGACGATTACAATCCAGAAATGGAACAATACACACTTCACGTTACGCAACACACGCCAGCAACCGCCGATCAAAAAGAGAAGCTGCCGCTGCACATTCCACTCGATATCGAACTCTACGATAGCGAAGGTAAAGTGATTCCGTTGCAGCACAATGGTTATCCGGTGCATAACGTGTTGAACATCACTGAAGAGTTCCAGACTTTTATTTTTGATAACGTCTACTTCCAGCCAGTGCCGTCGCTGCTGCGAGAATTCTCTGCGCCCGTGAAGCTCGATTACAAATGGAGCGATGCGCAACTGACGTTTCTGATGCGCCATGCGCGTAATGATTTTTCTCGCTGGGATGCTGCGCAAAGCTTGCTCGCTACTTACATTCGCCTGAATGTGTCGCGTCACCAGCAAGGCCAGCCGCTGTCGCTGCCGCTGCATGTGGCTGATGCTTTCCGTGCGGTGCTGCTTGATACTCACGCCGATCCGGCGCTGACGGCGCTGATTCTGTCGCTACCCAGTGAAAATGAAATCGCTGAGCTATTTGAGGTCATTGATCCTCAGGCGATTACCGTGGTGCGTGAAGCGCTGCAGCGCACGCTGGCGAAAGAGTTGGCCGATGAGTTCTTTGCGGTATACAACGCGAATCAGCAAAGTGAATACCGAATTGAACACGCAGCTATCGGTCAGCGTACGCTGAAAAATGTCTGCCTGAATTATCTCGCCTTTAGTGAGGTGGAACTGGCGGATAAGCTGGTTCAGGCACAATATCAGCAGGCCACCAATATGACTGATTCGCTGGCTGCGTTGTCTGCTGCCGTATCGGCGCAGTTACCTTGTCGCGAAGCGCTGTTAGCGGCTTACGACGAGCGCTGGCATCATGATGGTTTGGTGATGGACAAGTGGTTCATGCTGCAAGCCACCAGTCCAGCGGCGGATGTTTTGACGAAAGTGCGCGCGCTGTTGCAGCATCGGTCATTCACGATGGGCAACCCAAACCGTATTCGTGCTTTGATTGGCGCCTTCGCTTCAGGCAATCCGTCAGCTTTCCATAATAAAGATGGCAGCGGTTATCAGTTCCTGACAGAAATGCTGACCGATCTCAATACTCGCAATCCACAGGTCGCGGCGCGCATGATTGAACCGTTGATTCGTCTGAAGCGTTACGATGCCGATCGCCAGGCGCTGATGCGCAAGGCGCTGGAGCAGTTGAAAGGGTTGGATAAGCTTTCTGGCGATCTGTACGAGAAGATCGCTAAAGCGTTGAACGCCTGATAATGAAACGGCGGGTTTTGCCATTACGTGCATAAACCCGCCGTTTTTTAGCGCTGCTGAGCGTAACGTACCGGTTGATCGCTCTCCCCACGTCGCATTACACGGTCCAGCACTTCCGCCTCCAGTTCAGCCAGTCGCGCAGAACCACGTCGGCGCGGACGCGGCAGATCGACCAATAAATCCAATCCAATCTGGCCTTCCTCAATCAACAAAACACGATCCGCCATCGCCACCGCTTCGCTGACGTCATGGGTCACCAGCAGCACGGTAAAGTGATGTTGCTGCCACAGCGATTCAATCAATCCCTGCATTTCGATACGCGTTAATGCATCCAGTGCGCCCAGCGGCTCATCCAGCAGTAACAACCCAGGTCGATGAATCAACGCACGCGCCAGCGCAACACGCTGCTTTTGACCACCTGACAAGGCGGCTGGCCAATCATTAGCGCGTTCAGCCAGGCCAACGGCCTCAAGGGCTTCCATCGCTGCGCTGCGCCATTCGCGGCCGCGCAGGCCAAGTCCGACATTATCGATCACTTTTTTCCACGGCAGCAGGCGTGCATCCTGAAACATCAGGCGCGTATCTTCGCGTGCCGAATGTAACGGCGCATTGCCCGCCAGTAGCTGTCCGCTGGAAGTTTGTTCCAGCCCGGCAAGCAAACGCAGCAACGTACTCTTACCGCAGCCGCTGCGACCTACTACCGCCACGAACTGGCCGGAGGGAATGTGCAAATCAATGTTATTCAGAATGGTGCGGTTGCCATAGTGTTTGCTGACCGCATTGACGCCAACGGGTGTACCGGTATTGAGGCGCGCTGGGGGAAGGGTATGACTCATGCGTTCTCCTCCTTCAGTTGATAAGCCGGATGCCAGCGCAGCCAGACGCGCTCTAACAGCTGCGCAGTGACATCGGCTAGCTTACCGAGCAGGGCATAGAGAATGATGGCGACTACCACCACATCAGTTTGCAAAAATTCGCGCGCGTTCATTGCCAGATAGCCGATACCTGAGTTCGCTGAAATGGTTTCAGCCACGATCAGCGTCAGCCACATCAGACCAAGCGCGAAGCGCACGCCAACCATGATGTTGGGCAGAGCACCGGGCAGAATCACCTGAATAAACAGGCTCCAACCTGACAAGCCGTAACTGCGAGCCATTTCCACTAATCCGCGATCAATATTGCGAATGCCGTGATAAGTATTCAGGTAAATCGGGAACAGCGTGCCCAAGGCGACCAGAAAAATTTTTGCCGCTTCATCAATACCGAACCACAAAATCACCAGCGGAATCAGCGCCAGATGCGGGACGTTACGTAACATCTGCACTGAGGTATCTAAAAGGCGCTCGCCAGTACGCGAGGTGCCGGTAATCAAACCGAGTATCAAACCAATCGAACCACCAATACTAAAACCGATGGCAGCACGCCAGCCGCTGATAGCAAGGTGTTGCCACAGCTCACCGCTGGCGGCGAGGTTGTAAAAAGTGATAACAATATTTTCGGGTGACGGCAGAATGCGCGTTGATAACAAGCCGGTTTGCGACGCGATTTGCCACACCACAATCAGCAGGGCGGGCAGCAGCCACGGCACCAGCTGATTCGATATGCGTTTGCTGACTTTCGCCATGATGCTCTCCTCAGCCCTGCGCTGCTTTTTTCTCAGGGGTAAAATCATTGGCTACCGCTTCACCATGCGCTTGTACTACGCGAGGTTGCGGCACCAGTGGCACGTTCAAATCGAGATGCGGGAACAGCAACTCGCCAACGCGATAGGCTTCTTCCAGATGTGGATAGCCAGAAAGAATGAACGTTTCGATGCCTAACTCTTCATATTCCTTCATGCGTGCAGCGACCGTTGGTCCATCGCCCACCAGCGCGGTGCCTGCGCCACTGCGAACCAAACCGACACCCGCCCACAAGTTAGGACTGATCTCCAGCTTGTCACGACGTCCACCATGAAGCGCTGCCATGCGACGTTGCCCGATAGAGTCAGCGCGCTGGAACGCAGCCTGAGCTTTAGCGATAGTGGCGTCATCCACGTTGGCGATCAGCTTATCAGCGGCCTGCCAGGCTTCTTCGTTGGTTTCGCGCACAATCACATGTAAACGAATACCGAAGCGCACTTTGCGGCCCTGTGCCGCCGCTTTGGCACGCACCTGCTCAATTTTTTCTTTCACCTGCGCGGGAGGCTCGCCCCACGTCAGATACACATCAACCTGTTCTGCAGCCAGGTCTTGGGCAGCATCTGACGATCCTCCAAACCACAGCGGTGGACGAGGTTGCTGCACCGGTTTAAACATCAGACGCGCACCGCGTACGTTAACGTATTTGCCTTCATAGTCGACGGTTTCGCCTTCGAGCACCCGACGCCAGACGCGGGTAAATTCCGCTGATTCAACATAGCGTTCACGATGGTCAAGGAACACGCCGTCGCCGGCTAACTCTTCAGGATCGCCGCCGGTAACAAGATTAAACAGCGCACGACCGTTTGACAGGCGATCCAATGTGGCTGCCTGACGCGCCGCCTGAGTAGGCGAGATCACACCCGGACGCAGCGCCACCAGAAAGCGCAAGCGCTGGGTGACAGGGATCAGTGAGGCTGCAACCAACCACGCATCTTCGCAGGAGCGTCCGGTGGGAATCAGCACGCCACCGAAGCCGAGGCGATCGGCCGCTTGCGCAACTTGCTGTAAATAAGCGTGATCGACAGGGCGAGCACCCTCAGCAGTACCAAGATAGCGACCATCGCCATGCGTCGGCAGAAACCAAAATACGGAAACGCTCATGTTTTCACTCCTTATTGCGTAACGGCATGCGGTTGCCAGATGCGATCTTTGATCGACACTTTTACTGGCATCAGATGATTGGCATAAAACAGGTCAGCGGTTTGCTGCTGGGCTGCAGCGGTTTTAGCGCTAACCGGTGTAATAGTGGTGGGCGGGCGATGACTGAGGTAGCTGGCAATCACCGGTTCTGGCAAGCCCATGGCTTTAGAGAGTAATTCAGTGCTTTGCTGGCGCTGGCTGAGGGTTAATGCATCGGCGTCACTGAAGGTTTTCAAAACGTGTTGTACAAAGTCACCGTGCGTTTCGGTGAATTTACGCGTAGCCAAATAGAAGGAGCCGGTTTGGTTCAGCTTGCTACCATCGACCAGAACGTGAACATTCCCTTGCAGCAACGCAGCGGAGTAGTAGGGATCCCAAATTGCCCACGCGTCTACGTCACCTTGCTGAAAAGCGGCACGTGCATCGGCTGGCGTCAAATAAATCGGCTGGATATCGTTGAAACTCAATCCGGCTTGCTCAAGCGCACGCAGCAATAAATTGTGCGAGCTGGAGCCTTTTTGAAAGGCGACCTTTTTGCCTTTTAGGTCGGCCACGTTTTTCAGTGGGCTGTTATTCGCCACCAGAATCACTTCTGCCTGTGGCTTTGGCGGCTCTGAGCCAACATAGAGCAAGTCCGCGCCAGCAGCTTGGGCAAACAGCGGTGGAATGTCGCCGGTACTGCCTAAATCAATACTGTTAACATTCAACGCTTCCAGCATTTGCGGTCCTGCCGGAAACTCTACCCACTGAATTTTAGTGTGAGGAAAACGTTGCTCTAACATCTGATGCGTTTTTGCCAGCACCATGCTGACCGATCCCTTTTGATAACCCACGCGAAACTGTGCCGGATCTTGTTCAGCGGCCTGCGTCTGCAAACCCGCGAATAACAGCGCAGTGGTGAGCCATATTCCTACACGCCTTTTCATCTGTTCTTCCTTATACAGCCTGAGCAACGGGGTGTCGGTGGCGTGTCAGCGCCAACCAAAATGATTCAACGGCTTCATCAAGGCGTTGAGCCAACGGCGCATACAGTTCAGGTTGACGATCGTAATGGGTAATTTGGCTATCTTCTGCGTAAACGCCATGCAGAATTTCTTGCGCTTTTAGCGCATTCAGCACCGGCTTGAGCGCGTAATCCATCGCCAACATGTGTCCCTGACTGCCGCCGCTGGCGAGAGGTAAAACCACTTTGTGTTCCAGCGCACGCTCTGGCAACAGGTCAAGCAGCGTTTTCAGTGCACCTGAAAAAGAGGCTTTATAAATAGGTGTCGCAACAATCAAGCCATCCGCTTCCAGCAAATCTTCACGCAGTGCCAATAAAGCGGGCGCATCGAAGCGCGCATTGATCAAATCGTCTGGCTGAAAGTTATGGATGTTCCATGGAATCACCTCGACACCTCGTGCTTCCAGCTTGTGCTGGCAGAGCGTAAGGAGAGAAGTCGAACGTGAAGGAAATCGAGGGCTACCCGCCAGCGTAATAACGCGCATCGCTACTCCTTATAACTAAAAGTTATTGATTATCTATTGTTGAGAACTGATGCGTTCATCCTGGCAGAGCAAGCGGTGGGTCTTAAATGATTTATCTGGCAATTGATTGTTGAAAATCGGGATTGGGCGGTAAATATAAATGAAGGGGGACGCGAATTGATGTTTTTTAAGTTTTATCTGAAAAGTGGTAAATGATAGCGTTTCAGCGTTCAACTAATAAATAAGTTAAGGTGCGTTAGTCATCAGTTGAGTTAATGAATAACGTTAATTCCAATAGCTGTATAAGATAAACGTTGTCACGATCTAAATTTCAGGGCATAAAAAGCGCAAATGCCATTGATAGCAATAGGATAACTGGCAAGGTTAACTCATCGGAACAGATTTCTGCCAGCAAGAGAGTAGCGTTAATGTGTCACGTCTGCCTTAATTTTGCGCCCGATTTTCTGCCTGATTGATTACAATATCAAAAAAATAAAACTAACCTTATTAAGTTTGGTAACAAGTGTTGATGAATTTTCCCCTTTTTCTTTTAAAGAGTGTGAAACAAGACTGAACAATGAATCATTACTGTTACTTTAATGAAGTAATATTTATCTTTTCGTTATTTTGTTGCTGTTTATAATTAGTTGAAGCTGACTGAATTAAAAATTTGATAAGAAAAGTTAGCCTTCATAAATAAGAGCATTTTGCGACGCTTTATTTTATCAATGTCCGCCCACATCTTAAGGGAGATGATCATGGGGAAATCTTTAGATGCACAACACAGCAATAATAATGATGAAACGCTACTTTCAACGTTGAGTACGAAACAGTTGTCAGCCTCTCAGTCACCGATAGGATGCTACTGGCTTCAAAAGAGCCTGCCCAGTGGAAGATATATCGCGAATAAAAGCAGCAGCGCAGGGTATACTTTCTCTAATGGCACGCCGGATGACGATGATTTTATAGTAATTTGTCCAGAGGCGTATGCGCTGCCTGAAAACCTTTTAAAAGAGATTGCTAGCCTTAGTGACACGCTGCCAGAACTCAACTGTTACCTGATTTCACTGGTTAAAAATGCATTGCCGCAGGGATTACAAAACTCTTCTGCCTTGTTTCAAAAATTACATGAACAAGGTTTATGGCAACATGATTTGTTCGCCGTGGTATTGCGCGCAGCGCAACTAAGAGAATTTAGTAAAGAAACAACTTTGCAGGATGTCATGTTGATGGGGTTGTTAAATGCCCAGTCGGTTTGGGTTGTACAACAGTCTGTTAATGAATCCCCAATGAACGCCCAAACGGGATTAAAGCACCCCGTTTCCTACCAACAATTTATTTCAGACTATGAAAGATTAACGAGACTGACACAATTTATCCCTGAAAAAAATCACGTTAGAGAAATTTATTTACGTCATGCTTTAACGCAGTTAATGCGTGACGAATGCTCACAACAGCGTCAACTTTCCGCGAATGTTCAACATGCAATCGATTATTTTGGCGATAAAATGAAAGCCAGAAATTATTGGGAAAAATTAATGCTGAAACAACCTGTCATATTTTTCACATTAATGAAACTGAGAAGAAAGCTACAACCACAGTACCAGTTTTAATTTTAAGAATTAGCCCGCTGGGCGAGCGAATATTTTTATGTCACGCTTATGCATACTAGGAAAGTAAGCCAGACACCATTAAAAATTATGTCAATTAAACGTAATGCTATTGCTAATTATATCGGCCAGATTTACCTGACACTGTCTGGTATTTTAGTTGTCCCTCTTTATATTCAACATCTTGGAATGGAAGCCTACGGGTTAGTTGGCTTTTTTTCAATTCTATTGACGTGGCTGCAATTGCTTGATGCAGGCGTTTCGACAACATTGATGCGTGAAGCTGCACGCTATCGTGCAAACCAGAAAGAGTTTGTTTGGTTTCCATCGCTCTTTGCTGCCCTGACGAAGTTCTTTCTGATTTCAACGTTGTTGCTTGTGGTGCTGGGCTGGCTTGCGACGCCGTGGATTGCTACCCATTGGCTGGATGCTAAACATCTTCCTGCAAATGATGTAGTGATGGCCGTGGGTATTATGGTGATTACTGCAGCTATACGTTGGCGCACCAGTCCTTATCGCAGCGTTATTGTTGGGTTTGAGCATCAAGTCTGGCTGAACGGCGTTAACTTAATCATTACGACCTTACGCACTTTCGGTGCCGTTCTCGTCATACAAATTTTCCCTAATCCCGTCCTGACTTTCTTTTTCTGGCAATTGTTGGTTTCAGTGGTGGAAGCCGCATGCTGTATTTATAAGGCGTGCCAACTTGTTCCACGCGAAGCGCGCCAAGAGAAACGTGAAGATCTTAAAGAGGTGCTGAAACCTTTCTTACGTTTCGCGCTGAGCGCGGCGTTTTCTAGTGCTGTATGGACATTTATTTCGCAAATTGATCGGCTGGTACTCTCTAAAACCCTGCCACTGAGCGAATACGGTTCGTTTACTGTTGTCGCTACAGCCGCCACGGGTATTTTACTGCTTAGTAGCCCAATTATGCAGGCTATTGTGCCCCGCATGACAGGAATGAAAACGCGTTCAGGCAGCGGCGACACTGAATCTTTGCAGCTCTACCGCTACACCACCCAAGCCGTTTCTATCTTTATGGCACCGCTCAGTATAACTATCGCGTTTTACGCAGGCCCCTTGCTTTGGGCATGGACCCAGAAGCAGCAGATAGTTGATGAGATGTCATTTATTCTCAGCCTGTATGCGTTAGGAAGTGGTATTCAAGCAATATGTGGGTTGCTCTATCATCTGCAATATGTGAACGGTAATCTTAAGCTGCATATGAAAGGTTTCACTTTCTTTGCCATCGTGTTGGTTCCCCTCAATATCTGGTCAGCGGTCCATTTTGGCGCGTTGGGCACCGGTTGGTTATGGCTAGGACAGAATGTTTTCTATCTCACAGGATGGGCATGGTTGGTGCATCGGCGATTTGCACCAGGCATTCATTTTTCCTGGTTAACACGTGATGTAATGATGGTCTGGGCCGTATCAGCACTGATTGCCTGGCTCAGCACGTTACTTCCCATTGAGTGGAATCAAAATCGTTGGATCAATCTGCTGTGGCTTGGGCTGATTGGCTTGGTAAATTTATCGGTGTGTTGTCTGCTGCACAGCCTGGTGATTAAGCGTTTGAAAACGCCTTTGCTCAAGAGATTTAACCTGGAGGGAAGAGGATGACAATGCTGACTTCACGCGATGGCCCTACGGTATCAGTGATTGTGCCGAACTGGAATTGCAAACCTTGGTTGGCTGAAGCCATGACTTCACTGTTGCGCCAGTCCTCACCCCCTGAAGAAATCATTGTTATTGATGATGGTTCAACAGATGGCAGCGTTGAATGGTTAACCGATCTGGCAGCGCGCCATCCACACGTTACCTTGCTTCGTAACGAGCGCAGCGGAGTGAGTGCTGCACGAATGAAGGGATTAGCCGCCGCAAGCGGCGACTACATCTATTTCATGGACGCAGATGATTTTGTTTCAACCGAACTGTTTGCTGATTTTCGCCGCGTGAAGGCTCGCCATTCAGGCATTGAGCTGTTCTGTTTCGGGGCAAAGATGTTTTTTGACCTGCCAGCCTATCAGCGGGAATATCAGTTGATTCATCAGCGTCATATCAGCGGCTTGTTGTCGGGTGGCAGTGATACATTGATGAAACTGATGAAATCGCAGTCGGCTCATCGTGTGGTCTGGAGCAGTATTATTTCGCGCGAGCTGATTAATCGATTATCTATCGGTTTTTTATCGATTCAAAATCACGAAGACGCGCCCTATATGTTTGCGCTTTATATGCAGGCTAACCAAATTTATCTCACTAGCCAGAGCTACTATTACAAACGTTTTTTGCTAAGTTCCTTGTCGCAAAGTACGCGAGATTTTTCCTGGATTGAAAATTACTTTATCGCTCGCGAAAGCAGTGAAACTTTTTTAAAAAACCAGGGATTAGAAATCGATGAGGAATTACTGGATGATTATTATCAAACAATAATGCAGGGATGCTTAAGTCAGATTCGTAAGAACACTATGCAAATTCCTGCTGTCTGGCGCGCACCGGTTGAACGCCTGGTACGCAAAGTCACTCAACAAAATCCGCGCATGAAACTTTTGTGGTATTGCCCAACGCTTTTCGTGGGACTCCAGGCTTGCCGCAATCGATTGTCCCGCTACTCACCTAAGCGCTGATATTGATCAAATTCAGTTGCACAGGATAAATTTACTTTTGCGCCAGAGCACTTTACCATTCTGGCGCACATTTACCCGTGCACTGACTTTCACGATCGCTTCCGCCCTTCAGGAGAGTGCATGCTTTATCCTATCGTCCGTCCGGCGCTATTTAAGCTCGATCCCGAGCGCGCACACGAACTCACCTTTCAGCAATTGCGTTTTATCAGTGGCACACCGCTGGAAGCATTGATTCGCCAGAATCTGCCCTCCCGTCCGGTAACTTGCATGGGATTGACCTTCAAAAACCCGCTGGGTCTTGCAGCCGGCCTTGATAAAAATGCGGAATGTATTGATGCTTTTGCGGCCATGGGCTTTGGCTTTGTAGAAGTGGGAACGGTAACGCCGCGAGCACAGGCCGGTAATGATAAACCGCGTATGTTTCGTTTAATCCAGGCGGAAGGGATTATCAATCGCATGGGCTTTAATAATCTGGGTGTCGATCATCTGGTAGAGAATGTCAAAAAGGCGCGGTTTAATGGCATCCTCGGCATTAATATTGGTAAAAATAAAGACACGCCGGTTGAGCAGGGCAAAGACGATTATCTGATTTGCATGGAAAAGGTGTATGCCCATGCTGGCTACATCGCCATTAATATCTCTTCGCCTAATACGCCCGGTTTACGCACTTTACAATATGGCGAAGCGTTAGATGATCTACTTTCGGCGATTAAAGCAAAACAAAAAGAGCTAGAGCAGCGTCACCTTAAATATGTCCCAGTGGCCGTAAAAATTGCCCCAGATCTTTCCGAAGAGGAGTTGGTGCAGGTTGCGGACAGTTTAATACGTCACCAAATTGATGGTGTCATTGCCACCAATACAACGCTTGATCGATCACTGGTCAGCGGGCTGAAATATTGTGACGAGGCGGGTGGGTTGAGCGGGCGTCCTGTGCAGTCGCGCAGCACTGCGGTGATCCAACGCCTGTCACAAGAGCTGAAAGGAAGCTTACCGATTATTGGTGTTGGCGGTATTGATTCCCTGACGGCAGCACGTGAAAAAATGGCGGCCGGTGCAACCTTAGTTCAAATTTATTCTGGCTTTATCTATAAAGGGCCGGGGTTAATTAAAGATATCGTGACCCATCTCTAAGACAATTCTCACAATATAGCGCCGGGGGGTTTATTTCTCCCTTCGGCTCGTTTATATTTTGGCCTGTTACGCGCTTTTCAGCTTTTCCTTATGTCATTTATTTCGCACTTTTTCGCGTAATTAGACACAGCGGTTTACTACAGGGCACTCCATGAAAATCAAACCTGATGACAACTGGCGTTGGTATTTTGACGCTGACCATGACCGGATGATGCTTGATCTGGCAGACGGTATGCTTTTTCGTTCCCGTTATTCCCGCAAAATGCTCACACCCGATGCATTCAACGAATCAGGCTTTTGCGTCGATGACGCCGCGCTTTATTTCACTTTTGAAGAGAAGTGTCGTCACAGTGAATTAAGCCATAATCAACGCGCCGAACTAGTATTGAATGCATTGGTTGCCGCACGCTTCCTTAAACCGCTGATGCCTAAAAGTTGGCATTTTTCCAGCTGCCAGCAAAGTGTGCAGCCAGCCATGGGTGAAATAGTGGAAGTGACGTTGGCTGACAGCGGTGAGCAAGCACGTTTGCTGGTGGTTGAAAACGGTGATAACGCGGCACTCTGTCTGCTGGCGCAACCTGCCTTAACACTCGCCGGTAAAGGCATGGTATTGGGGGATGCAATCAAGGTGATGAACGACCGTTTGCAGCCGCAGCAACAGGAAATTGCACCGCGCTACGCTCGCGCGGTGTAATCGCGTTAAGCCAGTTCGATATTTCCCGCCGGGATACAGCTACAACTCAAAATGGTGCCATCACTGCGAATGGCACTCTGCTTCAACGCTTTGACCTCGCCTGAAACCAACGTCATTTTACAGCTGCCGCACAAGCCAGCCCGACACGAATAGGGAATGCGGAAACCCTGCATCTCGAGCTGCTCCAGCAGAACCTGCTGATTGTCACCGCTAAATTGTTGCCCTTGATAGTCAATAGTGAGTTCCGCTTTTGCCTGCCGCTGCGGCTTTAGCGTTTGCACAACGGCTCCCGCACCATAAGCGCGCGGCGTATGGCGTTTTGTCACCGTCACTTCATCGCCTACGCGAATAATGCCGCTGTTGCGGGCAACCAGGTTAAGACCAAAATCGATGTCGCCGCTGCCATCTTGCGCACTACGGAAGCGCTGTAATGTGGCGAGGGGCTGACCATCAGGATGTTTGCGGCCGCTCTCTGGGCTCACGGTGGTAAAAATGCAGCGGCTACAAGGTTTCGGCACTTCAAACGTTACGCCCCCGACCTGCAGTTCAGCCCAGTTATCTTCATCCCAGGCTGCCGCACCATTCACCACCAAATTGGGGCGAAATTGTTCTATGCGCACGCTGGCAGGCGATCGCTGTTGCAAATCGTGTAAAGAAGCACTGTTGATCAGCAAGAAAGGGTAGCCATCGGCGAAACCCAGCGGCACGGTTGCGAAGTTTTTGACCCGGCGAGAAGGCTGCGCGCCTATCCAGCGCAACTCTACCTCACGCGGAAAGAAGCCGCTTAACCACTGATTAATGGTATCCGGCGCAATCCGTGAGGTAAAATGGTTGCCCCACACCTCGGTAGGTTTTTCCTGCGGGGCAAAATCACTAAAGCGAATCAGCGACTGGCTTCCATCCGGGGCTTGTAGAAACAGCCCATCCGGTAATATTGCCGGTGTAAAACGCACCATCTCAGGATACTGACGCGCAGTAATGAAGGTGCCATTCGGTTCGGTCAACATGAAGATGCGATCAAACGCCAATCCGCTCTCCAGAACCTGCGCGTGTGAGAGGTGCAATCCGCGCATCGACTTAACAGGATGAATAAATAAGCGGGAAAGCGTGATCATGGTGTTCTCCTTGAAACCAGGCGCGAAAGACAAAAGAAGCTAACTTTATGACATAGGTCTCTGATTCGCTATAATGCGCAACAATTTTCTCAAGAGTAAGAAGTGACGATATGAATTCTCTGTTTGCCAGCACGGCGCGTGGGCTCGAAGAGCTGTTAAAAAGTGAGCTAGACGCGCTGGGCGCGCAAGATTTGCAAGTGGTGCAGGGAGGCGTTCACTTCGAAGCTGATGACCGCATCATGTATCAAAGCCTGATGTGGAGCCGTCTGGCGTCGCGTATTCTGCTGCCGCTGGGCGAGTTTGGTGTCTACAGCGATCTCGATCTCTACCTTGGCGTGCAGAGCGTTGACTGGACAACCATGTTTGGCAGCGACAAAACCTTCGTGGTGCATTTCAGCGGCACCAATGATGCGATCCGTAATAGTCAGTTTGGTGCATTGAAAGTTAAAGACGCCATTGTTGACAGTTTCACCCGCAAAAATCTGGAACGTCCTAACGTTGACCGTGAACAGGCGGATATTCGTATCAACGTCTGGTTGAATAACGATCGTGCCAGTATTGCGCTGGATCTCAGCGGCAGTTCGCTGCATCAGCGTGGCTATCGTCAGCAAACGGGTCAGGCGCCGCTTAAAGAAAACCTTGCGGCTGCGATTGTACTGCGTTCTGGCTGGCAGCCGACTACGCCGTTGATCGACCCTATGTGCGGTTCCGGTACGCTGTTGATTGAAGCGGCTTTAATCGCCAGCGATCGCGCGCCGGGTCTGCTGCGCAAACACTGGGGCTTTACCGCCTGGAGCCAGTTCAACGCGGCATTGTGGTCTGAAGTAAAAACTGAAGCCCAAACGCGTGCTCGCGCCGGTACCGCAGCCACCGAAGCGCGTTTCTTTGGTTACGACAACAACGTACGTGTATTGGAATGGGCACAGGCGAACGCTCGTCGCGCGGGCGTATTCGAGCTGTTTACCTTTGGCCAACAAGATTTGTTGAAGCTGAAAAATCCGCTGCCAGCAGAGGTTCACGGCACGGTTTTGAGCAACCCGCCTTATGGTGAGCGACTGGATAGTGAACCGGCGTTGATTGCGCTGCACAGCCAGCTTGGCCGTATTATGAAGCAGCACTTTGGTGGCTGGAATTTGTCGCTGTTTAGCGCCTCGCCCGAACTGCTGAGCTGCTTGCAACTGCGTGCCGATCGTCAGTTCAAAGCTAAAAACGGCCCATTGGACTGCGTACAGAAAAACTATCAGCTGGCGGTTAACAGCAGCGAAAGCGCTAACCAGATTGCCGAAGATTATGCGAACCGCTTGCGCAAAAACCTCAAGAAGCTTGAGAAGTGGGCGCGTCAGGAAAAAATTGAAAGCTACCGTATTTATGATGCCGATCTGCCAGACTATAACGTAGCCGTCGATCGCTACGCCGATTGGGTCATTATTCAGGAATATGCACCACCGAAAACTATCGATCCGAATAAAGCACGCCAACGTCTCTTTGACGTGATCAGCGCGACGCTGACCGTGCTAGAGCTGCCAGCAGATCGCCTGATCCTGAAAACGCGTGAACGTCAGAAAGGCAAAGCGCAGTATCAGAAGCTGAGCGAAAAGGGCGATTACTTTGAGGTGCAGGAGTTTAATGCACGCTTCTGGGTAAACCTGACTGATTATCTCGACACCGGCCTGTTCCTCGATCACCGCATCGCGCGTAAGATGCTGGGCCAAATGAGTCAGGGCAAGGATTTCCTTAATCTGTTTGCTTATACCGGCACCGCCAGCGTTCACGCCGGACTGGGTGGCGCACGCTCTACTACCACAGTTGATATGTCACGTACCTATCTGGAGTGGGCAGAACGTAACCTGCGCCTGAACGGCCTGACTGGACGTCAGCATCGCCTGATGCAGGCAGATTGTCTGAGCTGGCTGAACGAAAGTGATGAGAACTTTGATCTGATCTTTATTGATCCGCCGACCTTCTCTAACTCCAAACGCATGGAAGAAAGCTTCGACGTGCAGCGCGATCACATGATGTTGATGCGTAATTTAAAACGCCTGCTGCGTCGGGGCGGCACCATCATGTTCTCGAACAATAAACGTGGTTTCAAAATGGATCTGGAAGGGCTGAAGGAATTAGGTCTGCAAGCGCAGGATATCACCCAGAAAACCCAGTCGCAGGATTTCGCGCGTAACCGTCATATACACAACTGCTGGCTGATCA
Source organism: Pantoea sp. T14 (assembly GCF_036663535.1). Classification (NCBI taxonomy): domain Bacteria; kingdom Pseudomonadati; phylum Pseudomonadota; class Gammaproteobacteria; order Enterobacterales; family Erwiniaceae; genus Pantoea; species Pantoea sp. T14. The sequence continues at coordinate 222,597 of NZ_JAWUEB010000027.1, forward strand.
CTCACGCCGGTAAGGAATAAGTTTACATGTCATTAATCAGTATTCACGGCGCCTATCTCTCTTTCAGCGATGCGCCGTTATTAGATAACACCGAACTGCACATTGAAGAAAATGAACGCGTCTGTTTAGTCGGGCGCAACGGTGCAGGCAAATCCACCTTGATGAAAATCATTAATGGTGAACAACCGCTGGATGATGGTCGCATCATTTATGAGACCGATCTGGTGGTTGCACGTCTGCAACAGGATCCACCGCGCAATATCACCGGTTCAGTTTACGATTTCGTGGCTGAAGGCGTGGAAGAGCAGGCTGAACACCTGAAAGCCTATCACGCTATTTCCCATGTGGTAATGGAAGATCCCAGCGATAAGAACCTCAATGAGATGGCTCGTCTGCAAGGCATTCTTGATCATCAAAACTTGTGGCAGCTCGAAAGCCGCATTAATGACGTGTTGCAGCAGATTGGACTGGAACCCGATACCGAGCTTTCTTCGCTGTCGGGGGGGTGGCTGCGTAAGGCCGCTTTAGGCCGCGCGCTGGTGAGTAATCCTCGCGTTTTAATGCTGGATGAGCCAACCAACCACCTCGATATTGAAACTATCGATTGGCTGGAAACGTTCCTGAAAACCTTTACCGGCAGCATTGTGTTTATCTCGCACGACCGTTCTTTCATTCGCAATATGGCAACCCGTATTGTCGATCTCGATCGCGGCAAACTGGTTTCCTGGCCGGGCAATTACGATCTTTATCTTGAAGGTAAAGAAGAAGCACTGCGCGTTGAAGAGATGCAGAACGCCGAATTTGACCGCAAACTGGCGCAGGAAGAAGTGTGGATTCGTCAGGGTATCAAAGCGCGCCGTACGCGTAACGAAGGCCGCGTGCGTGCGTTAAAAGCGTTACGTCGTGAGCATTCAGAACGTCGTGAAGTAATGGGCAAAGCCAATATGCAGGTCGGTGAAGCCTCACGTTCCGGTAAGATTGTTTTCGAAATGGAAAACGTCGATTACTCAGTGGGCGGCAAAACGCTGGTGAAGGACTTCTCTTCACAAGTGCAGCGCGGCGATAAGATCGCTTTAATCGGACCCAACGGCTGCGGCAAAACGACGTTGCTGCGTTTGATGTTGCAGCAGTTGAAAGCAGACAGCGGACGCGTACATTCCGGTACCAAACTTGAAGTCGCTTACTTCGATCAGCATCGCGCTGAACTCGATCCCGATCGTACCGTGATGGATAACCTGGCGGAAGGTAAGCAGGAAGTGCTGGTCAACGGTAAGCCGCGCCATGTGCTGGGTTATTTACAGGACTTCTTGTTCCACCCGAAACGCGCAATGACACCCGTGCGTGCGTTGTCGGGCGGGGAGCGCAACCGTCTTTTACTGGCGCGTCTGTTCCTGCGTCCAAGTAACCTGATGATTCTCGATGAACCGACCAATGACCTCGACGTTGAAACGCTGGAACTGTTGGAAGAGCTGATTGATGGATATCAGGGCACCGTTTTGCTGGTGAGCCACGATCGTCAGTTCGTCGATAACACCGTAACGGAGTGCTGGATTTTTGAAGGCAACGGCGAAATTGGTACTTTTGTCGGGGGTTATCATGACGCACAGCAGCAGCGTGCGGCTTACAAACAGCAGAAATCGGTTACAGCGTCAAAAGCGCCAGGCACAGCGGCTAAACCTGCGGCAGAAAAAAATGATTCTGCCAAACGCAGCGCCAACAAACTAAGCTATAACCTGGCGCGCGAGCTTGAACAGTTACCGCAAAAGCTTGAGCAGCTGGAAGCGAAAATCGGCGAATTACAGGCAAAAATGAGCCATCCTGATTTCTTCAGTCAGCCACATGATAAAACCCAGCCGGTTTTAGATGAACTGGCTCAGACTGAACAAAATCTGGAAACCGCTTTTGCTCGCTGGGAAGAGCTTGAGTCACTGAAAAACGGCGGGTAGTTAAAAGGAATAAGGGATGTGTTCAGCAGATAAAACTGGCGCGTGGATGCTCTGTCCACAATGCGATTTGATGGTCAGACTGCCGGACATTCCTGTTGGCAGCCGTGCATCTTGTCCGCGCTGCCATACCACCTTGACGGCCAACTGGCACGAACCGCGTAAAAGACCCACCGGCTATGCGCTGGCGGCGTTGTTCATGCTGTTATTGGCCAATCTCTTCCCGTTTATCACCATGAAAGTGGCGGGGATCAGCAGCCAAATTTCCTTAATGGAAATACCTCAGGTGATGGTTTCTGAAGATTACAGCAGCCTCGCCACGCTGTTTTTATTGGTGGTACAAGGCATTCCTGCCTTTTGTATGCTCACGATTATTCTGTTGGTTAATCCCATTAAGATGCCTGCCGGTGTGAAACGGATTTTGGCACGCGTGCTTTTCCAGCTTCGCAGTTGGGGCATGGCCGAAATTTTTATGGCTGGCGTGCTGGTGAGTTTCGTTAAACTCATGGCGTATGGCGACATCGGATTGCAAACCAGCTTTTGGCCTTGGTGTCTGTTTTGCCTGCTACAACTGCGCGCTTTTCAGTGCGTTGATCGCCGCGAATTGTGGCAGAACATTGCGCCAATGCCTGCGTTAAGGCATCCACCTGAAGTGGGCGTTACGGGCTTGCGTCAGGGATACCGTTCTTGTCCTTGTTGTACGGCAATTCTGGCGGTTGATCAGCCTGCATGCACACGTTGCGGCGTGGTCGCTGGTGCACGCCGCAAGCACAGTCTGCAATGGACGCTGGCGCTGCTGCTCACCTCAGTCATGCTCTATGTTCCTGCTAATCTGTTGCCTATCATGGTGACTGAAACCCTTGGCAATGCGTATCCCTCCAATATTATGGCGGGTGTTATTTTGCTGTGGAGTGATGGCTCCTATCCGGTCGCGCTGGTGATTTTCATCGCCAGTATTATGGTACCGACCTTGAAGATGTTGGCCATTGGCTGGCTTTGCTGGGATGCCAGCGGACGTGGACGCCGTGACAGCCACAGAATGCATCTGATTTATGAAGTGGTCGAGTTTGTTGGCCGTTGGTCGATGATCGACGTATTTGTGATTGCTGTGCTCTCTGCGCTGGTGCGCATGGGGCAATTAATGAAGGTCTATCCAGCGTGGGGAGCCGTGTTGTTTGCGCTGGTGGTCATTTTGACCATGATTGCTGCGATGACTTTTGACCCACGTTTGACTTGGGATCGTGTTCGCGAAAATAAATTAAAGGAGCCGCGCCTTGACGGAAACTAACCACGGGCATGCCAAAGTGGAACAGATTAAGCGCTGGTCGCCGGTCTGGATTGTCCCCATCGTGACACTGCTGATTGGCGGATGGATTTTGTTCTATCACTTCAGCCATCAAGGCCCGGAAGTGACGCTGATTACTGAAAATGCCGAAGGAATTGAAGCAGGAAAAACTACCATTAAAAGTCGCAGCGTTGATGTAGGTATCGTCGAAAGTGCGGTACTGACTGACGATTTACATCACGTTGAAATCAAGGCGCGCTTAAATTCCGGGATGGAAAAACTGTTACACAGCGATTCGGTTTTTTGGGTGGTCAAGCCGCAGGTAGGTCGCGAAGGAATATCCGGTTTGGGCACTTTACTTTCCGGGGCGTATATCGAATTACAACCGGGCAGTAAGAATGAGCAGGCAGAACAATATCAGCTGTTGGATGCACCTCCGCTCGCACCACCCGATGCCAAGGGCATTCGCATTACACTCGACAGTAAAAAAGCTGGGCAGCTGAATGCTGGTGATCCGGTGCTGTTCCGCGGCTATCGCGTAGGTACGGTGGAAACCAGCACCTTTGACACCGACAAGCGCATGATGACTTATCAACTGTTTATCGCCGCGCCTTATGATCGTCTTGTCACCACCAATGTGCGTTTCTGGAAAGACAGCGGAATAGCCGTGGATATGTCAGCGTCAGGTATGCGTGTCGAGATGGGCTCCTTAACCACGCTGTTCAGCGGCGGTGTTAGTTTTGACGTGCCGGATGGCTGGGAGCTCGGAAAAGCGGCAGAGAACAAATCAGATTATCATCTGTTTGACGATCAGCGCAGTATTCAGGATTCGCTCTATACCAATCACATTGATTACCTGATGTTCTTCACCGATTCGATTCGTGGTTTGCAGGCAGGTGCGCCGGTAGAGTTCCGTGGAATTCGTCTGGGTACAGTTTCTGAAGCACCGTTTATGAAAGCGGGAGTGGATCAGGCGCTGAACAATGATTATCGCGTTCCTGTGTTAATACGTATTGAACCAGACCGCTTTATTAGCCGTTTGGGTGAAAACTTCGATCTTGAGCAACATTTGCAAGATGGTAAAAAACGCGGCCTGCGTGCCACGCTGAAAACAGGCAATTTGCTCTCTGGCTCGCTGTATGTTGATCTCGACTTCTACGATAACGCGCCTGCCTATAAAGGACCGGAAAAGATCTCGGGTTATGAAATCATTCCTACCGTAAGCGGCGGTTTAAGTCAGATTCAACAAAAACTGATGGCGGCTCTGGATAAAATTAATGGCTTGCCGCTGGACGGTATGATTACCCAAGCGACCGGCACATTGAAAGAAAGCCAGCGCACTATGCGTGATCTGCAGCGTACTATTGATAACGTCAACAATCTTACTGGCAGTCCGGCGATGAAAACCTTGCCGGAAGATATGCAGCAAACCCTGCGAGAGTTGAATCGCAGCATGAAAGGTTTGCAGCCGGGATCCCCTGCATACAGCAAATTGGTCGGCGATATGCAACGCCTGGATCAGGTATTGCGAGAACTGCAACCTGTGCTGAAGACACTGAATACCAAGAGTAATGCATTGGTGTTTGAGGCCAAACCGGGACAAGATCCCCAGCCAAAGAGGGCAAAATAGTGAAAAAAGGGTTAATACTTTTTGCCGCGCTCGCGCTGAGTGCATGCAGTAGCACCATTGATACGACCTATTATCAGCTGCCTTCCGGGGCAGCTTCAATGCAGGTCAATAGCGCCAGTCAGATGCAAGGCCAACCCACACTGTGGGTGCAGCAGGTGACGGTGCCAGATTATCTGGCGGGTAACGGCCTGGTTTATCAAACCAGCGATGTTAAGTACGTTATCGCAGCCAATAATCTTTGGGCGAGTCCGCTGGATCAGCAACTGCAGCAAACGTTAATTACTAATCTCAGCAAAGCCTTACCGGGAAGGCTGGTTTCAGGTTCGCCATTGGGTGCCCAACATGACACGTTGAACGTAACAGTGACAGGTTTCCAGGGACGCTACGATGGACAAGCAGTCATCAGCGGTGAGTGGACACTAGAACATCAAGGAAGGTTAACGAAACGCGCGTTTAATCTGACCTTACCGCAGAAAGAAGATGGCTATGATGCGTTGGTCAGAACGCTGGCTTTAGGCTGGCAACAAACGGCACAACAAATCGCCAATAGTGCGGTTGAAATAAATTAAGAATAGTACGAGCATCATCTAAGCCCTTGATTAATCATGATGTTAACGTTGTGATGGTCAGGGGCTTTTTCTTAGACGAATCAGCGAGATAGCACAGCAATCTCTGTCACAAAACTCAAACTCTTTTTCAGATACAGGTCACAATTATGAAATTGGCGTGAATATTGCGCATTGATCTTTCTCTTCAGAGCGGGTAGAACATTAGAGTGGTTGAACATTAATTCACCACCTTTTTCTTTCCACCAGATTCCACCGACCTGATATGAGGGACACGGAGTATGAAGAGACAGAAACGAGACCGCCTCGAGCGCGCCCATTCACGAGGTTACCAAGCAGGTATTACAGGACGCTCAAAAGAGATGTGTCCGTATCAATTGATTGACGCTAAGTCTCACTGGTTGGGAGGTTGGCGACAAGCCATGGAGGACAGATCGGCGGCGGTTGCCTAACCGAATGTCACTGAAAAGGGAAAAACCTCCGCTGAACGCGGAGGTTTTCGTTTCTGTCATTTAGAATGCGGTAGTGTCTTTAAACAGACCTACTTTTAAATCGCTGGCGGAATAAATCAGATTGCCGTCAACAAACACTTCGCCATCTGCCACGCCCATTACCAGTTTACGGTTAATGACGCGTTTGAAATGAATGCGGTAAGTCACTTTTTTCGCTTCTGGCAGCACCTGACCGGTGAATTTCACTTCGCCCACGCCCAATGCACGGCCTTTGCCTTCGCCACCTAACCAGCCCAGATAGAAGCCAACTAACTGCCACATAGCATCTAAGCCCAGGCAGCCTGGCATTACTGGATCGCCGATAAAATGGCAGCCGAAGAACCACAAATCTGGATTGATATCTAATTCGGCTTCAACAAAACCTTTATCAAATTTTCCGCCGTCTTCGGTCATTTTGACGACGCGGTCCATCATCAGCATGTTGCCTGACGGAAGCGGTGGGCCGTTCTCGCCAAACAATTCACCGCGACCAGATAAAATCAGGTCTTCTTTGGTATAGGATTCGCGTTTATCTACCATGTTCTCAATAAGCCTTGTTTTAGTGAATCACGAATACTAGCGAACAGTTGTACGCTGAGCAAATCGGATTAGCGGTGGTTAAACCAGTTGAGCCAACGTAGCGGCCACGGACGATGTGAAATGTCCTGTTGTTGGTTCAGCTGGCTGATGCGTTCCTGAATAGTGCCCAGCAAACAATCGCCTTCGACATTTTCTATATTCCACTCTTTACCGGTTAACAAAGGCAGGGCTTCGTCGGCACGATCAATCGCCCAAATGTGGAACCGACCTTGTTCAACGGCATTCACCACTTCCTGATTCAGGCAAAGATGGCGAACATTACAGGCTGGAATAATTACACCTTGCTGGCCAGTAAGTTCACGCTGATGGCAAATATCAAAGAAGCCTTCAATCTTTTCATTTAATCCGCCAACTGGCTGGACATTACCGAACTGATCAACAGAACCGGTAACGGCGATCTGCTGATTTACTGGCTGATTCGCCAACGCACTGATTAATGCACAAAGTTCAGCTAATGAGGCGCTGTCACCATCGACTTCTGAATAAGATTGTTCGAACACCAGCGATGCTGAGAAGGGCAGTTGTTGTTCAAGCTCGAGTTCGGCAATCAAATATGCCTGCATGATCATCATACCTTTGGCATGGATATTCCCGCCAAGCTCGGCTTTACGCTCAACGTCGGTAAACTCACCGTCGCCAGGATGAACCACACAGGTAATACGTGAAGGATCACCCCATGCACGTGGATGGCCAGGATATTCCACTACTGACAATCCATTTATCTGACCAACCACTTCGCCTTCGGTTTCAATCAAAATCTGCTTCAGCAGAATTTCATCACGCATTCGCTCGTTCAGATAATTTTCACGCCATAAGCGCGCATCAAGTGCATCGCGCAAGGTTTCCGCGCTAATGCTTTCACCCATTAAGGATGATTCACGTATCTGTCGCAGCAACCAGCGAGGACAAAGTGGCAACGTTTCCTGATCGCCACTGTACCGGACACCTTCTTTGATTAGCTCTGGCCAAAAATCGGCTTCAGGTATCGGCAGGTTGGCTTGCTTGGCTAAATCCACTGTCCAGCGGCACCACGAGAACATGTCATCCTCATCCAGCACTTGAATGTTTTCTTCAAATTCAGTGTAGATGGACATTTCGTGGGTTTCAGGATCGAGCTCCTGAAATTCAGCTAAGGCTTCGCGATCGCCACAAAGCACCAGATTAAGCTGAAGTGGAAGAGGTGGAATCGACACCGGTAGCGGGCGTCGTTCATCCTGAGAAATCCAGTCAACGAAACCTTGCTCAACGCATTTTTTCAGGCGCATCCACAGCAGCGGCTGCGCCAGAAAGGAGCGTAACGACAAAATTAGCGTACCGCCGTTGGCACGGTGAATTAAACCTGGCTCAAGCTGAATGCGATCTTTATGTGAACGAACGCAGCCAAACAATTGCTCCATCTCAATCCATTCCGCAAAATGCACTTCACCTTGACTGGTAAAAGGGCGATCTTTGTTGGAAGGCGGTTGCAACGTGACGTTATCTGCAATGATATGGTAATCACCGCCAAATAATGTGGCTGCATTAGCCGAGAAGCGTTGTGCAGTTTGCGCAATAAGCGAAAGATAATCTCGATTTTCCTGACTGCGAATTAACAACAGAGGAAAACCTTGTGTTTGATGATGTAAATGCGCCAGCGCATTGAGCAGCCGAGGCTGAACCGATGCGAGTGAATCGGTCTCTTCATCAGCAATTCGGGAGAATACGGATTGGTATTGCGAACTATCCGGCTGTAAGTTTTGCCACGTAAGTTGAGTGCTGGTCAAAATAATCGCATTTATCTGATTGAAGAAAAGCGCGATTATACAGGAATCACCCTTGTTAATCACGGCAGAGTTCCAATTGAAGATGTGACGGCGGCAACATGTTTTTCGTTGCTACATCCGGGAAAAAAGCTGTTATTCTTAGATTGTTACGTGATCACGATGAGATTCCGATGAAATACCAGCAACTCGAAAATCTTGAATGTGGATGGAAATGGAAATACCTGGTGAAAAAGCATCGGGAAGGTGAACTGATCACGCGTCACCTTGAGTTAAGTGCGGCGAAAGCTGCGGTAGACGTGCTGTTGGCGATGGAAAACCATCCGGTAGATGTGGGTGAATGGATTGCCCAGCATATTCATCCTGATTTGGATAACCGCCTTAAGCAGACCATCCGCGCGCGCCGAAAGCGTCATTTCAACGCCGAGCATCAACATACCCGCAAAAAATCTATCGATTTGGAATACCTGGTTTGGCAAAGACTGGCAGGGCTAGCGCAACGGCGGAACAGCACTTTGTCTGAAACCATTGTGCAATTGATTGAAGATGCGGAACGTAAAGAGAAGTATGCAACCCAGATGTCGAGCCTTAAACAAGATCTGCAGGCTATCTTGGGAAAATCGAGTACAGAAAATGAATAACGACCTTCTGAATTATTGCTTTATTTTTCCAGCATGATCACCAGATACAAAAAACCCCGCCTGAGCGGGGTTTTTCTTACGTATTAACTTAAGCCTGAGGCTGAGTTACTACGTCTTTGATACCTTTAACGTCGATTTCTACACGACGATCTGGTGCCAGGCAGTCGATCAGGGCGTTACGGCCTTTCACGCTATCACAAGTGTTGCCAGTAACTGGGTTAGATTCACCCATGCCACGTGCAGAGATCTTGTTAGACGGGATACCTTTAGATACCAGGTAATCTACAACTGACTGAGCACGTTTCTCAGACAGTTTCTGGTTGTACTGCTCTGAACCGATGCGATCGGTAAAGCCCAGGACAACAACGGAACCATCTTTAGGATCCATTGAGCTCAGCTGGCTGTACAGCTGATCCAGAGCTTGCTGACCTTCTGGCTTCAGAGAAGCTTTGTTGAAGGTAAACAGAACGTCAGATTTCAGAGTGAAACGCTTGGTTTCAACAACTGGAGCTGGTGCTGGAGCAGGAGCTGGTGCTGGAGCAGCAACATCCTGACCGAAGCGGTAAGAAACGCCTACGCTCAGCATTGTGTTATCAGGACGTGCACCAACGGTACCTGCGTCACCGATGTTGTTAACCCACTGGTAGTCCAGGCGAGTAGCCCAGTTTTGAGTCAGTGCGTACTCAACACCCACTGCTGCCAGCGGAGAAACGCCAGTGTCGTGGTCGCTGATGCGGCCAGTCGTTGGGTTAGTCTGAGTAGAGTCTGCGCGCCATACCATACCACCCAGACGAGTATATACGTCCAGATCGTCAGCAATTGGGTAGCTCAGTTTAGCAGCCAGCTGAACGCCTTGTGCTTTAAATGCGCCGTTAGTCACGTCGCCTTTGTTAGGCATGCGACCCAGCCAGTCATAGCCCAGCTCGAAGCCCAGGTATGGGTTTGCCTGGTAACCAAGGAATGCACCCGCACCCAGTTGGCTTTCATGAGTTGGACCGTCATTGTTCTCGTAACCGTTACCGTAGTAACCAGTATCGTGATACTGAGACCAGCCCAGTTTAGCACCGGTATACCAGGTGTCATCTTTCGGAGCGGCCTGCGCTACGGTAGCGAAGCCAGCCAGTGCCACTGCAATTGCGATAGCTGTCTTTTTCATTTTGCGCCTCGTTATCATCCAAATAGGCAATGAGCAAAAAGGTTGCTCTTGGTTTAAATCCTTCGCCGGGTCAAAACGCTCGCTTATGACTCTACCGAAAAAACGGAGGTTATTGAGCACCCTGGCGAGATAAAGTCTACAACGAGATTGGAAACTTACAAGTATGATGTGAGGCGCTACTGTAAAAAAACAGCCGTTTATACACAAATTCTAACAATTGGCCTTGTATTATCGCCACCGCAAAATGGGTAAAAAAGGTGCTAAGCCATTGTCAATACAGGAGGTAACAGAATCAGTGGCTTAGCGATGAACGATAAGAAAAATAGCCTGAGATAAATCCCATTTTTACTTAATGAAACAAATCCGACTGAATTTTTAGCGCGTTTTGTGGTCGGAGAGGCGCTTCGGCAGGATTGCTTGAACGCAAAATGAGCCCTAAAGCTTCACCTTCAGCCGCCGCACGTTCAAGTTCACGACGCTCTTCTTCATCCAGTTCGTAGGGAATCCAGGCCAGTACCACGCTGTAATTACCCGTTCTTAACGCTTTAATCATTGTTTCTACAGCATTGAGCCGATCTGAATCAGCGATATGCATGCTTTTATCCAGTGGCAAACCTGACTGCTGCAACCATGCTCGATTGAGTTTATGCGCTGGCGTGAGCCACAGCTGCCAGCGAGATTGCTGACTTAACTGCTGCAACAGCGGTAACAGCAACATTTGCATCATACCCGGTTGCTCGCTGTAGCGTAACTCGGTTATCCAGCCGCTGTTTTGCTGTGGCATGGATGAAGACGCATAACGGTGAGCATCGCGTGCATTATTCGTATGTTGTGTCCGCATAAATTAATCACTCAACAATTGACTGTATGAATATACAGTAATGTCATCCCGCATAAAGATCAACCCAAATTTCTGACAGCAGCTCGCAAAAACGACACAAGGTTGGGCAAGAATGCATTTATTCATTGAACCTGTTATCACTTTTTCTTATCTTCTAAGTGGCTGAATACAAAGCTATTTGAGAAATTTCCTGTACATGGAGGTGGGACTATGAAGAAAGTACATCAGGTTATTGAACGTTCAAAAGAATGCTTGTCACCATTAGGAAAAATAGAATCACGCACACAATTTGGGGGGTACACGTTAGCCGTAGAAAAGGTCGTTTTCGCATTGGTGAATGAGGACGAACTCTATCTGCGCGCCAGTGAAGCGTTACGTGAGTATGTTATTGAACGCCCTTTAGAGCCATTGATCTTTCGCAAACGCGGTTTACCCGTCAGCCTAAACTATTTCAAAGTTGACGAGGCCCTGTGGCAAAACGCTGAGCACCTTCTTGCGCTCTCGGCGTCTGCGCTTCAGGCTGCCCAGGGTGAGTTATTGACAAGACATGTCTCACTGAGATTAAAAGATTTGCCTAATCTCAGCCTTCGAATTGAGATGCTTTTGCGAGAAGCTGGAATCTGCACAGTGAAGCATTTGCGTGAAATGGGGGCTAAACAATGTTGGCTCAAGTTAAAGGCAATTAACAAGCATGTTGGCTTGAATACTTTGCTGGCGTTGCAGGGTGCTATCTCAGGTCATCACCATGCAGCCTTACCGCCAGCGGTAAGGGCTGAGTTGAGTGAATGGTATAAGGATACTGTTAAGCGCTAGTCTGTTACGGAAGGTTCAGGGCGTTAATGCCTGACCAGCGTGCGACGCAGGCGTGCAATATCGGGTAACAGCGAAACCAGCAATCCCAACTGTTGTAACACCAGCGGCGCACGCGTTTCCGGATCGGTAGCCAGTTCAGTAATACGTTGAGCGAGCGAAACGCGCATCGCTTCAGCTTGACTATCGGTAACGGTATCTATTTGTAAAACGTCCTCAACATAACAAACGGTATCATCCAGCAATTGGAGGAGTTCAGGTTCTGAGATTTTGTCGCGATGCGCACCAAGAGCAGAAATGTAGCTAAGAAATGAGTGATTCAGGCAGAGCAACTGAAAAGCAGACTCCCGCGTTTTTTGGTCCGGCCGCGTCTCGCTGCTCATATTTGACACCACCGAAGCCAGTTCTGCATCAGCGTTATGAGCATCACGGCGAGCAATACGGTAAGCCAGCCGATTATCTTTGCCTTGATGATATTGCTCCATGATTGCATCAAGATAGCGGCAATTCGCATTTAAGGTGCGTTCAGCGACAGCAGGTAATTGACGGAAACGCCAGTCAGGCCAGATAAATGCCACCGCAAACCATGCCAGAGCGCAGCCCAGCAAGGTATCAACGACACGCGGCAGGGCAATTTCAAATCCTTCGCCCAGTAGGTTAAAGCAGAGTAATACTAATAAAGTGATAAAGAGCGTCGCTTGCGCATATTGCACCTGGCGAAAAGCGAAAAACAGCACACCGCTCAGCACAATCAAAATCAACTGGCCTTCGACGGAAGGCACTAACCACAGTACCGGCAAACCAATAGCGATTCCCGCCAGCGTACCGCCGATACGTAATGCCAGTCGCCGCTGTGTGGCATTGTAATTGGGCTGACAGACAAACAGGCTAGTGAGCAAGATCCAATAGCCGCGCTCAACCCCGGTGATCTGTATAAAACTATAACCAATACACAGAACCACTGACATACGCACCGCATGGCGAAACAGGGCGGAAGAGGGCGATAAATGACGACTGAATCGCAGTCGAATATCACTCCATCCACTTAATCCTTCACGGGACAGCAGATTATCACTGTGTTGTGGATCGTCTCCGCCCAGCGCTTGCTCCGATTCAATGGATGCCAGCTGAGCGTCAATCGCCTGCAAGTTTCGTAATAACCAATAAAGTGCGCGGATATGTGTGGCTTCCGGCTCGCGCTGTTCCAGCCTTTCTATCGCTTTTTGCAAACGATCAAAGGCCCGCTCAAAGCGACCATCATGTTCCCAGCGCTCACGCATCAAAATAGATTGCGCCAGCTGCCGACAAGCCTGAGCCTGCATATTCAACAGACGCTGGAAGCGGAACAGAATTTCGTTGTAACGCCAGTCACCGCGTAATAAATGGTATTGCAGATGTGATGAGCTGGCGCGTTCATGAATGTCCTGCGCCACGAAGTAATAATGCAAGCTGCGACGCGTTCCCCGAGAGCCGCGGTCACCGCGTAAACGACTCTGCAATGTTGTTTTGGTCAGGTTGAGTTGCGCCACCAGCTGGCTGTTCACCATCGCATTATTGATTAACGAAGCGTCATCATGCTCATTCGCATCGGGATCGAACAAATTGGCTTTGGCTTCAAGATAACGCGCCAATTGCGAATAGCTGCCCGCCAGTTGTTCTTGAACGGGCCGTACCGGAAACATCATGTGGCCCAGTAACGTCAGCAGGTTGTACCACAGCGCGCCCAGCAATAGCAGCATGGGTTGCATATACCATTGCTCAAACAGGCCGATGCCAAGCATGGTGTAAACAGCGATGAGAAGGGCGCCAAAGGCGATAGTGGCATAACGTTGCCCCAATGCACCCAGCAGGATGAATCCCCAGCTAGAGAGCGCCAGACCAATAATGAAAGCAATGGGATGCGGGAAAAGCAGTTCAACGGAAACGGAAGCGATGCAAAAGCACAGCAGCGTAATCAGTAAATTTTTCAGGCGACCCGTCAGGCGATCATCTAAATCTGCCAGCGCGGCAGCCACTACGCCCAAAGTAAGCGGAATGGTCCATTCGATTTGATTCAACCACCAAGGCACCGCTGCACATCCAGCCAGGGCAAAAAAGATGCGCAACAAATAGCGCCAGGTGCTGTTGAACAAATATTGCCGCCAGCCAGGCAGCGATTTCGACATCATATTAATGGCGACGACGGGCATTGGCTTCGCGTGCGGCACGCGCCTCCTCAACCGAAACGACGCGGCGTCCCACCGGCCATAGTGCGATAGCGGCAATCTTGAAGTTAGCAATGCCGACCGGAATACCAATGATTGTCAGGCATTGAACGATGCCCGCAGAGATGTGCGCCAGACATAACCACCAGCCAAAAAACAGCAACCATAAAATATTCAGTAAGGTACCGCCGCTGTTCAAGATATGGCTCTTTTCATCAGGACGCAGTACATCCACATGCACCGCTTCATTACCGAAAGGCAGCAATGACAGCTTAGTGATCTCCCAACAGGAACGCGTTAGTGGCAGCGTAAAAATCAAGACGATGGTGACCAGCGTGGCAAAAAGCCAGCTCAGCGTGGTGAAAAAACCGCCCAAGACGAAGTTGAGAATATTTAAAACGGTGCGCATGACAATCTTTTCCTTTTGCATTTCGCAAGATGTGCCGCCAAGTTTAGCCTGTTTTAAGGCTGGAGCGCCAAGTGTCTGACAGGTAAACTCCGCATAATCCTTTTCTTAGTCGTTGGTGTGGACGTGGAACTGAAAGCAACATCCATGGGCAAGCGACTTGCTCAACATCCTTATAATCGGGTTCGTTTACTCGCAGCTGGCGTAGAAGTGAGCGGGGATAAGCATGAGTATTTAATTCCTTTTAACCAATTGCTGAATATTACCTGCAAGCGCGGATTGGTGTGGGGCGAACTTGAGTTCTTATTAGCTGAAGATAAAGTGGTGCGACTGCACGGCACCGAATGGCAGGAAACGCAGCGTTTTCATCATTACCTTCTGCAATCGTGGCAAAGCTGGAGTCACGAAATGAGTGATGTATGTCGTGAGGTGCTTCATACCTTGCGTGAAGAGATCAACGGGTTTGGCGATCAGGATCGTTGGATAAAACGAAGCGAGCTCCAGTCATTAAAAGAGAAAATCGTAAAGCAATTCGACGCCTTGCCATTGCCTTTGTCGCGCCTCACTGAATTCGATCATACCCGCGAGGATTGGGCCTTCTGCCAGCACTGGCTGGATCAGGGCGAAGCCGCATTAAAAGTGCGCAATGGTGACTGGACAGCGAAAATGCTGGCGCACTATAAAGATTTCTTCTCCACCGTCGAAACGACACCGCTCAATCCTTCGCAATGTGAAGCCGTGGTTAACGGTGAGGATGCGCTGCTGGTACTGGCTGGAGCAGGTAGCGGCAAAACCTCGGTGCTGGTTGCGCGTGCAGGCTGGCTGATGCAGCGTAAACTCTCGGCACCAGATCAAATCTTACTGTTAGCGTTTGGTCGCCAGGCAGCAGACGAAATGAACGATCGCATTCAGTCCCGGTTAGGCGCTGGTGAGATTCAGGCACGAACGTTCCACTCATTAGCCCTGCACATTATTCGCGAGGGCAGCAATAAACAGCCTCTTATCAGTAAATTAGAAAGCGATGCTGATGCGCGTCGTGAATTGCTGATTACCGAATGGCGTCAGCAGTGTAATGAGAAAAAAGCACAAGCTAACGGCTGGCGACAATGGCTGCGTGATGAGTTGGAATGGGAAGTGCCGGAAGGTGCATTTTGGCAGGATGATGCTCTAGCGAAACGTCTGTCATCGCGCCTTGAACGCTGGCTGGGATTAATGCGTATGCATGGTGGTGCGCAGGCAGCGATGATAGCTGACGTGAGCGAAGAGAGGCGTGACCTGTTCAGTAAACGCGTGAAGCTGATGGCTCCGCTGCTTAAGGCCTGGAAAACAGCGCTGAAAGAAGAGGGTGCAGTGGACTTTTCTGGCTTAATTCATCAAGCAGTAGCCATTCTTGAAAAAGGGCGTTTCATCAGCCCCTGGAAGCATATTCTGGTGGATGAGTTCCAGGACATTTCACCGCAGCGTGCGGCCTTGTTAACTGCGCTACGTCAGCAAAATAAACGGACGACGCTGTTTGCAGTGGGTGATGACTGGCAAGCCATTTATCGTTTTAGTGGGGCTGAAATGAGTCTGACTACCGCCTTTCATCACTATTTCGGTGAAGGCGATCGCTGTGTGTTGGACACCACTTATCGCTTTAACGATCGCATTGGTGATATTGCCAACCGTTTCATTCAGCAAAATCCTCATCAGTTGCGTAAGCCGCTTAACAGCCTAATCAAAGGCAATAAGAAATCGATAGCGCTTTTATCGCAAGATCAGCTTGAACCGCTGTTGAATAAATTGAGTGGCTACGCCAAACCCGACGAGCGAATATTGCTCTTGGCGCGTTACCACTATTTATTACCGGAGGTCTTGCAGAAGGCCAAAACGAAATGGCCAAAACTTAAACTCGAGTTTATGACGATACATGCCAGTAAAGGGCAGCAGGCAGATTACGTCATTTTATTGGGATTACAGCAGGGCAAAGAAGGCTTCCCGGCTGAGGCGCGCGAATCCATCATGGAGCAAGGCTTGTTACCGCAAGAAGAAGCTTTTCCGGATGCCGAAGAGCGCCGGTTAGCTTATGTTGCGCTGACGCGCGCGCGCCAGCAGGTGTTTCTTATGTTCGATAAGCAGCAACCATCCGTTTTCGTCGATCAATTCCGCGAACTTGGCGTGCCGGTTTTACGCAAGGCCTGAGTTACTTTAGGCGCTCTGCCAAATAGCGTTGATAGTCAGGGATTTGAATCTCGACGGACTGGGCAAACAGCGGTGACTGGATAATGAAGTCTGCTGTTGTCCGGTTTGTCGCAACAGGAATGTTCCAAACTGTGGCAAGGCGCAGCAATGCTTTTACATCGGGATCGTGTGGCACCGCATTAAGCGGATCCCAAAAGAAAATCAGCGCATCAATTCTCCCTTCAGCAATCATTGCGCCCACCTGCTGATCACCCCCCATCGGTCCGCTTAGCATTGCGTTAACATCAAGACCGGTATGACGATTGATTAAGTTGCCGGTGGTGCCGGTTGCGTAAAGTTCATGCGTGCCGAGTGCGGGCTGGTTTTGCTTAACCCATTCAAGCAGCGAGGCTTTGCAGTGATCGTGAGCAACCAATGCGATATGTTTTTTTACGCCAAGAGTACGAGCCGTTTGTTCCATAGAGGCTTCCCGATAATGTCACGTGCGCCAGATTTGTTGCACGAGTTTACCTCTTGGCTTTCCTCTCTATCAACTTGAACGTAATCAACTTGTACGTAACATTTTGACGAGGTTGAGAAATTGTTGGCGAGTCGCTTCATCAAAACGCTGAAACCAACGTTTGAGTGAGGGTAATTCAGGCTGATCGGCCCACGCGAGATCGGCAGTAAGTTGGGCTGAAGGCGGAGCGGCAGTTGTTTTAGCGAATTGCGGAACGGAGGCGATATGGTCGTCGCGGTTGTAATTCAACATCGCTTTTTCCATATCAACACCCGCGGCGACAGGCAAGCGATCACGCATACTGACGATCTCTTTGCCATGCTCATCAATGAGCTGAAAGTTTAATGTGCGATCAAAATGGTGGCGAGCGCGCTTATTATCCAGCGGCGGCAAACGAATTGTGATGGTTTTCACTTCGGCGTTAAACGTGACGATCATGGGTATGGATTGGTAGCGTAACGAAGCATCTTTGTGGTCATCACGCAGTTGTTCTACACGAAACAGAAACTGGTGTTGGCCTCGGTCTAATTCTAAGCTGTCGGCCCCTTTTAGCAGTGAACCCGAAATTTTGCGGCCATCAAGCACGAGAAGATCGATCTGTGGATCGAGCTTCAATGTAATGGCAGAACAGGACGCCGTTACGAGGAAAAGCATCAACCCCGTGACAGCCAGCGACAGCTTCATTTCAACTCCAGGAAATAGGGCGCAAGGGATGTGTGTAGCAAATTCTTACATTATGGCAGTAAATTTACATTTAAACATATTTATTCGTGCGTCAGCCCTAATAATTACCGCTCTACATGGCCCACTGTTCGTTCTGCCAATCTACAATCAAGCTTGTCGCTAAAGGAGATGAAAATGAATGATCAAACGATTCGTGATGTGCTGACGCGTACGCAACGTATTGCGCTGGTAGGAGCCAGCGATCGTCCTGAGCGCCCGAGTTATGGCGTGATGAAATATCTGCTTGATCAGGGTTATGACGTGATTCCCGTGAGCCCAAAACTGGCAGGACAAACGTTATTAGGTCAAACCGCTTACGCGAGTCTCGCAGATATTCCGGGCAAAGTGGATATGGTGGATGTGTTTCGTCATTCTGAAGCGGCATGGGGCGTGGCGCAGGAGGCCATTGCTATAGGCGCGAAAACCCTATGGTTACAGCTCGGCGTGATTAATGAGCAAGCTGCAGTATTGGCGCAAGATGCTGGGATGACGGTGATTATGGATCGCTGCCCAAAAATGGAAATCCCACGGTTGGGGATTTCAGCTAAACACGCATAACAAAAGTGGCGGCGATTAACACAGCCGCCACCTGTTAATGGCGTAGATGCGGAGCCTGTAACTGTTTGCGAACCGATGCAGCAAGTTCATCCAGTGAAGGCTGTTCCGGGTGTTCAAAGGTGGTTTCACCCGATAATTGAATCTCGGCGACGTAGGTGTGAACCTGATCGCCTTCTTCATCTTCCATTACCACGTGATACCAAGGTGCGGCACGCATTTTTTCCGCAGCGCCAACCTCATCCAACTTAGGTTCATCCAATGAATATTCTGGATCGACATCCACAATCACACCCAAAATACCTGAAAGGCGATGTCGTACCTGCTGTCCAATTCCAAATTTACTGGCAATCATTATGACCTCCGAAAAAACTGTTCTCTGATCAATATGGCGTCAAGAACAGTTTTTTCAAGTCACATTACGCGGCAAGCAAACCCTTTCAGGTAAAGACCTTCTGGATAGCTGGCGATAACAGGGTGATCGGCTGCCTGACGGAATTGCTCAATAAACTGCACTTCGCGACCCGCATCAATGGCGGCGTCCGCAATGATTTTCTGGAACAAATCGGTAGCCATTAGCCCCGAGCAGGAGTAAGTCATTAATACGCCACCGAGATTAAGCAGCTGAATAGCTAGCATATTAATGTCTTTATAACCGCGACAAGCGCCCATTAGCTGGTTTTTATTTTCTACGAACTTCGGGGGATCCATCACGATAAGATCAAATTTCTCACCGCTGTCACGATAGCGTCGGAGCAGTTTGAAAACATCATCACGTTGGAACTGGGCGCGCGAAACATCAAGGTTGTTGAGCTCAACGTTTTGACGAGCAACATCCAGCGCCTCCTGAGAGGTATCCACGCTGATTACTTCTCGGCAGCCGCCCATCAGAGCAGAAACCGCGAAACCGCCGGTATAAGAGAAGCAATTAAGCACGCGAGCATCTTTAGAATAGCGGCGTGTTGCCAGGCGGCTGTCACGTTGATCAAGGTAATAACCGGTTTTGTGGCCACCCTGAATATCAACCAACAATTTCATGCCATGTTCTGTTATAGGCAGAAGCGGCGGTGGCAACTCACCGGTGACGGTGCCTTGTGTCAGCTCCATACCCTCTTTTTTACGTACCGCTACATCAGAACGATCGTAAATAGCACACTCAGGGAAACAGTGCTGCAATGCAGAAATAATGGCAGGGCGCTGATATTCCGCGCCTGCTGACAACAGTTGAAGCACGAGAAAATTGCCGAAACGATCAATGGTAACGCCAGGCAAATTATCTGACTCACCCGCAATCAAACGGTAGCTATCCAACCCATCACGTTCCGCCAGCCACTTTCGCCATTGCTGTGCTTGCTCAAAGCGGCGCACGAAAAAAGCGATGTCGATGGATTCATCCTGCTGCCAACTCCAGACGCGGGCACGAATCTGCGACTGCGGTGAATAAGCGGCGCGGGCCAGCCATTTGCCGTTACTGTCACAGACATCAATGGTTTCACCCAGTTGTGCTTTGCCTTCCATGCGAGCGACCGCACCAGAAAAAACCCAAGGATGACGACGGAGCAGGGACTTTTCACGTCCCTTCGCAAGAATCAATCGAACTGTCATAGTTTGCTATGCTTACCTGAAAAAATGAGGCGCTATTGTCCGGTGGATAGCGGGAAAATGCAACGAACAGCAGCAGGAGAGAATAATGTCAGCAGCCTGTTTTAAAGCATGGGTACAAGGTCAGGTCCAGGGTGTGGGTTTCCGTTACAGCACGCAAGCGCAGGCTAAGAAGCTCGGTGTGTTCGGTTACGCACGTAATCTTGATGATGGCAGCGTAGAGGTTTTGGCCTACGGAGAAGCGCAGCAGGTTGAAGCCTTAATTGATTGGTTAAAAGCTGGCGGGCCGCGCAGTGCGCATGTTGATAACGTTTTAATCGAACCTCACCAGCCTGCGCAGGCACCAGAGAATTTCACCACAGGTTAATTAAAGACATTTCGCGGGCTTGGGCAAACCGGCAATTTTTGTTGCTTGTTTGGCGGGACCGTCAGGAAACAGGCGGAACAGGTAGCGGCTGTTGCCTTTTTCTTCGCCATATTTCTGGCCCATGGCTTTTACCAACATCCGCACCGCTGGCGATGTGTTGTATTCAAGATAAAACGCCCGTACAAAGTGCACCACCTCCCAATGAGCCTCGGTCATGGTAATCTCTTCCTGCTCAGCAATCTTTACCGCCAGCGCTTCGCTCCAGTCGTTGCCATCTTTTAAATAGCCTTCGGCGTCGACTGCAATTTCAATACCGTTAAAATTCACCTGAATTCCTCATAAAAAACGACGGCGCATTTTAACAAAATACGCCGTCATAAAAAGCAAAACCCCGCAGAAGCGAGGTTTTGTGAAATCCGTTGTGACCGATTAGTTGCTGCGCGAGAAGCCCAGAATGCTCAGTAAGCTCACAAAGATATTGTACAGCGACACGTACAAACTCACGGTTGCGCGAATGTAGTTGGTTTCGCCACCGTGAATAATGTTGCTGGTTTCCCACAAAATCGCACCCGCTGAGAAGAGGATAAACAGGGCGCTGATTGCCAGGTGAAGTGCAGGCAGCTGCAGGAAGATGTTTGCCACGACCGCAACCAGCAGCACAATAAAGCCTGCCATCATCATGCCGCCCAAGAAGGACATGTCGCGACGTGTCGTTAATACGTAAGCCGAGCAACAGAAGAACACTAAAGCGGTTCCGCCCAGCGCCAGCGCAATCACATCACCCATTCCGGCCGTCAGAAACGAGCTCAGGATCGGGCCGAGGCAGTAGCCCAGGAAGCCGGTAAAGGCGAATGCAGCCAAAATGCCCATTGGGCTGTTTGCTAAACGGTAAGTAAGGAACATAAGTCCATAAAAACCGACCAGCATTAAGATCAAACCTGGCGCGGGCAAGCCCAGCACGGTGCTGGCTGTGGCAGTCACCGCTGAGAAAGCCAGTGTCAGGCCCAAAAGAAAATAGGTATTACGCAAAACTGTGTGCGTACTCAGCAGCGACTGCTGCGACGATGATGTTGCGACTCTGTCCATTCTGTTCATGTTGCGCTCCTGTTAGCAGAACACCAAATATGCGCTGAGAATACGCAGTGCAATAAAAGGGGAAAAGGCGTTTTACCCTTCTTTACGCGTCAAACCGCTAATTCTTTGAGCAGAGTGGTGATTTTGACAACAAATAATTCTATTTTGACTGTTTTTCAGCCGAACGAATTGAAGCAGGCTTTACATCTCTCAGGGGGATGTTTATAGTGCGCCTCATTGCGGAGGGGTGGCCGAGCGGCTTAAGGCAGCGGTCTTGAAAACCGCCGATGGGAAACCATCCGAGAGTTCGAATCTCTCCTCCTCCGCCACTTCATCAATGTAAAATGATGAAATAGCAGAAACGTAACGCATAACGTTTTTGCCGCACGCAGTACAAAGCATTACACGGAGGGATGGCCGAGCGGCTTAAGGCAGCGGTCTTGAAAACCGCCGATGGGAAACCATCCGAGAGTTCGAATCTCTCTTCCTCCGCCACATTCTACAGGCCAGCATTCGTGCTGGCCTGTTTCGTTTTTGTCCTTTCCCTTCAGTGATTCCGAAAAACATCCCGTTGCTTTTCAATCTGCTGTCACGTCTGCAACTCACTGCAGCAACTCTGCTATAGTCCATTAACTGTTTTTACAATCCACTGGCGCTTTTCCGAGGCGAGCTGAGTTACACTGTGCAGCAATTCGCTCTTAAGCGAGCTAATCGGTTGATAGCCTGAGTGTTTCTCTACTGAATATATGGAATAGGCACAATGATCAAGAAACTGAGTCTTTGCGCATTGTCGGTGCTGGCTGCATTACCGATCGGAACGATGGCGCAAGCCGCTGACGGTGATATGCAGCTACAGCAGGTGCTGATGTTGAGTCGACATAACTTACGCGCACCACTGGCCGACAATGGCAGCGTGTTAGAGCAATCGACCAAGAAAAACTGGCCGCAATGGGATGTACCGGGCGGACAGTTGACGACCAAAGGTGGCGTGCTGGAAGTTTACATGGGCAATTACACCCGCCAATGGTTAGCCCAACAAGGTCTGGTAAAGAACGGCAGTTGCCCAGATAGCGATAATGTTTTTGTTTACGCTAACAGCCTGCAGCGCACTGTCGCGACCGCTCAATTCTTCATTAATGGTGCTTTCCCGGGTTGTGATGTTGCTGTCACGCATCAGGACGCTATGGGCACCATGGATCCCATCTTTAATCCAGTTGTCACTGACGACAGTGATGAATTCAATAAAAAAGCGCTGGCCGCTATGGCTGCGACTAATGAAAAACTCTCTTTAAAGCCTGCTTTCCAACGTTTGGAAAAGATCGTTGATTACAAATCAGCGCCTGCCTGTAATAACAAAAAGCAGTGTGACCTGAGCAACGCCGAGAACACCTTCTCCGCAGACAACGGCAAAGAGCCCAACGTTAGCGGCCCGCTGAAAGTGGGTAATTCGTTGATGGATGCTTTTACACTGCAATATTACGAAGGTTTCCCGCTGGATCAGGTTGCCTGGGGTCAGATCAAAACGCCTGAACAATGGAAAGAGCTTTCAACCATAAAAAATGGTTATCAAGATGCTTTGTTCACCAGCCCAGATGTCGCGCGTGAAGTCGCTGCGCCGCTGGTGGATTACATTCGTAGCCAGTTAGTTGATCAAGATAAAGCCAACGCGCCTAAGATTACGTTGATGGTGGGACATGATTCCAACATCGCTTCACTGCTAAGCGCGCTGCAGGTTAAACCTTACGAGCTGCCAGATACCTACGAGAAAACGCCCATTGGCGGTCAGGTCGTCTTTGAGCGCTGGCATGATGCTAAAAATGACAAAGATCTGCTGAAAGTCGAATATGTTTATCAAACAGCCGATCAACTGCGTAATGCTGATGTTTTAAGCCTGAAAAATCCGCCTAAGCGCGTAACGCTTCAACTGGCAGGTTGCCAAACCGACGCGAATGGCTATTGCGCATGGGATCAATTTTCCCAGGCTTTGAACGGTGCGCTGCAAGGCACGCCAATGCAACCCGCCGCCGCGCCACAGCCGGCTGCGCAACCTGCTGCCGCTCAGTCTGCCGCGCCTGCATCCGACGATGCGAAAGCGAAAGCAGACAAAGCCGCAGCCGATAAAGCGGCTGCTGAGAAAGCCGCAGCTGAAAAAGCCGCCGCGCAAAAAGCCACGGATGCAAAAGCCGCAGAAGAGAAGGCCAAAGCAGATAAAGCGGCAGCCGACAAAGCAAAAGCCGCTGCAGATAAAGCTGCCGCAGACAAAGCGCCGGCTCAAGTGGAAAACAGCGAAAAAGCGAAAGAACCTGTCGCCGCGAGCTAATTCCACATTAGCTGCAATAAATAAAAACCCCGTCAAGACGGGGTTTTTTTATGGTGGTGAATCAGAAAGGTTTAGCCGGAAATGACCACCAACTTCTGATTGGCAAACTCTTTAATGCCCAGATCAGAAAGTTCGCGTCCGTAGCCTGAACGCTTTACGCCGCCAAATGGCAGTTCAGCTGAAGTGTCACTCTGCGAATTAATAAACACCATACCGGTTTCGATTGCTGAAGCCAGCTTACGGCCACGATCGATATCTTGAGTCCAAACTGAGCCGCCCAAGCCATAATGAGAATCGTTGGCCAGCGCAACCGCCGCGCGATCGTCACCCACAACATAAACCTGTGCCACTGGGCCAAAGAACTCTTGATAATAAGCAGGATTGTCCGGTTTGATATCGGTCAGGATTGTGGGCTGATAATAGCAGCCGACACCCGCTACCGCTTTGCCGCCTGTCAGCACTTTTGCCCCGTTGGCTACCGCTTCATCAACCTGTTTAACGAGTCGATCACGCGCATCACTGGATGAAAGAGGGCCGAGCGTGGTTTTTTCATCCAGCGGATCGCCGAGCGTCGCGGAAGATAACGCAGCACTGAATTTTGAAATAAAGCTCTCCGCAATTTTCTCATGCAGGATAAAGCGTTTCGCGGCCGTACAGACTTGACCGCAGTTACTGAGTCGCGCCTGCACGCCCTGGCGTACTGCTTCATCGATATTCGCATCATCCATGACCACGAACACATCGTTGCCACCCAATTCCAGCGTGGATTTTTTCAAATGCTTACCGGCTTGCTCTGCGACCGCGCTGCCCGCACGTTCGGAGCCGGTTAGCGCAACGCCTTGCACGCGGTTATCAGCAATCAGGTCAGCCACTTGGTCGGTTGAAATAAACAGATTGGTCCAGGCACCTTCTGGTGCGCCAGCTTCTTTTACCAGCTTCTCAAATACGTCGGCACAGTGCGGCACGATATTGGCGTGTTTGGCCAGCACCGGATTACCCAACGCCAGATTCGGTGCCAGCACACGCATCAGCTGATAATAAGGGAAGTTCCACGGTTCGACGGCTACCAGCACGCCAATTGGATGATATTCTACCCAAGCTTCACCCAGCTCGCTGGGATAAGATTGTGGTTTCAGAATACGTTCAGCGTTCTCGGCATAATAACGGGCGATTTGAGAGCAAATCTTTACTTCACCTCGACTCTGGCCGATCAGTTTACCCATCTCTTTACTGGCGATAGTGGCCAGCTCTTCTGCACGACCATCAATCAGGTCGGCCAGTTTTTTTAATACCTGCACGCGCGGCTGAATATCCCCTTTGCTCCAGCTGGAATGGAACAGGCGATCGGCCACGTCCAGCGCCTGGCTTACTGCCGTCGCGTCGTGGGAAGGCCAGCTTTTCAGCAACTGGTTGTTAGCGGGATTGATACTTTGATAGGAAGACATACAGCGCTCCTTGGTCAATAACTTAAAAATGTGAGGCGGGAAAATCCCGCCTCAGAATTAAACGTTTTTACGTTCTACGGTTTTGTCATCCCAGGTCAGGACGTCTTTATCGGTTTTATCGAAGGCGCGGAACAGGACTTCATCACTGCCTTGCTGACGCCAAATCTCTTCGGCGAGTTTCTCGTCATAATTTGCCACTTCAAAGATGGCTTCAGCAATTTCAGGTGAGGTGTGACGCAGACTGGCCCATTCGCCAACGTGATGTGTTTTCGCTTGATCGGTCGCCATAAAGGTCTCCTTAAATGAAATCCAGAGTAAAATTAGTCCTTGAGTTTAACTGCCAGCCCGGCAACGTGTTCACCCTGAAAGCGGGCGATATTCAGTTCATCTTCCGTGGGCTGACGCGAACCATCACCACCCGCCAGCGTCGTTGCACCATAAGGCGTGCCGCCGCGGACTTGCGAGATATCGAACAGCTCTTTAGTGCCATAACCAATTGGGACAATCACCATGCCGTGATGGGCTAACGTGGTCCAGACCGAGGTAATAGTTTGTTCTTGCCCGCCACCGGTTCCCGTTGAGGAGAAGACGCTGGCGATTTTGCCAAACAGGGCACCAGAAGCCCAAAGTCCGCCAGTGCGATCCCAGAAGGTACGCATTTGACCGGACATATTGCCAAAGCGGGTGGGTGTTCCAACAATTATGGCATCGTACTGTGGGAGGATGTCGGGCGTGGCTTCTGCAGCAGCTTGTTGCGTTTTACCGCCAACCTGTGCAAAACGTTCTGCATCCATGGTTTCTGGCACACGCAGGATATCGACTTCTGCGCCTGGGACTTTGCGGGCACCTTCGGCAATCGCATTCGCCATCGTTTCTATATGTCCGTACATTGAGTAATAGAGCACCAGGATCTTAGCCATCAACATCTCTCTCAGGTTATTTAGCGTAAAAAGAAGTATAGAAGAGCTTTATTGCGCTGCGAGTCTGAGGCAGGAGCAAAACCATTTTTAGGACCTTTAACCGGCAGACGTTGCATTAAAAGCTGGTTGAATGTTCGATATTTATGCAAATTGCCAGCGCATTATCTGTTGCTAAATGTAACGGTTGCCGGGGCGTGAGCGAAAACTGGCTAAGCTTTAATCATGATTGCTGTATGAAACGCTGCTGTATAAATCGGCAATCAACAGGCTTTACGCCAGTCCGGGTAAATGATGATTTCAGCAACACGATTAAGCGA
This sequence comes from Pantoea sp. T14, assembly GCF_036663535.1. NCBI lineage: Bacteria > Pseudomonadati > Pseudomonadota > Gammaproteobacteria > Enterobacterales > Erwiniaceae > Pantoea > Pantoea sp. T14. Next base: position 248,933 of record NZ_JAWUEB010000027.1, read on the forward strand.
CCGGAGTAAATTATGGCTACACATCGTGGAGGTTCAGGAAATTTCGCCGAAAACCGTGAACGTGCGGCAGAAGCCGGACGGAAAGGGGGTAAGAACAGCGGCGGCAATTTTAAAAATGACCCACAACGCGCCGCACGTGCTGGCGAAAAAGGCGGACGCAGCAGTAATAAAAAATCTGCTGATGCCTAATCCTCTTCTGCCGCCGGCAAATACCGGCGGTTAACATCATTGCTTTATCGCCTTTCACTCCGCAAAATGGCGCCCGAATCCCTTTGCAGGTGAATTATGTCGGACGCTATCCGCAGTTTATCCTTGCGCATTTCGCGCCAGGAGCTGGTTTTAATTTTTATAACGATGATCTGGGGCGGCACTTTCCTGGTGGTGCACCACGCTGTGCAGTACTCCGGGCCTTTTTTCTTCGTTGGCCTGCGCTTTGCCACGGCGGCACTGCTGCTGGCGTTGTTTTTTCGACGCTATTTAGCCGCAATAACCTGGATGGAAATAAAAGCGGGCACACTGATTGGCCTTTCGATTGCTGGCGGTTACGGATTGCAAACCTATGGCATGCAAACCATCACCAGCAGCCAGTCGGCTTTTTTAACCGCGCTCTATGTGCCGGTGGTGCCGTTATTACAATGGGTGTTTCTACGTCGTCCACCGAGTGTGATGGCGTGGCTGGGGATTTCGCTGGCCTTTGGTGGTTTGCTGTTGATAGCAGGCCCGCAAGATGGGCGCATCAATTTAAATCAGGGCGAGATTGCTACCCTGATCAGTACATTAGCGATCGCGGCTGAGATTATCCTGATTAGTCGCTTTGCCGGCCAGGTCGATGTGCGCCGCGTAACGTTAATTCAACTGGCTGTCGCCTCTGTTTGCGCATTTTTTCTGATGATACCCAATGGCGAATCTCTGCCTGCGTTTTCGCCGACATTGCTGTTGAGTGCGCTGGGTTTGGGCGCGGCCAGCGCGTTAATTCAGGTGACGATGAACTGGGCGCAGCGCAGCGTATCGCCAACCCGAGCTACCGTGATTTATGCCGGCGAACCGGTGTGGGCAGGGGTTGTCGGTCGAATTGCTGGTGAGCGTTTACCGGCCGCCGCTTTATTTGGCGGTGCGTTGATTGTTTGCGGTGTGATTGTTAGCGAACTGCGTTTTAAGCGGAAAAAAGCGGTGCAGCGAGCGCCGACACCGCTTGAGTAACTAACCGACAATCTTATTCTCGGCCAGTGCCTTACCGCGCTGGCGCAGAATGGCATTCAGGATGATCGCACCAAATGTGGCGGTGCCAATACCGCCCAGCGTGAACTCGCCAATTTTCAGCGCAAAGTCGCCTGCGCCTAAAACCAGTGTTGTTGCCACCATAATCAGATTGCCGTTCTGACTAAAATCGACATGGTTTTGCACCCAAATACGCGCACCCGCCACAGCAATCAAGCCAAAGACCACAATGGATGCGCCGCCAATCACCGGTCCGGGAATGGTGTGAATCAGCGCACCAAACTTAGGTGAGAAGCCGAGGATCAACGCAATCACCGCTGCTGCGACAAACGCCAGCGTGGAATAGACTTTGGTAACCGCCATGACGCCAATGTTTTCGGCATAGGTTGTGACGCCGCTGCCGCCCAGGGTGCCAGAAATCATGGTGGCCAGACCGTCGCCGACAAACGCGCGCCCCATGTAGGGATCGAGATTGCGCCCGGTCATGCCTGCTACTGCTTTAATATGTCCGAGGTTTTCTGCTACCAGGATAATTGCCACCGGCGCGATCAGCACAATGGCTTGCATATCAAACGTGGGTACGGTGGTTTGCGGCAGTCCAAACCAAGGCGCTTGAGCGAGCAGCGTGAAATCCACCGGTTTGCCAAATCCTAAACCGTTGGTCAGCAGCGCATAGATTGCCCAGGCTACGATCAGGCCAATAAGAATCAGCAGCCGCTGAATCATGCCACGGGTAAATACCGCCACCAAGCCAATACATAAAACGGTCATTACCGCCATCCAGCTGTCGAAGGAGGAGGCAGAGACGCTGTGAACAGCAATGGGCGCCAGATTCAAACCAATCGCCATCACTACCGCACCCGTTACCACCGGCGGCATCAGGTTTTCAATCCAGCGCGTACCGGCTTTCATCACCACGAAACCAATCAGCGTATACAGCAAACCACAGGCGATAACGCCGCCCAGCGCGATGCTGAGATTAGGATTCAGGCCTTGACCGTTGAAGCCGGTAACGGCAATCACCACCCCGACAAAGGCGGCGCTGGATCCCAAATAGCTGGGCACGCGACCACCAGTAACAAAGAAGAACAGCAGCGTGCCAATACCTGAAACTAAAATCGCCAGGTTGGGATCCAACCCCATCAGTAGCGGCATTAATACCGTCGCGCCAAACATCGCAACTGCGTGTTGCAAGCCAAGAACAATTGTTTGTCCCGCTGGCAACGTTTCATCGGGGGCGATCAGCCCGTTATCGGTTACTGCCGACTTCTTTTGCCACTGAGGAAACCAGGAACTCGCCATCGTTTACTCCAAAAAGAGATAAATGCCGGGGCCGCGCAATTTCGCTATAAAAGGTCAGCTAATAGCCGGCGGATTAACAGGCTTCCTGCCGCAAAAGAGGATGGTATCCGCGATCAAACCACATCAGGCCATGCGTGTCGTCATTGCGTACCAGCGCCAATACTTCGCAAAACAGTGTGTCGTGTGTTCCCACGCTTACAATCTGACTAATGCGACAGTCAAAAGAAGCCACCGCGCCCTGTAAAATGGGTGAACCGGTGATCGCGGTGGTCCACTCTGCCGCGATGAAGCGTTCCGGCATCGGTGTTTTGCCACCGAACAGCGTTGAAAGTGCTTCATGACCCGATGCCAGCGTGTTGACACACAGTTGCATGTTTTCGCGAAATACAGGGTAAACCGAGGCCGAACGGTTCAGGCACACCAGTAAAGTGGGCGGTGAATCCGTTACGCTACATACCGCCGAGGCGGTGAAACCCGCGCGGCCTGCAGGACCTTCAGTGGTGATAATGTTGACGGCTGCGCCCAATCTCGACATGGCGTTGCGGAAGTCCTGTTTTTCCACCAAGGGTGGAAGATCTTCTCTGCTCATACTCTTCTCCGGCTTCGTCGGTTTAGCCCGCCACGTGCGCTGTTTTTAGCACAGTGTCGGTGTCATTCAGCCACTGCATGAGCAGTGCATTAAACGGTTCAGGATCGGTCACGCTCATTGCATGGCCGCCCCACGGCATTTCTACCAGCTGGCTATCAGGCAAGGCGGCAGCGAGCTGTACTGAACAACTCCACGGCACCAGCAAGTCGTCCTGGCTGCATATCACCAACACCGGCGATGTAATACTGGCGGCGCGGGTGCTGAAGTCAGCCGTCATCAATGCGTTCAAACGGCGTAACAGATTCTCCGTTCCCTGGAAATGGGCGACATGATGCGCATCTTCCTGTTCCAACCGCGCCTGATGCTGCGCCATCCACTCAGAGGGATAAAGAAACAGCGGCTGCGCCCGGACAAAGGCATCAATGCCTACGTTGAGCAGCAGATCCTGACGCACATGAAAACAGCGTTGGGTATGCGCATTAAGCGTTAACCAACCATTAATCACCGCGACGCGCTCAACGCGTGTTGGGTAATCAAGCGCCAGCTGTAAACCGATCAAGCCGCCTAGCGCATGACCAACAATGCCAAATTTTGTTATACCGTGCAGAGTTAGCGCCTCTGCTAACTCTGCCGCCATCATTTTCATGCTGTAGCCTTCCGGCAGCGTATCAGCACTACGCCCGGTGCCGCGTTGGTCATACAGCACCACGCAATAACGTTCACAAAGTGTCGCTAACTGTGGCTGCCAAAAGCCGGTAACACCGCCCAACCCGGAAGAGAGCACCAGCGTGGGCGCTTCGTCAGCAGGCTGGCCATGAATTTCAACGTGCATCACGCCTCCTGTTTACCGATGTGCGCAATGCTGGCGATTTCGATTAAGGCGTCCGGTTTGACCAAGCCACATTGAATGCAGAAGCGCGCCGGTTTTTCGCCAGGAAAATAGTCGGCATAGACCTGATTCACCGCTGCATAGTTTGTCCAGTCGGTAAGAAAAATGGAGTTGAACGTGACGTCCTCCATGCTGCCGCCTGCGGTTTCGATCACTTTCTTGATGGTTTCCAGCACGTGACGGGTTTGCGCGGCCGCATCACCGACATGCACCACGTTGTTATTCTCATCAAACGGCAATGTGCCCGAGACATAAACCACGCCATCTGCCAGCGTTCCCGGAACAAAAGGCGCAATGGGCGTCGTGGTACCTGGCGGGATAATCACACTTTTCGGCATAGCAACGTTTCCTTTTTATCAGCAGGTGAAACCGTTTTAGACGGAGGGTTGCAGGCTTTCGCAAAAAGTATCGACGTTGGATACCCAGCCAAAGAACGTTTCGATATTGAAAATGGCGGCCTGTTGGGCAAAAGTCGGCCCAGCCTGATAGGTTGCGTCTTCCAGCACCACGCCGAAATATTCCAGAAAGAAGCCGTCGCGCAATGTCGATTCCACACAGACGTTGGTCGCGATACCGGTGAAAATTAAATGGCGAATGCCACGGCTGCGCAGCATGCTGTCGAGTGGCGTGTTAAAGAAGCCGCTGTAGCGCGGTTTTGGCAGCACAATATCGCCAGCTTGCGGTGTGAGTTCGTCAACCAGCGCATAATCCCAGCTGCCCTTTGATAACAAGGTGCCTTGCAATTCAGGACGTTTGCGCATGGTTTTCAGGGCATTCGATTTATGGAAGTTGGGTGAACCTGCATCGCCCGCTTCGACATACTGATCGTCCCAGCCATTCTGAAACCAGATGATTTGAATACCCGCTGCACGTGCAGCCGTTACCGCCTGGTGAATTTTGGCAATCACCGGTTTGGTGGCTGAAACATCAAACCCCGCCAGATCGAGATAGCCGCCTTGTGTGGCATAGGCATTTTGCATATCCACCACAATCAACGCCGTTTGACTGGGCGGGAAGGCGATAGCTTCAGGACGTGCAGGCAGTTCAACCTGGGGAATGTCGGGCGTGTGGGCGCAATAAACCGTATTCATTAAGCTACCTCTTGCTGAGCATCAATCAGTGCGCTGCGGCAAGCCATCAGCGGTTGGATATGTTGACCAAAATCTTCAATACCTTGCAGGAAGTCATCAAAAGTCAGTAACACGCCGTGCGTGCCGTCAACTTCAGCGACGTCGTCCAGCATGCGAGCCACGTTGGCGTAGGAGCCGACCAGCGTGCCCATATTGATGTTTACTGCTGAAGTCGGATCAGCCATTTGACGCACATTGGTGTCGCTACCCGATTTGGTATCTTGCTGACTTTGTGTGGTCAGCCAGGCCAGCGCTTCTTCATCGGCGCCCGCTTTGTAGTGTTCCCATTTGGCGCGTGCTTCTTCATCGGTTTCCGCCGCAATGATCATAAACAGCACGTAAGAGCCGACATCGCGGCCCGCTTTTTCTGCCGCTTGTTTCATGCGTATTGAGGTCGAGGAAAACGCCGTTGGTGTATTGACGCCTTTGCCAAAGCAGAAGTTGTAATCCGCATGCTGCGCCGAAAATGCCATGCCCGCATCGCTTTGACCCGCGCAGATCACTTTCATCGGTTTTTGCGGTTGCGGGCTGACGCGGCAATCATTCATGGTGAAAAAGTCACCTTTAAAGTCTGATTTGCCGGTGCCCCAAAGATCGCGCAGCACCGTGACATATTCGGTCAGATATTTGTAGCGGCTACCGAAATACTCATCACCAGGCCACAAACCCATTTGCTCATATTCTGGTTTTTGCCAGCCGGTGACGAGGTTGACGCCAAAGCGCCCGTTGGAAATGGAATCAATGGTGGCGGCCATGCGCGCCACAATGGCGGGCGGTAAAGTCAGCGTGGCGGCGGTTGCATAGATCTCAATGCGTGAAGTCACGGCGGCCAGACCTGCCATCAGCGTGAAAGATTCGAGGTTATGATCCCAGAATTCCGTTTTTCCGCCAAAGCCGCGCAGTTTGATCATCGACAGCGCGAAATCGAAATGATAATGCTCAGCTTTCTGCACAATCGCTTTGTTCAGTTCAAAAGTCGGCTTGTACTGCGGTGCAGTAGATGAAATCAACCAGCCATTGTTACCAATCGGAATAAAGACGCCTATCTTCATGTGAAACCTCAATTAATTAGGTTGGGACTGTTTCACGCGCTGCGCTGCATCCTGCGTCATCCTTGATGGCGGCGCTCAATCAAAGATTTTGCAAAGGCTGTGCCACAATTTGTAAATCGAGTAATAACAAAAGGTTAAATATAACTCGAAAGAGTTAACTGGAGTGATTGGTCTGTTTTGGACCATCTGGTCAAAATAAGCTGCACGTTTTCCATGCAACCTGAGCAAAAAAGGTGCAAGAGCAGAAATGGGCAGCTGCCGGCAGCTTTGCTATGATGCGGGGATGCAGAGCGGATAAGGTAACAGTGTGAAAACAGATGAAAAAAAACCAACGCGCCGTTCGCGAGCTGTAGCGGCCAAGCGTGCAGCTATCCTGGATGCTGCGCTGGCATTCTTCTCGCAATTCGGTATTCACGGCACCACGCTAGACCAGGTTGCCGAACGCGCCGATGTCTCTAAAACCAATCTTCTTTATTACTATCCTTCCAAAGAAGTTTTGTACGTAGCCGTGCTGAAAGAGATTCTTGACGTATGGCTGGCACCGCTTCGCGCGTTAGCCCATGATCAAGATCCGCTGATGGCTATACGCCGCTATATTCGCCTGAAACTTGAAGTGTCACGCGATTTCCCGCAGGCATCACGGCTGTTTTGTCTGGAGATGCTGCAAGGCGCACCGCTATTGAAGGGCGAACTGGCTGGCGATCTCAAACAGCTGGTGGATGAAAAAGCCGCGATTATTGAACGCTGGATTGATGAAGGTCGATTGGCTGGCGTACAACCGCAGCATTTGATCTTTATGCTATGGGCAACCACGCAGCATTACGCCGATTTCGCCAGTCAGGTTGAGGCGGTAACCGGGCAAACGTTGAGCGATCCGCAATTTTTCGATCAGACGGTAGATAATGTGCAGCGCATGATTATTGAAGGTATCCGCGTGCGTTAATTTTACGGCCATACGTTGTTGCGACGGAGTAAAAAATGGATTCTGTTTCGCAGTTTGTTCTGGGGGCATCCGTCAGCGTGGCGGTGATGGGCCGACGCGTCCCGCTTTGGCAAGCCGCCGCCGTGGGTGCGGTATGCGGCACGTTACCCGATCTTGATGTCTTTCTTGATCACGGCGATGCCATTCGCAACATGACATTACACCGTACCGAAAGCCACGCTTTGCTCTATTTGACGCTGGTTTCGCCGCTGCTGGCGTGGTTGGTCGCGGGCCTTTTTCGTGGCAACGTGAAATGGCAAGCGTGGTGGCCTGCCATTTGGTTAGCGTTGATTACGCATCCGCTGCTGGATTTGATGACTGTTTATGGTACGCAGCTTGGACTGCCGATCACCGATCATCCTTATGCAGTGAGCAGCATCTATATTGTTGATCCGCTCTATACCTTGCCGCTGCTGATTTGTCTTGGTGTTGCCCTGTGGCGGCGAGGCGATCCTGGTCTGCGCTGGAACCGTATCGGTTTGGCGCTGAGCACGCTTTATCTGGCATGGAGCGTGGTGATCCAGAGCATTGCTACCGGAGAGATTAAGCAATCACTGGTTGATCAGGGTCTTCCAGCCGACAAAGTGCTGGTCACACCCACTGCGTTTAACACGTTGGTGTGGCGCAGCGTGGTCATTACCCCCGATCGTTATGGCGAAGCCTATTGGTCACTGCTGTCGCCAAATCGTCCGCTTAATGTTAGCTGGCAGCCTCGTCATCCTGAACTGTTTGCACAGTTAAAAGGAGACTGGTATGCCGAACGTGTGGCCTGGTTCAGCCACGGTTTTTATGCGATGAATGAGAAAAATGGCAAGATCACAATTGCTGACTTACGCATGGGAGAAGGGCAAAACTATACGTTTACCTTTAATCTCGGCTCGCCTCAGCAGTGGGAAACCCATCCGCAGCGGCTACCTTCAGCACGGCCTGCGTTGAGCGCCAGCTTTAGCGCGCTAGCCGATCGTCTGTAAATAAAAAGCCCGGCCATGATTGGCCGGGCTTTTTTGTCATTCTAAATGAGTTAGCGGCTAGCGCGACGGCGCAATAACCAACCCAGCGTCAACAAGGCAAACCACACTGGCGTCACCATTAATGCCTGACGCGTATCTTCCTGCAAGGTTAACAGCACTAGCACAAAAGCGAAGAAAGCGATACAAACCCAGCACATCAATTTACCCATTGGCATTTTGAACGCCGACTTTGCATGGCGCTGTGGATATTTTTTGCGATAAACCAGGTAGCTACAGAGGATGATTGTCCAGACAAACATGAACAGAATCGCTGAGACCGTCGTCACCAGCGTAAACACTGTCATGACATCCGGGATCAGATAAATCAGCGCCACGCCACTCAGCAAGCAAAGGCATGAGAAAAACAGACCGGTAGTCGGCACCGCGCGCGCTGAAAGACGTCCAAATGCACGATGCGCCACGCCTTGCTGTGACAGGCCATACAACATGCGGCTGGTGGAAAAAATGCCGCTGTTGGCAGACGAAGCCGCAGAAGTCAGTACAACAAAATTCACGATGCTGGCGGCAGCCGGTAAGCCAATCAGGACAAACATCTCAACAAATGGGCTGCGATCGGCCTGTACTGCGGTCCACGGCGTCACGGCCATGATTACCATCAGCGCCAACACATAAAACATAATCACGCGCAGCGGAATGGCGTTGATAGCGCGTGGCAAGACTTTATGCGGGTCGTGTGTTTCGGCAGCCGCGGTACCCACCAGTTCGATGCCGACAAAGGCAAACACCGCAATCTGGAAACCGGCAAAAAAGCCGCTTAACCCTTTCGGGAACATGCCGCCATGATCCCATATATTACTCAGTGATGCAGTCCCGCCGCCTGGCGAAGGATAATGCATTGAAACCAGTACGATACCGGTGACTATCAACGCGACAATGGCGACGATTTTGATAATCGCGAACCAAAATTCCATCTCACCGAACAGCTTTACCGTGGCGACATTCAGCGTCACAAAGACAAACAGGCAAAGCAGGGCGCTCATCCATATTGAGAAACCGGGGAACCACAACTGGAAATAGGCGCTTATCGCCACTACGTCGGCAATACCGGTGACAACCCAGCAGAACCAATAGGTCCAGCCGGTAAAATATCCTGCCCAAGGCCCTAACAGGTCGGCAGCGAAGTCACTGAAAGATTTGTATTCAAGGTTGGAAAGCAGCAGTTCGCCCATGGCACGCATGACGAAGAACAGCATAAAACCGATGATCATATAAACAAAAATAATCGAAGGACCTGCAAGGCTGATGGTTTTACCCGAGCCCATAAACAGCCCAGTGCCAATGGCACCGCCGATTGCGATGAGTTGGATGTGGCGATTATGCAGGCTGCGCTGCAGTTTTTCGGGGTTCTCCTGCGTAACCACCGCGTCTTTAGAGTGATCAACCATATGATTGTCTTTCCTGTCTTGATGTTGTGTCAGCTCTACTGGCTGTTATTAGGCGAGTCTGCCTCAAGGGCAAGTCGGCATAAGATAGTGGAAAGCACCTTGAAGTCGGTAATTTTTTTTGAACAATTGTGACCTTTCATCACCTTATCGTCGGCAGGTTTTGTTTACGCAGCACACTATTGCGTCAGGATGCGTAAGTTTTAATCACTTTGTGCCAGATTGACTGCGTATTAACTGAGAGCTTCTACACTTTTCTTTTGCTTATCATCATGCTGCGAGAGGGGAAATGCGCACGCTTATCCTGTTACTGGTATTCATTGCGGTGGGTTGGGGGAGTTTGCCGTGGATCAAAAAGAATCTGCCGCCTCAGTTCAATCCCTTCACGCCACTTGCAGTTACCGATCCGCCAGGTTGGATGACGCAACTGAAAATGAAGCGGCTAGCGAGTGATCCTGCTGCCTGTCTGGATGTGATGAATCGTGCTCAGCAAGCAGGATTAGTCAGTTTTAGCCAGCGTCCGCCGGTAACGGGCGCATGTCCGCTGGCTAATCCACTGCGCATCCAAAAATTTGGGCCGGTAAGTCTTAGCAGCAGTTTTCTGGCGAGCTGTCCGATGGCGGTTGCCAGCACCATGTATGTTTTACGCAGTCGCGATCAAATAACAAAACAGCAGCAAAGCCCGCTGGTGCGCATCAGCCACGTTGGCAGTTATGCCTGTAGGAATATTTATCATCGCGCTGAGGGGCGCCTGAGCGAGCATGCCACAGCGGATGCCTGGGATGTTACTGCTTTTCAATTGGCTAATGGACAGCGTCTTGAGATAGGCAAAAACTGGCAGCAACCCGCAGCGAAGGCGCAAACGCTGCATAGTTTGTGGCAGGAGGGATGTCGGGTATTCGGTAATGCATTGGGGCCAGATTATAACGCTGCGCATGCCAGCCATTTCCATTTAGGTATGCGCGGTGCAGGCTATTGTCGTTGAGCCCGTAGTACGGCATTTAATGCAGTATTAATGTGCCGGATTGATACCGCGCTTTATCAAGAAATGATTGGCTGGCCAGGAAAAAACAAATCCAGTCATCATTGCCAGTTGCAGCATAAACCAGAAGGCATTGAGCTGCGGGTTGATTTGTTGATTTAATACAAATTTCAGGGCCAGTGCCATAAAGATAAATATGCCTGTTTGGTAAATAACCAAAGGAAAGGTTTCGATTCTTAATGCTATTAACAAGGCACGCCATAATGAATTTTTTTCACGCTGTTTAATGGCGAGCACCTGGAAAAATAAGCCGATAAGCAATGAAAGAACCAAAGAAATGATCGCTTCTTGCCATATAACTATCAGAATATTCAAATGATTTAGTAGTGAAATTATAGGTAATGTTATTACGTCGCCAAAAATACAGGCTGCTGCTGGAATAGTGGTTGAGACAAATATTGTCTGCCAGCTGTTATGACGGGCTGCTCTTTGCGGCATTAATAAAGCCAGATTTGCTTGACGAGAGGGTTGACGCCCAAGAAACCACCAAGCCAGCCATCCAATGAACGGCATATAAAGTCCGGTGATTGGCCAAATGATATTCATTACGCGAACCGGGTGAGGATGCTTGAAAATATCCTTAGCAATCATCATCGCCGTGCAAAGACCTAAAACTAAAAAAGGCAATGCCAATTTATCCATCATAATCAACCCCTGAAACAGAAAGTTAAAGTCCAGCAGCGCGGCGCAAACCTGCTCGCTAAGCTGCCCGATGCCGATTGCTGGTGAGGACTGAAGGCGGACAATGGAATAAGCGTAGCTTCAAAGCACGCGGACGGAAATGTCTCAAGCCAGTAAATTCTTTAGGTGTGATGAACAATATTTGCCGCTTCGGTTATATTTTGCATACCATTAACTTACTGTATAAAAAATAATTTAGGGGTTGAACCTCTGATTTTTGCCCACAAATAATCATAACCTTTTTGTGTCGAAGGATGACGTCTGCTTTTCAGAGATTGAATTCCTATCGGAAAAATCTTATTCTGATGCAAGGTGGAAGTTTGCGGTGCTTCAACACTCTTTCACCGGTTCACCTTTCATGGTTTTTGGTTGAAGTTTATTTTTGCAACTCTTTGGATTTTTTTTACTTAAATTATTGCGCATTAAGCAATCAATATTTTTGCTCGAATCAATTAATATTTTGTGGTGAAGAATAATGAATAACAAAACGCATCTGCGTGAGAATAACGTTGAGGGAATATGACCACCGAGAATTATTTCGCCTGGCGAGCTGAGGCGGAAAGTCAATTTCAACATTTAACAGCTGCGCCTCAATTGAAGCGGTTATTACAGAGCTATACCGAATCATTGGGATTTGATTGCTTTGCTTTTTTGATTCAACATCCGGTTCCTTTTACCCGGCCGGGCATTCATGTACACAGCACTTATCCCAAATTATGGGTTAAGCAATATGAAAAGCAGAACTACTTTGCTGTAGATCCGGTGTTGCTTTTGTGTCAAAGACCAGGCAGAGGCGTTGAATGGACTGCCGATCTGTTTACTGGCGCGGGCAATCTTTGGAAAGAAGCAGGTGAGTTTGGCTTGCACAGTGGTTTTTCTTGTTCAGCAATGGCACCAAATCGAGCCATTGGTATATTATCTATATCATCGCATCAACCTTTTACCACGCAACAACGGCGCGTCGAGTTGGAAGTGAAACTGCACTTCCTGGCGGAGCTGAGTTTGCGCGTGCTAGAGCGTTTGAATGATGATTCGATGCTGGTCCTGAAGAATGACTTTAGTCAGCGAGAACTGGAAATTTTAAAATGGACCGCCGAAGGAAAAACCTCGGTTGAGATTTCGCTTATTTTATCTATTTCTGAACACACGGTGAATTTTCACCAAAAAAAGATGCAAAAACGTTTCAATGTTTCCAATAAAACGCAGATTGCTTGTTATGCAGCAGCGATCGGACTGATTTAAATAAAAAGCAACTACTAAATCTAGTAGTTCCTCTGACTGAGTCAGTTGTCTACCCTGCGCCGGAGCTTTGCCAGGCTGGCGCAAAGAAATCATTGCAAACATGGGGATGTCAAAGGCGCATGATGAAAATAATTCAAACGCAATTAAAGGATATGCCGTCCTCTTTGCTTGCCGAGTTAGGCAGCTATCGTTACAGCGTTTTTGCACGCGGCGAAGGGTGGTCAATTCCACCTCGTTTAAGTACGCCGGGGCAGGAATATGATCGTTATGATCGATCAGATGTAACCTGGCTACTTGCCTGGAGTGCGCGCGAAGGGATCAGTGGCTGCGCACGTTTAATGCCGTGGTTTGAGCCTGAGCAAAATGAAGGCATTATCTTACCTTTCGAACAAGAAAAAGTATGGGAAATGTCACGTTTCTCAGCCCGGCTGGACGTTGATTCTGAACTGCCGCTCAATATTCTGTGGCACGCTGTGCAGTTGGCTGAGCTAAATGGTATTGAATATATTATTAGCTCGGCAACGCCGATGCTGGAAAAGATGTTTGAGCAGCATCAGGTCGCGTACGAGCCACTGACGCCGGGATTGATTCAGTCAGAAGATAATCTGTTTGCGATTCGCATTCCGGTTATTCAACCTGCGCTGGCGGAAAAGTACCGTGGCACGCGTCGCTTTAGCCCGGAAGAGGTGCTGCCATCGTTGGGTGTTTCGGTTAATTGGCAATCACACGGTTAACGCTTTGCCCCCGTAATGCGGGGGCAATTCAGCTTACTGGCGATAAGCGGTTTTGATCTGCTTAATGGTGTTGCTAAAGACCTCAGCCTGCGGCTTATCGCCCAGCGTTTGGACATAACGTTCCATATTAATAATCACTTTCCCTGCGTCTGCTTGGCCCATTCCTTTCAGAATCAGCGTCACCATCATTTTCAGACAGGCAACTTCATCAGACAGTTTCTGGGTTTCCTGCGAGGTTGAAAAATCTTCGTCGCTCATAAATTCTCCTTGGTGATGTACAACGTGTCGGCAATCTGTCCGCACAGCAGTGCGTGAGTATATCACAGCGTTGATAACCTGATATCTCGCCGCGTTTTGTTAATCCTTTACCGCTATTCCATCGCGTGAAACAATTCAAAATGCAGCGAAATGCGTTTTTTTGCCAAGGGAAATTAATAAAGCACAGCGTTTAGAAGGTTGAAGTGCATTTATTTTTAATCAATTGAAATATATTGCTTTTTAAATATAACTTTTAAATAAGTTACCTAAGTCACTCTATTAATTATTGGGATTTGAAATCCCTTGATTTGAATCAGTAAATAGCCTCAATCTTCGGCTTTGTTTATGTGCTTTTAAGTGAAAAGCAGGTATGATTATCTTTCGCAATTGTTGATTACTTCCTCTTTATTTAGCCTGCGGAGTGCCCCTCGTTGATCAGTGTGCTTCTTGTTGATGACCATGAACTGGTTCGCGCCGGTATTCGCCGAATTTTGGAAGATATCAAAGGATTAGTGATTGCAGGTGAAGCGAACTGTGGCGAAGACGCGGTGAAATGGTGCCGCCAGAATCAAGTTGATGTCATTTTAATGGACATGAACATGCCCGGCATTGGTGGCCTGGAAGCGACACGAAAAATTGTGCGCTACAATCCAGATATCAAAATCATTATGCTGACAATTCATACCGAAAATCCGTTGCCCGCCAAAGTGATGCAGGCAGGCGCAGCAGGTTATCTCAGCAAAGGTGCCGCGCCGCAGGAAGTGGTAAGCGCGATTCGCTCAGTGAACGCCGGCCAGCGCTATATCGCTTCTGACATTGCTCAGCAGATGGCATTGAGTCAAATTGAGCCGCAAAAAACCGAATCACCCTTCAGCTGTTTGTCGGAAAGGGAATTGCAGATTATGCTGATGATCACCAAGGGACAAAAGGTGACGGAAATTTCCGAGCAACTCAATCTCAGTCCTAAAACCGTTAACAGCTACCGCTATCGCATGTTCAGCAAGTTGAATATCAGTGGTGATGTAGAGTTAACGCATCTGGCCATACGACATGGCCTGTTCAATGCGGAGCCGTTAATCAGTAGTGAGTGACGTTTTTAATTCCAAAGCCTTTCTGAGTACGGTGACCAGCAAACCCGGCGTTTATCGCATGTATGATGCGTCGGGAACGGTTATTTATGTGGGCAAAGCCAAAGACCTTAAAAAGCGTCTAACCAGCTATTTTCGGAGTCAGGTAGGCAGCCGCAAAACCGAAGCACTGGTAAGCAATATCCAGCATATCGATGTCACCGTAACCCACACCGAAACCGAAGCGCTGCTGCTAGAGCATAACTACATCAAGCTCTACCAGCCGCGATATAATGTGCTGCTGCGCGATGACAAATCCTATCCCTATATTTTTCTGAGCAGCGATACGCATCCACGTCTGGCTACACATCGCGGCGCTAAACACGCCAAAGGTGAATATTTCGGCCCCTTTCCGAATGGGTATGCCGTGCGCGAAACGCTGGGATTACTGCAAAAAGTGTTCCCGATTCGCCAGTGTGAGAACAGCGTTTACCGCAATCGTTCGCGCCCCTGTCTGCAATATCAAATTGGTCGCTGCCTCGGCCCTTGTGTTGCTGGTTTGGTCAGTGAGGAAGAGTATGCACAGCAAACCGACTATGTGCGGCTGTTTCTGGCGGGCAAAGACGACCAGGTGCTGAATCTGCTGGTGAAGCGGATGGAAGAAGCGAGTATTGGGCTGCGTTTTGAGGAAGCAGCTCGCTTGCGCGACCAAATCCAGGCCGTGCGCCGAGTCACTGAAAAGCAGTTCGTCTCTAATCAAGGCGATGATCTCGATGTGATAGGCGTTGCATATGATGCTGGCATGGCCTGTTTGCACGTGCTGTTTATTCGTCAGGGAAAAGTATTAGGCAGTCGTAGCTACTTTCCTAAAGTCCCTTCAGGTACGGATTTGGCGGAAGTCGTGCAAACGTTTGTAGGGCAATTTTATCTGCAAGGCAGCGAAGCGCGAACGCTACCGGGTGAAATTCTGCTCGACTTCACTTTGCCAGAGCGCGAGCTGCTGGCGGAGTCGCTGAGTGAGTTGGCTGGGCGACGCGTTAACATTCAGAGTAAACCGCGGGGTGATCGTGCGCGCTATCTGAAGTTAGCACGTACCAATGCGGCAACGGCGTTAACCACACGCTTATCGCAGCACTCGACCATTCACCAACGGCTGGCTGCGCTGGCTGAATTCCTTGAACTCGACAAAATTAGTCGCATGGAATGTTTCGACATCAGCCATACCATGGGTGAGCAAACCATTGCTTCTTGCGTGGTCTTTGATCAGAACGGGCCGCTGCGCGCCGATTATCGTCGCTACAATATTAATGACATTACGCCCGGCGATGATTATGCGGCAATGAATCAGGTGCTGCGTCGTCGTTACGGCAAAGCTATCGAAGAAGATAAAATTCCTGACGTAATTTTGATTGATGGTGGCAAAGGGCAACTGTCGCAAGCGAAGCAGGTGTTTGCCGAGCTGGACGTACCGTGGGACAAATCTCGCCCGATTTTATTGGGCGTTGCCAAAGGTAGCGATCGTAAGGCGGGACTGGAAACGCTGTTCTTTGAACCCGAAGGTGAGGGTGTTTCCTTACCGCCAGACGCGCCCGCGCTCCATGTCATTCAGCATATTCGTGACGACGCTCACAATCATGCAATTTCGGGCCACCGTAAGAAAAGGGCGAAAGTGAAGAACACCAGCGCACTTGAAAGCATTGAGGGTGTAGGACCGAAACGGCGTCAGCAACTGCTTAAATACATGGGTGGCTTGCAACCTTTGATGAATGCATCAGTGGAAGAAATCGCCAATGTACCGGGCATATCCTTCGCTTTGGCAGAAAAAATATACTACTCGTTGAAACACTAGCATTGAAACGGGGTGGGCAATGTAGGAACATACGTTAAATTCTACCCATTCCAGACAGTTACCGGCATATGCAATTTAACATACCGACGTGTCTCACCCTGTTTCGAGTCGTCCTCATTCCATTCTTTGTGCTGGCTTTCTATTTGCCTTTTTATTGGGCACCGTTTGCTACCGCTTTGATTTTCATTATTGCTGCCGTCACTGACTGGTTTGACGGTTTTCTTGCCCGTCGCTGGAAGCAGACAACGCGCTTCGGTGCCTTTCTCGATCCGGTAGCCGATAAGGTGATGGTCGCGATGGCGTTGGTGCTGGTGGCTGAATATTTTCATGCCTGGTGGATTACCTTGCCTGCTGCCACGATGATCGCACGCGAAATCATTATTTCTGCGTTACGTGAATGGATGGCAGAAATTGGTAAGCGCAGTAGCGTGGCCGTATCCTGGATCGGAAAAGTCAAAACCACCGCACAAATGTTTTCACTGTTTGCCTTGTTGTGGCGTCCTGACAGTACGGTTGTGGGTGTTGGTGTGGTCGCGTTGTACATCGCAGCCGTGCTAACTTTTTGGTCAATGTTCCAATATTTGAGCGCAGCGCGCGGCGATTTGCTCGAACGGTGATCGATGCGATTTAAAAAGCAGCAAACGGACACGGAGTCAGGATAATTTTATTGACTCATTGCGTCAGGTCAGTAGAATGCATCGCATCGAACGGCAGCCAGTCTGTCAGAAGATAAAGAAAATCAGCAAGTTCTGTGGAGTTGCTGAGATTTGCGGGAATAGCTCAGTTGGTAGAGCACGACCTTGCCAAGGTCGGGGTCGCGAGTTCGAGTCTCGTTTCCCGCTCCAAATTTGCAGTTCAGGGTAACCTGAAAGCACATCAGTTTAAGGCGCGTTGGCAGAGTGGCTATGCAGCGGATTGCAAATCCGTGTACCTCGGTTCGACTCCGGGACGCGCCTCCAGATATACCCTGCCCGGGTGGTGAAATCGGTAGACACAAGGGATTTAAAATCCCTCGGCTTTATGGCTGTGCGGGTTCAAGTCCCGCCCCGGGCACCATTTTCTGAAGTAAAGAAAACCAAATAAAATCAAAGCAATATGCAGTAATGTCGTAACCGCCCAAGGGCGGTTTTTTTGTTTTCTCAAAACCGCCTACCAGCCGGTTCATGTTTTTGAACCATCTGACAGAACACAAGCTGTGTCGAAATGAGAGCCAAACGCTTTCCCATACAGGCTTATTCGTTGGCCTCGGTGTCATGCTCTTTTTGGTGCGGATTATAGATTTTCTCCGTCCCAAGCCGCTTAACGGCGGGTTGCCAGTTACGATGCTGACAATAGTCGCACGGTGTTTCGGGTGCGCTGTCACTCTGTATGACAAATCCACAATTGGCACAAGCAAAACTGCCTTCCACCTTGATACGCTTATTAAAATCCTCATTCTGATCGGGCAAAAGCCAAAGACCGACATGTGGCTGTTTGTAAAGTAACAGACTTACGCGGCCTGTAGGTTCCAACCAGGCACGCCGCACTTCACCCAGATGTTGAACGCCCAATGAACGCAGCTTTGAGAGCGTTCTGTCACGGGAAAACTCCGCGTGATACAGATGTTCCAGCGCCAGCCGACCATCCATAACCAGCAGCGTGGCATCTCCCTGCGTAAAGGTTTCGATCTTGTGGGAATAAAAAGAGAGCAATGAAAGCA
Organism: Pantoea sp. T14; assembly: GCF_036663535.1. Classification (NCBI taxonomy): domain Bacteria; kingdom Pseudomonadati; phylum Pseudomonadota; class Gammaproteobacteria; order Enterobacterales; family Erwiniaceae; genus Pantoea; species Pantoea sp. T14. The sequence goes on from NZ_JAWUEB010000027.1 coordinate 267,080, forward strand.
GGCGAAAACAGCCCAGCAGCGTAAGCAGTAACAGCACCGTGGGTAAAATGCCTTTTTCGGGCGTTTGCAGCGGCGCGCCAATGGCCGCGCCCAGCATAACCATAATTGCCAAATCAACGATGCTCAACTGACCGGCGAACCGGCGGCCCATCAAGCGCAGTACCAGCAATAAAATAAGATAGATAATGACAAAACGCAGCAGTACTTCACCCGCAAAACGCCAGGGCGCTTCACCAATCAGCCATTTATGAAAGACGTTGTTCACTTTCAATCCTCCAGCGAAACGGAAGCAGGTAGCCAGTCTTGTCCATGACAACATCGACAGGGCTGATTGTGCTCTTCTTTACTTTCAGTCAATTTGCCGCAGGAAGCACACACGTAATGATCATCATCCTGCATAGCCGTAATCAGGGCTTGGTCGTAACGCGGAATGATCGCGAGCCCGGGTCGTGGTGTGTCGCTCCACACCAGTGTTAATGAACCGGAAGGTTCAATATAAACTCGGCTAAGCTGGCCGAGATGCTGCACGCCACGGCCACGCAACAGTGAGAAGAGCTTTTCACGTGATAACACTGTACCGCGAAGCGTCTCCAGACGTAGGCGACCATCGTCTAACGCCACGCGTTCTGTGCCTGCCAATACACGGTCAAGCTTACGAAAGCGGAGGCTGAGATGACCAAACAGGTGTTGTATCGCGAGCAGACCGCAAATAATCAAAACTGGTGGTAATAACCCGCGTTTGTCATCCAGCAACGGTACGCCCATGGTACCGGCCAGCGTGATCACCGCCGAAAGTTCGATCAACGTATATTGTGATGCAACGCGACGTCCCAACAGGCGGAGCGTAATAATGATGAGAACAAAGCAAACGAGCGCGCGGATAATCACTTCTATCAAAAAGATCGGGGGATTTTGACCTAAGACGAGACGCGTTATATCTGACAGAAAAATATCATCCTGTTTCATTGACGGACATTCCTCCGGGTTCAGCATGTCGAGATTATTAAGTATAAGCCGTTAAAAACAGTGACCAGATTGCACTTAAGCGCAAATCTTAGTAAGCCGTATCTATTCAGAAAAAACACAGTAAAAATAATCATTCATGCAGCCAGGCCTCAGTTAATCGCGATCATAAATGATTCGCAACTTCCGCTAGCTGGCTCACAAATGCACTAAAAATTCCTTTTCTATATCTTTTGAAATTTTCATTCTTACTTTATGCTTTCCTCTATCTAATAAGGTCGAAGCGCAAGCGAATAGTTAATCATGAAGAACACGCTACAAGAGACGCAGGGAAAAGTAGTCAAGGCCCGTTTTATTGGTGTAGTCAGCGCGGGCCTGGCTAATCCACATGCCCAAACAATGCTTGATGAGATTACCCGGCAATTGAATGCACGCGGCTACCTGACGCTGCTGCTAAATGCCGACGCACAAGATTGCTACGCAACGCTGCGTCAAAAGGCTGAGCAGTTGCCGGTAGAAGGATGGGTTTACTTGTCCAACCGTTTTGATGATGCCGCGATTCTCGATCATCATGCCGTCTCGTCCATCTATCTTTGCCACACTCAAACCCCTTCAGAGAGTATCAGCCCGGATGATTACGCAGCTGGCTTTGCCATCGGAAATTTGCTGCTTGAGCAGCAATATCAACGTTTGGGTTTTATGCAATCGCATAACACTCTCTCAAGCCCTTCAAAGCAGATGCAAGGCTATATTGCCAGCCTGTATGCAGCCGATAAAATGCTTAAAGTGGTACTGACAGCAGAGGGTTATGAGCGCGAACAAGCGTATCAGGCAATGATGACTTACCTGAAAAAGACGCGAGCAGCCGAGCGCATTGAAGCTTTGTACTGTGAAAATGATCTGCTGGCGTTTGGTGCGATGCAGGCAATACGAGATTTTGGCCAAGGCACACATATTGCCATCGTGGGTTGTGGCGATGTTGACGAAGCGCGTTCATCAACCTGGCATTTGACCACCTGGACTCAGCGCGTCGACTTACTGGTTACTGAGGCGCTAAACAGATTGTTGGAACAACGTGCAGATGAGCAGGGTGCATGGCGACAGGGTGAATTACAGATTAGGCATTCGCATCTGGGAAAAGAAGTGCTGGGAGAAATGACAAAGTGCGGATGTGCCAGCCGCCATTGATCGCTGACAGTTCATCTCCTGAACCACAATGCCAGTGCAAGGATCGCTTCTTTACACTGGCTTTTTGCTATTGAGCTGGCTAAAAGCCGCTCATTCAGGACTGTGGTTGACCCACCGGCCCGCTGCCGCCCGGTGCGCCGGTAGGTTGCTGTCCGCTTGGCGGGGGAGGCGGGGCATCTCCACCGTGATGGCGTGGTGCACAAGCTGAAAGTGTGGCGGCAAGACCTAAAGCGGCAATTAAGCATGCTGTACGCTTCATATGATTTTCCCTGTTAAGTGATTTGACGATTAAGTATAGAAAACCTCATCGGAAAACCTGGGTGGCAGGGCAATAAGCGCTGCTGCAAAAGTATGTCGATTTACTACAGGATATTAGAGGTGCCTCTCAACTTTGCACTGTTAATCATGCGTTCCTCCTCACTCAAAGGTATCGTAGCGCCTCATCTTAAAGGAGTCGTTATGAATGGCATTTTGAAGTTCGTCCGGGGCTGGCTGGTTTTTTCGGTGCTGTGGGGCGTGTTCATGTGGTTTATGTCATGGCAGGCGCAAGGCAAAGAAATAGGCATGGCGATTGTGATGAGCTTATATGCAGGCCTGATTTATCAAGCATTGGCTACCATGATCGCACGTTACAAAGCACGCAAGCAGCAAGCTTAATACAGACCTGCTGCAACCTTGCAGCAGGTCTGCGTCATTAACCCAGATTTCCCGTCAGGCGACGATGAAAATCGTTACTGCGATCATCCAAACCTTCAATCGTGACCTGAGTGCCATAACGCTGATAGCGATATTCAATGGCGTCTAATGCTGCCACACTTGAAGCGTCCCATATTTGCGCGTGAGTTAAATCAATCGTGACGTTTTTGGGATCGTGGGCGTAATCGAAGTGCTCAAACAGATCGTTGCTGCTGGCAAAAAACAGCGGGCCACGCACCAGATAGCGTACTGATTCGCCATCTTCACTCAGGCTACGCTGAGCGTGAATAACGTGAGCAATACGACGTGCGAACAGCATGATTGCCACAATCACACCCGCCAGTACGCCCAGCGCCAGGTTTCCTGTCCAGACGGTGACGATAACGGTCAACACCATGACCAATGTTTCTGACCACGGCATCCGTTTTAGGGTCGCTGGTTGCAGGCTATGCCAGTTAACCGTTTTTACCGCCACCACCATCATAATTGCCGCCAGCACCACCATCGGTATTTGCGCCATAATCTGGCTCAACCCAGTGACTAATAGCAACAATACTAAACCAGCGGCAACGGTTGAAACACGGCTACGTGCTTTGCCCAGTTCGACGTTAACGATAGTTTGGCCAATCATCGCGCAACCGGCGATACCGCCATAAAAACCCGCAAAAATATTGGCTACGCCCAATGCCCAAGACTCGCGACGCTTACTTGATGGTGTATCGGTGATGTCATCCACCAGCTTCGCCGTCAGCAATGATTCCATTAAACCCACAAAGGCAATACTCAGGGCAGTCGGCCAGATAATTTGTAAGGTTTGCAGGTTGAGCGACACCATTAAATGATTAAAATCCGGCAATCCAGCGCTCATTGGACCTTCATCACTGACGTTTGGCACGCGATAACCCATCAGCAGCGCAACGGCGGTCACGACCACAATCGCCACCAGCGGCGACGGCACGCTTTTTAATACGCGTGGCAACAGCAACACAATAACCAGCGTGGCGGCAAAGAATACCCACACCAACGGCGATTGCCCCCAAACATGCGGCACCTGTGCAAAGAAAATCAGCACGCCCAAAGCATTTACGAACCCCAGCATCACCGAACGCGGAATATAGCGCATCATGCGCGACAGCCCTGCAAGGCCAAACAATATTTGTATTATGCCACCCATCACCACCGCCGGCAGAATGTATTCCACGCCGTGCGCATGCACCATTGGGCCAATCACCAGCGCCACCGAACCGGCCGCAGCCGTGACCATCGCAGGTCGCCCTCCCAGGATCGATAACGTCAAACAGAGCACCACCGAAGCCACCAAACTGACTTTGGGATCAACGCCCGCAATCACAGAGAAAGAGATCACTTCCGGGATCAGCGCCAGAGCGGTAATAGTGCCAGCCAGGCATTCACGCGTGAGCAGTGCAGGCGAACGTAATACGCGCCCAACACTGAGATCGCTTTCCACAACGCGTGGCGTAGCGACATCATTCGATTTAGTCATAAGTTTGTGCAGGCTCTTTTTAATTTTGCTCTCGCGCGAGAGGCGAGAAAGGTTGGGTAAATCATGAGGCGGTAATGTTACCGGGCAGGGCGGGAAGTTTCCAGCGAAAGCCGTATAGACTCCATCCGTGGAGTCACGATTACACCGACAAATCGTCAGGCGTTTTATGCACGACTAATTCAAGCAGCTGACGATAGATATCGAGCGATGCAACATCTGATTCCAGCTCAAGACGATGAATCAGCTTCGAAATAATGGCTTTGTTGCTGATTGGGGCACCAGCTTGCAAAATCTCAGCCACCACGGCACCCAGAATTTCCATCTCGCTGGCCGGTTTGTTGGCTGCGGCGTTGAAATATTCGGCAATTTCTTTATCGGTTTGAGGTAAAGCATTTTGCATGTGTCAGCCCTTCAAAACAGCCTGAACTTCCGCTTCAGATGTCAGGACAAGAGGAAAAACCCGCGCATGGACAGATGCGTAGGAGCCCGATAATTCAAACACACAGTAATTTGCAAAAAAATAACCTCTGAAGGTGGAAATCCACTGACACCTTCAGAGGCGACGCAAGCGCATCATTCGTTACAGAGTCGTAGACAACTCACGGGGGATAAAGTTATACAAGGAAGTGGGATTTGTAAAATGATGATCTTAATCAAAAAATGCTATTTCTTATTTATCAAAAAGTTAATTTTAATTTAATTCGTTAAAACCTGTACAAGATAGCTGTACAGGTGAATAATTTATCAAGAAAGGGACTGAAAAATGCTGCTATTAAGCGGTGAGTAGCGTTTTCAGCTAAACAAATTCAGTTTGGCAGTTAATTTACGTAGCACTTTCTTGTCACCCACAATGGCCAGGCCTAAAAGACGCCATTCTGCACCGGGGATGAGACGCATTGCATCACTGAACATTTGGTAATCAGTGGTGGTTTGGCCTTCTTCAGGAAACAGCACCGCATCACAATTGAGCTCATCACATTTCATTTGCAAACTGTTTAACTGCTCGATGCTGGCAGCCAGTACCGGAATGCCGACCGGAATTAAACCAGGATAGCGACGCGCATTGGCATCTTCCAGGGCTTCACCGACCATTGTTGGATGGCGCTGTCCCAGCGTTAAGGCCATAACTGCTGCGGCATTGGTGGCTTTTCCTGGCGGTAGATCCGCATTCAAAATCATGACACAACGGGGTTCTTGCATCTTTTTCTCCTTACGTAAAAGCGCATTGTGACAAGGCGCTTAAGCAAGGTCTGGAAGATTTGTGCAAGCCAGTTGATAACGGTAAGGGGTGAGATGACAGGCGCGTTTAAACCAGCGTCCCAAATGGCTTTGATCGGCAAAACCCAGCGCGGCTGCGACATCGACCGGGGGCTGACCTTTTGCCAGTTGTTGGCGCGCCTGACAGAGTCGCCATTGCACCAGCCAGGCGTGTGGCGGCAATCCCCAATGCGCCTGAAAAAGGCGCGAAAGACGAAAACGATCAATATTTAGCGCCTGCGCCATAGTCTGCAAACCGGGGTTTTCAGCGTGATGCGCAATCAACCATTCACGCGCTTGCTGTGCCAGCACCGCATCCTTGTTGATGATTTCGTTTCGATGATGCCACAACGGATGCTGACTAAGCTGGACAAACAGGCGATCCAGCGCGGCATCTTTGATTATTTCTGGATGGTTATGCCACAGCGCTTCAAAAGCGTGCCATACCGCATAGGCAAGTTGTTGATCGTCCCGCAGCGTAGCGGCAAAACTGAGTTCACGCTGTTGCGTTCCCTGTTCAATTAACGGAGACAATTGCTGCTCAACCTGCTGCTGAGAAAGATACAACATGCGATAGGTAAAGCCCTGGGCATTAATGGCATCGCCATCATGCAACTCCTCAGGCTCCAACATAAATACTGTACCGGGTCGGCTTTGATGCTGTTTCCGACGTGAATGAAACTGCTGAACGCCTTGCTCGGTAACGCCAATGAGATAGCTATCATGCCAGTGCGGATCATAAGCATGGCCCGTGAAATGCGCGCGTATTGTTTCAATGCCGCTAAGAGGATCGTGGCGCAAATCAACCCAATTTTGCCTTGCCTGTTTCATATCAATCCTCTTCACAGTGGCGACACCTGGACATTGTGCCGTGGATCACCCATTTTTAACAGAAGCGACTCTTTTCATTACCGTTTGGCTTTGCGTATAATAACGATATTACTTAATTAGATGTCTAACCATTAGGGTGCTAATTTTTGACGCAGCACAATCAGACTTTCACTCGTTTACTTTATCTCACCGCTCACGCGTGGCGCCTGGCTGTTGATCGTCATCTGAAAGACAGCGGTTTAAGCATGAGTAGCTGGATGGCGATTGGTATTATTGCCAGTGAGCCGGGTCGCCTGACGCAAACTGAGTTAGCCCAACTGTTAGGACTGGAAGACGCCAGCATGGTGCCGCTGGTTGATCGTCTGGTGAAGCAAGAGTTGCTGTCACGCGTTCAGCCACCGGAAGATCGCCGCAAACGTCATCTGGTGTTAACCGAAAAAGGCAATCACGCTTTCGCGAAGGTCAAAGACCAGGCCGATCCGCTGCGTGCCGCGTTGTTAGCGGATATTGATCCGCAAGAGTTAGCCGTGACGGAACGCGTGTTAGAGCAGCTGTTGGCGCGCCTGGGAACCATGTAATCATGGCCCGGCGTAATCCCTATGCCGCACGTGAATGGCTGCCGCATGAAAAACCGATGCTGCCGGGCTCGCCGTCAACACCGCTGCATTCAACACCTAAACGTATCGCTTTTGGCCTGATTGGCCTGCTGATTTCTCTGACTGGCGCGCTGAGCAATGCGCTAGTTACCGCCAACCTCACCAACCTTCAAGGCACCTTCGGCGCCTATTCTAACGAAATTGCCTGGTTACCCGCGGTCTATGTGATGGGGAATATCTCCATCAACCTGCTGCTGGTTAAATTCCGTCAGCAATTCGGGCTGCGCGTCTTTACTGAAGCATTTTTGGTGCTTTATGTCCTGGTGGCCTTTTTTCACCTGTTTGCCAACGATCTCGCTTCAGCGATCATTGTGCGTACCGCCCATGGCATGGTCGGTGCCGCGCTGAGTTCGCTGGGTATCTATTATCAAATTCAGGCGTGGCCAGCGAAACACCGCCTGAAGGCGCTGGTGATTGGATTAACTGCATCGCAGTTAGCGATTCCACTGGCCCGACTCTTTTCCAGCGAGCTTTTGCAACTGGACGAATGGCGTGGGCTTTATCTGTTCGAACTGGGGCTGGCGCTGATTGCGCTGGGTTGCGTGCTGGTGGTAAAGCTGCCGCCCGGCGACCGTATCAAAGCCTTTGAAAAAATGGATTTTGTCACCTTTATTCTGCTGGCACCGGGCATGGCGCTGCTGTGTGGCGTGCTCTCTTTAGGCCGTATTGAATGGTGGTTTACCACGCCGTGGCTGGGTATTTGCACCGCCATTGCGCTCACGCTGATCGTGGCGGCCTTTGTCATTGAGCATAATCGGCGCAATCCATTAATTAATACCCGCTGGATCAGCAGCGGCATGATGATACGTCTCGGTATCGTGATGATCATGATGCGTATCGTCCTGGCGGAGCAGAACACTGGCGCGATCGGCTTTTTACAGCAAATCGGTTTGCTTAACGATCAGATGCGTGGCCTGGCGCTGGCGATTATCTCTGGCGTCATTGTTGGCATTGTCGCCAGCGCGCTGACCATCAAACCAACCCATCTCAACTGGCCGATTGTCACTTCGCTGGTGGTGATGATTATCGCCTCGCTAATGGATGCTCAATCCAGCCCGCTGACGCGCGGTAATAATATGTATTTCAGTCAATTCCTGTTGGGTTTCGGCAGCGCCTTTTTCCTTGCACCGGCGTTGCTGATTGGTATGGGCAGCGTGGTGACGCAACCCAAAAACCTGGTCAGCTTTGTTGTGCTGTTCGGCATGAGTCAAAACCTTGGCGGTTTGATTGGCTCGGCGATCCTCGGCACCTTTCAGGTTTGGCGTGAGAAATACCACTCCAGTCTACTGGCCGACAAATTATCGCTGCTCGATCCCAACGTGACTGAACGCCTTAATCAATATAATGCGCTCTACAACAACCTGGTCGGTGACAGCGTTTTGCGCGGTGCGCAGAGCACCAGCCAACTGCAAACGGTGGCGACGCTACAATCAAATGTACTGGCCTATAATGACACCTATTTATTAACTGCTGCGCTGGCATTGACTACCTTGATGTGGGTGCTGTGGCGCTTAACCCGACGCCGTTTTCTGGACTGGCGACAAGCAAAATATAACCGGCGTGAGCAGCAACTTGCCGCCTTACAAGAACGAACGGAGCAACAATGAGTCAGCAGGATGAACTTCAGGCTGCAGAACGCGAACGCGCAAATCGTCGCCGTATTCTTTCTATCGCCGCCGGAGGCGGCATTGTGGTGCTGGGTGTGCTGGTGATCCTTTACGCCTGGCAACTGTGGCCCTTTACCAGTTCCGTGCAAAGCACCGAAAATGCCTATGTGCGCGGGCAAGTCACCTTTATCAGTCCACAGGTCAGCGGTTATCTCACCAGCGTTGATGTTATCGATCTCCAACCGGTGAAAAAGGGCCAGTTGCTGATGACGATTGATGACCGAATCTATCGTCAGCGCGTGCATCAGGCTCAGGCGCAGCTGGCAATGAAGCAGGCCGCACTGAAAAATAACCAACAACAACGTCGAAGTGCAGAAGCGACGATTCAGAGCAATAAAGCCGCGCTGGAAAATGCCAAAGCGCAAGCACTGAAAAGCGGCTTTGATCTCAAACGCGTTGAAAACCTGACGGCGGATGGTTCGCTTTCAGTGCGAGAGCGTGATGCCGCACGAGCCGCTAATGCACAAGCGCAGGCGCAGGTGCGCCAGGCTGATGCGCAAGTAGCGGTAGCGCAACAGAATCTGCAAACGGTGATTGTAAATCGCGCCTCGCTGGAAGGCGATGTCGCCAGCGCGCAAGCCGCACTGGAACTGGCGGATATCGATCTGGCTAACACCCGTATTATCGCGCCAGATCATGGTCAGCTTGGTCAGCTTTCGGTGCGAAAAGGCGCATATGTTACTGCGGGTACGCGTCTGACTTCGGTGGTGCCGAATATTAAATGGATCATCGCCAATATGAAGGAGACGCAGCTGGCACGCATTCGGCCTGGTTTGCCGGTAAATATTCGCGTGGATGCCCTCGACGGCAAACACTTTGATGGCCGCGTTGAGTACATTTCACCGGCAGCGGGTTCAGAATTCAGCGCCATTTCACCTGATAATGCCACCGGCAATTTTGTGAAAATTGCCCAGCGTATCCCGGTGCGGATTCGCATTGATTCAACAGATATTGAGCAGTTGCGTCCCGGTATGTCAGTGGAAGTCAGTATTGATACTGATGCGCCAGTAAAAGATGAGGCGACGCCATGATGCGTCGTAGCGTGCTGGCCAGCATGTTGGCGATGACATTAGCAGGGTGTGCCACACAGGTTGAAAAAGCGCCGTCATCATTGCCCATTCCGACGGCGTGGCGTGAACAGGTTGGCCCATCATCGACCGTAGAAGCAGAGTGGTGGCGCGCTTTTGGGGATGAAAATCTTAATCGGCTGGTGACGCAATCGCTGCGCAATAATCCCGATATCTTGATTGCCCGATCGCGCGTCGATCAATATCGTGCCCAACTGCGCGCGGCGCAGGGCGATAACTTTCCCACGCTCAGCGCGGGCGTCGCGGCAACGCGTGAACGTACGCTCTCATCCGTTACCGGACAGCCCTATGAAACAGCCGTGTTTCAGGGATTATTACAAGCCAATTACGATGTCGATTTGTGGGGCGCACGCAGCAGTTCCATCGCCGCGTCACAGGCTTCACTGGAGGCACAGCGTGCCGCCGCCTCTGCGGCTGAATTAACCATCGCCAGCTCGGTGGCTTCGGGTTATCTCACGCTGTGCGCACTGGATGAACAGCTGCGCGTGACCGAAGCGACGCTGGAAACGCGTGGCAATTCGCTGAAACTGGCGCAACGCCAGTACGAAACAGGCTATACCTCGCGGCTTGAATGGATGCAGGCCGCATCAGAATATCAATCTGCCAAAGCGCAAGTGCCGCAGTTACAGCATCAAATCGGACAGCAGGAGAATGCACTCAGTATTTTGGTCGGCATGAATCCGCGTGAGATTGCGCGTCGTCCTGAGTTTACGCAGATTTCACCACAGCAGATGCCCAATTTGTTGCCCTCACAGCTGATGAATCGCCGGCCTGATATTGTTCAGGCGCAGCGCCAGTTACTGGCTGCCGATGCAAGCCTCGAATCATCAAAAGCGGATCTGCTACCCAATCTTAATCTGACGGCAACAGGCACTATGCAGAGTTCAATATTGCATCAGCTGGTAGACAATCCGTTCCGTCTCTGGAGCATTGGCGGCAGCGTGCTGGCGCCGCTTCTGAACCGTGAAGCGTTAACCGCGCAGGTTGATGTCTCAATGGCGACGCGCAACCAGGCGCTGTATAGCTATGAAAAAGTGGTTCGCAACGCGTTCTCAGAAGTGAATGATGCAATGGATGCCATTCGCCAGGGTGAAGCACAGCAAGAAGAGCTGCAAAAGCAGGAGAAATATGTTGCCGAAGCGCTGCGCATTGCCAGCAATCGTTATCAGAATGGCTACGCCTCTTATCTGGATGAACTTGACGCTCAGCGCACGTTGTTCAGTACACAGCTCAATTTAGTCACGGTTAAAAACAACCTGTTGTTGGCGCAAATTGATCTTTATCGCGCGTTAGGCGGCGGCTGGCAGGTTAATCCATCGCATCCGTAACCTAAGCAGTAGAACATTACGCAATAATCAACGCGGGCAGAAAAGGCCAGACTGAGTCAGCAACGGGCAAAACAGAGCGCCATCAATAGCTTTTGTTAATCAGGGCCGCCTTTTCTGCCCCAAACCCTGTTTTTTATCCTTTCATCGATCCAGCTGTGAGTAAAATAGTCGTGTAAAAAAACGGCTATATTCTTCAGCCCAAACGCGACTTAACTCTCCTCTCTATTACGTAAATAACGGCAATTTACGCGTTATGCTTCGTCTTACGCGTCTTTATAAAAGGTGTTATCATGCGCCGGTTTTTACACAGCCTGAACGGAAAAATGCACATTCAGTGACGTTTGTGTGGGGCAGTTATTTATTTTAACTGCCTGAAATAACAGGGAAATAAAAAAGGAAAATCATGAAGCTTAACACTATTTTGATGCTGGCGCTGACCGCCACTTTATTAACCGGCTGCGCCGGTACTGCACCGATTCATAATGTGAATCAATCATTGTCACAACGCTACACCGATAATCAAATGAAAGTGGCGATAATTGAGGCGGGCATTGGTCGTAAATGGGTGATGACACCTGTCGCACCGGGCATCCTTAATGGCCGACTGTCTCAGCGCGGTTTCACCGCCAATATTCGCGTTACTTATACCGATCAAAGCTATATCATTCAGTACGTTAGCAGCGAAAATCTGAAAGCGGAAAACGGTAAAATTCACGGTAACTACAACCGCTGGATTAATAATCTGGATCAAGATATTCAGCTGCGTCTGGCGGCACAAAGTATTAAATAGTGCCTTGAATACCTTGTGTGTCATCACGGAATTAACGTAATAACACGCAAGGTAATAAAGAAATAAACCTGTCTGCCGACAAATCAGATGTCCTACTCTTGCTGTCCGTGGGGTAAACCCATACCGTGATGGACCACGTCAGACGTCGCCAGGTATTTCAGGGATGATTCTTTGCTTACGCAGGGAAGGGAGTTGACGATCCCATGGACGGCAATTCCACCAAGCTTATAAAAGAACGCTGGTATGAAACTCGCTTATTCGCTAATTGATTGGCACGCCCTGGCACCGGGGTTAGCCGAACGTGAAGCCTGGCATCGTTGGGCGCAGCACGCTGCCACCATCGACAGCACACAATCGCTTGCTAAGCCGCAGCATCTTCCGATGATGACTGCGCGGCGTCTGAGCGGCGGAAGCCGTGCAGCGGTTGAAAGTGGTTTAGTGCTGCTGGCGCGCCAACGTGTCGATGCCATCGTCTTTACCAGTCGCCATGGCGAACTGGAGCGGAACCTGCGGATACTTACCACGTTGGCGGAGCGGCAGGCGTTGTCGCCCACTGATTTTGCGATGTCGGTGCATAATTCTGCTGTTGGCAGCCTGACTATCGCAGCAAAAAAGCCGCTGGTTTCCACCTCTATTTCTGCTGGCATCGACTCCTTTCAGCAAGGATTACTTGAAGTCAGCGCACTGCATCAGGCTGGGTATCAGCAGGTGTTGCTGGTCGACTTTGATGGCACCATTCCTGATTATTATTTGCCGTGGCTACCGGAAGCAGGCTGCAACGCACCTTATGCAGTGGCGCTGCTGCTTGCGGCTGGCAGCGTGTTGCAATGCACCACCACCCTGAATACCGAGCCGGTTTCGCAGCCGATGCTGCCGCAGAGCCTTGAATTTCTGCATAACGTGCTGGCGCAGAGCAACAGCTTCACCCTTCTGGGTGAACGTCTTAACTGGCATTGGGTGAATTCACATGACTGATTCTTCTCTGTCGCTGCGCCATGGCCGGCCCGGGTTTAACTATTACTGGCGCCTGGTTATGACTGCCGTCAGCTTTACACTGTTTAGCGTGGGCGGTCTGCTGATGTCATTGACGTGGTTTAATCTGCTGTTGCTGATCCAGCGCGACAAACATCGCCGCCGCCGTATCGCGCGCGCCAGCATCGCCTGGAGTTTTCGCTGTTTCCTGCGCTTCTGCCGTTTTGTTGGCGTTTACGACTATCACATTGAGGGCGCCGATCAGCTCCGTCGCGATCGTGGCTGCTTAATCGTCGCCAATCATCCTTCACTGATCGATTACGTGATGATCGCCTCGGTACTGCCGGAAATGGATTGTTTAGTGAAAGCGGAGCTGCAAAAAAACCTTTTCCTGCGAGGCGTCATTCGCGCCGCAGATTACCTGATAAACAGTGAAGCGGAGACGCTGCTACCCGACAGCCAACAGCGACTGGCGCGTGGCGATACCCTTTTGATCTTCCCGGAAGGAACGCGCACGCGTCATGGCGAAGCACTAAAGCTGCAACGCGGTGCCGCCAACATCGCGGTGCGCGCGGGCTGCGATTTACGCGTAGTCCACATTACCTGTACTCAGCGTATGCTCGATAAACAGAGCCGCTGGTATCAAATCCCGCCGGTAAAACCTGTGTTTACCGTGCGCGTACATGCGCGAATCGACAGCACGTCGTTTGGCGAAAGCAACCAAGATGCGCAGCCATTAGCTGCGCGTCGACTGACCCGCCATTTGCAGCAGGCGCTGGTTCCCCAAGATGTGTAATGCGGAAAACGGTATGGACTCATTAATCAACGATATCAAACAGATGATCATCGATACGCTGAACCTTGAAGATGTCGATCTCGACGATATCGACACAGAGGCCCCGCTCTTTGGTGACGGGCTTGGACTCGATTCCATTGATGCGTTGGAACTCGGGCTGGCGGTAAAAAATCGCTATGGCGTGGCACTTTCCGCCGAGAGCGAAACCCTGCGTGCGCACTTTTTTTCCGTTGCCTCTTTGGCGGCGTTCGTGAACCAACAACGCGCCTGATCGCTGAGACAAAATTATGATGAACAAAGATGAAATTTATCAGGAAGTCGCCTCACTGCTGACTAACCTGTTTGAAATTGAGGCGGATGACATTCGCCCGGACGCACGCCTTTACGAAGATTTGGAACTCGACAGCATTGATGCGGTTGATATGGTGGTTCACCTGCAAAAACGTACTGGCCGTAAAATCAAACCAGAAACTTTCCGTTCGGTACGTACCGTGCAGGATGTGGTGGATGCGGTAGAACAGTTGATGCGCGAAGGCGCCTGATTTCAACATGCATGCTGCGCTACGCCTGATCAACCTTCTCACGCTGTTGGCTTGGCCTTTTTTGGTCTGGTTGGCGCTGGCGCAACCACAATGGCATGCGCTGTTCTGGTTACTGGCCGCGCTGTTCGGTCTGCGTTGGTTTACCCTGCGTCGGCAGAAAACCGCATTTAACAACGTGATGGGCTGGCTGGCTCTACTCGGCGCGCTGCTGTGTATCAGCAGCATGACGTTGCGCAGTCAGCATCTGCTGTTGTGGTATCCGGTGGCGGTCAACCTGGCCATGCTGATCATATTTGGCGCGTCATTATGGAGCAGCATGCCGCTGGTTGAACGACTTGCGCGACTGCGTGAATCCACGCTGCCGCCGCAGGCCGTGCGCTATACGCGACGCGTCACGCAAGTCTGGTGCCTGTTTTTTATCTTTAACGGCAGCATAGCGCTGAGCACCTGTTTGATGGGAAATCTTCGCCTGTGGACGCTCTGGAATGGCGGCATCAGCTATCTGTTAATGGGCGCGCTGATGAGCGCCGAATGGCTGGTACGCCAGCGCGTGAGACGCAAAGCATGATCGCACAACCCATTGCTGCGTGGCTAACCGGCGAGGATCGCGAAGTGGCGTGGCGTGGCGATCACACATTGATGTTGAGCACGCTGCGCCGTCAGGTATTGTCGCTTAGCCAGACGTTGCGGAGGCAGCCCGGCACGCAGTGGGCGCTCTGTTTTGATGACAGCTACCGATTTTGCGTCGCGCTGCTGGCAACCTGGTACGCGGAAAAAACACCGGTGATCCCGGGCCATTGTCGCGCTGCGCAGCTCAATGAAATGGGCGATGCGCTGGATGGCGTGATCAGCGATCTGCCTTTAGATATTCATTTGCCGTTGCAACGCTGGCAGGATGATGAAGCTGAAGGTGAACTTCCCGCTTTGCCCACCGATGCCGCGCTGGTGCTGTTTACCTCAGGTTCAACCGGCGCGCCACGTCGTGTCGTAAAATCACTGACGGTGCTGGAGCAGGAGTCGCGCTGGCTGGCTGCGCTCTGGGGTGAAAGGCTCACAGATTGCCGCATCCTTGCTTCGGTCAGTCATCAACATCTTTATGGCTTAACCTTTCGCATCATATTGCCTATGGCGTTGGGTCAACCCTTTGCGGCGCAGCAGCTATTCTACAGTGAACAACTGGTTGAACAGCTTCGGCACCCAGATTATCGCCACGCTTTAATCAGTAGCCCCGCATTTTTGCGCCGCCTGGATGATCACTTCCCTGTAGCCGCCTGCACGTTGATTGTTTCAGCGGGCGGGGCGCTGGCCTGGCAGGATGCGCAACATACCCAGCAGACAATGCATTGTCCGGTGAGTGAAATATACGGCAGCACGGAAACCGGCGTGATCGCCTGGCGGCAGCGCGATTCGGACGCCGCAGCCTGGATCTGTTTTCCTGGCGTCAGGCTACAACAGATCGACGATGATCGTTGGCAAGTCTCTTCCGCTCTGATTGAAAACGCTGCAGGTTGGCAGCTCGACGATCGCTTGCAGGTTGATGCCGCAGGCCACGTTCAGATAACCGGTCGCCACGATCGCATCGTAAAAATTGAAGATAAACGCATTTCGCTGAGTGAAATCGAACGGCGCTTAATGGCGCTGCCCGGTGTCGTCGATGCCGCCGCGCTGGCTATTACGCGCCACGATCGCCAGGGTATTGGCGTGGTGCTGGCGTTGGCGACGCCGCTTGATGATCATCAGCTAGCGGCGCAGAAAAAACGCTGGAAGCAGCATCTGCAACCTTTGCTGGAGTCGGTGGCGCTGCCGCGTTACTGGCGTGTGGTGGCGACCATTCCCGTCACCACACAAAGCAAACGCGCCTGGCCACAAATTGAGGAGCTTTTTCATGTTGCCGGTTGAACGCAGCCGCCAGATTCAGGACAACAGCGTAACCCTAACGCTGTATGTCGCTGCCGATCTGTTCTGGTTTCAAGGCCATTTCCCCACGTTGCCGATTCTGCCTGGCGTAGCGCAACTCGATTGGGTTATGCATTACGCGGTGCAGTGTCTGGCACCCGGCAAACAGTTTGCTGCGGTCGAAAACATCAAATTTCAACAGCCGGTAGCGCCGGATTCGCTGTTGCAACTGCATATTGAGTGGGATGCGACGAAATCCCGCCTCAGCTTTTGTTACAGCCTGCTGCGTGACGGTAACGCGCTGAGCGCCAGCAGCGGAAAAATTCAGCTGTGTTAACACCTCAATTTTCGTCTGACTTCTCACCGTGCGTGGTGATTCCCTGCTACAACCACGGCGCGATGATGGCTTCAGTGCTGGCACGGTTGGCACCTTTTAACCTGCCCGTGATCATTGTGGATGACGGCAGCGAAGCCAGCACCCAACAGCAACTGGAAAGTGTGCGGGCTGAACAGATCACCGTACTGCGGTTAACGCACAATCAGGGCAAAGGTGCGGCGGTGATACAGGGACTGCGAGCTGCCGCTGCGCAGGGTTTTACCCATGCGCTGCAGTTGGATGCCGATGGACAGCACCAGATTGAAGATTGCCCAGCCATGCTGGCGGAAGCGCGGCGTTATCCTGAATGTTTGATCTCCGGTAAGCCGCTGTACGACAGTTCGATCCCCAAGTCACGTTTATATGGGCGCTACATCACCCATTTTTGGGTGTGGATCGAAACGCTGTCGTTTTCGATCAAAGACAGCATGTGCGGCTTTCGCGTCTACCCGTTATCGCCAACGTTGGCGCTGTGCGATCAGCGTGCGATCGGTCAACGCATGGATTTTGACACTGAAATCATGGTGCGACTCTATTGGCAGGGCACACCAAGCCGCTTTCTCACCACGCGTGTGACTTACCCAGAAACCGGAGTGTCACACTTTGATGCGCTGTATGACAATCTGCGCATCTCCTGGATGCATACACGCCTGTTTTTCGGCATGTTGCCGCGCATTCCGCGTCTGGTAAACATGCGTCGCCAGCAAAAACATTGGTCCGGCGAACCGGAGCGCCGTGGGCAAGTAGGTCTGCGCTTCATGCTGGCAGTTTATCGTCGCTGTGGCCGCTTGCCTTTTCTGGTACTGCTGTGGCCGGTGGTGGCGGTTTACTGGCTGAGCGGACAGCGCGCCCGTCACGCTTCACAGCAATGGATCACGCGAGTCAGTGATTACGCCAGCCAACAGCAGGTTGCGCTGCCCAAACCGCTTAACAGCTATCGCCACTTTTTGCGATTTGCTGAAGCGATGCTGGATAAGGTAGCCAGCTGGCGTGGCGATTTGCGCTGGGGACGCGATATCGATTTTGCGCCAGGTGCAGAAGCGGTAATCCGTGCGCCCGGCGAACGCGGAAAGCTGATTCTTGCCTCGCATCTGGGTGATATCGAAGCCTGCCGCGCCATGGCAAAACAGGTCAGCGGCTTGGTGATCAACGCCTTGGTATTCACTAACAATGCCCAACGTTTCCGTGCGGTGCTGGAAACTATCGCGCCAGACGCGGGCGTTAATTTGCTGCCGGTTAGCGATATCGGCCCGGAAACAGCCATTCTGCTGCAACAAAAGCTGGATGCGGGCGAATGGATTGCTATCGTCGGCGATCGCACCGCCGTTAACCGCCAGCGCGGCGGGGAGCGTCGCGTAGTCTGGAGCGCGTTTTTGGGTCGTCCCGCACCCTTTCCCCAAGGCCCGTTTGTGTTAGCTGCGGCGCTGCGCTGCCCGGTGCTGTTGATGTTCGCCTTGCGCCAGCAGGGTAAATTACAGATTCATTGCGAACCTTTTGCCGATCCGCTGCTGCTGCCACGCGCACAGCGTCAACAGGCGCTACAGGTCACGGTTGATCGCTATGCGGATCGTCTGGCGCACCATGCACTGCTGGCACCGCTCGACTGGTTTAACTTTTTCGATTTCTGGACGTTGCCCGATGATCGGGTGCGCCATGAGGAGTCCGACAATGCCTGATCACCTGCATACCGTGGAAGTCGCGCTCACGGTCTCTTTTCACGACTGCGATCCGATGGGCGTGGTCTGGCACGGTAACTACTTCCGTTATTTCGAAGTGGCCCGTGAAGCGCTGCTGCGCAGCATTAATTACAGCTACAGCGAAATGGCGGCCAGCGGCTACATCTGGCCGGTGGTCGACACCCGCGTTAAGTATCGCCAGCCGCTGCGCTGTGAGGAACCGATCACCGTCAGCGCCAGCATCACCGAATATGAAAACCGGTTACGCATCGACTACCAGGTCCGCAATGCGGCAGGGGAGATCACCACCAAAGCGCACACTTTGCAGGTTGCGGTGGAGCAGGCAACAGAAACCTTATGCTTTGTTACGCCCGATATTTTGCTGGAACGCCTAGGGGTGAAAGAATGCTAAAAATTATCGTTGCCAGTTTGCTACTGTGGGCCAGCGCGGCCAGCGCCGTCACGCTGGAACAGTTACAACAGCGTTTTGCCAGCCAACCGATCATTCGCGCAGATTTTGTTCAAACACGCACCATTTCCGGCATGGCGCAGCCGCTGGTATCACATGGCAACCTGCTGATCGCGCAACAACAAGGACTGTGGTGGCATCAAAGTACGCCGTTTGTCATGACGCTACTGCTTGATGATAAGCGCATGGTACAAACGCTGAATAATCAGCCGCCGCAAGTCATCACTTCAGACAGTAATCCACAAATGTTCCAGTTCAATCATTTGTTGCGCGCGCTGTTTCAGGCAGATGAGAAGGTCTTGAAAGAGAACTTTACGCTCGATTTTCAAGACAAAGGCAACCAGCGCTGGACGCTGGGACTCACGCCTAAAGCCGCGCCGCTTAACATGATATTTAATCGTATCGATCTGGCGGGCAGCGAATTTCTCGAACGTATCGATTTGGATGACAAGCAGGGTGATAAGACCCACATTCAACTCAGCAACACGCGCATTAAGCCGCCGCAATTAAGTGACGAGGAGCGCACACGTTTTGCCGGGCCGTAATGATAAATTCTTCGCCGCGCTGTGGTTAGTGGTTTGCATGGTGTTAGCTGTCGCCTTGGTGCTGCTGTTGCCGCGCAGCCATCTCAACAGCAGCGTACTGGCGTTGTTGCCGCAGCAAAACCTCGGTGCCGCGCCTGCGGAGTTGCAGGAAGGTTTTATGCAGCGGCTGGATCGACAAATGGTCTGGCTGATATTACCAGGAAAAACCGACGATCCAGAGGTGGCGCGCTGGTGGCTTGAGCAATTACGCGCTTTGCCTGCACTCAAACAGGTGCAGGGCGATCTCAATGAAAATCAGCAGCAGCAGTGGGGCCGTTTTGCCTGGCAACATCGTAACGGCCTGATTGATGATGCAACCCGTGCACGATTGCAAAACGGCGGCGATGCGCAAGCTGATTGGCTGTTAGGCCAACTCTTTTCCGCCTTTTCTGGGGTGGGCAGCAAGGAGTTACAAAACGATCCGCTGATGCTGGTACGAGGCTCACAGCTGGCACTTCAGCAAAATGCCGATCGCATGATGCTGCACAATGGCTGGCTAACGGTGCAGGATAAGCAAGGCCAACGCGGCTATTTCCTGCATGGCGAACTGGCAAATAATGCGTTTAGCATTACGCAGAGCCATCAACTTGTGTCGCAACTCAGGCAGCTTGAAAAAGCGCTAAAACAGCGCTGGCCGCAAGCACAACTGCTGACGCGCGGCACAGTACTGTTCAGTGATGATGCCAGCCAGCGTGCGCAACACGATGTTGAAACACTCGGCACAATAACCTTGGGCGGCGTGTTGATACTGGTGCTGTTGGTGTTCCGCTCGTTGCGCCCATTGCTGCTATGCCTCGCATCGGTCGCCATTGGCGCGATGGCGGGCACGGTCGCCACGCTGCTCTGTTTTGGCGAGCTGCACATCATGACGCTGGTGATGAGCCTGAGCATTGTCGGCATCTCTGCCGATTACACGCTCTACTACCTCACCGAACGCATGGTACATGGTGAACACGCCACGCCGTGGCAGAGTCTACGCAAAGTGCGCGGTACGCTGCTGCTGGCGTTAGCCACCACCGCGATTGCCTGGCTATTAATGCTGCTGGCGCCTTTCCCGGGTCTGCGTCAGTTGGCGGTTTTTGCGGCCAGCGGTTTAACGGCATCCTGTTTAACGGTGATTTTTCTCTATCCGTGGTTGGTGCGCGGTTTACCGGTTCGTCCTGTGCCGTTGATGGTGCCGCTTGCGCGCTGGTTAGCCGCGTGGCGTCGTCGCAAAGCGTTGCGAATTGGCTTGCCGTTGGCGATGGCGATTTACGCGCTGGGCGGTATGGTGCAATTAAAGGTGGATGATGATATTGCCCATCTACAAAGCGCGCCGGCCCATCTGCTCGAACAGGATCGCCAACTGGCGGATTTGACGGGTCAACGCGCCGATCAAACTTGGTTTGTGGTGTGGGGCGATAACGCACAGCAGACGCTGCAGCGTTTAGCGCAGCTGGTGCCAGATTTAAAACAGGCGCAGCAGCAAGGTGTGCTGCAAAACTTCCGTTTACTGCCGTTACGTTCGCTGGAACAGCAGCAACAAGACATTGCTACCCTGCAACAGGCCGCACCGAAGATCGTGGCGCGGCTAAAACAGGCGGGGATCAGCGTGCCCGCACCCGATCTTCAACCGATGACGGTAACGCCAGAAGCCTGGCTGAACAGTCCGCTGAGTGAAGGCTGGCGACTGTTATGGCTGTCGCTGCCTGACGGGCGCAGCGGCGTGCTGGTGCCGACCAGCGGCGTAAAAAATAGCGCGGCGCTCAGTGTGCTGGCGCAAAAATATCCAGGCGTAAGTTGGGTCGATCGTAAGGCCAGCTACGATACGCTTTTCAGCTTCTGGCGCTCGCTGTTGAGCGGCTTACTGTTGCTGGCGTTAGCGCTGATTGCGCTGAGCTACGTGCTGCGTTTAGGCCTTAAAGCGGGTTTGCGCAGTGCATTACCTTCATTGCTGTCGCTGGCAACCGCGTTGGCAACGTTGGGCTGGATGGGCGCGTCGTTGAATCTGTTCGCGCTGCTGGCATTGATTCTGGTGCTGGGCATTGGCATTAATTACACCTTGTTCTTTAGCAATCCGCAGGGTACGCCGCTGACTTCACTGTTGGCGGTCTCGCTGGCGATGATGACAACGTTGCTGACGTTGGGCATGTTGGTTTTCAGCAGCACCAGCGCCATTGCTGGTTTTGGCACCGTGTTGTGCAGCGGTATTTTTAGCGCCTTTCTGCTGTCACCGCTGGCCATGCGGCCCACTAAATCGAGGAAAAAAAGATGATTCGCGCAGCGATGATGTTGATATTCAGTCTGTTGCTCAGCGCCTGCGCCAGCCCTAAGCCAGATAATACGCAGCCTACCGCCTGGCTGAAGCCTGGCGTGAAGATTATGCTGCCACCGCCGGGCATCACGCCTGCATTTCAACAGCAGCAACTGTTAACCGGCCAGATAAAAGGAACCCGCCAGTCGCTGCTGGTGTTGCTGAGCGCCGATGCGCAGAAAATAGAATTAGCGGGCTTATCATCGGTGGGGATTCGCTTGTTCCGTGTCAGTTACGATGCCAGGGGCATTCATACGCAACAGCTGATGCCGCTGCCCAATATGCCGCCCGCCAGTCAGGTATTGGCCGATATTATGTTGAGTCACTGGCCGATTGCGGTATGGCAAAAACAGCTGCCGCGCGGCTGGACGCTACAAGACAAAGGATTGAAGCGCGTGCTGCGAGATGCCGATAACCAGGTCGTGACGGAGATTACCTATCTACAACGCGGCGAGCGACGTGAGCCGATCACCCTTCAGCAGCACGCGTTTGGTTACCTGATTCAAATTCAACATTTGGATGCATCATGATCTACATTTCTGCATTCGGGATGCTCAATGCGCTTGGGAACAATAATCAGCAGATTGCCGCGAACCTGATCAGCGGTATTGCGCCTGGTATGCGTGAGCATGAAGGCTGGCTAACGACGGACAAACGCTGCTGGCTGGGTGCGGTAGAGGCCAAGTTGCCTGCTATACCCGCTGCCTTTGCTGCGCATGACACCCGTAATAATCAGCTGCTGCTGGCGGCGTTAGCGCAAATTCGTCCAGCGCTGGATGCTGCTGTTGCGAAATATGGTGCCGATCGCGTTGCGATCGTGTTGGGAACCAGCACCTCGGGTGTTGACGAAGGCGATCAGCAGATTCGTGGCGATCGCCAGCGCTACCATTACCAGATGCAAGAATTGGGCGATCCATCGCGCTTTCTGGCGCAATATCTGCAACTCAATGGCCCAGCCTATACCATCTCCACCGCCTGTTCTTCCAGCGCTCGTGCGCTGATCAGCGGCGAACGTTTGATTGCTGCAGGGTTGGCGGATGTTGCCTTGGTAGGCGGTGCAGATTCACTAAGCCGCATGCCGGTTAACGGCTTCGCCAGTCTCGAATCACTTTCTGAACGCCGCTGCGTGCCGTTTAGCCGTGAGCGCGATGGCATTTCGATTGGTGAGGGGGCCGCGCTGATGCTGTTAACGCGAGAACCGCAGCCGTTAGCGCTGTTGGGCGCGGGCGAATCTTCTGATGCCTGGCATATGTCTGCGCCGCATCCAGAAGGTGAGGGCGCAGAGCGCGCCATGCGCATGGCGCTGCAACAGGCGGGTTTAGCGCCGCAGGATATCGGCTACATCAACCTGCATGGCACCGCGACGCCGCTTAACGATCAGATGGAAGCGTTAGTGATCCATCGCCTGTTTGGCAGTGATGTACCCTGCAGTTCGACGAAACACCTTACCGGGCACACGCTCGGTGCAGCGGGCGTGTGCGAAGCCGCGCTCAGCGCGTTGATTCTCAGCGAGAATCTGCCGTTGCCAGCGCAAGATTTTTCTGTCGCCGCTCGCGACGAAAGCCTGGCAGAGTGCGGCCTGCTGCTGCACTCTCAGCCGCTGGCGCGTCCGATTATCGCGTCCAACTCGTTTGCTTTCGGTGGCAATAATACCTGTTTAATTTTGGGACGGTGCGATGACAATTAAGGGTTGTGCTGCGGATTTTTTGCCGCATGAAACGCCTATGGTGCTGGTCGAACAGCTGATTGCGGTGGATGAAGAAAGCGTGCATTGCCGAGTCACAACGGCCAAAACAGGCGTGCTGGCACCTTTTCTTAATCAGCAGGGTGAACTGCCCGCGTGGTTTGGCGTAGAGATCATGGCGCAAACCGTTGGTGTCTGGTCTGGCTGGCAAGCGAAACGTGCCGGGGCAATCCTGATCCAGCCAGGCATGCTGTTGGGCGGGCGCGGCTGGCGGGCAACGCAGCCCCATTTCCCGGCTAACGCAACGCTGGATATCACTATGCGGCTACTGATGCGCGACGATCGGATGGGCAGTTTTGAGGGCGAAATCCATTATGGCGATCTGCTGCTGGCCAGCGGACGCCTGAATACCTATCAACCGAATGAAGAAGAGCTACAGCAACTGATGTCACAAGGAAATCAGCCATGAGAGGTTCTGTATTGGTAACGGGCGCCAGTAAAGGCATTGGCCGCGCTATCGCGCTGCGCCTGGCGCAGGACGGCTTCGAACTGGTGGTGCATTACAATCGCGACCGTGCTGGCGCTGAACACACGTTGCAGCACATCGTGGAGCAGGGTGGAATCGGGCGGGTGCTGGGTTTTGATGTTGCCGATCGCGCCGCGACCCGCAGCGTTCTGGAGGCGGATATTGAGCAGCACGGTGCCTATTACGGCGTTGTCAGCAATGCAGGGATCACCCGGGATGGCGCTTTCCCTGCGCTAACAGAATCTGAGTGGGATGATGTGATTCATACCAATCTCGACAGCTTTTATAATGTGATTCACCCCTGCGTGATGCCCATGATTGGTCTGCGTCGTGGCGGTCGGATCATCACACTGTCGTCGGTTTCTGGCATGATGGGCAATCGCGGCCAGGTCAATTACAGCGCGGCAAAAGCGGGCATCATCGGCGCAACCAAAGCGCTGGCGATTGAACTGGCAAAACGTAAAATCACCGTAAACTGCATCGCGCCCGGCCTGATTGATACCGGCATGGAAGGGCTTGAACCGCGAGTCGTTGAGGAAGCACTGAAAATTATTCCGATGAAACGCATGGGCGCAGCGGATGAAGTGGCGGGATTAGCCAGCTATTTGATGTCTGACATTGCAGGTTATGTCACGCGTCAGGTGATTTCGATTAACGGAGGCATGCTGTGATTCAGCGCGTAGTTGTCACGGGCATGGGCGGTGTCACCGCTTTTGGCGAGCAATGGCAGGCGGTTGCGGCACGTATTCTTGCAGGTAAAAACGCAGTGCGGCAGATGCCGGAATGGCAAGTTTATGATGGGCTGCACACGCTGTTAGGCGCGCCGATTGATGATTTTACCTTGCCTGCGCACTATACCCGTAAACGTATTCGCGCCATGGGCCGCGTCTCGCTGCTGGCTACCCGCGCCACCGAACTGGCTTTGGAACAGGCTGGGCTGATCGATCATCCGGTACTGACCAATGGTGAAACCGGCATTGCTTATGGCTCTTCCACCGGCAGCACCGGGCCGGTGAGCGAATTCGCCACTATGCTGACTGAAAAGCACACCAACAATATTACCGGCACCACCTATGTGCAGATGATGCCGCACACCGCCGCCGTGAATGCCGGTCTGTTTTTTGGTTTACGTGGTCGTGTGATCCCCACTTCCAGCGCCTGTACCTCGGGCAGCCAGGCGATTGGCTATGCGTGGGAAGCGATTCGCCACGGCTACCAAACGGTGATGGTAGCCGGTGGCGCAGAGGAGTTATGTCCTTCTGAAGCGGCGGTATTCGATACGCTATTTGCCACCAGCCAGCGCAATGACGCACCGCAAAGTACCCCTTCTCCATTCGATCAGCATCGTGATGGATTGGTGATTGGCGAAGGTGCGGGTACCCTGATTCTCGAATCGCTGGAACATGCGCAGGCGCGTGGCGCAACAATTTACGCCGAGCTGGTGGGGTTCCACACCAATTGCGATGCGGCACATATTACGCAGCCGCAGCGCGAAACCATGCAAATCTGCATTGAGCGTGCACTGAAAAGTGCCGGGCTGGAAGCCTCACAAATTGGCTATATTAATGCGCACGGCACAGCCACCGATCGGGGTGATATTGCTGAAAGCCTGGCAACTGCAGCCGTGTTTGGCGACCAAACGCCCGTCTCTTCGTTGAAATCCTATTTTGGTCACACGCTGGGCGCGTGCGGTGCGCTGGAAGCCTGGATGAGCATTCAGATGATGCGCGAAGGCTGGTTTGCACCGACGCTGAATCTGACGCAGCCTGCACAAGAATGCGGTGCGCTGGACTACATTATCGGTGAGCCGCGTAAGCTGGAAACCGATTTTATCCAGACCAACAATTTCGCCTTTGGCGGCATTAATACCTCGCTTATCTTCAAACGCTGGCGCGACGCCTGATCAAGTGCGCTGCTTCGGCAGCGCCTTCACTGTTTTTTCATCCGTTATCAGACTGTAAATCCTGCGCTTTAGCATAAGATTTTTCTTGCATTCACTTCCGCCCCGCGCATAATCGCAAACCGCAATAATAATGATTCTCAGTATATTTACCATTAGGGAACGACGATGCGCCAACTTCTTTCAACCCCAGGATTCAAACCGACGCTGCTCGCTATTTTCGTCAGCGCCGGTTGTTTGCCAGTGATGGCTCAGACTACGACGACGAATAACGCTGCCAGTGATGCAGCAGCGGACAATAAAGAACAGACCTTAACCGTGGTGGCGACACCGGAAAATGATTTTAAAGCGGGTGGCAACGATTTGGTGCCCGCTTATCTCGATGGGCAAATTGCTCACGGCGGTCGCCTGGGCATGCTCGGCGAGCAAAAAGCGATGGACGTGCCGTTCAACGTCATCGGCTTTACCTCAAAAATGATTCAGGACCAGCAGGCACATACCATCGCTGACGTGGTGAAAAACGATGCTGGCGTGCAGAGCGTGAAGGGCTACGGCAACTTTGCTGAAAGCTACCGCATCCGTGGCTTCCTGATGGATGGCGATGACATGACCTTTGGCGGCTTGCCCGGCGTGGTGCCACGTCAGGTAATGGATACGGCGTTGATCGATCGCGTTGAGATCTTTAAAGGTGCAAACAGTTTGCTGAACGGCTCAGCCACCGGCGCGGTTGGCGGTATGATCAACCTTGAACCGAAACATGCAGATGATGTGCCTTTGACGCGCGTTGGCGTGGATTACACCACCTCCTCGCAGGTGGGGACCAATGTCGATATCGGTCGACGCTTTGGCGATAACAACCAGTTCGGTGTGCGGGTGAACGCGGTGCATCGTGAAGGTGAAACTGGCGTAGATGACGAGAAGAAAAGAACCACCGCCGCGTCGATCGGCCTTGATTATCGGGGCGATCGTCTGCGCACGTCACTTGATGTGGGTTATCAGAAAAAGACCTTCCACGACGGTGGATTAGGCGTGAACATCAGCGGTATCGACTTTATTCCTGCGGTGCCGTCAAACTCGCATAACTACAGCCAAAAATGGGTGTACAGCGATATGGAGTCCGAATTTGGTATCGCCAAAGCGGAATACGATATCACCAATAACTGGACAGCTTACGCAGGCTTGGGCGCGCAGCATGCTCATGAAACCGGCAACTACGCCACGCCAAAGATCACCAACAGCAACGGTGATGCAACCATTGCCACCTTCAACACTAACCGCATTCAAGACAACATGAGCGGCATGGTGGGATTACGTGGCAATTTCGATACCGGCTTCGTCTCGCACAAAGTGAACATTGGCTATTCGGCGCTGACCACCAATGCCAAAAATGCTTACGGCATGGCGTTGAGCGGCGCATCAACCAATATCTATCACACCAACGATATCGCAGAACCCGCCGTGAACTTTAGCGGTGGTAATTTCTCTGATCCGCTGACCACCGCACGCTCGCGTACGCAAGGCTATTTGCTCAGCGATACCTTGGGCCTGTTTGATGATTCGCTGCTGTTTACAGTGGGTGCGCGTCATCAGAAAGTGGTGGTGCGTAACTACGCTTACGGCACGGGCGCAGAGGATGTCGCTTCGCGTTATGACAACAGCCGCTGGATGCCAACGTATGGCGTGGTCTACAAGCCGTGGGAGACCGTTTCTCTCTATGCGAACCACACCGAAGCATTGCAACCCGGTGAAGTCGCGCCACAAGGCAGCAGCAACTACGGTTCTGTCACGGGCATCGCGCATTCGAAGCAGAATGAAATTGGCGTGAAAACGGATTTCGGCCGGATTGGCGGCTCGCTGGCACTGTTTGAAATCAAGAAGCCTTCCGGCATTCTCAACGGTGACAACGCCTACGTAATGGATGGCGAACAGCGCCATCGTGGTGTTGAAACCAACATCTTCGGCGAGCCGGTATTAGGTTTCCGTTTGAATGCCAGCGCAACCTGGATCGATCCGGTCATGCAAAAAACCGAGGGTGGCACCTACGACGGCAAGCAGGCGGTGGGCGTTCCTCGCTACGATTACCAGTTGGGCGCAGAATATGATATCAAACCGGTTGAAGGACTGACCGCAACCGCCTTGCTGAACCACACCGGTTCACAATGGGCAGATTCTGCGAATACCAAGAAAATTGACAGCTACACCACCTTGGATCTGGGTTTGCGTTACCGCACCAAAGTTAACCAGAGCGATATGGTTTGGCGTGTCGGTGTTGAGAACGTAACCAATGAGAAATATTGGGCCAACATTGATGACAGCGGCACGTATTTATCACAGGGTGATGGACGTACGCTGAAAGTCGGTATGAGCTACGACTTCTAATCAACCTGAGTTTCAACGCAACGGGGCGCATCATGCGCCCCGTTTATTTTGCGAATAAATCTGATCAATCAAACGGATTCCTTTACACTGTTGCGCGCCGTACCTTAAACAGGTTCATCCCATTCTGTAGAGATGTCATGTCAGCACCTTCACCACCGGACAAACACGACGAACCTTTGCGTCAATCTTTAGACGATGCCCAGTTCGCTATTGTGGTGCTTGTTGTGACCTCAGTGACGTTGATTATCTTCGTATTGATGGTTACGCTCTGGATGAGTTGAGAGGTCAGGCGTGAAAAGGACATTCATCAGGAGAAGGCAATGGAAAACAGAGATGACAAACTGATTGCGATTATTGGCCTGCTGGCTGCGTGTCTGATTGGGGTTACGTTCTTGTTTACCATGACCTGGCTCACCGATGTGCGCCATCCCACCGATCCTTCTCTTGACGTGCAATCCTGCTCCCCCAAGCCTCACCCGCCAATCTCTCATCCATCTTGATCGCGTTTTTCATATTTGATCTGTTGGCTACGTAATACCAGCGCCAGCCCCTCATGCAGGGTGCGATTACCATTGGGATCGCCTAATCCCAGCAGCGGATCTGGCGAGCGGCGATCATCAGCCCAGGCGGGATATTCCACCACCGGGTAAAGCGAAACGCCCTCGATGGCAATCCCATTTTCCAGCGCCACCGACACATTTTCACTGACTTCCTGCAACCAGGTTGCGCCTGCATTACCTTCTGCGCCGGTTTCTGCCAGCAGCATGGGACGTTGATAACGCTGCCAGCACTGCGCGAGCAGCGTATGCAGCGGCACCCTTGAGGGGTGATCGGCTTCCATGGGGAGATCCGGGAAAAACCAGTGATTGTCGGGATAATAATTCAAACCCAGGATGTCGAGACACGCTTCGCTGCCGCCTAACTCTTTATCGAGGCGACCCGCTAACATATCCCAGGCTTCGAACTGCGCCTGATGTTGCGCATTGGCATAAGGTTTACTGTCTGGGTTGTCGGGATGTGTGGCGATCTGCACCAGCGGATCGGTTAATACAAAGCGGGCGTCGGGATAGACTTCACGAATAGCGTGAATGGCTGCCAGCGAAGCGCGCACCAGCTGTCGCTTCAGCTCTTTACCGCGATTCGCCACGTGAGGATTAAACCAGGCAACGTCAGCGCCAGCCCATGACCAAAACGAGATTTGATTGATGGGCGTAAAGAAAGGCTGCTCGATGCCGTGGTCTCGCATTAGCTGTGCCATGGCGCGGGCGAAGCGTTCGAAATGCTCGACAAATTCTGCTTTCCAGATATTGAGATGATCGGGATAGCCAAAATGCGCCAGCTCCCAGATAATTTGCAGATTATGACGCTGTGCCGCCTCGATCATCGGCAGGAAAGAGTGCCAGTCATAGACATCGGGCGTTTTCTCAATCAAATGCCAGCGAGCACCGTCGCGCGCCGTCAAAATGTGCTGTTCCACCAGCGTGGCGTAATCTTTATTCAGCAACATGTCATGACCACTGGAGATCACCATGTCCAGCCTTTTTCCTGGCGCACGACAGGCGGTGGAGCAGGGGAAGCTGCCCTGAAAGAAGCTGCGAAACAGGTGGGGATGATGGCGATGTGAACCTTCGGTAAGGGATTGCTGCGTCATTTTCCTCTCCTTCCAGGCAATTGCCGGTCACAGATGGTTCGGCTAAGTCTAGACTAAAAACATCAACAGCCGTGTAGTGAAGTAGGAAGGCTCGCATAGCGTGTTTCCTAAGACCGGTGAATAATAAAAATAACTGCATCATTCAGGGAATTAACATGACCGAAGCTTTTGACCTGCATCCGCCCACTCTTTGTGAGAGCTGGCTGGAACAGCGGCTTAAACCACAGCGAGTGCACCGTGCCGACCTCAGCGGGATTCATCCGCTCAGCGATGGGCTGGATGCCTTCGCCGCCCGCTATATGCTGATTGAAAAAGCTGAACGCTCGCTCGATATTCAGTACTACATCTGGCAAAACGACATGTCTGGGAGATTGCTGTTTAGCGCCCTGTTGGACGCCGCAGAACGCGGAGTAAAAGTCCGTTTGCTGCTGGATGACAACAATACGCCGGGCCTGGATGAAACCCTGGCGCAGCTCGATCGTCACCCCAATATCACCGTCAGGCTCTTCAATCCTTTCTCATTTCGAACCCTGCGCGCGCTGGGTTACCTGACTGATTTCGCACGTCTTAACCGCCGTATGCACAATAAAAGTTTTACCGTCGATGGCATTACCACGTTGGTGGGCGGACGTAATATTGGTGATGAATATTTCGGAACCGGTAATGAACCGCTGTTTGCAGATCTTGATGTGATGGCCATTGGGCCGGTTGTAGAAGAGGTCAGCAAAGATTTTGAGCGCTATTGGAAAAGCAAACCGGTATCGCCGTTGAAAAAGGTGCTGGATGAAACCAGCGATGACAAAAGCGCGGTGCGTTTGCCGGAAGCCTGGCGCCACAGCGAAGCCGTTCAGGTCTACCTTAAACGGCTGGATAATTCTGCGTTTGTCAGCCAACTCGAACAGGGCACCCTGGAGCTGACATGGGCGAAATCTCGTTTGCTCAGCGACGATCCGCGTAAAGGTTTAGGCAAAGCAAAGCGCAAAAGCTTGCTGCCGCAGCGCATGTTGGAAGTGATAGGTACGCCGCAGCATCAATTCGATATTATTTCAGCCTATTTTGTGCCGACGCGTGCGGGCGTGGCGCAGCTACTGGCCTTAAAGCGTAAAGGGGTGAAAATCGCCATTCTGACCAATTCGCTGGCGGCGAATGATGTCTCCATTGTGCATGCGGGTTACGCTAAATGGCGCAAGAAGCTATTACGTCACGGTATCGCGCTGTATGAACTTAAACCGCAATCCGCCTTGCAGGATGCGCCACACGATCGCGGTTTGACCGGTAATTCGGGTTCGAGTTTGCATGCCAAAACCTTTTCGGTCGATCAAAAAACGTTGTTTATTGGCTCGTTTAATTTTGACCCACGTTCAGCAGAACTCAACACGGAAATGGGATTAGTGATTGAAAGCGAATCGCTGGCAATGAAAACCCACCAGCGCTTCATTGATTCAATGCGCGATCGTGCCTGGACACTACGATTGGATAAGTGGGGCAGGGTAAACTGGCTTGAGTATCCGAACGAATCAGAAGAAGTGGTGCATAAACATGAACCGGGCTGTTCGCTGTGGCAGCGATTGCAGGTGCGATTAGTCTGGCGTTTGCCTATTGAATGGCTGCTTTAAAAAAAGCGATCCCCAACGGGATCGCTTTTTTATTATTTGTTCTGCGGCTTACCGGAGAACAAGAAGCGCAGCAGCGGAATGCGCAGGTGAATCTCATACAACAGAAAGGCGATGCCAAACACCATTATCAGGCCAACGAAAAAGCCCAGCGTGTTGCTGCTGATGTGCGGCGTAATATAAATGCCATACAGCAACGTCAGGGGATGGTGGACCAAATAGATAAACAGCGAAGCATTGACCAGATACATGATGCGCGGCGAATGTGAGTTCAGCAGCTTATGGCCGAAGCAGAAGCAGACGTTGAGCATACACAAGCCCATCAGGGTGGAGATCAGCGCATCCAGTTCATATAACCAACCTTCACCACTGCTCATCCGCTGATTTGCGCAGTAGGCAACAAACACCACAATTGCGCCAAAGCACATCACGGGATTGAATCGTACAAATAACTGCTTCAGCGCCTTATGCTTCCACGACAGCGCGCCAAGCATGAAGAAAGGCATAAAGAACAGTGATTGCATCACCCCAATACTGAACAAGCCATTCATTAACCAGTCAGGCTGGAAAATAAAGATCGCACGGCGTAACAGGCACCATAACAACGCCCACGCCATAACGCCTAAGGTCAGCGAACCCCAACCCACACGTTGGTAATCAATGGCGTGTTTTTGATCGCGTAACCAGCGGAACGTCAGCATGCCCAGCGTGGTTAGCACCACCAACACCACCAGAAACCACAGGTGAGAGATTAACTCCCACATCAGGTTATTAAATTTCTCGTACAGACTAAAATTATCCCAGCCGGACAATTTCTGTGTCCACTCTTTGAGCATAAAAAATTGCGGCAGAGTGATCAGCGGAATGGCAGTAAGCAGCGGAATGCCGACACGCTCCAACCGTACTTTTAAAAACCGCTGCGGCTGATAGCGCAAATAGAGCATGTAGGAGAAATAGCCGGAGATGACAAAAAAGACCTGCATACGGAAGGCGTGAATAAAATCATTAAACAGCGTCAACCATAATGAAGCGTCGGTACTGTTAACTGCCCATTTTTGCGTGGAATAAATCAGGGAAACGTGAAATGGAACCCCTAATAACATCAAATAAGCCCGAATGGAGTCGAGAAAATATTCACGTTCAGGTTTTGCTGTACTCATAAAGTTCCTGTTCGTTAGTACGTTGTGAGTCTGTTTTAGCCAGTTTCGCCCTGAAACCGGATTATGCCGGAGTGAAATTCTACCTGTGATAAACGAGGTATACTATCAGCTAAATCTGTATCGTTTAATTGTCCTAAAATCACACATCTGGCTTACGAATAAAGGGAACATTCTTGCGCATAAGCTGTCGGAAAACCGAATAATCCTTTAAGATAAGCGGGTTTGATTTAAGCACACGAAAGGGGGGGATGTGCTGACTAAAGAGAAAAATAAACCAGAACTGAAAAAGGTGCGTTGGATTGGCGCTGCAGTTCTGCTGGCGTTGTACGCCAATAACAGTTGGGCGTTTAACATCGATGATGTAGCCAAACAAGCCAAAGCGTTGGCAGGGAAAAGCTTCGAAGCGCCTAAAAGCAATTTACCCTCTCAGTTTCGTGAAATGAAATTTGCTGATTATCAGCAGATCCAGTTTAACCACGATAAAGCGTATTGGGGCAAATTGCGTACGCCATTCAAGCTGGAATTTTATCATCAGGGTATGTACTTCGATACGCCGGTACAAATTAATGAAGTCACGGCTAGCGCGGTGCGTGAAATCAAATACAACCCTGATTATTTTAATTTCGGCAATGTGAAACATGACGCCGATTCGGTTAAAAACCTGGGCTTCGCGGGTTTTAAAGTACTTTACCCATTAAATACCAAAGGTAAAGATGACGAGATCACCAGTTTTCTGGGTGCCAGCTACTTTCGCGTGATCGGTGCGGGCCAGGTTTATGGCTTGTCGGCGCGTGGTTTGGCGATTGATACCGCGTTGCCTTCTGGCGAAGAGTTCCCGCGCTTTAAAGAGTTCTGGATCGAACGTCCGAAACCACAAGATAAGCAACTGGTGATCTACGCCTTACTGGATTCGCCTCGAGCAGCCGGTGCCTACCGTTTTGTTATTCGTCCGGGTAATGAGTCGGTCGTTGACGTGCAGTCTAAAGTCTATCTGCGCGACAAAGTGGGCAAACTGGGTGTGGCGCCATTGACCAGCATGTTCCTGTTCGGTGCTAACCAGCCGTCGCCGGTTAATAATTTCCGTCCTTCGTTGCACGATTCTGATGGTCTTTCCATCCATAGCGGCAACGGCGAATGGATTTGGCGTCCGCTGAATAATCCGCGCCATTTGGCGGTGAGCACATACACCATCGAAAGCCCGAAAGGTTTTGGTCTGCTGCAACGTAGCCGCGACTTCAGCGCTTATCAGGATCTTGACGATCGTTACGATCAGCGTCCAAGTGGCTGGGTTGAGCCTTTAGGCGATTGGGGTAAAGGCCGCGTCGAGCTGGTGGAAATCCCTACTGCGGATGAAACCAACGACAACATCGTTGCCTTCTGGACACCGGAGAACCTGCCGGATCCGGGCAAAGAGATGAACTTCAAATACCGTCTACACTTCACGCGTGACGAAAGCCAACTGCACTCGGACGACACGGCATGGGTGAAAAACACCCTGCGTTCTGCCGGTGACGTTAAGCAGTCTAATCTGGTGCGTCAACCGGATGGCAGCATCGCCTTTACTCTCGATTTTGTGGGTAAAGCGATGAGCCAAATGCCGGAAAACAGCCAGGTTGCACCACAGGTGAGTGTGGGTAATAACGCGGATGTGGTTGAGCAGAGCGTACGCTATAACCCGGTCAATAAAGGCTGGCGTTTGGTGTTGCGTCTGCGTGTGAAAGACAACAAGCAGCCAACCGAAATGCGTGCGGCGCTGGTTAGCGGCGACAAGACATTGACGGAAACCTGGAGCTATCAGCTACCTGCCAATGAATAAATCGACTTTTACACCTCAAAGTTACGTGGAATCCCTGCCGCTGGATGCGGCAGGAAAAGCCCGTTTAAGCGCCTCGCTGCAAAATGCCGAGGCGTTTCACTTCATACACGAATCGCTGGGCCAGGATGTGGCAGCCAGCGATCGCCCTGACGATGCGCCACTGAAATCTGTTTCATCGCGGGTGAAAATGGCCTGGCCAGACTCGCTTGCTGATGGTCAACAGCTCGGCAAAGATTATCTCGATCGCACCACGCTGAAGGCCATGCCGAAAGTGAAGCGCTCGTTGATGTTCCCGGAAGCCTGGCGTACTAACCCGTTGGTGCGTGCCTGGTCTTCATTACGTGGACAAAAATCAGTGCCGCGCTACGCCAATCCAGAAGAGCAGCGTGCTGAAGAGAAGTGGCGTCACGTAGGATCAATGCGTCGCTACACTTTGCTGATTTTGACGCTTTTCCAGACCGTTGTGGCAACCTGGTACATGAAAACCATTCTGCCGTATCAGGGCTGGACGCTGCTCGACCCGATGGAGATGATCAATCAGAACTGGCAGCAATCAGTGATGCAGATTCTGCCTTACGTGCTGCAAACCGGAATTCTGTTCCTGTTCGCCATCCTATTCTGTTGGGTCTCCGCTGGTTTCTGGACTGCGCTGATGGGCTTTTTACAGCTGCTTATTGGTCGCGACAAGTACAGCATCTCTTACTCAACAGTAGGCGATGAAGCACTTAACCCTGAGCACCGTACAGCGTTAATCATGCCGATCTGTAATGAAGATGTTGAGCGCGTATTTGCTGGATTACGAGCGACCTGGGAATCCGTCGTCCGTACCGGCAATGCAGAACATTTTGACGTCTACATCCTCAGCGACAGCTACGATCCTGATATTGCCATCGCCGAGCAGAAAGCCTGGATGGAACTGGTACGTGATGTTGGCGGCGCGGGCAAAATCTTCTATCGCCGTCGTCGTCGTCGCGTGAAGCGTAAAAGCGGCAACATTGATGACTTCTGTCGTCGTTGGGGCGTCAACTACAGCTATATGGTGGTGCTGGACGCTGACAGCGTAATGAGCGGTGAATGTCTTACCGGCTTAGTACGCATGATGGATGCCAATCCAAATGCGGGTATTATCCAGTCTTCGCCAAAAGCGTCTGGCATGGACACGCTCTACGCGCGTTGTCAGCAGTTCGCAACACGCGTTTACGGTCCGCTGTTTACCGCCGGTTTGCACTTCTGGCAATTGGGGGAATCGCATTACTGGGGCCATAACGCCATTATTCGCGTGAAGCCGTTTATTGAGCACTGTGCGCTAGCGCCGTTGCCTGGTGAAGGCTCATTTGCGGGCTCAATTCTGTCGCATGACTTTGTTGAGGCTGCGCTGATGCGTCGTGCCGGTTGGGGGGTGTGGATCGCTTACGATCTGCCGGGTTCATATGAAGAGCTCCCGCCAAACTTGCTGGATGAGCTTAAACGTGACCGTCGCTGGTGTCACGGTAACCTGATGAACTTCCGCCTGTTCCTGGTGAAAGGAATGCATCCCGTTCACCGTGCGGTGTTCCTGACGGGGGTGATGTCTTATCTCTCCGCGCCGTTATGGTTTATGTTCCTTGCGCTCTCCACCGCCTTGCAGATTGTGCATACGCTGATGGAACCAACTTACTTCCTGCAACCGCGACAGCTCTTCCCGGTTTGGCCGCAGTGGCGTCCTGAACTGGCGATAGCCCTGTTCTCAACCACAATGGTGCTGCTGTTCTTGCCAAAACTGTTGAGTGTGGTGCTGATTTGGTTCAAAGGCGCTAAACCTTACGGTGGCGTAATGCGCGTAACCCTTTCACTGTTTTTGGAAATGCTGTTCTCAGTATTGCTGGCGCCGGTACGTATGCTTTTCCATACTGTGTTCGTGGTCAGTGCATTCCTTGGCTGGGAAGTGGTGTGGAATTCGCCGCAACGTGATGACGATGCTACGCCGTGGAGTGAAGCATTCAAACGTCACGGTTCTCAAATGGCGTTAGGGATTGTCTGGGCGGCAGGTATGGGTTGGCTGGATCTCAACTTCCTGTGGTGGTTAGCACCGATCGTCTTCTCGCTGATCCTTTCACCGTTTGTTTCAGTGATGTCGAGCCGTGCCACGTTGGGTATTAAGAGCAAAAATGCAAAATTGTTCCTGATCCCTGAAGAGTATGAGCCGCCGAAAGAGTTGGTGGATACCGACTTCTATCTGAAGCTCAACCGCGAACGTGCGTTGGAAAATGGCTTTATGCATGCGGTATTCCACCCGGCGTTCAATGCCTTGGCAACGGCGCTTGCGACATCTCGTCACAAGCAAAGCCAGCTGCTGGAGCATGCGCGCGATCGTCGCGTCGATCAGGCATTAAGCGATGCACCCGAGAAACTCAACCGTGAACAGCGATTGCAGCTGATCAGCGATCCGGTGGTGCTGGCACGCGTTCATACCCGTTTATGGGAAAACGCAGAGAAGTATCATCAGTGGGTTGAAAGTTATCAAAAGCTGAAATTGAATCCACAGGCGTTGCCACAAAACGCCTAAGTAAAAAAGCGGCAGGGATGCCGCTTTTTTTATGGCTCAGATTCGGGTTAACGCAGCGATTTAACGCGAACTTTACGTAATTCAGTGGAAATGTAGGTGTTACTTCTGTGTGTGGGTCACTAAAATAGCGTCAATTCCATTAAGAGAAACTGTTGTGAATCGTTTCCTGAAACTATCTGTTTTAACCTTGTCCGTTTTGCTGTTGAGCGGTTGCGGTAGCATTATCAGTAGAACCGTGCCCGGTCAGGGACACGGTAATCAATATTATCCTGGCGTACAGTGGGATGTTCGCGACAGCGCATGGCGGGTGTTGACCATTATTGATCTGCCGCTGTCGCTGGTGTTGGATACGCTTTTACTGCCTGTTGATGCCAGTCACGGACCTTACGAATAACTGCGGTCTGAATCGCTGTTGTCGTCTTCCCACTCTTGCGCTGCCGCTTCACCTTCTTCGGTATCCAGCGGTGGCTCCAGTTGAAACTCACCTTCATCCCACTCGTGTAATGTGTTTTCAGCCAGCCATTCCTGACGCAACTCAATCTCTTCAAAGTCACCATCAAAGATAGCCTGCGCTGCTTCTCCGCTGCGGATTGGCAAGCATTCGCCCGGTTCGCCTTCATCTTCAAAAAACTCAGCCTGCCACATAATATCGCCGTCCTGCATTACATACTTTTGCAGGCCAAACTGGCTAATCGATGCATCGGCTTCGTCGAGTTCGGGATGATTGGCGAGGTATTCCTCACGCGCCGCTTCAATGGCTTCTTCTAATGTACTGAACATGCTCATCGCTATTCTCCATGCCTGTTTAACGGGATTTCACAGAAGGATAGACGAAAAATGGGGGAGGGGAAGTTGCTGACAGGACAACCGGCGGGAAAGTAGACGATTCCCGCCGATTCGGATTTACATTGCTTTCTGGGGGAAATGCAAAACCGGACGTACTGATTCGCGAATTATCGGAGCAGAATAGCGAATACAGCACTTTATACAGGGTTTAACTTTCTTAAAATTTATCCTGGCGATGGATAATGCCTGATTCAAATTATAAAGCGTGCCGATAAAAATGACGTCTTCCTTAACGGGCATGCGCTTACATTCCTTGCGATGTAAATAATGATAACCTTCCTGATCGGTGCTGATTGTCACGTAATAATAAATACCTTTATTCATAAAATATTCCTACGAAGGGTTTGCTGTGGGTAATCTTCTTATAATTTTTAAATGCGCAGTTAAATAAAATTAACCGTTAGGTTGAAATTACCGGCAAAAAATTTGATATTCAAATTCCATAAGAATATATAAAAGAGTTAAAAGTTTCTAAAAAGGTATATAGGATGACTTGCCAGGACAAAGCCTTGTAAAATAAGTTAATTTTATTGGACTGATTAGCATAGCCAAAGCATTAAGGTTAATTAAATCGGAAAAGACCTGGAATTTTAAAAAACAGGGCCGAAGCAGGAGAATATTTAGGCTGAATTTAATAAGTTATCTTAACGTTTCACTCAATGTTTTTGTGCAAATATCTAAGAATTTGTGCGTGGCATTTAATCTTAAGCGGCAATTCCTTAATTATGATGCATAAATATCAAATAATCTTTGGCTTTTAAAGAATAGTCACTCAATTTAACATTGGACAGTATACGAAGCGGTGAATAAGTTTTTTACAGTGATAGTATAGTGAGTAATGAATTTAAAATGATTCAGGAGATGAAATATTTCCCCTCCTGAATGTAATTAGTACCGTGAAGGTTCACCTTCAGGTTTGGTTTTAAATCGGCGGTGCAACCACATATATTGTTCTGGTGCTAACAATACGCCTTCTTCAACCACTTTATTCATGCGCATCGCTGTATCCACATCATTTGTAAGAGGAAAGTCTCCGCTTACGTCAGGCAAAATCATTAACTCATAGCCACGGCCATCCGGTAAACGACGCGGAACGAAAGGGATAACGGCAGGTTTGCTGGTTCGCATCAGCATATGCGTACCCGCTGTGGTTGCTGCATTCTCCACCGCAAAAAAGGGCGCAAAAACACTGCTGCGTGGACCATAATCATGATCTGGTGCGTACCAAATGATATCGCCTCTTTTTAAAGCGCGGATCATCCCCTTGAGATCTTTACGGTCTAACATGTCCTTATTCGAGCGCATGCGGCCACGCACCTGAAGCCAGTCAATCAGCTTATTGTCGTTCGGTCGGTAAACACCAATACCCGGATTATGAATGCCGAACATGCGTGCGCCGATTTCCAGAGTTAAAAAGTGCATGCCAATCAACAGCACACCTTTCTGATTGTCTCGCGCCTGCTGGATATGTTCTAAACCCGAGGGCTTGTGCCATTTATGGATGCGCCAGTCTGGCCAAAACCACGCCATACCGGTTTCAATTAACCCCATGCCAACTGATTCGAAATTATGTTTTACCATCGCTTCGCGATCGTTTATGGGCATCTGCGGAAAGCACAATTCCAGATTTCGCCGCGCAATACTGACGCGACGTTTCATAAAACGCATGCCGATACGTCCAATGCCACAACCCAAAACGTAGAGCAGGGGATAAGGAAGTAGCACGAAAACATAAAGAAAAATGACACCCAGCCAGGTAAACCAATAGCGGGGATGAAGAAGTTCACGCGAAAATTGAGGCAATTGGGTCATGTGAAATAGTATTATCCTGCGTCACGCACCTTATGGCGCCGTTATCTCGTTGATTTTCCCTATTGTGCCAGTTTTTGTCCCAGGCGGAAATATTGCGAACCGGCGTAACAAGCAGCTAAGCGTTGCAGATGAAAAGCACAACCGCCAAAAATTTACACTGCATCAAATCAATTTCCCTTATGCACTTTGCATCTGGGTGTTTTCAGGTATCATGTGCGCGCTAAATTTCTCCTATTGATAACAGGAACGAACACCATGCCAGTGTTACACAACCTTGTTTCCAATAAAGAGCTGAAGGCGCGCATGTTGGCTGAAACTGAGCCGCGCACCACTGTCTCTTTCTATAAATATTTCCAAATTGCTGATCCAAAAGCCTTTCGTGATGCGTTGTATGTTGGTTTAACCGGGCTAAAAGTGTTTGGTCGTGTCTATGTGGCACACGAAGGCATTAACGCGCAAATCAGCGTGCCCGC
This sequence comes from Pantoea sp. T14, assembly GCF_036663535.1. Taxonomy (NCBI): domain Bacteria; kingdom Pseudomonadati; phylum Pseudomonadota; class Gammaproteobacteria; order Enterobacterales; family Erwiniaceae; genus Pantoea; species Pantoea sp. T14. The sequence continues at coordinate 307,057 of NZ_JAWUEB010000027.1, forward strand.
CAGCCAGTATGAAAAAATGAAGTCATTCCTTTATGGTTTTGATCCTGCCTTGAATAATCTACGCATGAATGTGGCGCTGGATGACGACGGCAAATCGTTTTGGGTACTGCGCCTGAAGGTGCGTGACCGCATTGTGGCGGACGGCATTGAAGACAATACGTTTGATGCCAGCGACGTTGGCAGATATCTGAAAGCGGCTGATGTGAATGCCATGTTGGACGATCCCGATGCCGTGTTCGTTGATATGCGTAACCACTACGAGTATGAAGTGGGACGTTTTGATAACGCCATGGAAGTGCCCGCTGATACTTTCCGCGACCAACTGCCGATGGCGGTTGATATGTTGCAAGATCAGAAAGATAAAAAAATTGTGATGTACTGCACCGGCGGCATTCGCTGTGAAAAAGCCAGTGCGTGGATGCGTCATAACGGCTTTGAAGATGTTTATCATGTGGAAGGTGGCATCATCGAATATGCTCGCCGTGCTCGTGAGCAAGGCTTGCCCGTACGCTTTAAGGGCAAGAATTTTGTTTTTGATGAGCGCATGGGCGAACGTATTTCAGAAGACGTCTTATCACATTGTCATCAATGTGGAACATCTTGTGACACCCACGTGAATTGTGTGAATGATGGCTGCCACCTGCTCTTTATTCAGTGTCCAGCTTGTGCTGAGACCTATGAAAACTGCTGCAGTCCGCTGTGCCAGGAAGAAGCGAAACTGTCGCCAGAAGAGCAGCGCGCGCGCCGCGCCGGACGAGAAAATGGAAATAAAGTGTTCAACAAGTCTCGTGGATTGTTAAACATGACCATTCCTGCTCCGCTTAAGAAGTGATGTCATCCCGCCTGAAGCTCAGCTTCAGGCGGTTGTTGTGATCTATTGCCGAACACCTTCAACTGAAATCATCAGCTGAACTTTTTGCGAGGCTGGCCCTAAATCTTTAGTTATGTTGAAATCTTTCAATGCGATTTCACCTTCCGCCTCAAATCCTGCGCGATAGCCGCCCCATGGATCTTTGCCTTCACCTAACAGCTTCGCTTCTAGCGTTACGGGTTTGGTTACGCCATTCAGCGTGAGATCACCAACGATCTCAAGTTCATCGCCCTCTTTTTTAACCGATGTTGATTTGAACATGGCTTGTGGATTTTTACCCACATTGAGGAAATCTGCGCTGCGCAAATGTTTGTCACGCTCCGCATGGTTGGTGTCGACACTGTTGGTATTAATGGTGACATCGACTTTGTCGGCCGAAGGATTGCTTGCATCAAAGCTAAAGCTGCCATCGAAATCTTTAAACGTGCCATACAGCCAGCTATAGCCAAGATGTTGAATGCGAAACTGGATGAAGGCGTGCTGGCCTTCCTTATCAATTTTATAATTAGCAGCATTAGCGGTAACAGAACTCAACAACAAGCTCGCAGCGGTTACGGCAAGCAGGGTTTTCTTCAGCATATTAATGATCCTTTTCAGAGGGTAAAGGGATGCGCATACCTAACATCCGTTTCAGAGTGACATCGCGATCGATAAAGTGATGTTTTAGAGCAGCTAAGCCATGCAGCACGGAAAGGATGACCACGCTCCAGGCGAGCCATAAATGAATATCGCCCGCTAAATCGGCCTGTTCTCCGGCCCCACTAACTAAAGCGGGAAGCTCGAACCAGCCAAATACCGAAATCGGTTTACCGTCAGCTGTAGAGATCAAATAGCCACTCACTAAGATGGCCAGCAATAAGCTGTAAAGCAGCCAGTGGGCGACTACGGCGCTTAGGCGAACCCATGTGGTGTAACTTTTAAGGGGAGAAGGTGAGGGCGATACAACGCGCCATATCAGACGGAAAATTAAGATAAGCATTAATATTACGCCGATGCTTTTGTGTATCTCTGGCGCGTCGTGATACCAGCTATCGTAATATCCCAAACCCACCATCCATAAGCCCAAAGCGAACATGGCATAAATGACTAACGCCATTAACCAATGCAGCGTGACGCTAATCAATCCAAAGTTTTGAGAGGAATTACGTAACGGCATAATTTTATTTCTGTAGTAATAAGTGGAAATAAGCATCCACAGATTGAAATAAAAAATCAATCAAGCTTACGCTTCTATAACATTATCTTGATGATGTGAAATTCATGAAATGATCACGCTTAATAAACGCAGTTTTATTGAATAAGGCTGAATTAACCCAGTCCGAAATAAATTAAATTTCAATTGGATTCACTTTTTGGGCGGTGCGAAGGCGAGTAGTGTGGGGTAATGTGAATAAGTGTCAGTTAACGTCAGTGTGCAGCATCATATTTAATGATGCTGCACATTTTATTTAAGACAAGAAAAGTCATTAAATGTCGAAACGCGCAAGTGAAAATGGCGTGAGGTCAAACGAGAAAGGTTTATCCTGCGCAAATTCGGCAGCCAGTTCACCTAATACGCTGGCAAATTTGAATCCATGCCCGCTTAAGCCCGTCATAATGAGTCGATTAGGTTCACCAGGTAATGTATCGATAATAAAATCTTCGTCTGGCGTGAAATCATAGCTGCACGCTTCGCCCCGCAGGCAAACGCCTACGCCAGGCAGGAACTGACGCAGAAATCCAAACGTCTCGTTGCCGTCCGCCGCTACGGTACCAAAAGGTTTGCGATCTTCTGGTTTTGTCATCGGTTGGCCGCCATCATGGCGTCCCACTTTTAGGGCATTATTATCGGCGGGAAAACCGTAATACTGGCTGCCGTTTTCCATCTCAACAGTGAAACCGGGGAAGTGGTTGTTTTCACTGTAGCGGCCATCCGCCTGATACCAGGCAAAGACTTTGCGAGTAGGTGTTACCGGCAAGCCGGAAACCAGTTTACTTACCCAGGTTCCTGCACTGATTAACATCTTCCGGGCGCGATACACGCCATCCAGTGTTGTGACCTGTTGTAGATCGCCGTCTCGACCTATTTCGCTGACCGGGCAATTAAACAGTTGCGCGCAACCCGCCTGTTCGGCGAGTTGAATATAACTGCGAACCGCTTGCTCGCATTTTAAGTAACCCGATTGAGGTTCAAATACGCCGATATAACCGTCAGGCACGTTTATTTGCGGCCAACGTTTACGCACCTCATCGGCCTGCAGAATGTGTATATCCAGTTGCCAGGCTTTGGCGCTGTCAATCACATTGTTAATGAACTCCGATTGCAGCAGCGCCAGATTTAATATGCCGCTGCGGTGCATAATACGCTCGCCAGCCTGCTGTTCCAGTTCGTCCCAAAGCGCTTGCGCTCGCAATACTAATGGTACGTAGCGCTCGCCTTCACCATAAGCGTGGCGAATCAGGCGACTGTCACCGTGATGCGTCCCTTGGTCATGCGGTGGGTGGGCGCTGTCGATCATCAATACCGACAAGCCTGCTTGCGTTGCGTAATAGCCTGCTGCTGCACCGATGGAACCGCTGCCTACCACAATAAGATCGTAAATCATTGAGACGAAACTCCTGAAAGGGTCACACAATCAAAAGCATACCAGAAACAGAGACGAAAAAGGCACCCCTTAGGGTGCCTCTTGATGTGGCAGGAATTAATGTTTCTTGAGAAGTCGTTCTACCTGCTCGGCAGATTCTATCTTGGCGATGCCCGCTTCAAGGATAGAGATGAACTGCCTTGCCACATCCGTTGTTAGCCAATATGTCGGGCCAACGTCCGCCTCTTCTTCTGTTTGCTCTTGTGACGAAAGTGAGTGCAAACGAATCATCATGGCATCATAGCTGTCAACGGTACTGATGTCCCAGCCCACCAGCGAATGGGTCTGAATCACATCTTTATTTCTGTCCATTATAACCTCCATATTACTCGTTAAACGAAGTGCTTGATGAGGTTCAATGCGGCTTTTTTATTCCAGTAGCGAGACAATTATAACAGTAAAAGACCCGCCTACTGATTAAAAAATGCGTTGAAAAACGGATAAATAGAATAACTGCTTTTATAAGACACGAAATGAAAAATAAAATGCCTGATGAAACAGGCATTTTAACCAGCAATTTGAAAGGATAAAAAATACTATTTTTGCGAGAGAAACGTCGTTCAGTATTGCATTAAATCAGTGGTTCTGACGTTGTGCCACCGTTGCGCTTCTGCAGTGATTCTGCCAGCCGGGCAAAGTGTAGTTGCAATTGCTCATCATGGTTTTGATTTTGTGCTTCAAGAGACAGATTATGCACCAGAAGCTGACTGGCACGATCGTCAAGGCAGAAAATCAGACTGGAGAAGGCATTTTCCAGCACCGTCAATCGACGTTGCTGATCACCTATTAGCGCTAAAAGCTCGCCAAAAGTCATCGCTTCTTCAGGTTTATCAGTAGTCATGTTGTCGCACCTCCTGTTAAGCATGACGAGCGCAAGGATAGGGGATTGATCGATCAGAGTCTAGATGCAGCGGAGGCTTATGGCGAGGGAAGAAAAGAGATAAAAAAGCCGGATGGCGACACCCGGCAAAAAACAGCACAGTGGCGGTTAATCGGTGATGAACCAATCATCAGCGCTTTCCCAGGTTTGCTGGAGAATGTCACTGATTTGGTCACGGGACTCTTTATTACCGCCTAATACGCTGAGTTGGTTGGCGGTGGCATAACGTACTTTGACGTGATGCGTTGAATCAGGAAACTGTTCATCAATGCGACGAGCAAGCTCTTGGCTTAACGCTTCCATCGCACCGGCAGGAAGAGGTTGGGTCTTGGCAACGGTAATTTCAACACGCATAAAAGCCTCCAGATAAGATACTGTATATATTTACAGTAATTATCCTCTGGAGGCAAATACTATTACGCTTTGATACGCCAGTTTAAAGTTTCACCTGCCAGGAAAGGCACCAGAGAATGTGCACCCATTTCTATGTGGCTTTCCACTGTCCACGGCTCACGTACCAGTGTGATGGTATCTTCGTTGAGCGGCAAACCATAAAAGCGCGGACCGTTCTCAGAGCAGAAAGCTTCAAGAAGGTGCAGGGCTTCCATCTCCTCAAATACCGTGGCATAAGCCGGCAGCGAGGTTGGCGCATTGAACACACCGGCACAGCCGCAGCTGGCTTCTTTCAGATGCTGCAGATGCGGGGCAGTATCAGTACCAAGGAAGAAACGAGGGTTTCCACCGGCAATGACTTTACGCAAGGCTTCCTGATGAATATTGCGCTTTAAAATCGGCAGACAATACAAATGAGGACGAATGCCGCCCACCAGCATGTGATTGCGGTTAAACATCAAATGTTGCGGTGTAATGGTTGCGCCAAGCTTTTCGTTAGCCGCTTCAACATAATCCGCCGCGTCTTTAGTAGTGATGTGTTCCATTACCACTTTCAGTTCAGGAAACTGTTTACGCAGCGGCTCCATTACCGTTTCAATAAAACGCGCTTCACGGTCAAAAATATCGATATGCGCATCGGTAACTTCGCCATGGATCAGCAACGGCATGCCAAGTTTTTGCATGCGCTCCAGCACATTCGCAATTGAGGCAATGTTGGTTACGCCATGGCTGGAGTTGGTGGTCGCATGGGCAGGATAGAGTTTGGCGGCAGTGAACAAACCTGAGGTAAAGCCGCGCTCGATCTCATCGGGATCCAACGAGTCTGTTAAATAACAGGTCATCAGAGGTGTAAAGGCATGATCGGCAGGTAATGCTGCCAGGATGCGTTCGCGATACGCTTCTCCTGCCGCCACGCTGGTTACCGGTGGCACCAGATTTGGCATCACGATGGCACGACCATTCACCGCGCTGGTATAAGGCAAGACCGTTTTAAGCATGTCGTCATCACGCAGATGAATATGCCAGTCGTCTGGGCGGCGAAGAGTGAGTTGCTGAGTTTGTGCAGTCATCGATGAGGCTCCGGCAGAAAGGAAACGAAAGGCACGTTTAGGCCGGGGTCTAAGCATAAGGATTCAGGCAACCGTTTGCACCTGGTTTTTTAGGCAGAATCGAGAAAACCGCGCCAAAGGGCGCGGTGAATAAATCAGTGGGTGAAAGGGATAACCAATTGACCCTGCTTTACTTCTAAACCTTTAGCGAATTTTTTCGCCAGCGACTCCGCTTTACTCCGATCTTCACTCAGGACATAAGCCGGTTTTTGGTTGAAATAACTTTTCAGCGATTGATTCAGATAAGGTGTCAGGGTTTTCATGATTGACGCCATTTTTTCTGGCTGAACTTGCGCATCAACGATTTCGAGATCACGCAGGTAGATAGCGCCTTGCTGCTGATCGAAGAACGGTTGCGCTTTCATTTTCAGCTGCATATCTGCCTGTTGAGGGCCAAAAAGAGAGCTCACGTTAATTTTGGCATTGCCTGACAAGGTAATTTTACCGGGTTCTTCACGCCCGATCTGGCTGCTGAGATCGTTTAAAACAATGTGCGCATTCACCAATCCTGCAACGCCAATATCTTTTTCGTAGTTGTTGCGCTTTTGCAGCGCCTGATTGATTTCCTGCTCGCTAATAGTGTACTGCGTAAGTTGATTACAGCCGCTTAAGATGACGGCAATAAACAGGGCGGTGAGCCCAAGAAAGGCCTTTTTCATGTGTTCCTCATCCAGGATGTTGTGGGGCTAAAACTGTATATAGCGTGCCTGAATGCGGAGCGGGTGTCATCAAGGAAGGGATGAGAAACGCGTGTGCGTTTCTCATCAAAGCAGGTTTAATGCGCGATCGAAGAGAGCAAATTAACCTGCGTCTGTTTCGCCATGTTATCGCGGTAATCCGCTACGCGACTTGGCCATTCAATGCCGCTCACTAATGTCAGCGAACGCAACAGCGGAAATAAGTTAATGTCATCTTCTGATAATTCACCATTAACTGCATTGGGCTTAACAATCAGTTTGTCCAGTTGTCGCAAATCGTCACTGATGTTTTTAATGAAGCCCGGCGCATGTTGCATAAGTTCATGGAAATCGCCGATATTAGCCTGCTTTTTAACACGGAAATATTCGCGTGCTTCCGGGGTCGCGAACTCAGCAAATGGCGCTTCAGCGATACGCGGTAACAGCAACTTGTTTGCGTAACTGTTGACGTGACGCAGCCAGTCATTGATTGCCGGGTTTGTTTTACCCACAATCAGCGGCTCGCCATCTTGATTATCGATGAATCGCACGATATCCATGCTTTCAGGCATCGCACTGCCGTCCTGTTTTTGCAGGATCGGTGCCATTTTTTGACCAACCAGTTTGGTCGGCGTGGCTTCGTCATCGTTCAGCATGACAACTAATTCAATGGGCACATTTTTCAGGCCGAAAATCATGCGTGCTTTGACACAGAAAGGGCAATGGTCGTAGATATAAAGCTTCATCCCGTTCTCCTTTGTTTAGCAGGGCGAAAGACATTCGCCCTGTTTTCGGACTTGCGGGAAGTATGGAAGAGATTAGCGGATGGGGCAAACTCAGCTACTAAGAATAGCGGGTGCAACATCGCGCGGTTGAAACTGCCGCCACAGCGCCAGCAACGTGACCAGACCAATACTGCTGAGTAAAATCCACGGTAATTCAGGTAACGATAGTTGCTGGCCCATATCAAACATCCATCCACCGCCGCTGTATCCAATCAAGCCGCCTAACGCCAGCCCAAGGCGACTGAACCCCATATAGCTGCCACGCGATCGGGCGCTGGCCAACGCGGCGCTTAAGGTTTCACGCGCAGGTTCGGCGATAATGGAGCCGAGATAAAACACGGCGATCAGCGTAAACAAGGCGGTGAGATCGTGCGTCATGCCGATCGGCAGCAGGCTGAAGGTCATGAGTGTTAAACCGGCCATTAAACGCTGCTCAAGGCGAAAATGCTTTTCACTCCAGCGCGCCAGCGGATACAGCAGTGTCAATGACAGCATCGCCTCAATGGCATACATCCACTTCACTGCCGCAGGTGCCCCCGCCACCTGATTAACCATGACCGGCAGCATCAACATCACCTGTACCGCCAAAATGTAGTAGCCGGTTAGCGTCAAGACATACAGGCGGAAACGCTTATCGTGCCAGACGCGTTTTAGCCCTTCGCGCATAGCAACCCGCTCCGTAGAGATGCGCCACGCAGGCAGCCAAATCGCGTTGAATAGCGCGGCGAGAACAAACACGCCAGCGCCAACCCAACAGACCAGACGGAAATCCCAGGCCAGCAGCCAGCTGCCAATCAGTGCGCCAATCACCGCGCCTGCGCTGTCCTGCATCATTAACAGCGAGAAAAAGCGCCCACGTTCGCGTGCCCGCACCAATTTCATCACCAGCGCACTGCGTGGGGGATCGAATAATGTGCCGCCTAAACCCGATAACATACAGGCTAACCACAGCAGCCAGGGTTGGTGTGCCAGCGCCATACAGGCAAAACCCGCTGCGCGCATCAACATGCCGATAACGATCAAGGGCTTGGCACCAAAGCGATCGGCAATCGCACCGCCAAAAATGCCTAAGCCCTGCTGAATAAGCTGACGCAAGCCAAGCGCGATGCCGACCATCAGTGCCGCCCAGCCGAGCTGCTCAACAAAATGGATAGAAATGAGGGGGAAGACGACGAAAAATCCCATCACCACCAACATGTTATCAATCAAAAGAAAAACTTTACTGCGGCGTCGTGCCAGCGCAACCCGTGACATGCTGATTCCTGAGCAAGTAGATTAATAACAAAGGGAAAGAATCGGACCAGATGGTCTATTCTCCTCCGCAACATGCGGGAAAAATAGCGTTGTTTAGATGATATTTTTTTATCGAGCGAGCCCGCATTTAAGGTGCTAAATCAAGACGTTTCCTGCAGAGTTATTCGTAACGTTTTACCGCAGCCCAGGCGGCGGTTATAGTGAAGTGAAACGTTAAATAGGTGTCTCTTTCTCAGCCATGTATTTCAGGAGTCAAGATGTTTGGCTATCGTTCTGCCGCGCCAAAGGTGCGATTGACCACCGATCGGCTGGTGGTACGTCTGGTACACGAACGCGATGCGTGGCGGTTGGCGGATTACTACGCAGAAAATCGCGTTTTCCTCAAACCCTGGGAACCGGTTCGTGATGAAAGTCATTGTTATCCTTCCGGTTGGCAAGCTCGCCTTGGGCTTATCACTGACATGCACAAGCAAGGCTCGGCCTTCTATTTCATTTTAATGGATGCTAATGAGACCGAGGTGCGCGGCGTGGCGAATTTCAGCAATGTGCTGCGTGGCTCATTTCACGCCTGTTATCTCGGCTATTCACTGGGCAAAAAATGGCAAGGGCAGGGCTTCATGTTTGAAGCCCTGCAGACAGCTATTCGCTATATGCAACGCCAACAGCACATTCATCGCATCATGGCCAACTACATGCCGCACAATCAGCGCAGCGGTGATCTGCTGGCTCGCCTTGGCTTTGAAAAAGAGGGTTATGCCAAAAACTATTTATTGATTGACGGACGTTGGCAAGATCATGTGCTGACGGCGTTAACCAGCACGGAATGGACGCCGGATCGGCGCGGATAATGATGAGGAATTTTGCATGAAGATGGCTTTATCGGCGCAAGCCTTGCGTGTGATCGGTTGCCTGCTGGAGAAACAGGTCACTACGCCAGAGCAGTATCCTCTCTCTCTTAATGGTGTTGTCACGGCCTGCAATCAAAAGTCTAATCGCGAACCGGTCATGAATTTGTCAGAAGGCGAGGTGCAGGATCAACTGGATCAGTTGGTCAAAAAACATCTGGTCACCTCAAACAATGGATTTGGTCAGCGCGTCGCGAAATATGAACAACGGTTTTGCAACTCCGCGTTTGGCAACCTGCAACTGAACAGTGCTGAAGTCGCAATATTAACGCTGCTGTTTCTCCGTGGCGCACAAACGCCGGGCGAATTACGTACTCGTAGCGGGCGGCTGCATGAGTTTGCAGATGTCTCTGAGGTAGAACAGACGCTGGAAAGCTTAAGCCAGCGCGAAGATGGCGCGATGGTGGTGCGTCTGGCACGCGAGCCAGGCAAACGTGAAAGCCGCTATCGGCATCTTTTTGCGGGCGAACAGGACGAAGCGCAAACGCACATCGACCCAGTCGAAGAGAGTGAATTAACCACACGCGTCGCCACGCTGGAACAGCGAGTCGATGCACTGCAGGCGCAAATCGCCCAATTATTACAGCAGCAGGAGCAGTGAAATGACGTTGCGCATTGGTGTGGTGGGATTAGGCGGTATCGCACAGAAAGCCTGGTTACCGGTGTTATCGCAAGCAACCGACTGGACGCTGGTTGGCGCGTTCTCACCTAATCAGGCTAAAGCCAAACCTATTTGCGAAAGTTTTCGCATGGCCTGTTTCAGCTCTCTAAACGATTTGGCTGCGGCTTGCGATGCTGTATTCGTGCACAGCAGCACCGCCACGCATTTTGATGTGGTCAAAGCGTTATTGCTGGCCGGCAAAGATGTCTGCGTTGATAAACCGTTGGCAGAAAATCTCAATCAGGCAGAAGCGCTGGTGGCCTTAGCTGAGAAGCAGAAGCGCAAACTAATGGTGGGTTTTAACCGGCGATTTGCTCCCCGTTATCAGCAGCTAAAAGCTGAAATGCCCAACGCGGCTTCATTGCGTATGGAGAAACATCGCAGCGACAGCGTGGGCCCTCACGATCTGCGCTTCACCTTGTTGGATGACTATTTGCATGTTGTTGATACCGCGCTGTGGCTCAGTGGAAAGGCCGCGACCAGCTTACATGGGCATATAGAGACCAACGATTTGGGTGAAATGCTGTATGCCGAACATCACTTCGCTGCGGGGCGCTTACGCCTTACTACCAGTATGCATCGCCGTGCGGGCAGTCAACGCGAGCGCGTGAGCGCAGTCTGCGAGGGAAAATGTATTGATGTGCTCGACATGCGCGACTGGCAGGAAGAGAGTGCCAGCGGCTTACTGATTACACCGCCGCCCGCCTGGCAAAGCCATTTAACTCAGCGCGGCTTCAGCGGCGCGGCGCATCATTTTATTCACTGCGTGCAAAATCAGACGATGCCTGAAACCAGTGGCGAACAGGCCCTGCTGGCGCAGCGGGTAGTGGAAAAAATGTGGCGCGAGTCCGTTCGCGAATAACCCCTTGTAACACTCAGCGCTGGTGATTTCTCACCGGGCAAGTAGACTATCGCCGGGCATCAGCTGATGCCTGCGCTAAGTCTCTCTTTTTGCCGAACCTTTTCAGGATGCGCCGCTAATTATGAACTTGTTGAAATCGCTGGCAGCGGTCAGTTCCATGACCCTGTTTTCCCGCGTATTGGGCTTTGCCCGAGATGCCATCGTGGCGCGGGTATTTGGTGCCGGAATGGCTACCGATGCCTTCTTCGTTGCGTTTAAATTGCCTAATCTGCTGCGCCGTATTTTTGCCGAAGGCGCTTTTTCTCAAGCCTTTGTCCCGATTCTGGCTGAATACAAAAGCAAGCAGGGCGACGAGGCAACCCAACTCTTTTTGGCTTATGTTTCTGGCCTGCTCACGCTGGTATTGGCCGTCGTCACCCTATTAGGGATGTTTGCGGCACCTTGGGTGATACTGGTTACTGCCCCCGGCTTTGCCGATACTGCAGATAAATTTGCGCTCACCAGCGCGCTGTTGCGCGTCACCTTTCCCTATATTTTACTGATTTCCCTCGCCTCGCTGGCTGGCGCGGTGCTTAACACCTGGAACCGTTTCTCTGTACCAGCGTTTGCCCCCACCTTGCTGAATGTCAGCATGATTGGGTTTGCGCTGTTTGCCGCGCCACACTTTCATCCGCCAGTAATGGCGCTGGCGTGGGCCGTGGTGGTCGGTGGTGTTTTGCAGTTGGGTTATCAACTGCCGCACCTGAAAAAAATCGGTATGTTGGTGCTGCCGCGCGTCAACCTGAAAGATGCGGGTGTCTGGCGGGTAATGCGTCAAATGGGTCCGGCGATTTTAGGCGTCTCGGTGAGTCAAATTTCGCTGATTATTAACACCATTTTCGCCTCTTTTTTGGTTTCCGGTTCCGTATCCTGGATGTATTACGCCGATCGCCTGATGGAGTTCCCCTCTGGCGTTCTGGGTGTTGCGTTGGGCACCATTTTGCTGCCCTCGTTGGCGAAAAGTTTTTCCAGCGGCAATCACGACGAATATTCACGCCTGATGGATTGGGGTTTACGTCTCTGTTTTCTGCTGGCGCTGCCCAGCGCGGTGGCATTAGGCATGTTGTCCGGCCCGCTCACCATTGCGTTGTTCCAGTATGGAAAATTCACCGCTTTTGATGCCTTGATGACGCAACGTGCGCTGATTGCTTATTCAGTGGGATTGATGGGATTGATTGTCGTGAAAGTGTTGGCGCCGGGCTTCTATTCGCGTCAGGACATTAAAACGCCGGTGAAGATCGCTATCATCACCTTGATCATGACGCAATTGATGAATCTGGCCTTTATCGGCCCACTGAAACACGCGGGTTTATCGCTGTCGATTGGCCTGGCCGCCTGTTTAAACGCTGCGCTGCTTTACTGGCAGCTACGAAAGAAAAACTTTTTTCAGCCACAACCGGGTTGGGCGGGTTTCCTGATTCGCCTGGTGCTGGCAGTTATTGCCATGGCAGCTGCGCTGTATGGCATTCTGCAAGTGATGCCAGTATGGGAGCAGGGCGCAATGCTGTGGCGTCTGTTACGTCTGGCTGCCGTTTGTGCTGTAGGCGGTGGAACCTATTTCCTGGTGCTGGGTTTATTGGGCTTCCGCTTACGTGATTACGCGCGACGTACCGTGGCTTAAACAAATAACCTGTAAGCAGACATAAAAAAGCCCGCGAGAGATCGCGGGCTTTTTTTTAGGTGCCAAAGCATGTAGGCACCGCGCTGAATCAGAACTTGCGACTCAGTGTCGATTGACCTTTTCCCATACCGTCTGGGCCGTAGAACGCCTGAGTTTGGTGCGGCTTCAACACCTCAAGCGCATCTTGGGTAAAGCGAATTTGATGCTGTAACAGCAAGCCGTTATGGACGTTGGCGTCCTGTAAACGGCGGGTGTGCTGTTGAATACTCTGCCAGCGACGCGACATGTCACTCTGACCACGATAAGGCGCCTTGGTATTCAGGCTGGCTTCAGTTGTACGGCGCATCTCGTCCAGATAATTCAGCGTTGTGAGCAGCGCGCTTTTATCTTCGGTAATACGCTGCAACAGGTTGCTGTTAATGTGGCCGGCCGACAGCTGGTGCTGCTCTTCGTTGAGCAAATCAGCCAGTGAAGACAGCACTTCCTGCATCTTATCTAATGTGGTCAACAAGTTACTCATGGGGAGTTAGTTACCCTCTAAATACGCCTTGGTGTCAGCAATCAATGCATCTGCAATCTTGCCGGTATCCATTTTCAGTTCGCCATTACGAATGGCCGTTTTCAATTCTTCAACACGCTGGACATTGATGTCCTTGCTGCTTGGTTGCATCAACTGTGACTGAGCGCTGCTCAGCTTAACCTGTGCGGCACCGGGTGTGGTTGCCTGGGTTGTCTCGTTTTGACGCACTTTGCTGCTGCTCTGCTCGTTAGTGTCGCGAGTCTGGACAGTACTAACGGGATTCAGAGGTTGTGTTCGATCGATGCTCATATTCAAGCTCCTGTACGGTCAGGGGAGTCTGCCACCTGAATCAGAATAGCGTAATTGCTTAGTTGATTCTTCTATCGGCAGAACAACAGGCTTCTTTAGCGCTTTATAGGGTTATCAGAATATTCCCATCATCGCCGACCCGACCGCTAACAATTTGGCCATTTCCCATGCGTACGCGAACCCATTGTGCGCTGGTGGCGTTGTTTAACGCCTTGCCTTCGCCACTGGCATCAAATCCATCACCACTGGCAATAACCATCACGTTCTGCCCGGCCTTCACTCGCCACGGTTGACGCAACATCGACAAGCTAACGGGCTGACCGGGTTGAATATCACGCAGGACAACCGCATCGGCCACTGACGCGCTATCAAACAGCGTACGCGCTGGCAATGTATCGAGACGACCGGTCTGCAGTTGAAAATCTTCTTTTGTCACGCTACTGCCGCGCGCCAATTGGCGCTTAGCCACCAGATATTGGCCGCTGACCTGAACCTGAACCTGAATATATCGGCGATTTTCATCGCAGTTGGCCGCCACGCTGATATTGCCCCACAAACGGCTGTTTCCCGGCAGGGTAAATTGTGGCGAGTCACAACTGGGCCATTGTGCCTGTGGTGTGCGCACAACCACATTCATGCCCACGGCGTGTTGTGGATCGCGGGTTTTAAAAAATTGATTCAGTTGTGCACTGAGATCGGCTGCTTTGGCTGGCAGGGCGATCGTGACCAGCAGGCTGGTCAACAGGATGAGATATCCGCGCATGGTGCTGCTCCTCACTGATGATGGTCATAAGTGTACGGAGAGAAAAAAATATTCAAGAGCAAAAATAGCGACGATTTGGGGCGTTATTCAGACGATCGCCCTTGCATTCTCCAGATTAAGCTGCCAACTCGAAATTCTCATTCGCGGAGGAAGCATGCTCGACAAACTGGATGCGGCACTTAAATTCGGTACCGAAGCCCTCAACATGCGTGCTCAACGTCAGGAGATTCTGGCGTCAAACATTGCCAATGCCGATACCCCGGGTTACCAGGCTCGTGATATCGACTTTGCTAGCGAGTTGAACAAAGTGATGGCGAACGGGCGTGCTGAAGGCAGCAGCTTGTCACTCAAAGTCACTTCATCTCGTCACATAGAAGCACAAACTAACTCAGCGCCCTCGATGGATTTGCTGTATCGCATCCCCGATCAGCCCGCCGCCGATGGCAACACCGTAGATATGGACCGCGAACGTACGCAATTCGCGGATAACAGCCTGAAATATCAAACCGACCTCACCCTTATCAGTAGCCAGATCAAAGGCATGATGAGCGTGTTACAAGGGCAATAATTATGGCCTTGCTGAATATTTTTGACATTGCCGGCTCAGCGATGACCGCGCAATCACAGCGATTAAACGTCAGTGCCAGTAACCTGGCTAATGCCGACAGCGTGACAGGACCCGATGGCCAACCTTACGTGGCAAAGCAAGTTGTTTTCCAGACCGATGCTGCACCGGGCGCAGCCACCGGCGGCGTGAAAGTGGCGCAAGTGGTGAACGATCCGTCACCGGCAAAACTGGTTTATGACCCAGGCAATCCGATGGCGGATGAGAAGGGTTACGTGAAGATGCCAAACGTGGATGTGGTTTCAGAAACCGTCAACACCATGTCCGCCTCACGCAGCTATCAGGCGAACGTTGAAGTGCTGAATACGGTGAAGTCGATGATGATGAAAACCCTGACGATCGGTCAATAACGGAGAATAAAAATGGGTATCTCGGTAGGCGTTAATGAGTCATTGGATCCTAGTGTCCTGAGCTCATCCAGCAGCAGCACCGGCAACAGTGCGCAAGATTTACAAAACCAGTTTCTGACCATGCTGGTAACGCAGTTACAAAACCAGGATCCAACCAATCCGATGGATAACAGCCAGCTCACCACCCAGTTGGCACAGATTAATACCCTGAGCGGCATTGAAAAACTCAACACTACTTTGGGTTCGATCTCGGGTCAGATCACCACGAGTCAGTCGCTGCAAACCTCTACGCTGATTGGTCATGGCGTGATGGTCGATGGTTCGCAAGTGCTGGTCGGTAGCGGCACCACCACACCTTTTGGTGTGTCACTGACCACCGCTTCTACGGCGACCAGCGCCACCATTAAAGATGCTAGCGGTAACACCGTCAGCACGGTGGATCTCGGTGCATTGAGTGCTGGTGTTCACACCTTCTCGTGGGACGGCACGTTGACTGACGGTTCGACTGCACCAGATGGCAAATATACGGTTTCAATTGCCGCCAGCAATGGCAGCACCCAATTGGTAGCGCAACCGCTGAACTATGCCTATGTGAATGGGGTAAGTACAACGGACGACACCACAAAACTGGATCTCGGCACCATGGGCTCCGCCACCCTTGACGAAGTACGTCAGATTCTCTGATTAACCTGTAACCAGGAGAAACAAACATGTCATTTTCCCAAGCGGTAAGCGGACTCGGCGCTGCCTCAAGTAACCTCGATGTCATTGGTAACAACATTGCCAACTCCGCGACTGCGGGCTTTAAGTCCAGCACCATTGCGTTTGCCGATATGTTCGCCGGTTCTAACGTCGGCCTCGGTACCAAAGTAGCGGCGGTGATCCAGAACTTCAACGACGGCAGCACCACCACCACTAGCCGTGGCCTGGATGTGGCGCTGAGCGGTAACGGTTTCTTCCGTATGACAGACACCAGCGGCGCGGTTTATTACTCGCGTAATGGTCAGTTATCCCTCGACGAAAACCGTAATCTGGTGAACACCCAAGGCCTGACCGTCACGGGTTACCCGGCTAGCGGCGTACCGCCAACGATTCAAACCGGTGCTAACCCGGTAGCGATTAGCGTGCCGACCACTCAGATGGCTGCGCGTGCCACCACGACAGCAACACAGGTTGCAAACCTGAACTCGACAGATACCGTGCCAACCGGCGGAACCTTCTCTGCCAGCAACGCAGATACTTATAACTCTAAAAGCACCATGACGGTGTATGACTCGCAGGGTAACGATCACACCCTGGATATGTACTACGTCAAAGATACCGCGTCCAATAGCTGGACCGTGCATGCCATCGACTCCACCACCGGTGATGCGGCTGGCGACTTCAGCATGGCGTTTGATACCAACGGTAAACTGACCAGCATCACCAGCGGCGGCACGACAACAACGGATGGCACGGTTCCTTTAACCATCAACATCGCAACCGCGCCTGCCACTGTGGCAGCGAATGGTGCAGCAGCGAACCAGGTTATTTCCCTCAGCATGTTGGGCAGTGCGCAGCAGAACACCGGTACCACCACCTTTGGGAACCCTGTTCAGGATGGTTATGCACCTGGCGATCTGACCAGCTACGCCATTAATGACGACGGCACCATCACCGGTAGCTATTCCAACCAGAAAACCCAGCTGCTGGGTCAGATCGTATTAGCCAGCTTCTCTAACCCAGAAGGGTTGCAGTCTGAAGGCGATAACGTCTGGTCTGCGACCAGCTCTTCAGGGCAGGCCGCCGTGGGTTTGGCTAACACCGGTACTTTCGGCTCCCTGACAGCAGGCGCACTGGAAGCCTCAAACGTCGACATGAGTCAGGAACTGGTGAATATGATCGTGGCGCAGCGCAACTATCAAGCGAACGCCCAGACCATCAAAACTCAGGACCAGATTCTTAACACGCTGGTTAACTTACGTTAATTCGCTAACGGGATTGTTCTATGGATCACGCGATATATACCGCGATGGGTGCCGCCAGTCAGACGCTGGATCAGCAGGCCGTTACCGCCAGCAACCTCGCCAACGCTTCAACGCCGGGTTTTCGTGCGCAGCTCAACGCGCTGCGTGCGGTGCCTGTTAATGGCTGGTCGTTACCGACGCGCACGCTGGTGACAGCGTCGACGCCGGGTGCAGACATGTCACCGGGGGCGATGGATTACACCGAGCGCCCTTTGGACGTGGCGGTTCAGCAAGATGGCTGGTTGGCGGTGCGTACCGCTGACGGCAGCGAAGCTTATACCCGCAACGGCAACATGCAGACCAGCCCGGACGGCACGTTAACCATTCAGGGCAATCCCGTGATGGGCGATGGCGGTCCAATTGTGATCCCGCAAGGCGCGCAGATCACCATTGCGGCCGATGGTTCGATTACATCACTGAACGCCGGTGATGCGCCGAACGCCACGGTACAGCTGGGTCGATTGAAGCTGGTGAAAGCCACTGGAAAAGAGATGCAGCGCAGCGATGACGGCATGTTTCGCCCGACGCAAGCAACGCAGGCAACACGCGGAGCCGCGTTACAGGCTGATGCCACCATGCAAGTTATGCCTGGCGTGTTAGAAGGCAGCAACGTCAAGCCGGTGGAAACCATGGTCGATATGATTGCCAACGCCCGACGTTTTGAGATGCAGATGAAAGTGATCACAAACGTCGATGAAAACGAACAGAAAGCTAATCAGCTGCTGAACATGAGCAGCTAAGGCGCGAGGATAAAAAGATGATTCGTTCTTTATGGATCGCCAAAACGGGTCTTGATGCACAGCAAATGAACATGGACGTAATTGCCAACAACCTGGCAAACGTCAGCACCAATGGCTTTAAGCGTTCGCGTGCCGTGTTTGAAGATCTGATGTATCAAACCATGCGTCAACCGGGTACGCAATCGTCTGAGCAGACTACGCTGCCGTCCGGTTTACAGATTGGTACGGGTGTACGTCCGGTGACTACCGAACGTTTACATACGCAGGGCAACCTGTCGCAGACCAGCAACTCGAAAGATATTGCGATTAATGGTCAAGGTTACTTTCAGATTCAGATGCCAGACGGCACCTCTGCGTATACCCGCGATGGTGCGTTCCAGGTTGATCAAAACGGTCAGCTGGTGACCAACTCCGGTTTTCCAGTACAGCCTGGCATCACCATTCCGGCAAACGCCACCAGCATTACCGTTGCGCGTGACGGGGTTGTGAGTGTGACGCAGCAGGGACAAACCCAGGCTGCGCAAGTTGGACAGTTAACGCTGAGCACCTTTATGAACGATGCCGGCCTCGACAGCGTAGGTGAAAACCTTTATCAGGAAACGCAGGCTTCTGGCGCGCCAACTGACAGCACGCCTGGCCAGAACGGTGCCGGTCTGCTGTATCAGGGTTATACCGAAACCTCCAACGTTAACGTGGCGGAAGAGCTGGTTTCCATGATCCAGACGCAACGTGCGTATGAGATCAACAGCAAAGCGATCAGTACCTCCGATCAGATGCTGGCGAAATTAACCCAGCTGTAACGCTGGTGATTACGGCCAGCTTCGGCTGGCCTGAAGAATAGACATTTATAAGGTCGTGACTCCGTGGCGAAGCAACAGATTCTCAAGCCTGGACATTGGTTAGTAGCCACGCTGCTGCTGACTCTTAACGGTTGCGCATTAGTGCCGCGCACGCCGCTGGTTGAAGGGGCCACTACGGCACAGCCAATGCCCTCTGCACCACCTGTGGTGAACGGCTCTATTTTCCAGGGTGTCGCGCCCCTGAACTACGGCTACCAGCCGCTGTTTGAAGATCGTCGCCCACGCAATATTGGCGATACGCTGACGATCACGCTGCAAGAGAATGTCAGCGCCAGTAAAAGCTCCTCTGCGAATGCCAGCCGTGACGGCAGCAACAGCTTTGGCTTGTCCACCGTGCCAACGGCTTTGGCCGGTTTAGTCGGCGCCAGCGGCGAAAAAGCCAACCTGAGCGCAGAAGGTAAAAATGATTTCGCAGGCAAAGGCGGCGCTTCTGCCAATAACACCTTTACCGGCACGATTACCGTCACCGTGGATCAGGTTTTGTCGAATGGCAACCTGCACGTTGTAGGCGAAAAACAGATCGCGATTAATCAGGGCACCGAGTTCATTCGCTTCTCGGGCGTGGTGAATCCACGCACCATCAGCGCCAGCAACGCGGTGTTATCGACAGCGGTCGCCGATGCACGTATTGAGTATGTCGGTAACGGTTATATCAACGAAGCGCAGTCCATGGGTTGGCTGCAACGCTTCTTCTTAAACATCTCGCCGATGTAAGAGGTTACGATGAAAAAGTTAACGCTACTGCGTTTCGGTTTAGGTTTGTTGTTGGGCGTGAGCCTGCTGGCCCAAGCCGATCGTATCCGCGATCTGACCACTGTACAGGGCGTACGTGAAAACCAGCTGTTGGGTTATGGCTTAGTTGTCGGTCTTGATGGCACCGGTGACCAGACCACGCAAACGCCGTTCACCACCCAAACGGTGAACAACATGCTTTCGCAGTTGGGTATTACCGTGCCAACCGGCACTAACATGCAGTTGAAAAACGTGGCGGCCGTGATGGTCACCGCTAAATTACCGTCATTTGCCCGTCAAGGCCAAACGCTGGATGTGGTGGTTTCTTCACTGGGTAATGCGAAAAGCCTGCGTGGCGGTACGCTATTAATGACGCCAATGAAGGGCGTCGATAATCAAGTTTACGCATTGGCGCAGGGAAATATTTTAGTCGGTGGTGCGGGTGCATCCGCAGGCGGCAGCAGCGTACAGGTTAACCAGCTGAACGGCGGACGCATTACCAGCGGCGCAACCGTTGAACGCGAGCTGCAAAGCAATTTCGGCTCACAGAACACCATTAACCTGCAGCTGAACAGCGAAGACTTCTCGATGGCGCAGCGTATCGCTGATGCGATTAACGCACGTGGCGGTTATGGTGCAGCCCAGCCACTGGATGCGCGCACAGTGCAGGTGCGCGTTTCGCCAAATAATGGCGCGCAAGTGCGTCTGCTGGCCGAGATCCAGAACATCGATGTGGCGATTCCAATTGAAGACGCGAAAGTGATCATCAACTCGCGTACCGGTTCGGTAGTGATGAATCGCGAAGTGACGTTGAATACCTGTGCGGTTGCGCAGGGTAACTTGTCGGTGACGGTGAATCAGCAGCAGAACGTCAGCCAGCCTGATACGCCACTGGCGGGCGGCCAAACCGTGGTCACGCCACAAACACAGATCGATCTGCGTCAAAGCGGCGGCGCATTGCAGCGTGTTAGTGCCAGCGCCA
This sequence comes from Pantoea sp. T14, assembly GCF_036663535.1. Lineage (NCBI taxonomy): Bacteria > Pseudomonadati > Pseudomonadota > Gammaproteobacteria > Enterobacterales > Erwiniaceae > Pantoea > Pantoea sp. T14. Next base: position 327,625 of record NZ_JAWUEB010000027.1, read on the forward strand.
ACCTGAACAACGTGGTGCGTGCACTGAATGCCTTGGGCGCGTCACCTATCGAACTGATGTCGATTCTACAGTCGATGCAGACCGCCGGTTGTTTGCGTGCCAAAGTGGAAATTATCTAATGGTTGATACCCAATCGCTGATGAATGCGGCTTACGACAGCCGCTCACTGAATGAACTGAAGCGTCAGGCAAGCAACGATCCGAAAGGCAAAGCGTTGCAGGTGGCACGCCAGGTGGAAGGCATGTTCGTGCAGATGATGTTGAAAAGCATGCGTGAGGCGTCACCGCAAGATGGCATCTTAAGCAACGATCAGACGCGGCTTTACACTTCAATGTACGATCAGCAGCTTGGGCAGGAAATGAGTAAGCGCGGCCTCGGCCTGGCGGAGACTATCGTCAAACAGATGATGCCCGCCAAAGCGCCCGATGAAAGCGCTGGCACGGTGCCGATGAAACTGGATAACAGTTTTATTTTGAATGCCGTTCCACCCGCACAACAGCTTGAGCAAATGGTGCGTAAAGCGATGCCGCGTTTACCGGTATCGCCAACCAACTTGCCCAGCGACAGCAGTGAATTTATCGCCCAGCTTGCACAACCAGCGCAGGCTGCCAGCCAGCAAAGTGGTATACCGCATCATCTGATTCTGGCACAGGCCGCGCTGGAGTCAGGCTGGGGGCAGCGCCAAATCCTCACGCGTGACGGTAAGCCGAGTTACAACGTATTCGGTATCAAGGCCAGCAGCGGCTGGAAAGGTGAAACCACCGATATCATGACCACGGAATATGAACAGGGCGAAGCCAAAAAAGTGCGCGCCAGCTTCCGCGTTTACAACTCCTATTTCGAAGCGTTAACCGACTACGTCAAGCTGATCGCAAATAACCCGCGCTATGCCGCGGTTGCCAACGCCTCAAGCGCCGAACAGGGCGCGCAAGCTTTACAGGCTGCGGGTTACGCTACCGATCCTAAATATGCCCAAAAATTAGTGGGAATGATCCAGCAATTCAAAAACATGGGTGAAAAGGTGGTCAAGGCTTATAGCCAGGATTTAAACGATTTGTTCTGATAAATCTGCCTCAAGTTTCACTTAAGCACGCCGATAACAACATCATAAGCCAAGGGCGCTTGTGCGCGTTGGCACCCAGATTGATGACTGCCAGCCCGGTTGACGGGGAATGTAAGGAACCGAGATGTCCAGCATAATTAACTCCGCTATGAGCGGATTGAGTGCCGCGCAGGCTGCATTAAGCACCACCAGCAATAACATCACTAATTACACTGTGGCGGGCTATTCGCGTCAAACCACTATTTTGGCGCAGGCTAATAGCACGTTGCAGGGCAGCAGCTATTACGGCAACGGTGTAAATATCAGCGGTGTGCAGCGTGAATATGATGAGTTCATCACATCACAGTTGCGAGGCTCCAGTGCGACTTACAGCGCGGTTAATACGCAATATAATCAGATTTCAAATATCGATGATCTGCTGTCGACCTCAACCACCAGCCTGTCGACGTCTATTCAAAGTTTCTTTACCAACCTGCAGAACGTGGTGAGCAACGCAGATGATCCTTCTGCGCGCCAATCCATGCTCAGTTATGCTCAGGGTTTGGTCAATCAGTTCCAGAGTACTTCTCAGTACCTGACCAACATGCAAAGCAGCGTTAATACCGATGTCACCTCAAGTGTTGATCAGATCAATACTTACACGACGCAGATTGCCGATCTAAACAAGCAAATTGCCAAACTGACTACCGGCAATGGCGATGCGCCTAATAACCTGCTCGATCAACGCGATCAGTTGGTCAATGACCTGAATAACGTCGTTGGCGTGACAGTTTCACAACAGGATGGCGCTTACGTGGTGTCCATGGCTAACGGCCTGACGCTGGTGAATGGCAACAAATCCACTGATTTAGTGGCGATGAATTCCAGCAGCGATCCAACCCGCACCACCGTGGGCTACGTCGATAAAACCGCGGGCAACGTTGAGATTCCAGAAAAATTGCTGACTACCGGCTCGCTGGGAGGAATATTAGCGTTCCGTACTCAGGATCTTGATCTGGCACAGAACCAGCTGGGGCAACTGGCGGCGGCGTTTACCACCAGCTTCAACGAAGTGCATAAAGAAGGTTTTGACAGCAACGGCGATCAGGGTGTGGATTTCTTTAACATCGGCAGCCCGACCGTATTGAGCAACAGCAAGAACAGCCAACCTGGCGCGACCGTGACAGCGGAGTGGAGTGACAGCAGCGCGCTGAAAGCCTCTAACTACACCGTAAGTTATGACGGCACAAACTGGACCGCTACACGCGCGTCTGACAATGTAAAAATCAGCTTAACGCCTGTGACCTCTGGCACCGACACTACGCTGAGTTTTGATGGCCTGACCCTGAACGTAAGCGGCACTGCGGCAAAAAACGACAGCTTTGTCGTGAAGCCAGTGCAAAACGTTATCGCGGGTATGTCGGTAGCGATCACTGATGAAACACAGATTGCTGCTGCGGGTGCCACTGGCGGTGAAAGCGACAACCGTAACGCGCAGAAACTACTGGATTTACAAGATGCTAATGTGGTGAACGGCAACGCGACATTGGCACAGGCTTACGCCAGTATCGTCAGCACCGTGGGGAACAAAACCAGCTCGCTGGAGACCGCCAGCACCACGCAGGAAAACGTAGTGAATCAGCTCACCGATCGCCAGCAATCTGTTTCCGGCGTTAACCTCGATGAAGAGTACGCCAACCTGACTAAGTATCAGCAATATTACATGGCGAATGCGCAAGTGCTGCAAACCGCCAGCGCCATTTTTGATGCCTTGATGAGCATCCGCTAAGGGTAGAGAACACTATGCGTATCAGTACCAACATGATCTTTAACCAGCAGGTGCGCGGTATTACCGATTCGCAATCTTCCTGGCTGAAAGTCGGCGAACAGCTTTCCAGCGGTCGCCGCGTAACAAATCCTTCTGATGACCCTATTGCAGCATCGCGCTCGGTAGTGTTGTCGCAAACGCAGGCGCAAAGCAGCCAGTATGCTGTGGCTCGCACCTTTGCCAGCCAGGGTTTGTCGATGGAAGAGAATGCGTTAAGCAGCGTGACGAGCAGTATTCAGGATGCGCAAACGCTGATTGTTTATGGCTCAACCGGTACCTTGAGTGATGACGACCGTGGCTCAATCGCAACGCAGCTGGAAGGAATACGTGCACAGTTGCTCAATCAGGCTAACAGTAAAGATGGTAATGGCCGCTATATCTTTGCCGGATATAAAACGGACAGTGCCCCTTTTGTTGATGATGCTACGACGGGCGTGACCTATGCCGGTGGAACTGACGCTATCACGCAGAAAGTGGACAGCAGCCGCACAATGACGGTTGGCCATACGGGTGATGATATTTTTATGTCAATCACCGGCAACTCCACGGCAGAGCCAGACGGTAGCGCCAGTGAAACCAATCTGTTTGCCATGCTGGACAGCGCCATCGCTGCCCTGAAAGTGCCGCAAGCTGATGCAGATGAGGCGACCCAAAAGACATTTCAGGATGCAATGGATAAAACCAACCGTGGTTTGAGCAACTCCCTGAACAACGTATTGAGCGTACGTTCTACGATTGGTACGCAGCTCTCCGAGCTTGATACGCTGGATGCACAAGGCGACGATCGCGACGTGATTTACAGTACCCAGATGAGTGACTTAGTTGACGTTGATTACACTCAGGCGATCTCTAGCTACACCATGCAGCAGACTGCACTTCAGGCAGCGTATAAGACCTTTACTGATATGTCTCAGCTGTCGCTGTTCCAACTGAATTCCTAATCTGACCTGCAAATTTAAGCGTACTTTAACCGGATGCGCTTGTTTTCTCCCACGGCCTTCACAAGAGGCAGTGGGATTTTTTTTATCTGTGATTTCATGTGCCGCGCCACGTTGTAAGCAATAAAAAACCCCGGCAGGTGCCGGGGTTGGATTTAATGCATGTGTAATGCTTACGGCTTGGTGGCCGGCGCGGTCGACTGGTGAGTTGCGCTGTGACCGCCAGCGGAACCTCTTCCGTCAAACTGGTAAGTCGGACGTACCCAGTCGCTATGACGAACAGGCTCTGGCTGCCAAATTGGCGCAGGTGCCTTGGTCATCGGCGCAGAAGCGAAGTGCTTCCAGCGAGTGCCATCGTTTGGCACAGCAGGGGCGCTATCACGCGCTGCGACTGGTGCATGCGGTTCGCTTACTGGCGTAACGTCTGCATCCGCTGCAACTGGCGCATTCAGCACTTCTTCAACCTGTGCTTCAAGGCGCGGACTGACTTCAACGGCTGAATGCTCAGCAATCTCTGCTGGCTGCTCAGTGGCCGGGGCCGTGAACGCAGTAGAACGTTCGGTTTCGGTCGCTGGCTCAGAAACTGCATCAGAAACTGCATCAGGTTGCTGTACTGAAGGCGCTTCAACCACCGGAGCAGCGGGTTTTGCCTGCTCAGCAATGACTTCTGCTTTGGCTTCTGCAGCAGCAGGAATCACTGAAGGCTCTTCATTAACTGGCGCTTCGATAGCCGTGGTGTCATCTGTATTCACGATGGCAACCGGGGTTTCGGCTTGTGGTTCAGCGTATTGAACCGGCTCCTGTTGTGGTGCAACGGCTTCAGTTGATTCAACTGCAGCTGGAGTTGCCATTGCAGCGGCCGTTTCCTGACGGCTGTAATCTGGCGCTTCGTTCTGAGTATCTTGTGTCGCCAGCTCTTCATTAGCCTGACTGACAGGATAACGCACCCAAACTTTACCTGAAGCCATTTCCGGTGAAGCTGCAGCAGCTTCTAATGGCATAGCAGATTGCGTTGGATAACGCTCATCACGATAGCGACGACGACGCTGTCCACTTACACGCAGATGGCGCGGTGAGCGACGTGAACGGCGCGGCATGTTGTTGCTGTCACGGCCTTCGGTATCATCCAACTGCTCTTCTACCTGGGGCGCTTCAATCAGCGGTTGAACCTGGCGCACTTCTTCTTGCTTGACTGGCGCTTCAGCCTGAACCAGCGGCTGCTCGATGGCATCACCCACACGCACTTTCTGCGTAAGCTGACGCGGTTTACGACGCGGCAGCACCTGTACGCGCTCATCTTCCAGCGCTTCGGGAGCTTCAATGATGTCAACCGATGCAACTTCAACAGGTTTTGGCGCGTCCTGTTGGGCACGTTTCTCTTCCTGACGACGACGCTGGCGCTCGGCACGCTGCTCACGGCGTTGCTGCTGCTGCTCATCACGCTGCTGGCGTGCTTCATCGCTCAGGACTGGACGCTCTTCGCGCACGTCGTTCGGCGTTGAAGGACGCTTGTTGCGGCGATTATCACCATTGTTGTCACGCGGCTCACGGTTTTCACGCGGTTCGCGATTCTCACGCGGTTCACGGTTTTCGCGCGGTTCGCGGTTATCACGCGCTTGCGCATTATCACCGTTACGCGGCGTACGCTCGCGACGATTGTTATTACGACGGTTATTACGACGATCGCCGCGCTGATTACCGTTTTCATCGTCACTGGCTTTTTTCGGCTCAGTTTCGGTTTCAACAGCAGGTGCAGGCGCAGCGGCAGGCGTTTCTTCACCGGCAAACAGCTTTTTAAGCCCACCAAACAGGCGACCCAAGAAACCGGTGCTGGCTGCTGCGTTTGCTTGCGCTTCTGGTGCCGCTTTAACCGCGGGTTTCGCTTCTGCAACTGGCGCTGCAGGCGCAACTTCAACAGGCGCTGGTGGTGCATCTGGCATCACGAAAGCAGCAAGAGCAGGCTGCTCTGGACGACGGCGTTCAGCATGTTCTTCTTCAGACGGCATCGCCATTTCTGCTTCATGCAGCTTTGGCAAATGATAACTAAGGGTTTGTGTCTCTTCGCCAGTACGGACGCGCAACACGGAATAGTGCGGTGTTTCCATCCGATCATCCGGGACGATAACCGCACGCACGCCACCCTGACGCTTCTCAATAGCATTAACCGCTTCACGTTTTTCATTCAGCAGGTAAGAGGCAACCTGAACCGGAACAATCGCGTGAACTTCTTTGGTGTTGTCTTTCAGCGCTTCTTCTTCAATCAGGCGCAGAATAGAGAGTGACAGCGATTCGTTATCACGAATAGTGCCGGTACCGCTACAGCGTGGGCAGACGTGATGACTGGATTCGCCCAATGACGGGCTCAGGCGCTGACGGGACATTTCGAGCAGGCCGAAGCGTGAAATATGGCTGATTTGAATACGGGCGCGATCCTGGCGAACTGCTTCACGCAGGCGATTCTCAACCGCGCGCTGATGGCGAACCGGGGTCATATCGATGAAATCGATAACAATCAGGCCACCAAGGTCACGCAGACGGAGTTGACGCGCAATTTCGTCTGCGGCTTCAAGGTTGGTGTTGAAGGCGGTTTCTTCGATGTCACCACCACGCGTTGCACGCGCTGAGTTGATGTCAATCGCGGTCAGCGCTTCGGTACTGTCGATAACAATCGAACCGCCTGATGGCAGACGCACTTCGCGTTGGAAAGCGGACTCGATCTGAGACTCAATCTGATAATGGCTGAACAGCGGGATTTCACCGGTGTACAGTTTAATTTTACTGCTGAAGTCTGGACGGCCCAGCGCAGCGATATGCTGACGTGCCAGTTCCAAAACTTTTGGGTTATCGATAAGAATTTCACCGATATCCTGGCGCAGATAATCGCGGAAGGCGCGCACAATCACATTGCTTTCCTGATGAATCAGGAACGGAGCAGGGCGACTGTCAGCGGCTTTTTTGATCGCTTCCCAGTGCTTGATGCGGAAGCTGAGGTCCCACTGCAGCGATTCGGCTGATTTGCCGACACCAGCGGTACGCACAATCAGACCCATGTTTTCTGGCAGTTCCAGCGCTGAGAGCGCTTCTTTCAGCTCAGTGCGATCGTCACCTTCGATACGACGCGAGATACCACCCGCACGCGGGTTGTTGGGCATCAGTACCAAATAGCTGCCCGCCAGAGAGATAAAGGTGGTTAACGCTGCGCCTTTATTGCCGCGCTCTTCTTTATCGATCTGAACGATCACTTCCTGGCCTTCACGCAATACGTCTTTGATGTTCGGACGACCATGTGAGTTGTAACTGGCTGGGAAGTATTCGCGGGAAATTTCTTTTAGAGGGAGGAAACCGTGACGTTCAGCGCCGTAATCGACAAACGCAGCTTCAAGGCTGGGTTCAATACGGGTGATTTTACCTTTGTAGATATTGGCCTTTTTCTGCTCGTGTCCGGGACTTTCGATATCCAGATCGTACAGACGTTGACCGTCAACCAGGGCAACGCGCAACTCCTCCTGCTGAGTTGCGTTTATTAACATTCTTTTCATCGTGACTTACTCGTTATTCTTTCATGAGTGATTAAAGCTGCGGGCATAGTTACCCTGGACGAGTATCAACCGATGGCCCCGTGACTGAGTGCAATGTCGTCAATCTCACGGTTGTCGACCGCGCGGGGGGCGCAAATAACGTCGGTGGCCTGTTTTTCATAAGGAATAACAGCACCAGATAGTGGAAATGCCAGAGAGAATTTGAAAACCCGTGCATTCCAAACTTCTGTCCAGGCCGCAACCCGCAGCCCGCTAAGTGCCTGATTTCGCATTACGTCTTACGCCATTGCTGCGTGTCTGCTCAATCCGGCAAAATGACTAATTTCGCTGTTTTCTGCCTTGAAACTCTCAAGGTAAGAAACTTAAGCATTATTCCATTGCTAACCTTCATATAGCAAGGCGACTTTAACAGCCTGATAAAGTTTCTTTACATTTAACTCGCTAATATGGCGGGTGATTAGGCGCATCGTTGAAAAAAACAGCATCCGATTCGCTTAAACCAGCAACACGAAAGAGTTAAGCACAGAAAAAGGGGTGGCGCTATCTGGGGACACTATTTAGAATCGCCGCCATGAAAACAGAGAATCCTGGCGTACACTTTGTCGCCATCACGGCTGAAAATGCCGGTCAAAGAATTGATAACTTTTTGCGCACCCAACTCAAGGGTGTGCCAAAAAGCATGATTTATCGCATCGTCCGTAAAGGTGAGGTGCGGGTAAACAAAAAACGTATCAAGCCCGAATACAAACTGGAAGAGGGCGATGAAGTGCGTATCCCGCCCGTACGCGTGGCTGAGCGTGACGAAGATGCGGTCTCACCCAAGCTGGCAAAAGTGGCGTCGCTGGCCGACGCCATTTTATATGAAGATGACTATTTGTTGGTGATGAATAAGCCATCAGGAACCGCAGTGCACGGCGGCAGCGGCTTGAGCTTCGGCGTAATTGAAGGTTTGCGTGCGTTGCGCCCGGAAGCGCGCTTCCTTGAATTGGTTCATCGTCTTGATCGCGACACGTCCGGTATTTTGCTGGTCGCCAAAAAACGTTCAGCGCTGCGTTCGCTGCATGAGCAGTTGCGTGAAAAAGGCATGCAGAAAGATTATCTGGCATTGGTGCGTGGCAACTGGCCTTCGCATCTGAAAGTGGTGCAGGCGCCGCTGCTCAAAAACATTTTACAAAGTGGCGAACGTGTTGTGCGGGTGAATGCAGAAGGTAAACCCTCAGAAACGCGTTTCAAGGTTGAAGAGCGGTTTGAGTTTGCAACATTGGTTAAGGCCAGCCCAGTAACGGGAAGAACCCATCAGATTCGTGTACACACGCTGCATGCTGGACATCCTATTGCGTTTGACGATCGCTACGGTGAGCGTGATTTTGATAGCCAGCTGGCATCGACGGGGCTGAAACGCCTGTTTTTGCACGCGGCTGCGCTGACGTTTACGCATCCTAATACTGGCGAAATCATGCGAATGGAAGCGCCGCTGGATGATGGATTAAAACGTTGTCTGGAGAAGCTGCGTCAGCAAAAAAGCTGACGCATTGGGCATCAGTCCAGCAAGGGATTGATGCCTGCCTCTCGCAACATCGCGTTGAGCGCAATAAGCGGTAAGCCAATTAACGTATTTGGATCGCGTCCTTCAAGACGTTCAAATAAACAAATCCCCATCCCTTCACTTTTAAAACTGCCTGCGCACTGAAGCGGCTGTTCTTTCTTTATATAATTTGTGATCTCATCGTCACTTAAATCACGGAAATGTACGATAAACGGTTCGCAACACTGGATTAAACGTTGGCTGCTGGGATGGTATAACGCTAAACCTGTATAAAAGGTTATGCGATTACCGCTGGCTGCGCGTAATTGATTATGCGCATTTTCTACGGTATGCGGCTTGCCAGTAATTTCTCCATCTAACACACAAACCTGATCTGAACCGATAATCCAGTGTTCAGGATAGGTTTCTGCCAGCGCCTGGGCTTTTGCCACTGCAAGACGTTTCACCAATGTTTCGGCGTTTTCTCCGGGTAACGCTGTTTCATCAACGTTGGGTGAATCGGTAACAAAGGTCAGACCGAGTTTGGTTAATAACGCCTGACGAAAGGGTGAGGTGGATGCTAAAAGAATCGATGCCGTCATTTTTTTTCAATATTGATAGCGAATTGGTGACAGTCATTTTAAACTGTGTGCCGCACTGGATGCGAATAGTGGTTGAAAGATGCTGTAAACCGGCCTTTTTCTTTGACTCTATAAGATTACAAAGTTAATATGCGCGCCCTATGCAAAAGGTAAAATTACCCCTAACGCTGGACCCCGTCCGCACCGCTCAAAAACGCCTTGATTATCAAGGTGTGTACACACCTGTACAGGTGGAGCGCGTGGCCGAGTCGGTCGTTAGTGTGGACAGTGATGTAGAATGCTCCATGTCGTTTGCGGTAGACAACCAACGTCTGGCAGTACTGACTGGTACTGCTGATGTACAAGTGACGTTGCGCTGCCAACGCTGCAACCAGGTGTTTCCGCATCATGTCCACGTAAGCTATTGCTTTAGCCCTGTTTCTTCTGAAGAGCAGGCCGAAGCGTTGCCGGAAGCGTACGAGCCGGTCGATGTCAACGAGTATGGTGAAATCGATCTGTTGGCCGTCGTTGAGGATGAAGTGATCCTCGCGCTGCCTGTCGTTCCGGTGCATGATTCTGAACACTGTGAAGTGTCCGAGGCGGACATGGTCTTTGGTAAATTGCCTGAAGAGGTCGAAAAACCAAACCCATTTGCCGTATTAGCCAGTTTAAAGCGTAAGTAATAGGAGTAAGGTCCATGGCCGTACAACAGAATAAACCCACCCGTTCTAAGCGTGGCATGCGTCGTTCGCACGATGCGCTGACCACTGCAACTCTGTCAGTAGATAAAGTTTCTGGCGAAACTCATCTGCGTCACCACATCACTGCGGATGGTTACTACCGCGGTCGCAAGGTTATCGTTAAATAAGACTTGCGCTTAGCAAGGCGATACCTTGACACGTTTGACCCTGGCGATTGATGCCATGGGCGGGGACTTCGGTCCTTGCGTGACAGTGCCTGCAGCATTGCAGGCACTGGCCTCTCATACGCAATTATACCTTCTTCTGGTCGGCAATCCCGACACCCTCATGCCATTGCTTGCCAAAACGGATTCCTCCTTACTGGGGCGTTTGCAGGTCATTCCTGCCGAATCGGTTATTGCAAGTGATGCGCGGCCCGCTCAAGCCATCCGAAACAGTCGCGGCAGCTCAATGCGCGTGGCGTTAGAATTGGTAAAAGAGGGGCGTGCGCAAGCCTGCGTCAGTGCGGGTAATACCGGCGCATTGATGGGTCTGGCAAAAATGCTGTTGAAGCCGCTGAAGGGTATTGAACGTCCGGCGCTGATGTCTGTTTTACCTCATCAGCAGCAGGGCAAAACAGTGGTGTTAGATTTAGGTGCCAACGTTAATTCAGACAGTGCAATGTTGGTGCAATTTGCGGTGATGGGCGCGGTAATGGCGGAAGAGGTGCTTGGCATCAATAAACCCCGTGTAGCGCTTCTCAATATTGGTCAGGAAGAGACCAAAGGGCTTGAAAGTATCCGCGAAGCAGCGGAAACCCTAAGAGAAACCCCGCAAATAAACTATATTGGTTACCTTGAAGCTAACGAACTCCTCACGGGCAAAACGGATGTGCTGGTGTGTGATGGTTTCGTCGGAAACGTCACGTTGAAGACTATGGAAGGCGTGGTAAGAATGTTTCTTTCGCTGCTCAAATCATCAGGCGAAGGCAAAAAGCGGTCATGGTGGTTGAAGTTGCTGGGACGTTGGATCCAAAAACGTCTGGCTAAGCGCTTCGGACATCTCAACCCCGACCAGTACAATGGCGCTTGTCTGTTAGGATTGCGCGGGACAGTGATCAAAAGCCATGGCGCAGCCAATCAGTATGCGTTCGCCGTGGCGATAGAACAGGCAGAGCAGGCGGTGCGGCGGCAAGTTTCAGAACGAATTGCTGCGCGCCTAGACGCTGTATTAGCCAGGAGTGACAAAGCCTAGATGTTTACCAAAATTATCGGTACGGGCAGTTATTTGCCCAGCCAGGTTCGCACAAATGCCGATCTGGAAAAAATGGTTGAGACTTCGGACGAGTGGATTGTTACCCGTACCGGCATCCGTGAGCGCCGCATTGCAGCGCCAGATGAGACTGCTGCAAGCATGGGTTCACAAGCTGCCCAACGTGCGCTTGAAATGGCGGGTGTTGAAGCCAATGATGTTGGACTGATTATCGTCGCCACAACATCGTCCAGCCATGCTTTCCCAAGTTCAGCCTGTATGATTCAGCAAATGCTGGACATTAAAGACTGCGCAGCTTTTGACCTTGCTGCAGCATGTGCAGGTTTCACATATGCGTTGAGCGTTGCCGACCAGTACATCAAAAACGGTGCAGTTAAGCATGCGTTGGTGATTGGTGCTGATGTGCTTGCACGTACTTTGGATCCCAACGATCGCGGCACTATTATTCTGTTTGGTGATGGCGCTGGCGCGGTCGTTCTCGGACCGAGCGAAGAGCAGGGCATTATTTCAACCCATCTGCACGCTGATGGTCGCTATGCTCAGTTGCTGACCTTACCCTATCAGGATCGTGCGAAGCAGGATCAACCCGCCTATCTTACGATGGCAGGTAATGAAGTCTTTAAAGTTGCGGTTACTGAGCTGGCGCATATCGTTGATGAAACGTTACAGGCCAATAATCTCGATCGTGAGATGCTCGACTGGCTGGTGCCCCATCAGGCAAACCTACGCATTATTAGCGCAACGGCGAAAAAATTAGGTATGACCATGGATAAAGTGGTCGTAACACTGGATCGCCACGGCAACACCTCTGCGGCGTCGGTGCCAAGCGCACTTGATGAAGCGGTACGCGATGGCCGTATCAAACCCGGACAACTCATTCTGCTGGAGGCCTTTGGTGGCGGTTTCACCTGGGGCTCTGCGCTGGTTCGCTTTTGATTGACAGGAACTGAAAATGACGCAATTTGCTTTTGTTTTCCCAGGTCAGGGCTCACAATCTGTGGGTATGCTGGCTGATTTGGCCGCAGCCTATCCGCTGGTGGAAGAGACTTTCCGCGAAGCGTCTGACACGCTGGGCTACGACTTATGGCAGCTCGTTAGCCAAGGTCCGGTCGAAGAACTGAATAAAACCTGGCAAACACAGCCAGCGCTGTTGGCGGCATCGGTCGCTATCTATCGCGTATGGCAGCAGCAGGGCGGTGAGCAACCGGTTTTGATGGCAGGGCATAGCTTAGGTGAATACTCTGCGCTGGTTTGTGCTGGCGTACTGAATTTTGCCGATGCCATTAAATTAGTTGAGTTGCGTGGCAAGCTGATGCAAGAAGCTGTGCCGGAAGGTACGGGAGCAATGCAGGCGATTATTGGTCTGGATGATGCGGCAATCCGCCAGGCGTGTGAAGAAAGCGCGCAGGGACAAGTTGTTTCGCCAGTAAATTTCAATTCGCCAGGTCAGGTTGTTATTGCCGGCAATAAAGAAGCCGTTGAACGTGCTGGTGCGGCATGCAAAGCTGCAGGCGCTAAGCGTGCGCTGCCTTTACCGGTTAGCGTCCCTTCGCACTGTGCGTTGATGAAGCCCGCTGCTGATAAATTAGCCATTGCGCTGCAAGACATTACCTTTAATGCACCGTCTGTTCCGGTTATTAACAACGTAGATGTTAAAGCTGAATCGGATGCAGATGCGATTCGTCATGCATTAGTTCGTCAGCTTTATAGTCCGGTACGCTGGACAGAAAGTGTCGAGGCGATGGCATCTCAAGGCGTAACACAGTTAATGGAAATGGGTCCAGGTAAAGTCCTGACCGGTTTGACCAAACGTATTGTCGATAGCCTGACTGCTGCAGCCGTTAACGATACTGCCTCGTTAAAAAGTGCGCTAGGACAGGAATAAGAGGAATAACATGAGTTTTGAAGGTAAAGTTGCGCTGGTAACCGGCGCGAGTCGCGGCATTGGCCGTGCGATTGCGGAAACCCTGGCGGCACGCGGTGCTAAAGTGGTTGGAACCGCAACCAGCCAAAGCGGTGCCGATGCAATCAGTGCTTACCTTGGTGACAACGGTAAAGGTCTGCTGCTGAACGTGACAGACGCCGCATCGATCGAAAGCGTTTTAGAGAAAATTCGCGCTGAATTTGGCGAAGTGGACATTTTAGTCAATAATGCAGGCATTACGCGTGATAATCTGCTGATGCGCATGAAAGACGATGAGTGGCAGGATATCTTAGATACCAACCTCTCTTCCGTCTTCCGTCTTTCCAAGGCGGTTTTGCGTGCCATGATGAAAAAACGCGTGGGCCGTATAATCACCATTGGTTCCGTTGTTGGGACCATGGGTAACGCGGGCCAAGCAAACTACGCTGCAGCAAAAGCGGGTTTAATTGGCTTTAGCAAATCACTGGCGCGTGAAATCGCGTCACGTGGCATTACGGTCAACGTCGTGGCACCGGGCTTTATTGAAACGGACATGACGCGGGCACTGAACGAAGATCAACGTTCTGGTATTTTGGCGGAAGTACCTGCAGGTCGCTTAGGCGACGCGCAAGAAATCGCCAATGCTGTTGCATTCTTAGCCTCTGACGAAGCAGCCTACATCACGGGTGAGACGCTGCACGTCAATGGCGGCATGTACATGGTCTGATAATCACGAAACCATTTGCATTATTTGCGGGAAAAACCGCAAAATAACGTAAATCGTGGTTAGACCAGCCGGGATTTTGTTGCATCTTTTTCAACATTTTATACACTACGAAAACCATCGCGAAAGCGAGTTTTGATAGGAAATTAAATAGTATGAGCGATATCGAACAACGCGTTAAGAAAATCATTGGTGAGCAGCTGGGTGTGAAAGAGGAAGAAGTAACCAACTCTGCATCTTTCGTAGAAGACCTGGGTGCCGATTCTCTTGATACCGTTGAGCTGGTTATGGCTCTGGAAGAAGAGTTTGATACTGAAATTCCAGACGAAGAAGCTGAGAAAATCACCACCGTTCAGGCAGCGATCGACTATATCAATAGCCACAAAGCCTAATGAATACCGTCAGGCGGTCACTCGACCGCCTGAGTTTTATGTTTGTCCCACATAGTTCTTTTTTCCCCTCCCTGGAGGACGAACGTGTCTAAGCGTCGTGTAGTTGTGACTGGTCTTGGCATGTTGTCTCCTGTCGGCAATACCGTAGAGTCTACCTGGAGTGCTCTCCTTGCCGGTCAGAGCGGCATCAGCCTGATCGACCATTTTGATACTAGTGCCTACGCAACACGCTTTGCGGGCTTAGTGAGAGATTTTAATTGTGATGACTACATCTCGCGCAAAGATCAGCGCAAGATGGATGACTTCATCCAATATGGTATCGTTGCTGGCATTCAGGCTATGCAGGACAGCGGTTTAGTTGTAACCGATGAAAATGCTGGTCGTATAGGTGCGGCAATTGGTTCCGGAATTGGTGGATTGGGGTTGATCGAAGATAACCACACTTCACTCGTAAACGGCGGCCCGCGTAAAATTAGTCCGTTCTTTGTACCTTCAACCATTGTAAACATGGTGGCGGGACATTTAACCATCATGTACGGCCTTAAAGGCCCTAGCATCTCTATCGCAACGGCATGTACGTCTGGCGTACATAACATCGGTCATGCTGCGCGTATCATTGCGTATAACGATGCTGACGTTATGGTGGCCGGCGGTGCTGAAAAAGCCAGCACACCGCTTGGTGTTGGTGGATTCGGTGCGGCGCGTGCGCTCTCTACTCGTAACGAAAACCCGCAAGCGGCAAGCCGCCCGTGGGATAAAGATCGTGACGGTTTTGTACTTGGCGACGGTGCTGGCATGGTCGTTCTTGAAGAGTATGAGCATGCTAAGAAGCGTGGCGCTAAAATCTATGCGGAAGTCGTCGGCTTTGGTATGAGCAGCGATGCCTATCATATGACCTCTCCGCCAGAAGATGGCGCTGGTGCTGCTGCCGCTATGGTAAATGCACTGCGTGATGCACAACTCTCACCAGAGCTAATCGGCTATGTCAACGCACACGGCACCTCTACGCCAGCGGGTGATAAAGCGGAAGCGCAGGCAGTGAAATCTGTATTTGGTGAAGCAGCGAAAACCGTCATGGTGAGCTCAACTAAATCAATGACAGGTCACTTACTGGGTGCTGCAGGTGCCGTAGAGTCAATTTATTCGATTCTCGCACTGCGTGACCAGGTAGTTCCACCAACGATTAACCTCGATAACCCGGATGAAGGCTGTGATCTCGATTTCATCCCACATACGGCACGTCAGGTAAATGGTCTGGAATATACCTTGTGCAACTCCTTCGGTTTTGGCGGTACCAACGGTTCGCTGATTTTCCGTAAAGTTTGATCTACCTGCTCTGCTAAAAAGGCCCGCAATGCGGGCCTTTTTTTATATTTAGTCACGCTCTGGTACTGATCACATCTTTCTGAATCGTTAAGATAGAACAAACAGGCAACCGGAGGATGATGGATGTGGATTAACGGTATCGAGCAAAATCAGCTTCCTGCCAGTGATCGTGCGGCACATTTCGGCGATGGGTGTTTTACCACCGCTGCTATAAAAAATGGGCAAATCCTGCTATTAGAACGGCATTTACAACGGTTAAAAGAGAGTTGTGAACAGCTGTGGCTTTACGATGTGGATTGGCAACAGCTCGAAAATGAGATGCGCAATGCTGCTCAACGTCAGCAGCAGGCGGTATTAAAAGTGATCATTAGCGCGGGCGTTGGCGGGCGGGGCTATAGCCGCATCGGTTGCGGTAAGCCTACGCGAATAATAGCCTTGTCGCCTTGGCCACAGCACTATATTCAACTGCAGCAGCAAGGTGTAAAGCTTGCTATTAGCCCCATTAACTTAGCGCGCAGCACACAATTTGCCGGGCTAAAGCATCTTAACCGCCTTGAGCAGGTGATGATTCGTGCTCATCTTGACCAGACAGATGCGGATGAAGCCTTGGTGCTTGATACTCAGGGCTGGGTAGTGGAATGTTGCGCGGCCAATTTATTTTGGCGAAAAGGTGAGGCTATCTTTACCCCGACGCTGGAAACGTCTGGCGTTAACGGAATTATGCGCCGCTACCTGCTATCGCAACTGAGTGCAGCAGGCCAAACGTGTCAGGTAGTTCAAAGCAAGCCTGCAGAGATTTTAGCGGCAGATGAAGTGATTATTTGTAACGCGTTAATGCCGGTTTTACCGGTCAGACAGATAGATGCGGTGAACTTTAACCAACGCACACTGTTTAACCAGTTGCAGAAAAGCTGTAAAAAAATGGAAGAAACATGAGCCGAAGTAAAAAAATTCTTACCGGAACAGTGATGATTTTGGGTCTCGCGGCTGCCTTTAGTTACTGGCAGGTTAAACAATTTGCGTCGACCCCTTTAACGTTGCATCAGGAAACCATCTATACGCTGCCGGCAGGCACTGGACGAGTAGCATTAGAAGCGCAGCTTGAAAGCCAACACATTATTCCGCACAGCATCTGGTTTGGTGCGTTGCTTAAGCTGGAACCCGAATTAGCAACCTTTAAAGCGGGAACTTACCGGCTAGAGCAAGGCATGACTGTGCGCAGCTTGCTGCAGCTATTAGCAAGCGGTAAAGAGGCGCAATTTCCTCTACGGTTTGTTGAAGGGCAGCGGCTCAAGGAATGGTTGAGTGCGTTACGCACGGCGCCCTATATCAAACACACTTTACAAGACGATCAGTTCGCGACATTAGCCGACAAGCTCAAGGTTGAACAAAGTCAGCTGGAAGGTGGTTTTTACCCGGATACCTATCTCTATACTGCAAACACGAGCGATATGGCGATACTTGAGCGGGCACATACGCGAATGAGTAAAACGACGGATGAAGTGTGGAAAGGGCGTGCGGACAATCTGCCTTATAAAAACCAGCAACAGCTGGTCACCATGGCTTCGATCATTGAAAAAGAAACGGGCGTGAGCGAAGAGCGCGCCCGAGTCGCTTCAGTGTTTATCAACCGCTTACGGACTGGCATGCGTCTGCAGACCGATCCTACGGTGATTTATGGGATGGGTGATAACTATACCGGCACTCTGACCCGTAAAGATCTCGATGCACCAACCGATTACAATACCTATACCATTAACGGTTTGCCGCCAGGGCCGATTGCGATGCCAAGCAAAGCGTCATTAGACGCAGCGGCACATCCAGAAAAAACCAATTACCTCTATTTTGTTGCTGATGGCAAAGGCGGGCACACCTTTACCACCAATCTCGCTAGCCATAATCGTGCCGTTCAGGCTTATCGGCTCGCGTTGAAGGAAAAAAATGAAAAGTAAGTTTATCGTCATTGAAGGTCTTGAAGGCGCCGGTAAAACCACCGCTCGTAATGCGATTGTTGAGACGCTGCGTGAGAAAGGTATCCAGGATATTGTTTTTACACGAGAGCCAGGCGGAACACCTTTAGCTGAGCAGTTGCGCGTATTAGTTAAGCAAGGCATTGAAGGCGAACAGGTTACAGATAAAGCAGAATTGCTCATGCTGTACGCAGCCCGCGTTCAGCTGGTTGAAACGGTTATCAAACCAGCCTTAGCGCGTGGTGCCTGGGTTATTGGCGATCGGCACGATCTCTCTTCCCAAGCTTATCAGGGCGGTGGACGTGGTCTTGACGTTGAGCTAATGCATACCTTACGCGACGCGGTGCTGGGTGATTTTCGTCCCGATCTGACATTGTATCTGGATGTCACGCCCGAGATTGGTTTACAGCGTGCGCGTGCGCGAGGCGAGCTGGATCGCATTGAACAAGAATCGCTGCGATTCTTTGAACGTACCCGTGAGCGCTACCTCATGCTGGCTGAAAACGATCCCACAATCTTAAGCGTAGATGCGACTCAACCCCTTAAAGAAGTGACCGCGTCACTTAAGGCGACGTTGTCTTCCTGGTTAGCAGGGCAATCCGCATGAGTTGGTATCCCTGGCTGAATCAGCCTTATCGTCAGGTCATCAGTCAACATCAGGGGGGCCGCGGACATCATGCGCTGTTAATTCAGGCGATTGATGGCATGGGTGATGACGCCCTGGTGTGGGGAATGAGTCGCTGGTTGATGTGCCAACAGCGAGAAGGGCTTAAAAGTTGTGGTCATTGTCACGGCTGTCAGCTAATGCAAGCCAATACGCATCCTGACTGGTATCGGCTGGAAGCGGAAAAAGGCAAAAGCACGCTGGGCATTGATGCGGTTCGGCAGGTAACCGAAAAAATGTACCATTTTGGTCAGCAGGGCGGCGCGAAAGTCGTCTGGTTACCTGATGCCGCGCAATTAAGTGAAGCAGCAGCGAATGCCTTACTCAAAACCCTGGAAGAACCGCCCGCGAACAGCTGGTTTTTCCTAACGAGTCGTGAACCTTCTCGCTTATTAGCCACGCTACGCAGTCGCTGCATGACGTTGCATTTATCGCCTCCTGATGAAGCGCAAAGTCTGCAATGGCTGAAAAAACAGTCGCCGCAAAACGATGAATTACTGTTATCGGCGTTGCGTTTAAGTGCGGGCGCGCCTGCAGCTGCGATGACGTTACTGGAGCCGAGCCGTTTACAGGCGCGTCAAAAACTCTGTGATGGATTAGCTGGCGCGCTCCAGCAAGATATATTGCAATTGCTATCCGTGCTCAACGGGGATGATGCAGCTGTGCGTATTGGTTGGTTGTTGTCGTTACTGTTAGACGCCATGAAGTGGCAGCAAGGCGCAACCCAGTGGTTGAGCAATGTTGATCGTCAGGATGTGGTCGCGCTATTGGCGCAGCACTTTTCTGCCAGTGCTCTTAACACCAGCGCCCGCGACTGGATGCAATGTCGTGAACAGCTTTTGCATGTGGCTGCCGTTAACCGCGAATTACTGTTAACCGATTGTTTATTAAGCTGGGCTGATAAACTTAAGCCTGCTCTGGTCGGCTAAAACCAAACGAGAAAATGTATGTTTATTGTTGATTCCCATTGCCATCTTGATGGCCTGGATTATGAGAAAAACCATCGCGATCTGGATGATGTGATCGCTAAAGCCGCAGCGCGTGACGTCAAGTTCATGCTAGCCATCGCTACCACACTGCCTGGCTTCCACACGCTTAAAGCGCTGGTCGGCGATCGTGAAAATATTGCGCTTTCCTGTGGTGTTCACCCACTCAATCAGGAAGATGCTTACGATGTTGAAGAGTTTCGCCGTCTGGCTGCTGACCCGCGCGTCGTCGCATTGGGCGAAACAGGGCTGGATTACTATTATCAGCAAGAAACCAAAGCGCAGCAGCAGCTTTCGTTTCGCGAACATATTCGTACCGGTATTGCACTGAACAAACCGATTATCGTGCATACCCGCGATGCGCGTGAAGATACGTTGGCGATTTTGCGTGAAGAGCAGGTTGAGCGCTGCGGTGGTGTTCTGCACTGCTTTACTGAGGATCAGGCTACAGCGGCCAAACTGCTCGACATGGGTTTTTATATTTCCTTCTCGGGCATCGTGACATTCCGTAATGCTGAACAACTTCGCGAAGCCGCGCGCTATGTCCCTTTGGATCGTATGCTGGTTGAGACAGATTCTCCCTATCTCGCGCCGGTGCCATTCCGTGGCAAAGAGAATCAGCCCGCTTACACCCGCGATGTCGCTGATTACCTTGCCGTGCTTAAAGGGGTCGATATTGAAACCCTGGCAGTCGCGACGACCAAAAACTTCTCTGACCTGTTTCATATTCCGATGAGTCGTCTGGTCGATTAGTCCTTTTTATTTTATACGCTGTAATTAATCTGTATCACGCCAGGCTGGCCTTGAAAATTGTGACAAGGCCAGCTTTTTATCGCCTATAATCCGCGCGAGTCAGTAAGAAATTCCTTAAAGCAGAGCGATCTGTTTCTGGAAACGTGATAGCCGTCAAAGTACCCGTTAGTGATTTATTTTACCCTTCGTAATAAATCAAAGGCGTATAACGCCAACCGGTAAAGAATCCTCCCTCTTTGCCACGCGCACTGCGCGAAAACGCACTCATACTCAGGAGCTTCAGGCTATGTTTAAAAATGCTTTTGCCAACCTTCAAAAGGTCGGTAAATCGCTCATGCTACCGGTATCTGTTCTGCCGATTGCCGGTATTTTATTAGGGGTTGGTTCGGCTAATTTTAGCTGGTTACCTGCCGTGGTTTCGCATGTCATGGCAGAAGCGGGCGGATCGGTATTCGCCAACATGCCACTGATTTTTGCGATTGGCGTTGCACTTGGCTTTACCAACAATGATGGCGTTTCTGCGCTAGCGTCAGTGGTGGCTTACGGCATCATGGTGAAAACCATGGCGGTGGTGGCGCCATTGGTGCTTCATCTGCCTGCGGCAGAGATTGAGGCCAAGCATCTCGCGGATACTGGGGTATTAGGCGGGATTATCGCGGGTTCCATTGCCGCCTACATGTTCAACCGCTTTTATCGCATCAAACTGCCTGAATATCTTGGCTTCTTTGCCGGTAAACGTTTTGTACCGATTATCTCCGGCTTAACGGCTATCGCCTTGGGTATCGTACTCTCCTTTATCTGGCCTCCTGTCGGTACAGCGATTCAAACCTTCTCGCAATGGGCGGCTTATCAAAACCCAGTTGTGGCTTTTGGTATCTATGGCGTCGTTGAGCGCGCATTGGTGCCGTTTGGTTTGCACCATATCTGGAACGTTCCTTTCCAGATGCAAATTGGTGAATTCACCAACGCAGCCGGTCAGGTCTTCCATGGCGACATTCCTCGCTATATGGCAGGTGACCCAACTGCAGGTAAACTTTCTGGCGGCTTCCTGTTCAAAATGTATGGCTTGCCTGCGGCAGCGATTGCGATTTGGCATTCAGCCAAGCCGGAAAACCGCGCTAAAGTGGGCGGCATCATGATCTCCGCTGCGCTGACCTCGTTCCTGACAGGTATCACCGAACCGATCGAGTTCTCGTTCATGTTCGTGGCGCCGATTCTGTATGTTATCCACGCTATCCTGGCGGGTCTGGCATTCCCAATCTGTATTTTGCTCGGCATGCGTGACGGCACCAGCTTCTCACACGGTTTAATCGACTTTGTGGTACTGAGCGGCAACAGCAGCAAAATCTGGCTGTTCCCTATTATCGGTATTATTTACGGTCTGATTTACTACACCGTGTTCCGCGTGTTGATCGCTAAACTGAACCTTAAAACGCCAGGCCGCGAAGAAACGATCAGCGAGCAGTCTTCGGCAACCGGCACTGAAATGGCGGGTAAATTGGTGACAGCGTTTGGTGGTAAAGAGAACATCACTAACCTTGATGCCTGTATTACGCGTTTACGTGTCAGCGTGGCGGATGTCACGAAAGTTGACCAAACTGAGCTGAAAAACCTTGGCGCCCGTGGCGTAGTGATTGCAGGCTCAGGCGTTCAGGCCATTTTCGGAACTAAATCCGATAACCTGAAAACGGATATGGATGATTACATCCGCAGCTTATAAAAGCTGGAAAAGAAAAAAGCCCCGATTGGGGCTTTTTTTATGCCTGCTGTTTACAGGTAAACGCGCAGATATTCAGTCAGACAAAGCAGCGCCATCGCCTGACCATAAGGCATTGAAGTCAGCGGGACGTTGCGATAGTAATCCAGGTCTTTCCCCATCGCCGTACCAAATGAGACCTGTTTCAATTCACCTGCATCATCGATATTGGCGATCACGCCACGCAACGCTTTTTCCGCCATTTCGCCATACTCAGCCGGTAAGTAACGTTTACGCACCGCTTTGAGAATGCCATAGGCGAATCCAGCCGTAGCCGAGGCTTCTGGATAGCTCTCAGGATCATCAAGTAAGGTTGGCCACAAGCCGCTGCTGTGTTGGCAGGTTCGTAATGCTTTTACCTGACTTTCCAACACCTGCTGTAAAAACCGACGTGTAGCATGGTGTTCCGGCCAGTTCATCATCTCCAAAAAGTCAGGAATGACAATGGTTAACCAGCTATTTCCACGCGCCCAGCGCGCATTAGCAAAATTATGGCGGCCATCAAAGCTCCAGCCGTGAAACCAGAGTCCAGTTTGACGATCCATCAGGTATTGGGTATGCAGCAAAAACTGATAGCTGGCTTCTTCAACCCACTCTTCACGATTAAGCAGTTGACCGATTTTTGCCAGAGCCATCACGCTCATCATCAACGTGTCGTCCCACAACTGTTGATGATTCTCGTTGTTATAAACGATATGTTGCAGGCCACCTTGCTCAGTGCGCGGCATTTCATACATCACCCATTCAGCCCAACGCTCCAGTACAGGCCGCCAGGCTGCATTGCCAGTTTCCTCGTAGCGGTAGGCGAGCGTCAGGAACGGGCAAACAGTATTCACGTTTTTTGTTGGCGTGCCTTCAGCCAGTCTTTCGGCGAACCAGTCATCGATTACCTTCAGCGTCTGTTGATCGCCCGTCTGCTGATAATAATGCAGCATGCCGTACAGGCCGATGCCATGTGTCCACTCCCAACCCGCCCAGCCTTTGGTATCAATCACACGGCCATCATCAAGGCGCAATAAAAATTCGCCCGTTTCATCGGTGATGTTGACTAAATTTTGCGTCAATTTTTGGATCAGCTGCACCAGTTCGCTGCGTGGCAGCAAATGTTCAGGTTGACGCAACAGGGCGCTTTGTTTCACAGGAAATACAGTCATGGTTCATTCCTATCTTTTTAACGTCGAGGTCAAGGGGGAAAGTACAGCACGCTGATTGGGCAGCGGCGGGGCAGCGGGCTTATCTCGATTGAGAAAACCAATGTTGTTATTGCCCCATAAATTTTCGTAAGGCATGCCAGCCAGTGTTTCGACAATCTGGCGTGCTTCAGGCGTGATGCCTTCAGGTACTACGCGATTCGCTTCGCGCATTTTTAGCGTTTCTTCACGCAGCACAGTATGTGTCTGCAGGTTGAGCTTGAAACGCAAAGAGACGAGGAAGCCGCAGGCCAATACACAGACCGTACCAATACTGAGAATCGCTAAAATGGTATGGCTGACGCCAGGCACCTGGGTTGCTTGTCCCGATACAAAGCCAGACAATTGCAGAACGATACCGACAAACATCACCGCACCGGCCTGAGAGGCTTTACGCGTTAATGTCATAATACCGGCGAAGATACCTTCACGACGCTGACCGGTGATCACCTCATCAACATCGGCGATATAGGTATAAGTATTCCAGGGAACGTAATTGATACCGCCACGGCCCAAACCGGCTACGGCTGAAATCAGTAGCAGTAACGAGAAGTTATCGTTCATGCCGGCGTACCACAGGCCTGCGTATGAAAGCGCTGCAAGACCAAACAGCACTACCACCAATCGGTAAGCGGGTGCTGGTCCCATACGGATACAGAGCGGAATCATCCCCATTACCGCAATAAACTGCAGAACTGCCATAGTACCCATTAAATTGGAGGCAATTTGCGCACTTTGCATCAGCACAAACACTACATACCAGGTAAAGACGGCATTAAACACGTCCTGCGCGATGTAACCACCAAGGTACATACCAAGATGCTGACGGAAAATACGAATGCGCAGCGTTGAAGCCAGTTCAACATATAAGCGCTTCAGACTCTGCATCAACGTCAGGCTTTGCTTCTCTTCTTCTGCACGTCGTGATTCTTCAGAAAAATCACTCGCATCGCGTTCCCAGGTAAAGAGCCACACCAGTGTTAGCACCACTGCGCAAATCACTGAGAAGACCAAACTGGCGTAGAAAAAGGATTGAGGATTATCTTTGCCTAGCGCACCCAACAAAATGCCCGGCAGGAAGGCGGCAAGAATTGCTGAAAGCTGAGCCAGTGCGATACGAGCACCTGAAAAACGGGTTTTTTGTTTGAAGTCATCCGTCATTTCTGGCACCAGCGTTTCGTAAGGTACCAAAATCATGGTGTAAACCATGTCGAACAGCAGGTAGGTACAGAGGTACCACCAGAAGTTCATGTCACTAATCCACATCAGGCTGTAGCTAAAGACACACGGAATACCCAGCATGATAAAGAATTTGCGACGGCCAAAACGTTTACCTAGCCAGGTTGAGCCAAAGTTATCCGTCAGGAATCCCATTAATGGGCTGATTACCGCATCGAGCACGCGTGCTGCGGCAAAGATCAGGGTCGCTTCAATAGGCGTTAAGCCGCAGAAGGTGGTGTAAAAATATAACAGCCAGGCGGCGGTCAGCGCCGTGGTGCCCGCTCCGAGAAAATCTCCGGAGCCGTAGGCCAGATAGTGACCAAGACCAATTTTACGTGAGCGCATCACGGGTGCTCCTTGTATGTAAAAGTCTGTACATCCTTCATCGTTCCGGACTTCTTTCTCGGATTGGTTAGAAAGTAGAGCCGTCAGCGCGGGCAAACCTTCGCGATTTGGCAACCTCTTACGTGGACTTGGCAAAATAACAAAGAAAAGGACGATTAAATTCTAATTTATAAAACAGTGTTTCATTTTTGTAGGCGATTACGCACCAGAAGCGTGGGTGGCGTTGCAAGTGAGAAGGTGGAGCGAAGAAATGGTTTAAAGGCAGGCAATCAATCCAATAAAAGTGGTCCTGAGGTTGAAAGAAAACAAATTTGTCCCGCATACTGATTGATTACGACTCAGGCTAAAGGAATTGCATCATGGCTGAAGAAACGATTTTCAGTAAAATTATTCGTCGCGAAATCCCCGCTGATGTGGTGTATCAGGATGAGTTGGTCACGGCATTCCGTGATATATCACCTAAAGCACCCACGCATGTTCTTATTGTTCCTAACGTATTAATTCCTACTGCTAACGATGTCACCGAAGCCCACGAGCACGCGTTGGGTCGCATGTTTACGGCTGCGGCTAAAATTGCGCGTGATGAAGGCATTGATGAGAATGGCTACCGCCTAATCGTTAACTGCAATAAACATGGCGGGCAGGAGGTTTATCATATCCATATGCATCTGCTGGGTGGCGAACCGCTTGGCCCAATGCTTTCTAACTGATCCTTTGAACGGAAACGTGCTATGCGCCAATGGCTAATCAGCCTGCCGTTCTTGCTCAGCCTGGCTGGCTGCAGCAGCGACAAACCGATGATTGACACCTCGCAATCGCTGGTGATGGAGTCTGCGGTGCTGTCGGCAGGCATCATTACTGATGATCCTAAGCTTGACGAAGAGGATGGCCAGAAACGTGCCAGTAGCGTGCTCTATAATCAACGCGAAACACCGGTGATTGTGCACTATCGTTATTATTGGTATGACGAAAAAGGGTTGGAAATCACGCCGCAAGAACCGGCTCAAACCGTTACGGTTCCGCCACTTAGTAGCCTTGCTGTTACTTCTCAACTCGGCAACCTGACCGCCAGCAAGGTTCGTCTCTATCTTTATCTCTGAGGACTGTTACGTGATTCGCAGTGTAAATCGTACTGGAGTGCTACTGATGGCGCTCATTCTTACAGGTTGTGTGGTGAAACAGCAACAGCCTGCTCCGGTTGAACCGACTCAACCCGTTGAGCCGACTCAGCCTGTTCCTGCGCCGGAACCGATTCCGCAACCGCAACCGATCCCGCAACCGCCAAAGCTTAAAACCATCAACTGGGATGCCAGCGTGCAGCCACTGGTTGCGCAGATGCTGAATGCCGCAGGCCCTGAAGCCGGCAGCGTATTGCTGGTGGATCGCATTAAAAACAGCACCAATGGCGCACTGCAAAGTGAAAAAGCCACCGATTCGATTCAAAATGCATTGAATAACAATGGCAAATATACGCTGGTCTCTTCCGATCAAATTACCCAAGCGAAACAGACGCTGGGATTGCCGGCAGACGATAGCTTAAATTCGCGCAGTAAGGCGATTGGCCTGGCGCGTTACCTTAATGCGCAATATGTGTTGTACAGCAACGCGCAGGGTGATGTGAAAACGCCAACGCTACAGATGCAGTTAATGTTGGTGCAAACCGGCGAAATTATCTGGTCTGGCAACGGCGTCGCTCAGAATTAATTCTGCAATGCAGCGGATGATTGCCCGCCATTTAGGTGAAAGTGCTCTGGCGCGTGTGACCCCGCTAGCGGGGTTAACCGGACAAAGCCAAGTCATTGAATGCGCGCAGGGAAAGTTTATAGCACGCCCTGCGCCGCAGCCTGCCATCCCGTTTGTCGATCGTCAACGTGAATATCGCCTTTTGAACAGGCTGCACGCTGGCGGTTTAACGGCCAAACCGCTGGCAGGTGATCGATATGGCCTATTGTTAGCCTGGCAGCAGGGCGAAGCGATGAAACCTGAGGCATTCTCTCTACATGTGCCACAAATCGTTGCGCTGTTACGGCATTTGCATCAGCAGCCGTTAACCGGTTATCGCCTCAAACTCTTGCCACTGTTGTGGCAATACTGGCAGCTTTGTCGCCAGCGCAATCTGCCCTGGCTGCAAGCGCTTCAACGCTTAACGCGGATTGGCGAACCTTCGCCGCTGCGATTAGCCCCGCTTCACATGGATGTTCATGCCGGAAACATCATTGTAGCGCACGAAGGTCTGCATCTTATCGATTGGGAATATGCAGCTGATGGTGATATCGCACTGGAACTGGCAGCGGTATGCGCTGCCGATCCCACGCAACAGCTTCGTTGGTTAACAACCTATGCACAAGCCGCGCAATTACCCTGTGCGCAGCTACAACGGCAGGTAAACCACTGGCAGCCATGGCTGCGTTTACTCATGGCTAGTTGGTATCAGTTACGCGCCGAGCAAAGCGGCGAAAAAGCTTTGCAACAGATGGCTCGTGAGAGCTGGGAACAGATTTAATCGCTTTATGCTGATTGCGTAAAGTCACAGGATTTAGGTCATGACTACACATTTACCCGGTCCGCTGATGCTGGACGTGGAAGGTTACGAGCTGGATGCAGAAGAACGCGAAATTCTCAAACATCCTTTAGTGGGCGGGCTGATTTTGTTTGCCCGCAATTACCATGATCCTGCCCAGCTTGCAGAGCTGGTGCGGCAAATTCGCGCAGCTTCACATACGCGATTAGTGGTTGCAGTAGATCAGGAAGGCGGTCGCGTCCAACGTTTCCGTGAGGGATTCACTCAATTACCTGCGATGCAATCTTTCGCTGCGCTGCATGACAGGCAAACCGCCGGTGAATTGGCACAGCAGGCGGGCTGGCAAATGGCCGCGGAAATGGTCGCTTTAGACATTGATATCAGTTTTGCGCCCGTTCTGGACATTGGTCATATCAGTGCGGCCATTGGCGATCGCGCCTTCCATGAAGATCCTGAGATTGCGCTAGCCATGGCGCGTCGCTTTATTGCTGGTATGCATGAAGCGGGAATGAAAACCACCGGCAAGCATTTTCCAGGACATGGTGCCGTGAGTGCCGACTCGCATAAAGAGACGCCACGCGATCCGCGCGATGAAGCTACGTTGCGACAGCACGATATGGCGATATTTCGTACCCTGATTACTGAGCAGGCGCTTGATGCCATTATGCCCGCTCACGTTATTTATACTGAGATCGACGATTTGCCTGCCAGCGGTTCGCCGTATTGGCTAAAAACCGTGCTGCGCAAAGAGCTGGGTTTTGAGGGTGTTATCTTTTCCGACGATTTATCGATGGAAGGGGCAGCGGTGATGGGAAGCTACCCTGAACGGGCACAGCAGTCGTTGTCTGCAGGTTGCGATATGATTTTGGTGTGTAATCAGCGTCAGGGCGCTATCAGTGTGCTGGATAGTTTGACCGTGATCGAAGCTGAGCGTGTCTCTCAGCTGTACCATCGAGGAACGTTTACTCGCCAAAGTTTGCAAGCGAGCTCGCGCTGGAAAAACAATGCACAGCAGTTGAGTTCGTTACAGCAGCGCTGGCTGGCTCATAAAGCGTCGAGGTAAATTCACAGCCCGGCGCATCATCACGTTGAGGAAAACCATGATTATTTATCTGCACGGTTTTGATTCCAATAGCCCGGGCAATCACGAAAAAGTGTTGCAACTGCAATTCATCGATCCCGATGTGCGAATGATCAGTTACAGCACGCGTCATCCTAAACATGACATGCAGTTTCTGCTAAAAGAGACGGACAAAATGATCACGCTGTGTGATGACGATCGTCCATTGATCTGCGGCGTGGGGCTGGGTGGCTATTGGTCTGAACGCATTGGCTTTTTATGTGGTATCCGGCAGGTAATCTTCAATCCCAATCTTTTCCCTTATGAAAACATGGAAGGGAAAATTGATCGTCCTGAAGAGTATGAAGATATTGCTACCAAGTGTGTAAGCGACTTCCGCGAGAAAAACCGTGATCGCTGTTTAGCTATTTTGTCACGCAAAGATGAAGCGCTTGATGGTCAACGCACCGCGCAGGTTCTGCATCCCTTTTATGAAATTGTGTGGGATGAAAATGAAGGCCATAAATTTAAGAATATCTCTCCCCATCTTCAGCGAATAAAAGCTTTTAAAACATTAGGTTAATAGTTAAGGCACCTCTCAGGTGCCTTGATTTTATGCGTAATATTCTGAGTTTTAGCTCATAAATTTGATGTAAATCAATTTTGCTGTGCCCCGCACTTCGCAGCATGTTATTCTGCCTTCAGATAGCGATTTTAACTTCGCCAACCCTATGTTTATTAAGGTTTAATTTAACCATTGATTAACTATTGGTTCACAATTTGAGGGGGTCATTGTTGACTACATCTATTAAGAAAATTGTCATCGTCGGAGGCGGCGCCGGCGGTCTTGAAATGGCAACACAGCTTGGTCATAAACTGGGCCGAAAAAACAAAGCCGAGATCATTTTGGTCGACCGCAATCACAGTCATTTATGGAAACCGCTGCTGCATGAAGTGGCGACTGGCTCCATGGATGAAGGGATTGATGCGCTGAGTTATCTGGCACACGCCCGCAATCATGGCTTCCAGTTCCAGCTTGGTTCCTTAACCGACATCAACCGCGAGAAGAAGGTTATCTCTCTGGCAGAAGTGCTCGATGCACAAGGTGAAGTGCTGGTTCCACAGCGCGAAGTGCCTTACGACACTTTGGTGATGGCGCTGGGCAGCACCTCAAATGATTTCGGCACGCCGGGCGTAAAAGATCACTGTATTTTCCTCGACAACCCGCATCAGGCACGTCGTTTCCATAATGAAATGCTTAACCTGTTCCTGAAATTCTCTGCAAGCGAAGGTCAGACCGGACAGGTCAATATTGCCATTGTCGGTGGCGGTGCAACCGGCGTTGAGCTCTCTGCCGAGCTGCACAATGCGGTTAAGCAATTACACAGTTATGGCTACAAAGGTTTGGGCAGTGAAGCGTTGAACGTGACGCTGGTCGAGGCGGGCGAACGTATTCTTCCTGCCTTGCCGCCGCGTATTTCGGCAGCGGCGCACCAAGAGTTGACCAAGCTTGGCGTACGCGTGCTGACGCAAACCATGGTGACCAGTGCCGACAAAAAAGGTCTGCATACCAAAGGCGGCGAATATATCGAAGCGGACCTGATGGTATGGGCGGCAGGAATCAAAGCGCCTGACTTCATGAAAGAGATTGGTGGGTTGGAAACCAACCGTATTAATCAGCTGGTGGTAAAAGATACGCTGCAAACCACCTTGGACGATGATATTTATGCCATCGGCGATTGTGCTTCCTGTGCGTTGCCATCCGGTGGGTTTGTGCCACCACGTGCACAATCTGCACACCAAATGGCTTCACGTGCGATGGAAAATATTCTGGCGCAGCGCAATAACAAGCCCTTGAAAGCCTATGTCTATAAAGATCACGGCTCGCTGGTATCACTGTCGCGCTTCAGTACGGTCGGAAGCCTGATGGGTAACCTGATGCGTGGATCGATGATGGTAGAAGGACGCATTGCGCGTTTTGTCTACATTTCCTTATATCGTATGCACCAGATTGCGCTCCACGGATACTTCAAAACGGGTCTGATGATGTTAGTCGGCAGTATCAACCGCGTTATACGCCCACGCCTCAAGCTGCATTAAGATGATAAGGCGGCTTACCGCCTTTCATATTGCTATTACGCTGATTTCAAACTAGAAAATTTCATTTCTCTGTTGAGATCAGCGCTTTCCCGCCTCGTTCGGAACTCTCCTAAAAGCTGGACCTGAAGGCTCTTGTATAGATTTCCTCCATTTATCTGATGTTGCAATTTCGGTCCATCTGTAAAACTTCATTCAACAAACACGGCGGGTCGCGCACGCCGAGTTAGGCCTCTGCTGTGAAGGATGCGACAGCGGCAGGAATGCGCGGTAACACTTTCAGGAGGAACTTCCTGTGAATAAATCAATGTTAGCGGGTATCGGTATTGGTGTGGCAGCGGCGCTGGGTGTTGCCGCCGTAGCGGGTATGAACGTGTTTGACCGCGGGCCGCAATATGCGCAGGTGCTGTCAGCAACGCCAATTAAAGAAAGCATCAAACAGCCGCGCAAGGAATGTCGCAACGTAACGCTGACTCATCGTCGTGCGGTGCAGGATGATAACCGTATTGCGGGCTCAGTGTTAGGTGCAGTGGCGGGGGGCGTGTTAGGTCACCAGTTCGGTGGCGGTCGCGGTAAGGATGTCGCAACCGTAGCAGGTGCGGTTGCAGGCGGTTACGCAGGCAATCAGGTTCAGGCCGGAATGCAAAACCGTGATACTTACACCACCACGGAACAGCGCTGCAAAACGGTTTATGACAAGCAAGAAAAAATGCTGGGATATGACGTGACCTATAAAATAGGCAATCAACAGGGCAAAATCCGCACGGAAAACGATCCTGGTACGCGTATTCCACTCGACCGTAATGGCCAGCTGATTCTTAACAACGATCAGGCTTGATTGGGCAAAGATTTGCCGCGTTAGCGGCCACACAGCAAACAATAAGAGAAGCGCATCAGGGATGATGCGCTTTTTTTTATTTCACATCAGATATTACTCCGAGCAATGTGAATCAGTCCCTTTCAACATTAAGCCCGGTTCTGCGCCAGCTGCGCCACGAATCCCTGCACCCATTCCATACGAACTTTGCGCTCTGCCAGCTCACGGGTAAAGCGTAGACGCGTTGGGCCATCAAGCTTCCACTGCTTGGGATCTTTCTGCAATAAGCTAATCAGCCATGCAGGATCCACGCTGTTTTGCGGAGCGAAATCAAAGAAGCCGCCTTTGTCGCTGGCTTCGATTTTACGCACGCCCAGCGTTCGCGCATTAAGCCGCAATGCGGCGATATCAAGGAGATTTCGCGCCGGATCGGGTAACAAGCCAAAGCGGTCAATCATCTCAACCTTCAATTCTTGCAGCTCAGATTCGTCTTCGGCGCTGGCAATGCGCTTGTAGAGTGACAAGCGGGTATTCACATCCGGGATAAACTCTTCCGGCAGCAGGGCAGGCATGCGCAGCTCGACTTCGGTCTGATTGTTGGTCAAATCCTCAAGCGACGGCTCACGGCCCTCTTTCAGCGCATCCACGGCATTCTCTAACAACTCCATATAGAGCGAGAAGCCCAGGGTTTCCATTTGCCCGCTTTGCTCTTCACCCAGCAACTCGCCCGCGCCACGAATTTCTAAATCGTGGGTGGCAAGTGCAAAACCAGCTCCCAAATCTTCTAGCGAAGCAATAGCTTCGAGACGCTTTTTGGCATCGGTGGTCATCGCTTTGGGCGGCGGCGTCATCAGCCAGGCGTAAGCCTGATGGTGCGATCGTCCGACGCGACCACGCAACTGGTGCAGTTGAGCCAAACCGAAATGATCTGCACGCTCAATGATAATGGTGTTAGCCGTTGGAATATCGATACCGGTTTCAATAATGGTGGTACAGACCAGCACATTAAAACGCTGGTGATGGAAATCATTCATCACCCGTTCCAGATCGCGCTCGCGCATTTGACCATGGCCAATGGCGACGCGTGCTTCCGGGACGAGTTCAGTCAAGCGCTGTGCGGCCTTTTCGATATTTTCGACGTCGTTATAGAGATAATAAACCTGTCCACCACGCAGCACTTCACGCAGGATCGCCTCGCGAATCACTAAATTGTCAAACTCACGCACAAAAGTTTTCACTGCCAAACGACGTGCAGGAGGCGTTGCAATGATCGACAGATCGCGCATCCCGCTCATGGCCATATTCAGGGTACGCGGAATCGGTGTGGCAGTGAGCGTCAAAATATCGACATCTGCACGCATCGCCTTGATGCGCTCTTTGTGTCGCACACCAAAGCGGTGCTCTTCATCAACGATTAACAGACCTAAATCACGCCATTTCAAGTCAGTCATCAATAATTTATGCGTACCGATCAGGATATCGATTTTGCCTTCACTGGCTTGTTCTAACACCTGTGCTTGCTCTTTAGCCGTACGGAAACGTGAAAGCATTTCAATGCGTACTGGCCAGTTAGCAAAGCGATCGCGGAAATTATCATAATGTTGCTGAGCCAGTAACGTCGTGGGCACCAGCACCGCGACCTGCTTGTTGTTTTCAACCGCCAGAAACGCCGCACGCATCGCGACTTCGGTTTTACCAAACCCAACATCACCGCAAACCAGACGATCCATGGCCAGCGGCTGACACATGTCGCTTAATACCGCATTAATGGCCTGTGCCTGATCGGGCGTCGTATCAAAAGGAAAAGCTTCACAAAACAGCTGATATTGATCGCGGTTGTGCTTGAAGGCGAAGCCTGTTTTGGCGGCGCGTTGGGCATAAATATCCAGCAACTCAGCCGCCACATCGCGTACTTTCTCCGCCGCTTTTTGTCGCGCACGTGACCAGGCATCGCTGCCTAATTTGTGCAGCGGCGCATTTTCGTCTGCGCCACCGGCGTAACGACTAATGAGATGCAGCGATGAAACCGGGACATAGAGTTTGGCGTCGTTGGCATAAGAGAGCATCAGATATTCGGCCTGAATGCCGCCCGCCTCAAGCGTGGTCAAGCCAATATAACGGCCCACGCCATGCTCCAGATGCACCACCGGTTGACCCGGATGCAGTTCAGCCAGGTTACGAATCAGGATGTCAGGATTAATGGTGCGACGTGTATCCTGGCGGCGGCGACTGACGCGCTCGCCAAGCAGATCACCTTCACAGATCAGCGCACGATGGCCTTGCGTATCAATAAAACCACGTTCACTGGCACCAATCATAAAGGTGTAGCGCTCTTCACCCGCTTCATCAAGACGATGTACCGGCTGCGGCCGAAGTTTGATGCGAGCCAACAGCTCTTGCAGACTTTCGCGACGACCTTCACTCTCTACCGAGAACGTCACCGCGCCGTGGAATTGCTCCAAAAACTGGCGTAGATGGTCCAGCGGCGCTTTGGCCTGGGCCTGCACGGTTAAATCGGGAAGGGGCTGATAACCAAGATTGGTATTCGCGGCTTTTTCGGGTAACTCATCGTTGGTCATTTGCACACGCGGCCAGCTTTTTAGCTCGCCCATCAGTGCATCCGGGCGCAGCCAAAGCGTGACGGGCTCAAGCAGCGGGCGCATCGGATCAACACGGCGATTCTCATAGCGCGCATTGGCGTCTTGCCAGAAACGTGAGGCGCTGCCTTCCAGATCGCCACAGTTAACCAGCAGCGTGTTATCCGGCAAATAGCTAAACAGCGTAGGCAAAGGCTGATCAAAAAACAGCGGCTGCCAATATTCGATACCGGCGGGGAAGGTGCCTTTACTCACCTGCTGATAGATATGTTCCGGTTCACGGCGTACGTCAAAAATTTCGCGCCAGCGGCTGCGGAACAGTTCAATCGCGGCTTTATCGCTGGGAAACTCATGTGCGGGCAGCAGGTTGATTTCCGGCACCGCTTCGAGCGTGCGCTGGCTATCAACGTCAAACAGACGCAGGCTGTCGATTTCATCATCGAAGAAGTCGATGCGATAAGGCTGTTCGCTGCCCATCGGAAACAGATCAAGCAGCGCACCGCGCGTGGCGTATTCGCCATGCTCCATGACTTGATCGACGTGACGATAACCGGCTTGTTCCAACTGATCGCGTAGGCGATCGCGCGACAGTTTTTGCCCTTGTTTCATCACCAAAGCGTGGCCATGCAAGAAGCTGTGCGGACACACGCGCTGCATCAGCGTATTGACTGGAAGAATCAGCATGCCGCGCTGCAAGGTCGGTAATTGATAAAGCGTGGAAAGCCGAGCCGAGATAATGTCCTGATGCGGCGAGAAGCTATCGTAAGGCAGCGTTTCCCAATCAGCGAGATGGCTAACCGGCAAGTCAGTAAACTGGCGGATTTCATCCAGTAAACGCAAGGCGGTTTGTGTATCCGGTGTAATCATCAGCACCGGGCCAGCATGACGCTCGGCGATGTTGGCACACTCGACCGCGTGCGCGGCGCCGATCAGCTGACCGAGCTGGCGCGTATCACCGGATTTTACGGGCAGGGTATAGCGAGTCTGTTCGGACATGGGATCTCGAGGTTTCTCCATTTTTACCAAGGCGTAATCATTCCATATTACGCCAAGGGGATCACCTCTGCGGCACAATTTTAGTGCCGCGTAGCCTCTGAATGGGCTTTATTTTGTAGATTGCTGTGTGTAGTGCATACGCGGGCGGTCAACATTGGCCCAGCACAGATCACGCTCAAGGTGATAACTGTGATTGCCGTCGTCCCACTTCACGTAGTATCCGGTTGGCGCATCTCCTTGCTCAAAGACGTTAACGACTTCGCCTCTGATCTCCCCTGATTTGTGTTTAACAATACTGCCTTTGGGAAATTTGAACATGGTCGCTACCTCTTTACGTCTGCGCGATATTTAACCTCTTATCGTCTATCTGATTGTAGTCTACCGCACCCGCTGCCGGATAATCGTACAATTAGCATCATCTTTTTGTCGCATTCCTGCCGATGAACGTTGCTGATGACGTATTCTGACGCAACTTTGCCGCAGACTCAGAGGGTTAGAGGTTTCATAAAGCAAGCGGCTCCTTTATCATCCCACTACTCATTTTCAGGCAACCGCACATTGGATTCCATGTATCAACCAGTCGCGCTATTTATCGGTCTGCGCTATATGCGCGGACGAGCATCGGATCGCTTCGGTCGCTTTGTCTCCTGGCTTTCTACTATTGGCATTACGCTCGGTGTATTGGCGTTGGTCACCGTGCTATCGGTGATGAACGGCTTCGAGCGAGAGCTGGAAGGCAATATTCTCGGGCTGATGCCGCAAGCGTTGGTCACCAGCCAAAAAGGCAGCATCAATCCGCAACAGCAACCTCCCGACCAGCTTAAGCTACAGGGCGTTAGCCGCGTTGCGCCGTTAACGACTTCAGATGTGGTGCTACAGAGTGCACACAGTGTCTCGGTTGGGGTGATGTTAGGTATCACCCCCGAGGAAAAAGATCCGCTGACACCTTATCTGGTCAACACGCAGCAAAGCGTGCTGAAATCGGGTCAGTACAACGTGATTCTGGGTGAACAGCTGGCCAACCAGCTGGGCGTTAAGCGCGGCGATCAGCTACGTTTGATGGTGCCTTCAGTCAGCCAGTTCACGCCGATGGGGCGCGTGCCAAGCCAGCGTATCTTTACCGTTGCCGGCACGTATGCAGCCAATAGTGAAGTCGATGGCTACCAAATTCTGGTGAATCAACAAGACGCGTCACGCGTGATGCGCTATCCGGCGGGCAATGTTACCGGTTGGCGTCTCTGGCTGGATAAACCGCTGGAGGTTGACAGTTTGAGTCAGCAAACCCTGCCGGAAGGCATGGTATGGAAAGACTGGCGCGAGCGTAAAGGTGATCTGTTCCAGGCCGTACGCATGGAGAAAAACATGATGGGGCTGCTGTTGAGCCTGATCATTGCTGTCGCCGCCTTTAACATTATTACTTCGCTCGGCTTGTTAATCATGGAGAAGCAGGGTGAAGTGGCGATTCTGCAAACCCAAGGCTTAACGCGCCGTCAAATCGTTGCGGTGTTTATGGTGCAGGGCGCCAGCGCTGGCATCATCGGTACGCTGTTGGGCACCTTGCTCGGCGTGCTGCTTGCCAGCCAGTTAAATAACCTGATGCCAGTGATTGGCCTGTTCCTGGATGGCGCAGCGCTGCCGGTTGATATCAATTTATGGCAAGTGGTGACTATCGCTTTCTGTGCCATGGTCGTTGCGCTGCTTTCTACGCTTTATCCTTCCTGGCGCGCTGCCGCCGTACAACCCGCTGAGGCTTTACGTTATGAGTAATTCTCCTTTGTTGCAGTGTCGCGATCTGTGCAAACGCTATCAGGAAGGCAGCGTGCAGACGGATGTGCTGCGCAATGTGACTTTTAGCCTGCAACCGGGCGAACTGATGGCTATTGTTGGCAGCTCCGGTTCCGGCAAAAGTACGCTGCTGCACCTGCTGGGCGGCCTGGATGCGCCCACCTCGGGCGATGTCGTGTTCGAGGGTAAATCACTCAACGAAATGTCGTCGTCAGCCAAAGCTGAACTGCGTAACCGCGAATTAGGGTTTATCTACCAGTTTCACCATCTTCTGCCTGATTTTAGTGCGCTGGAAAACGTTGCGATGCCACTGCTGATTGGCAAAATCCACAAAGCAGAAGCGCAAGCGCGTGCGCATGAAATGCTGAAAGCGGTAGGACTTGCACATCGTGCGAGCCATCGCCCCTCTGAATTATCGGGTGGTGAGCGCCAGCGCGTGGCTATCGCGCGTGCGCTGGTGAATAACCCGCGCCTGGTAATGGCTGACGAACCTACTGGTAACCTTGATGCACGTAACGCTGACGCTATCTTTGAACTGTTGGGCGAACTGAATGTGCGTCAAGGCACAGCCTTTTTGGTGGTGACGCACGATCTCCATTTAGCTAAACGCATGACGCGCCAGATGGAAATGCGTGACGGACAGTTGAGCGATCAACTGATCTTTTCAGGAGCGGTGTAATGGGTTCTTCGTTATCGCTGCTGTTGGGGCTACGTTTTAGCCGTGGCAGACGTCGCGGCGGCATGGTATCGCTGATTTCGGTGATCTCCACCATCGGCATTGCGTTGGGTGTCGCAGTATTAATTATCGGCTTGAGCGCGATGAACGGGTTCGAGCGTGAACTCAATAACCGTATTTTGGCCGTGGTTCCTCACGGTGAAATTGAGGCGGTCAACCAGCCATTTCAGCGTTGGCAGTCAATGATTGCACCCATCCAACAGGTTCCCGGTATTGCCGCCGCCGCGCCTTACGTCAATTTTACCGGCTTGATTGAAAGCGGCGCAAAACTTCAGGCGCTGCAGGTAAAAGGCGTGGATCCTGCTCAGGAACCACGTTTAAGTGCGCTGCCACGTTTTGTGGCTGACAATCAGTGGTCGACGTTTGCGGCAGGTAAACAGCAAATCATCTTAGGCGGTGGCATCGCAAAATCGCTTAATGTGAAGCAGGGCAGTTGGATCACCATCATGATCCCCAATAATGATGGCGACAACAAACTGTCGCAGCCCAAGCGTGTGCGCCTGCAGGTTAGCGGTATTTTACAGCTCAGCGGCATGTTGGATCACAGCCTGGCGCTGGTGCCGTTAGCGGATGCGCAAAAGTACCTTGATATGGGTGAAAACGTTTCTGGCATCGCGTTGAAAATGGATGATCCGTTTAAGGCCGTGAAGCTGGTCCGCGATGCGGGTGAAGCCACGCATTCGTATGTCTATATCAAAAGCTGGATCGGTACCTACGGCTATATGTATCGCGATATTCAAATGATTCGCGCCATCATGTATCTGGCGATGGTGCTGGTTATCGGCGTCGCCTGCTTTAATATCGTTTCCACGCTGGTGATGGCGGTGAAAGACAAGAGCAGTGATATCGCCGTGCTGCGAACGTTGGGTGCAAAAGATCGACTGATTCGCGCCATCTTTATCTGGTACGGTTTATTGGCGGGACTGCTCGGCAGCGTGAGTGGAGTCGTGGTTGGCGTGCTGGTGGCGTTGAATTTAACCTCGCTGGTACGCGGCTTGGAAAACATAACCGGTCATCATCTGCTGGCCGGCGACATTTACTTTATCGATTTTCTGCCGTCTGAACTGCACTGGATAGATGTGTTCTCGGTGCTGATAACCGCGATTATATTAAGTCTGGTCGCCAGCTGGTATCCGGCAAGACGCGCCAGCCGCATCGACCCGGCGCGGGTTTTGAGCGGACAATAAAGGCCTGAAAGATGCGGCGCGCCAGAATGAATCTGCGCGCCGCGCACATTTTCAGGCTCAGCAGCATAGCGCTGTCATGCGCAACCGTTATTATCGGGCTTATAAGCCCCAAAATTTGTTTATAGCGGCTCACCGAAGCCGCTGCACAAGGAGCCTTTATGCGCACACCACGTCGACGCTTACGACTCGCCCGACTCAAAAAGACCCGGAGAAAGGTGCATCAACGCTTTCGCCAACGCATTTTTGAGCGCGATCGTCAGGCTGAAATGGCTGCACATCCTCTGCCGCATGTGGTGGTTCTGACGGGCGCTGGCATTTCAGCGGAATCGGGTATTCGTACTTTTCGCGCCGCCGACGGGTTGTGGGAAGAGCATCGGGTTGAAGATGTTGCGACGCCGGAAGGTTTTCGACGCGATCCGGCTTTGGTACAACGTTTCTATAATGAACGCCGTGACCAACTGCAGCAGCCTGAAATCCAGCCAAATGCTGCGCACATTGCGTTAGCTGAACTGGAGCAGGTATTAGGCGATAACTTTTTTCTGGTAACGCAGAATATCGACAACCTGCATGAACGTGCGGGTAATTCACGCGTGTTGCATATGCATGGCGAATTGCTGAAAGTGCGCTGTGCTACCAGCGGGCAGGTCATCGAATGGACCGGTAATGTCACCGCAGAGGATCGCTGTACCTGCTGCCAGTTCCCTTCAGTGCTGCGTCCTCATGTGGTGTGGTTCGGGGAAATGCCCATCGGCATGGAAGAGATTTATCAGGCGTTGGAAAACGCGGATATGTTTATCGCTATCGGCACGTCAGGGCATGTTTATCCGGCAGCAGGATTTGTGCATGAAGCCAAACTGCAGGGCGCGCATACCGTTGAGCTGAATCTGGAGCCAAGCCAGGTTGGCAACGAATTTGCCGAAAGCCATTACGGCTTAGCCAGTGAAGTGGTGCCTGAATTTGTGCATACGCTGTTACGTGGCTTATACAAATAAGCAGTCAATAACAGGGCGGCAGTGCTGCCGCCCGTGAGTATTAACGACCCGCCTTCAACTTCTGAAACAGCGTTTCGTACTGGATGCTGGCATCACCCACGTCATTCTGCCATTCACCCTTTTTGATCACTTCAGCAGAAGGATAAAGCGATGCATCCTCTGCGACGGCTTTTGGCAACAACTTTTTGGCTTCAAGGTTAGGGGTTGGATAACCAATGGTTTCGGCGACTTTTGCTGCAACTTCCGGGCGAAGCAGGAAGTTAATCAGCTTAAGTGCGGCCTCTTTATTTTTGGCGTTCGCAGGAATCGCCAGGTTGTCCATCCAGAAAATCCCGCCTTCTTTCGGCCAAATAACCTGCAACGGTGTGCCAGCCTGGCGAGCCACATAAGCGGAACCGTTCCAAATCATGCCCAGATTCACTTCGCCTTCCATATAAGGATTGCCCGGATTATCGGAGTTGAACGCCAGGACGTTTGGCATCAATTTTCTTAATTCTTGGTAAGCGGCGTCGATCTGTTTAGGATCGCGAGTATTACCGGAATACCCGAGTTTGCGCAGCGCCATTTGAAACACTTCGCGGGCATCATCGGTCAGCAACAGGCTTTGCTTATACTCTGGTTTCCACAAATCAGCCCAGCTTGTGACGCTTTTCGGATCAATCTCGTCTGAATTAAGACCGATTGCCGTCGCACCCCAAAT
This sequence comes from Pantoea sp. T14, assembly GCF_036663535.1. NCBI lineage: Bacteria > Pseudomonadati > Pseudomonadota > Gammaproteobacteria > Enterobacterales > Erwiniaceae > Pantoea > Pantoea sp. T14. Next base: position 367,748 of record NZ_JAWUEB010000027.1, read on the forward strand.
ATAGGGAATGGAATAATCATTGTTCGGATCAAAAGGCTTATTCAGCAGGTTTGGATCCAGATTTTTAAAATTGGTTAGCTGTGACTTATCAATCTTTTGTAGCATGCCTTCGTTACGCATTTTTGCGACGAAATAGGTTGAGGGCACCACTAAATCATACGCGCCCTCTTTCCACGTTTTAAGCTTGGCATACATGCTTTCATTGGATTCGTAGGTAGAATAAATCACTTTGATGCCGGTCTCTTTAGTGAATTGCTCCAGCAGTCCCGGCGGCACGTATTCAGTCCAGTTATAGAAGTAGAGCGTTTTACTATCGTCCGCTTGCGCGCCTTGCACACTCAACGCCAGCGCCCCAGCCGCCAGCCAGTGAGACCATTTCATCATCATTATTCCCCTTTAGGTTTTAGTTTTGTCACGCAGCAACCATTGGCTGCCAGCGACTAACAGCAACGAAAGCAGCATCAAAATTGTGGCGAGTGCATTCACTTCAGGTGATACGCCCACCTTGACCATTGAGTAAATTTTCAGTGGCAAAATTTCAAATGTTGGTCCGGTGACGAACGACGAAACCACCACGTCATCCATCGACAGGGTAAAGCTCAGCAGCCAACCAGCCGCAACCGCAGGCATCGCCAGCGGCAGAATAATTTTACGTAAAATAGTGGTTTCGCTGGCACCCAAATCTTTTGCGGCTTCCAGCATCCGTACATCAAATCCTTTGAGCCGCGAATAGACGGTAATCACCACAAAGGGTAAGCAGAAGGTGATATGGGAAAACAGCAGCGACCAGAAGCCAAGCGAAATGCCCAATAACATAAACAGCACCAGCAGCGAAATAGCCATCACGATGTCAGGTGACATCATCACGACAAACAACATGCCGCTGACAAACGGTTTACCGCGAAAGCGATAGCGATAAAGCGCGACGGCGGTTAGCGAGCCAATAAGCGTGGCGCAGCTGGCAGAGAGCACGCCCATTATCAGCGAATGCTGTGCTGCCTGAATCAGGCTGTCATTGTTCATCAGCAGGCTGTACCACTGCGTACTGAAACCTTGCCAGTTGATACCGAAACGTGAGGCGTTAAATGAGTTAACGATCAAAATCACAATCGGGATATAAAACCAGGCGTAGATAACGGTCATAAAACCGCCGCGTAGCAGGCGAGCCATCATTCCAGTTCCGCCTTTTTATTCAGCAGGCGCGCTACGCGCCAGTAGATCAGCAGCAACAGCCCCATTAAAAGCGTCATCACGATGCTGGTGGCTGCGCCAAAAGGCCAGTCGCGAATGTTCAGGAACTGGCTTTTTATGATGTTACCGATGAGCAGATTTTTCGCGCCGCCCATTAAATCGGCGACATAAAATAGCCCCATTGCCGGAATCAATACCAGCAAGCAGCCTGCGACAATGCCCGGCATAGTCAGCGGCAAGATAATGCGGAAAAAAGTTTGCAGCTTGCTGGCACCTAAATCGCGTGCCGCCTCCAGGTAACTTCTATCGAGTTTTTCCAGGCTGGAGTAGAGCGGCAGCACCATAAACGGCAGCAGGATATAGACCAGACCCAAGATCACCGCTTCCGAGGTGTACATAATGCGAAATGGCTTATCGATTACCCCGATCCAGAGCAGAAAGTCGTTGAGCCAGCCGCGAGTGCTGAGAAAAATTTTCAGGCCGTAAATACGAATCAGGGAATTGGTCCAGAAGGGCACGATCAACAGAAACAGCATCAGCGGACGCAGGCGTGCAGGCAATTTAGTCAGACACCAGGCGAAAGGATAACCCAGCAACAAACAGAAGGCGGTGGCGATAAACGCCATATTCAGCGAGTGCAGCAGCACTTCGGCATACAAGGGATCAAGTAAGCGCGTGTAATTACTGAAGGTAAATACCATGCTGACAAAATGCGCATCGTCACGGGTTAAAAAGCTGGTGACAAAAATCATCAGGTTAGGCAAGAAAACGAACAGCGCCAACCAACCGACGATCAGCGCGATAACGCTCTTCTGGAAACGATTACGCATCAGTTTCATACGGCAGCACTACCTCCCAGCTTGCGACCCAATTCACTGCCATCTTTTGATTCAGCGAGTGGTCAAAGTCAGGATCGTCTTCATTGAAAAATTCGCTCACAGTGACCAGTTTGCCATTCTCAAGCTCAACGGTGGATTCCAGCGTCATCCCTTTGTAGTTGCGTTCACGTACATAACCGATCAGCCCTTCAAACACACTGTCGTCGTGAATCTCTTCAACGCGCAAATCTTCTGGGCGCAGCATGACATGCAGTTTGTCGCCGGGCTGCACCGGGAAAGGACAATGGATATCGCATTCGCGACTTTCTACGCGCGCACGCACGCGCGGCGCGTTTTCGCTGGCGATAACTTCAGCGTCGAAGACATTAATTTCGCCTATAAAGCGGGCGACAAACAGGTTTTTAGGCTCTTCGTAAATCTCTCGCGGTGTGCCGTCTTGTTCAATTTTACCATCGCGCATCACCACAATACGATCGGACATGGTCAGCGCTTCTTCCTGATCGTGCGTCACGAAAACAAAGGTGATACCCAGTTTACGCTGCAAAGCTTTCAATTCGTTCTGCATCTGCTTGCGCAATTTGTAATCCAGCGCCGACAGGGATTCGTCCAGCAGCAAGACTTTCGGGCGATTCACGACGGCGCGAGCGATAGCAACACGCTGCTGCTGACCACCTGATAATTGATGAGGGCGGCGATCGGCAAACGCATCCAGCTGAACCATGGCCAGCACCGCGTTAACCCGTGTGGTTATCTCGGCTTCGGGCGTTTTCTGCATGCGCAGACCAAAGGCGACGTTCTCGAATACCGACATGTGCGGAAACAGGGCATAACTTTGAAACACCGTGTTAGCGTGACGATGCTCTGCCGGTGTATCCGTGATGTCGTGATTGTCTAAGGTGATGCGACCGCTGTCGGCTTCTTCCAGCCCGGCAATCAGGCGCAAAATGGTTGTTTTGCCGCAGCCTGACGGGCCGAGCAGAGTGATAAACTCACCGTGACGAATCGTCAGGTTGAAATCTTCAATGATGGATTTGCCATCGAAAGCTTTACTGATGCCAGAAAGCGTAACCAGCGCCTGGTGTGCGCGTGTTTGCGTCATTTTAGTCTCAGTCTGTCAAAGGGCGAACAGGTAACAGCATAGCCGCATAACACGACCAGCCAGCAAGGAGGGCGGGATGATACCTGAAAAAAGACGCAATGCCATGTTTTGCCGCCCCTCAAAAGCGATAAAACTGAGTAAGGTGAACATGTTGCGAGACTTGCCGCAATAAATGCGCTTTTCAACAAGATTTTGTGCATGTTGACTTCCCGAAACAGCCTAGACAGCGTTAACCTGTTTGATAATGATTTGACGCAACCTGGCGTCTGGCTGGTCCGTTAATAATAACCGACGGCAATTTCTTAAGGATGGCAAATGGAACAGTTACTTGAGCGCTTTTTAAGTTATGTGGCAGTGGAAACCCAGGCAAAACCGCAGGCGCGTCAGGTGCCCAGCAGTGAAGGCCAATGGACACTGGCACGGCAATTACAGGAGGAGTTACTGGCGCTGGGTTTTGTTGATGTCACGCTTAGCGATCACTGCTGCGTCATGGGCACGCTGCCCGCTAATGTTGACTGGCCAACGCCGGTCATTGGCTTTATTTCGCATATGGATACTTCGCCAGACTACACGGCAAAAAATGTCAATCCGCAAATCATTGAAAACTACCGCGGCGGCGATATTGCGTTGGGTAATGGTGATGAAGTGCTGTCACCGGTTATGTTCCCGGTGTTGCATAAACTCACAGGACACACGTTAATCACCACCGACGGCAAAACTTTGCTGGGTGCGGATGATAAAGCGGGCATTGCAGAAATCATGACCGCTATGGCGCGTCTGACAAAAGGGGATATTCCACACGGTGCGATTCGCGTAGCCTTTACCCCAGATGAAGAGATTGGCCGCGGAACGTCTTACTTTGATGTAGAGGGCTTTGCCGCCGATTGGGCGTATACCGTGGACGGCAGCGATCTGGGTGAGTTTGAGTATGAAAACTTTAACGCGGCCTCGGCGACGGTAAAAATCACGGGCAATAATGTGCATCCCGGCTCAGCGAAAGGCGTCATGGTCAATGCGCTGGAGTTAGCCACGCAGTTTCATCAGGCGGTGCCGGCTAAAGAGAAGCCGCAATATACCGAAGGCTACGAAGGTTTCTATCACCTGCACCAGATGAAAGGCACGGTAGAAAATGCCGAGCTGCTGTACATCATTCGTGATTTTGATACCGAAAGCTTTGAGCAGCGCAAACAGGTGCTGGAACAGATCGCTCAGCAGATAAGCCAAGGTTTGCATCCGGATTGCTCAGTGAAGGTCGATATCACCAACAGCTATCGCAACATGCGTGAGAAAGTCGAGCCGTTTCCCCACATTATTGATCTGGCGCTGCAGGCCATGCGTGATTGTGGCATTGAGCCGAACGTAAAACCGATTCGTGGTGGAACGGACGGATCATCACTCTCCTGGAAAGGTTTACCTTGTCCAAACCTGTTTACCGGCGGCTATAACTACCACGGCAAACATGAATTCGCGTCACTGAATATTATGGCGCAATCGGTGGAAGTGATTGTCCGTTTGGCTGAGTTGGCGGGTCAGAAACAGCATTAATGAAGCTGTGCGCACCGGATGAAACGGGTGCGCACATTCAGGCAATTACTCGCCGCTGAAATACCAGTAACCGGCATTAACCAGCGCCGCGATCTGTGCCAGCACTGAAGGATCGTCTAGCGCGTCACCTAACTCTTCCAGCGTAATATCTTGATGATGCGCCAGCACCGTCAAGACTTCCGGGTGCGAACATTCGATACGCTCACCGTTGACGAAAACCGCATCGCCAATGGTTAACACGCGCAAGCCACCCAAGCGAGAGAGTACATCGCCCTGCTGTAGCGCATCGTAAACTTCATCAGGCTGATACGGCGGCTCCGGTGGCGCAACATCCAGCTCATGGCGTGATTGTGAAATAAATTCACCAAACCATTGGGCAAAATGTTCCGGCTGGTTGATCACATCCAGCATCACCTGACGCACGCCTTCAATTTCTTGCGGCAGGATCTGTGAAGGGCAATCACGCGAAGGAACATCAGGATCGGTAAAGCGATAACTGCCCAATTCGTTAGCCAGCGCGTAATCGGCAAAACTACTGATCAATTCTCGGCCGCTTGGGGCACGGAAGCCAACCGAATAGTTAATGGCGTTTTCCAGCGAATAACCTTCATGCGGAAAACCTGGCGGAATGTAGAGAATATCGCCGGGTTCCATCTCTTCATCGATGATGGCATCAAAGGGTTCAACCTGAAGCAGGTCTGGATGGGGACAATGCTGTTTCATTGGCACTTTTTCACCCACACGCCAGCGACGGCGTCCGGTGCCCTGAATAATGAAGACATCGTACTGGTCGAGATGCGGGCCAACGCCGCCGCCCGGTACAGCAAACGAAATCATCAAATCATCGATGCGCCAGTCAGGCAAAAAGCGGAAAGGGCGCATTAGCGCTGCGGAGGGTTCATGCCAGTTATTAACGGCCTGCACCAGCAACGACCAATTGTTCTCACCCAGATGATCAAAACTTTCAAACGGACCGTGGCTAACCTGCCATTTGCCATCCTGATGACTGACCAGGCGACTGTCGATTTCATTTTCCATTGCCAGACCAGCCAGCTCATCAGGAGAAATGGGATCAATGAAGTTTTTAAAGCCACGCTTTAACACCACCGGACGTTTTTGCCAGTAGCGTTGAATAAAATCGGGCCAGTTGAGATCGAGCTGATAGTCCATAGAAGGTTCCGCTTAGGGCTGTAAATGTCGCAAGTATAACAGCCCGAACGCCTTTCTACTCGCGGCGATGTCAGACTTCCTGGCGTTGAAAAATGACTTCCATCCGTGTGCCACCCAGCGAACTGCTTGAGGCAATAATCTTGCCGGCATATTGCTCAAGAATGTCTCGCGCCACCGCCAGACCTAATCCCTGCCCGGGCCGCAGCGTGTCGGCGCGTTGTCCACGCACGAAGACCAGGTCGCGCTTACTTTCTGGTATGCCAGGACCATCGTCATCAATATAGATATGCAAAGACTTCTCGGTTTGATGCGCGCTGACTTCGATGAATTCCAGACAATATTTGCAGGCGTTATCCAGCACATTGCCCATCACTTCCATAAAATCATTTTGATCGCCAAAAAAGGTCAGCTCAGGTGAAATATCGAGCGTGATTGCCACGCCTTTGCGCTGATAAACCTTGTTGAGAGCGGAACACAAGCTGTCGAGCAAGCCTGAAACTGAATGTAGGTCGCGCTGCAAAGGATTGTGATCGGCCTGCATGCTGGCGCGATGCAGGTAATAGCCAATCTGTTGTGAAATCCGACTAATCTGTTCCAGCATCACGGGTTCAGCCTGCTCAACCGTCAGTTCCTTGCCGCTGCGTAACGATCGTAAGGTACTTTGCAGCACCGCCAGCGGGGTTTTCAAACTGTGCGTGAGATCCGACAAGGTGGTGCGATAGCGCGTATAGCGCTGCCGTTCATTGGTTAATAACAAGTTGAGATTGCGCACCAGGCTTTGCAATTCCTGCGGCGGGTTATCAGCCAAATTTTCACGCTGACTGGTTTCCAGCTCACGTACCTGCTGAGCAAGATGACCGATAGGACGCAAACTCCAGTGTGCGGCCAACCACAGCAGTGGAATAATTAAAATCAAATTGGCCGCTAACACATAGCTAAACCATGACCACACGACATCGGAATGTTGTAATTCCTGGGGAATGGAATCGACCACCACGATGGTCAGTGCGGGCAAATTGGTCGTGGCATCATAACGATTCACGGCTACCGAGTGGGTAAAGGTGTCGTCGCTGTCGGTATCCCAGGCGTGAAGCCGTCGCTGCGCTGAAATATTGTTACCCATCGCTGCCAGACTGGTGCGATTGCTGGTATCGATTTCGTAGAAATCAGGCTTGAGCAGCCAGTCACGGTGAATCTTATTGCGAATCTCAGGCACATCGCGCTGCTGCCATAGCAGCTTGCCTTGTTCGTCATAAATAAATACCAGCGTCGGGAAGTTCAGCGTCATGCGCTCGGGTTGAGCAATGGTGAGCTGATTCTCTTTCCACTGAGCAAGCGTAAAGAACAAATTGCTCTCACCGCGCATCACGCGATAGGTATTTTTATCAAAACTTACGACATAGCCAATCACAGCGACCATGCCGTAGGAGAGGGACAGGAAAAGTACGATGGCCGCTGACGCTAACAGGAAGCGAGCGCGCAGCGAAATAGGGCGGTAGCGTTTAAGCCAGGACATGTTTACAGGTCAAAGCGATAACCTTGCCCACGCACGGTAGCGATGACTTCGGTGGGATGCAGCGCCAGAATTTTTTTGCGCAGACGGCCCATCAACACGTCAATGGTATGACTTTCGCGCAACTCGGCATCGGGATAAAGCTGTAGCATCAGCGAATCTTTGCTGACCACTTTGCCTGCGTTACGAATCAGCGTTTCAACAATCGTGTACTCAAAGGCCGTCAATTTAACCGGCTGTTCGTTAACGGTGAGTTCGCGACGGGAGAGATCAACCTGAAACGGTGACATGTCGATGATTTGCGAAGCGTGACCGCTGTTACGGCGCATCAAGGCTTGCAGTCGTGCGGCGACTTCTTCGATATGAAAAGGTTTGGTGACGTAATCGTCAGCACCGGCTTCTAGCGCTTCCACTTTGGCTTGCCAGCCTTCGCGGGCAGTGAGCACTAAAATCGGCTGACGCACTGAATCACTGCGCCAGCGGCGAATCAGTGACATGCCATCTTCATCCGGTAAGCCCAGATCAACTAACGCGATGTCCGGCAGATGTTCCTGCAGAAAGTAATCGGCCTCTTTGGCGTCTTCGGCGGCATCAACCTGATGACCCATATCACGCAGTTGAACCGCAAGATGGTGGCGCAGCAGGGCATTATCTTCCACAACCAGAACACGCATAGAATTTCCTTACCATCAAAACGAAACGAATTGAGAGAAGTATACGCGAAGTGAATTAAACAGCAGGTTAACGCAGGCGGGTACGCACCCGCCTGCGTCAGGCATTACTTCAGGTCATCAACCATCTGAATAGCGCGGCCAATATAGTTGGCTGGCGTCATCTGCTTCAGACGAACTTTTTCTTCTTCTGGCAGCGCCAGGCTGTCGATAAAGGCTTGCATACCGGCAGCATCAACACGTTTACCGCGGGTCAGCTCTTTCAGCTTTTCATAGGGCTTTTCGATACCGTAGCGACGCATCACGGTTTGGATCGGCTCAGCCAACACTTCCCAGTTGTGATCCAGTTCGTCGAGCAGACGATCGCGGTTCACTTCCAGTTTTGAGATGCCTTTTAACGTCGCCTGATAAGCGATCAGCGCATAGCCAACGCCCACACCCAAGTTACGCAGTACGGTTGAATCGGTCAGATCGCGCTGCCAGCGAGAAACCGGCAGTTTGCTGGCCAAATGCTGCATTACCGCATTGGCCAAGCCCAGGTTGCCTTCAGAGTTTTCGAAGTCGATCGGATTGACCTTGTGCGGCATGGTTGACGAACCAATTTCACCGGCAATGGTTTTCTGCTTGAAGTGGTTCAGCGCCACGTAACCCCAAACATCGCGATCAAAATCGATCAGGATGGTATTGAAACGCGCAATGCAGTCAAACATCTCAGCGATGTAGTCATGCGGCTCAATTTGGGTAGTGTACGGGTTCCAGGTAATGCCCAGCGAGGTGACAAAGTTCTCGCTCAGCTGATGCCAGTCAACTTCAGGGTAAGCCGCAATGTGGGCGTTGTAGTTGCCCACGGCACCGTTGATTTTTCCCAGCACTTCAATGCGACCGAGTTGACGCAGCTGACGCTCCAGGCGGTAAGCGACGTTAGCCATCTCTTTACCCATGGTAGAAGGCGTAGCCGGTTGACCATGCGTACGTGAAAGCAGAGGAATGTCACGGTATTCGTGCGCCAGACCTTTTACAGCATCAATCAACTGCTGCCAGTAAGGCAGGATCACATCACGGCGCGCGGTTTCCAGCATCAAAGCGTGAGAGAGATTGTTGATATCTTCAGAAGTGCAGGCAAAGTGGATAAATTCAGAAACGGCATGCAGCGCAGGCACGTCTGCCACTTTTTCTTTCAGGAAATACTCAACCGCTTTAACGTCATGGTTGGTAGTACGTTCGATGGTTTTGATGCGTGCAGCGTCAGTTTCGTCGAAATTAGCCACAATCGCGTCAAGGAAAGCGTTTGCGTCGGCATCAAATGCAGGAACTTCCTTGATCTCTGCGGTATCAGCCAGTTTTTGTAACCAGCGTACTTCAACCTCAACGCGGAATTTCAGCAAACCGTATTCGCTGAAAATCGCACGCAGCGGGCTGACTTTATCGCCGTAACGACCATCGACAGGTGAGACGGCGGTCAGAGAGGATAATTCCATCAGTGCAACTCCTGAATCATTAAACAAAAATGCCGCACTGACTTAGTAAGTCAGTGGCAGCCGGGATAAAAGGGTTTTTGCTTCACGCAGCAGACGCTGGCGCGAGAACATCAGCTGCAGGCGGCCACCGCCAACCTGCTGCCAGAGCACCGCTGCACGAATACCCGCTAACAACGTCGCGCGTACTTTGCTTTGCAACAGTGGATTCTGTAATACCGTTGGTGAACCCGTCACCTGAATGCGTGGGCCGAGCGGGCTGATGACATCGACATAAATACCGGCCATAGCGCTGAGAATAGTTTCAGACTCCAGCTCATAGTGCGCCAGTTGACGATCCAACTGTCCAATACGCTGGGCCAGCGTCGCCATCGCTTGCTTGTTAGCGCTGAGTTTGCGCTCCAACACCATCATGCTCAACGTGTAGCGCGTCAACTCCGCGCCTGAGCCTTGACGGCTGCTGCTGTTCAGTACCGCCATTAACGTTTCCAGGCCGAGGCGCAGGTTAGCTTCTTCGTTACCAAACACCGCCAGGGTCGAAGAGGGATTCAAATCCAGCACGCTGCGCAGCGATACGGCAAGTTCTTCCGACGGGCAATGTCCCTGATGCGCGAGTAGCTGCACCAGATGCGCGGCCTGGCAAATGCCGGCCAGCGCAACGGTAATTTCTTGATAATTCTTAGCCACGGTTACTCCTGTGTACGCGTCGTTAAGGTCGACGTTTAAGCGGCAACCCACGGCAGGCGCTCTTCGATAATACCGCCGCCAAGGCAGATTTCGCCAAGATAGAACACCGCTGACTGGCCCGGCGTGACCGCAGCCACAGGTTTGTCAAAGCGCACTTCAATACGATCATCGCCATGCGGAATAATTTCACAGGGAATGTCAGCCTGGCGATAGCGCGTTTTCACGGTGCAACGCAGTGGCGCAGTGATGGGCTGACGATTTACCCAGTGCAGCTGTTGTGCAATCAAACCCACCGACATCAGACGAGGATGATCGCCCCCTTGAGCAACAATCAGGCGATTGCGCTCAACGTCTTTGTCGACTACATACCAAGGATCGTCTTTGCTCTCTCTCATGCCGCCAATGCCGAGACCTTTGCGCTGACCCAACGTGTGATACATCAAGCCCTGATGTTCACCGACAACGTCGCCATCAACGGTTTCAATTTCGCCCGGCTGAGCCGGCAGGTAACGCGCAAGGAAGTCACGGAATTTGCGCTCGCCAATGAAGCAGATGCCGGTGGAATCCTTTTTCTTCGCAGTAATCAGATCCAACTCTTCGGCGATACGGCGAACCTCGGGTTTTTCCAGTTCGCCCACCGGGAACAAGCTTTGTGCAATCTGCTGGTGGCTGAGCGTGTAAAGGAAATAGCTTTGATCTTTATTACCATCGAGGCCGCGCAGCAGGTGGCTTTGGCCATCAATGTCCTGACGACGCACATAGTGACCGGTGGCAATGAAATCCGCGCCCAGATCTTCTGCGGCGAATTCAAGGAAAGCTTTGAATTTGATCTCTTTGTTACAGAGGATATCCGGGTTCGGCGTACGGCCCGCTTTATACTCTTCGAGAAAATGCTCGAAGACGTTATCCCAGTATTCCGCAGCAAAGTTAACTTTATGCAGCTTCATGCCAAGCTTGTCGCACACAGCTTGCGCATCGGCCAGGTCGTCCGCGGCGGTGCAATACTCCTCACCGTCGTCCTCTTCCCAGTTCTTCATGAACAGACCTTCAACCTGATAACCCTGCTGTTGCAGTAACCAGGCGGAAACGGAAGAATCAACGCCGCCGGACATACCGACGATCACTTTTTTCTGGCTGTTGTCCAGGTTGCAGTTTTGAAGAGTGTTCCGGGAAATATCAGACATCACAGGCTCGCATAACGATAAAAAAACAGGCGGCGCATTCTATCATGCGTCGGCGTGGCGCGCACCTTCATGAAAAGGCCAGTTAAACGGGCTGACCAAATGTAAAGGATAACGCGCGCCTTGCTGCCATAAGCGTACGCTTTCTGCCACCAAAGGCGAGCGCAGGTTAGAGGCAGTGAGAATCTGCGCTGGCGGCAACCACCAGCAGCAATCTATGTCGCTGTCCTGTGGCGCGGTCGGCAGCTTTTCAGCGAGATCCAGACCAAAAAGGAAACGCACAAAAGGTGTATTGTCCGGTGCGATCCACTGTTGAACGCCGAGGAAATAGTGCATCGGTTCATCGATGCCGGTCTCTTCATACAGCTCACGCTGTGCAGCGGCTAACAGCGTTTCATCGGCCTCTAAATGACCCGCTGGCTGATTCCAGGTTGCGCAACCGTTGATCTGCTCTTCAACCACGAGCAGTTCACCTTGGGCGTGAACCAAACAGGCCACTGTGACATGAGGTTTAAACATTGAATCTCCGCAATTGTTAACCTGACGTTATCAAAACGGCAGGGCATTTAGGGCGTTTCAGTGACATCGCACCATTCGCCAGAAGGCAAATCATCCAACGTAAAATTCCCCATCGCATAGCGAATCAGGCGCAGTGTAGGGAAACCGATATGTGCTGTCATGCGGCGAACCTGGCGATTACGCCCTTCATACAGGGTAATTTTAAGCCACTGCGTGGGGATGTTTTTGCGTTCACGAATAGGGGGTTGACGCGGCCATAACCACGTTGGTTCGGCGACTTTTTCTATACCTGCGGGCAGCGTCAGGCCATCTTTCAGATTAACGCCATCGCGTAGCGGTTGCAGATCGCTCTCCTGCGGCTCGCCTTCAACCTGCACAAAATAGACCTTGCCGGTGCGCTTGCCAGGCTGCGTAAGCGCGGCCTGCAAGGCACCATCGTTGGTGAGCACCATCAAACCTTCACTGTCGCGGTCCAGCCGACCAGCGGCGTAAACATCGCTAACGCTTACGTAATCTTTCAGCGTGCGCCGTCCCGCTTCGTCAGTAAATTGCGGTAGCACGTCAAAAGGTTTGTTAAAGAGTATGACGCGCCGCGGTGCATCTGGGCGCGTGGGCGAGCGCCGTACCGGACGTGCTGGGCGGCTGAATCGTTTATCCTGGTGAATTCGTTGAGAAGTTTTTCGCATAGGCTTTGCAGTCAGAAACAATCGGCGCATTATAACGCGAAATTGCGGTGATTGGCGTAGCGGAAATATTCAAGTAGTATTGATCCGCATCTTACAAATCATTAACAAAAAATCGCTCGAAGGAGAGGTTGATGGAAAGCAAAGTAGTTGTTCCGGCGGAAGGTCAAAAAATCACCCTGGATCAGGGAAAACTGGTTGTCCCAAATAACCCAGTGATTCCTTATATCGAAGGTGATGGTATCGGCGTTGACGTATCACCTGTCATGCTGAAAGTGGTTGATGCCGCTGTGAAAAAAGCCTACAACGGCGAGCGAAAAATTTCCTGGATGGAAATTTACACCGGTGAGAAATCCGTTGAGCTTTATGGCCAGGACGTTTGGCTGCCGCAAGAAACCCTCGACTTAATCAAAGAATATCGCGTTGCCATCAAAGGCCCGCTGACCACCCCAGTCGGTGGCGGTATTCGTTCTCTGAACGTTGCCCTGCGCCAGGAACTCGACCTGTACGTGTGTCTGCGTCCAGTGCGTTACTACAAAGGCACGCCAAGCCCGGTTAAACGTCCAGAAGAGACCGACATGGTGATCTTCCGCGAAAACTCAGAAGATATCTATGCCGGTATCGAATGGAAAGCGGGTTCTGCGGAAGCAGATAAAGTGATCAAATTCCTGCGTGAAGAGATGGGGGTGAAGAAAATTCGCTTCCCAGAGCAGTGCGGTATTGGCGTTAAACCGTGTTCAGAAGCAGGCACCAAACGTCTGGTTCGTGCAGCGGTTGAATACACCATCACCAACGATCGTGATTCACTGACGCTGGTTCACAAAGGCAACATCATGAAGTTCACCGAAGGTTCTTTCAAAGACTGGGGTTACCAGTTAGTGAAAGAAGAGTTCGGCGGCGAACTGATCGATGGCGGTCCGTGGATGAAGTTCAAAAACCCGAACACCGGCAAAGAGATCATTGTTAAAGATGTGATCGCCGATGCGTTCCTGCAGCAGATCCTGCTGCGTCCAGCGGAATATGACGTTATCGCCTGTATGAACCTGAACGGTGATTACATCTCTGATGCCCTGGCGGCGCAGGTTGGCGGTATTGGTATTGCGCCGGGTGCGAACATCGGTGACGAATGTGCGCTGTTTGAAGCGACTCACGGTACTGCGCCGAAGTATGCAGGTCAGGACAAAGTGAACCCAGGTTCAGTTATCCTGTCCGCAGAAATGATGCTGCGCCACATGGAGTGGTTCGAAGCAGCTGACTTAATCGTAAAAGGTGTTGAAGGCGCTATCGCTAACAAAACCGTGACTTACGATTTCGAACGCCTGATGGACGGAGCCAAACTGCTGAAATGTTCAGAGTTTGGTGACGCAATTATCGAAAACATGTAATTGCTGTCGTTCCAAAAACCCCGCGATGGCTAATGCGATCGCGGGGTTTTTTTATGATTATTTTCTTGGCCTCTATTTTTGGTTCCAGTGCCGCCATTATCAAGCGCGTTGATAATGTTATACAATCCGCCATCAAAGCGACCAGGCCGGTGTGGAGAGAATTAACCATGGCGAATCAGCAATATCTTTTTTGGGTAATGGCGGGGGCGTTGACGCTGTTATTTCTGGTGGTCTCGGTGTTCGTGGGTATGTCACGGACAGCAAAGCACGGCTACATTACCTTCGGCATTATGTTTGCGATATTAGTCGTCGGCGCATTCATTATTAGCCGCTAGCGCTTGGGTACGATAAAAAAAACCGGCGCCCAGGCCGGTTTTTTTTATTATGACTGCGGCTGTCCTACCGGACCCGAACCCAGGGTGCCACCCGGTGATGCCTGACCACTTGGCGCATGTGGACGTCCATCTTCTTTCACTGCGCTACTACGATGTGAACAACCTGCCAGAGCAGTAAGCGTTGCTACAACCAGAAGTAATGCTGAAGCCTTCTTCATGTGACCACCTTTTTGGAAAGTTAACGAAAGTGTTTCTAAAATTGCGAAGTTTTAAGCATAGACAACGAAACCATTCCATCCAGTAAAATGTGTTTATTTTTCATGGGTTTTATCTGAAAGGAGAGGCTTTATTACTGGGGGTGAAAGCAGAATGGGAATCAATTTTGGAAAAAGGCGTAAGCAGAATGGGAAACACAGACAAGCGATAAGATAACGGAAGCCACAGGCTTCCGTTAATAGAAGGGGATTATTTACGTCCCAGCAGGAAGCCGATGAAGACACCGACGCCTGCGGCTACAGCTAATCCAGCAAACGGATTCGACTGCACCTGATCTTTGATGCAATCAGCCGCATCGCGTGCAGCATAGCTAGCCTGGTTTGAATAGCGACGTGCAGCACCCTTAGCTTGATGCTTAGGTGAATTGGTCGCTTCACCCCACTGTTCTTGCGCTGCACCCGCTGCTTCTTTTACTGCGTCTTCAATTTTTCCTGACATCTTTATCTCCTTGGTTTTAGTTACACCTAAAAGCGTAGCAAACGTGGCTGATTCTGCGGCGAAAGAAAGTAAATGAATCACTAAAAATCATTTCCGGCTGTGAACAGCGTTAACTTTGCAGGCTAAGCGTTTACTGTCTAACCTTTTCGAAGCAGCTCCTTTCAACAGCGAAAACGGAGGAACCATGAAACGTGATGTGCTGAATGAAGACGATTATGATGAAGTTTGTCGGGTGATTGGCGATGCTGTGATTATGCTGGCAGAAGCAGGCCATGACACCAAACGAGACGAAATATTCGACTTGTTAAAACGCACCCGGCATCACCGGGCACGCAGTGAACGCGATGAGCAGAAAATGCTTGAACATGCGATTCGCTTGATAAAACCCTGAGGTTAAAAAACCGGTATGCAACCGGTTTTTCTTTTTACTGCAGCAGCACACCTTGAATTAAATTCGCCTTAACCACTTCCACCTGATTAATCTTCAGGGCCTGCATATAACCTTCTACCAACAATAAATTACTGACATCAGTTGCACGGTAGTCACCGTTTAGTTCGCTGTCGCCTTTCCAGACTTGCTGTTTCGACAATGCTGTCAACGCCGCTAAGGTGTAGCGATTCTGTTTGTCAGGCAGCTGGTTTTTAATGGAGAAGCCATGTACGCCACCAATACCAATCACACGACGTGTAGTGGCATCTTGCTTGATCTGTGGCGAAACATCGTTACTGGCGTAAAATTCAACGAAACGCAGCACCGACTGGCGCCAGGAACCAATCGGATTAGGCGATCCCTGCGTAGGCACATTTTTTAACACGCTCAGGATAAAGTTTTTGAGCGTGACTGAAGCCAGTTTGCCTTGATAAACATCAGCAATCAGTTGACCTTGCTCTGGGCGATACGCTGTCATCTGCATTGACCCGCCGCCAATATCCCACACCAGCAAATCCTGATCCTTAACCTGCGGATCATCTAGCGCAGCTTTAGCGGAAAGAAAACCCAGTTCGGCTTCCTGCTGTTGGGAAATGATGCTGAGCTGAACGCCTGCCTGACGGTTAAAGCGGTCAATCACAGCCTGACCATTATTTGCCGAGCGAAACACGGCCGTGGCAACGCCAGTCATCCGTTGAGGATGATAGCGGCGAGCGTGGCTGACTAATTGCATCAGCGCATCCAGACCTTGCTGCTCAATGGCGACATCGAGCTGATTATTGCTGGCATGTGACAAGGCATCGTTGTAACCCACAGGCCGCTGATCTTCATACAGCACTTTTTCAATGCGATGGTGACAGACATCGACCTGTGCAACCGCAATTTTAGTGGTGCCGGAACCCATATCAATGCCGGCACGCGTTTGCAGGCAGTTGGCCGCCTGCGTAGAAAAAGCAAAAAACAGTGAGGCAAAAAGCAGCGGTAAAGCAGGGCGCGCAAACAGTCGCATATCGATTCCTGTGTTATTTAGGGCGAAATCAAGGGTGCAGACGCGGGATACCAGCTCACCAGAAAATGACGTAAATGATCAAAGCACCATTCTGCATCTTCCGCTTGTTGGCAATAAAACTGGATGGTGATTTTTTCGTAGTCGCGCTGACGTTGACGCAGTGGTGACCAGCACCAGTCCAGCACCGATCGCGCATAATTCACCAGCGAACCGGCAGCCATAGCGTGCTGCGTTTCTTGTTCTGTCAGGTAGCTGTAAAAGGCGTGTTCAAGCTGAAGCGCTTCTTCATGCGTGTGCCGCAGTAAATCTGGGCGAAAAGCCACATCGATGAAGCCGTATACTGCATCGCTTTTTTGCTGCCAGTCGCAGGTTAGCGTCATGAATTTGCCATCCTGCAAATTCACCTCTTCCAGCAGACGCCGCAGATTAGCGGAATGGCGAATAACAGCAATCTCTTCAATGCGATCGGTTTCTAGCGTGAGATCAATTCCGCACGGATTGACGGAGCCATCGGCATTATGCGTAGTGGGGAAGGGGAAATCGATATAACCGTTGTTATCCAGACGCTTTTCCATAAGAAGGATGACCTGCCGCTTGACGTTTTCTGACAATAAACCATCTGGCGGCAGGATTCACCCTTTAAGGGCACGTCCAGGTAATCTGCGTGTCTTGATGAGGATTTATAAGACGAAACTGTTTATTGGAAAGCCTTTGGGCGTAATAACCTTCACGCGTAACGGCGGAGGGCACATATTTGAAACGATCCACTGATTTCAATGTCCCACTCTCCACGGTGACGTTGTCTTTGCTCACGGTGAAAGCGTTGACCAGGTCAAAAATAAGGGCATTTGTTTGTCCCATGGGTCGACCATAGATAGTTGAAACTTCTCCCGGACAATCAACGCCTTGTGGGCCAGATGAACATCCGGTGAGAAAAATAAAGAGTGTTAAAATGCCGAGTCGCAACATGATCCTGTTCCTGCTTCAATCCCTGGGAATCCGGTGGCGCTGATTTTATCGCGTTGCGTCACTAATAGCTTGATCATAGCAGTTTTAAAGCAGGTTCCCATTTGCTATTTGTTTAATAGGTAAGCAACAGGAATGTAAAAGGGTGACTTTGGTAACAGTTAAACGGTATTCTTGCCATCTTTGCGCGACAGTTAAGCAAAACCAGGGATAAATGATGAAAGAAGAAGAAGCCAGTCTAATGATTATTCAGCACGCGATTGAGAAGCTTGACGTTGAAAAAAAGCAGCAAGTCAATGCGTGTGCCGGTGCAATTCGTGAAGTCATGCAGAAGTATGATGATGATTATGCTGGATTAGCACTGATGTTAATTGCGGCAGAGGTCGCAGCGGAATAATTATTTAGGAGTCTGCATCGTAGGACGCGGTGCAGACTTTTGCTGCTTCTTTCCTTACGCTTCAATTCCACCTTTTCCTGGTCTCAATTCCACCTTGCTGTGCTAAACCTGATGATTCTCAACCAAGGAGAATCCGATGAAAAAGACATTGATGCTGATTGGCGTGTTAACCAGCGGGTTAGTGCTGGCAGGTTGCGCAGATGATCATATCTTGCACACGCATGATGGTCGCACCATCGTGGTGGAAGGCAAGCCGCAGGTTGATGATGATACCGGCCTGATTACTTACAAAGATATTTACGGTCATGAGCAGCAAATTAATCGTGACCAGTTAACAGAGATGTCTACTGTTAATCATTAATTAGCCATGCGGCTTGACGCTGCAGTGATGTGAACTGCACATCTCGGCCCGTTTCCTACGGGCCGTTCGCCTTTCTTCTCTGTTCGATTATGTTAAGCTAAAAAAATCCCAACAAAATCATAAATCTTCAGCGGAGAGACCCAATGAAGGCTGCAATTATTGCCGCAACACTTTTGGCCTGCCACATTGCCCCAGCCTGGAGTGAAAGTGAGTTCCAAATCAACTGTCCAGGTCGCCCCACTATGACCGTTTCCCGCGCCGAATATGGGCTTAGCACCGTGATGTGGCCGAAAGGCCATTTTCAGGTCGCTGCGGGCCAACAACGCACACGCCTGCAAGATGGCGATAAAGTGGCGATTACCCGCTTTCGTAATGGCGATCAGCTGATTGTTAATAAAAGCAGCGATCAGATGTTTTTCGTCTATCGCGACAGCGATAAACTGCTGCCCTGTAGCCGTACTGACAAGCGCGATGTCGATATCATCAGCCTGGAGCGCTACGACGACAGCCAACATCCTAACTCTTAATCCGGTCGCGACAGGAGCACGCATGCAACTGAACATCACTGACAAGGTTACGCATCACGATTTAGATGAGATCCGCTTAGGCTTAAACGCGTTTAATAGCCGATTTATTAATATCGATGAAGTCAAATCTATTGGCGTGTTTGTCAGCAATGCGCAGGGCAAAAAACTGGCCGGATTGACCGGCTCAACCAGCGGTAATTGGCTGCGCATTGATATGTTATGGGTGAGTGAGGCGATGCGCGGGCAGGGCGTGGGCAGTCAGTTGATGCAAGCCGCAGAGGAGGAAGCGCGCCGCCGCGGTTGCTTGTATGCACAAGTTGATACCGTGAGCTTTCAGGCGCGCCCTTTCTACGAAAAGTTAGGTTATACGCTGCGGTTTAGCCTTGATCACTATCCGCGCCATCATCAGCGTCACTATTTAAGTAAAGCCCTGTAATCAAAACAGCGGCTGCTGGCGCAAATCCAGCGGCTGTTGCTCCGCTTCATCTATCGCCGCTAACCAACTTTGTAACGTCACCTTTTTCCACGAAAGGTGCCCGCGCGTGGTGCTCATCAGCACCACATCAGGCCGTAGCGTGCGGAAAAACTCCAGCGACTTTTTTAGCTCGGCAGGATTGCTATCCGGCACCAATACGCTGATCCAGCGCTCATGCGACCGTGTAATGGTATCGCCGACAAAAAGATAAGTCAGGCCCAGCGGCGAGTGATAGAGAAAGCTACAGCTGCCGGGTGTATGGCCTGGCGTGGGCAGCAGATGAAAATCACCAAAGTGGGTTTCCTGCTGGCTGAAGGTGTCGTCAGGCTCAACAAAACGGCTGATAGGCCCGAGTGAACGATTATGGCAATAGAGCGCGCTATTAAAGCGTTGCTGAATTATTGCCGCACCGGGTGCAGATTCATGCCAGTGCGTGAGGTAGTGACGGATCACGCCGCCGGCATCGGCTAACACTTCATGGTCGAGGGGGTTTTCTACACGACCAATCAACAGGTTGCCGCGTGGATGACGCAACATAAACCCGTGCATCATTAAATCATTAACGGCATCTTCCACCGGAAATTCCGGGGTTGAGATCCACAAATCGTCATACAGCGGCTTCAATGTCGATCTCCCAAACTACAAAAATTTAGCGCAAAACAGGCTGTCCAGTCGCTTGCAGCTGCGCCTGACCTTGCATCACCTGCAAGCGAGCGCTGGCACCCAACGGCAACGTTACGGTGTCGGCCGCGTGGCCAAAGGCAAGATCGCTAATAACGGGCAGTCCGCTTGTATCACGGACGCGTTGCCAGACGGTAGAAAAATCAAAGCCGTTGTCATAATCAGACAGCGCGGTGCTGGTAAAGCTACCCGTCACAATCGCCTGCTGGCGTCCCAAAATGCCGCATTGTTGAAGCTGAATGAGCATACGTTCGATACGAAAAGGGTGCTCATTGACATCTTCAATCACCAGAATGCCGTTTTCGATTTGCGGCATCCACGGCGTGCCAATCAGCGAGCAGATCATCGCCAGATTTCCACCCCACAGCGTGCCTTGCCACTCGCCGCTGTCCGGCGTATCGCTTTGCCACGCCACATTGACTGTAGGTGATGAGACCGCCTGCCAAAAGTGACGCAGCGTAAATTCAGATAAAACCTCTGCGCCAAAGTTTCCCGCTAACATTGGGGCGCTAAACGTAATTAACCCCACTTGCGCTAACAACGCTAACTGAATGGCGGTGAAATCGCTGTGACCACACAACGCCAGCGGTTGATTGAGTAAACGACGCTGCAAACCAATGTAATCGATCGACTCCAGCAAGCGGCTGGCACCATAACCGCCGCGCACCGCCAGTACGATATCCGGCAGTGTTTGCAGCTGCGCTAGCTGATTAATATCGGCCAGTCGCTGCTCATCGTTGCCGGCAAAACGCTGGAACCGGCGCGTAATCACGGCGTCATTTTCTACCTGATGCCCGGCATCACGCAAACGTTCGACACCGCGTAATGCGGCAAGCTGGTTGTGACAATAACCGGAAGGGGAGATGAGACGAATTTGACGGGGAACCATAATGCTTTCCTGCTGTTAGCGGGGGATCATTCTCACGCGATAATGACGAAAAGTGACGATGAAGTCATCCCGCCACCCCCTTTTTTATGCATTTAGGATAAACGGTAATTTTGCTCTACCGCACGCCAGGTATGATAGCCAGCGTAACTCCTGCAACGAGATTAAAAATTGCTGAAAATTCGCCACCTTATGCTCTCGGCTTTATTACTCTCTGGCTGTGCCAGCGAACCGCCAAAACCCCACGTCAAAGAGAAGAACACGCCGTTAACGCAGGCAGCGCCTTCGAATGTTAATGACGCCTGGGCGTTCTTTACCGAAGATGCCGCCAGTCATTATGGTGTTGATGAGAAGTTAATCAGCGCCATTATTAGTGTCGAATCGGGTGGCAATCCAACGGTAGTAAGCCGTTCTAATGCAGTGGGTTTGATGCAGATTAAAGCCTCTACCGCAGGACGTGAGGTCTATCGCACCCAAGGACGTCGTGGTCAGCCGAGCAGCGCCGAGCTGCGCGATCCGGCCAAAAATATCGATATCGGTACGGCGTATTTGAAGATCCTGCAGGATTCAGTATTGTCGGGTATTCGCGATCCCTTGACACTGCGTTATGCCACCATCGTCTCTTACGCAAATGGCGCAGGCGCATTATTACGCACCTTCTCACGCGATCGCGATCGGGCCATTGCAATGATCAATGCCATGTCGCCAGATGAGTTTTATCAGCATGTGCAAAACAAACATCCGGCTGCGCAGGCACCGCGCTATCTTTGGAAAGTGACAACCGCTTACCGCACCATTTAATTCTAACCGGACAGAGCATCAACGGCTGTCCGGTTTACGCCATCAATAACCGCGCCGTCGGATAATCCACGATGAGTACATTCACATAACCGCCACGCAGTGCGCCGCGAATCGCAGGCGCTTTATCTTTTCCGCCCGCCAGCGCCACGACCTGTGAACACTGCTTAACCTGCGCCAGCTCCATACCAATCACCGGATCTTCGTCCGCCGTTAAAACCGGCTCGCCAGCAGCATCAAAATAGTGCAGACAAATATCGCCCACCGCGCCGCGTTCGGCGAGCGTGCGCAACATCTCTTCATCGTAATAGTTGCCAGAATTACGCAACAGCGCCGAAGGTTCCAAATCGCCAATCCCGACAATGGCTAAATCGACTTCATCAAATTTTTGCAGCACTTCCGCGACATCGGCATTGGCTGATAAACGCTGGCGATCGCTGACTGAATGTTCAATCGACTGTGAAGGCAATAACCAGGCCGGGCAATTCAACAGGGCGGCAAGATTCTGCGTTAAAATCGTTGCCTGCACATTGCCGTTGGCACCCACGCCACCCAGCAATTGGATCACACCTTTACAGGGCGAATTCAACGGATGCAGCGCATCCACCATGGCGCGAATAGTCCCGCTCCAGGAGGAGATGCCAATCAGCTCATCAGCACGTAAACGCGTCTCCAGATAGTGCGCTGCCGCTGAACCAATGGCCTGCTTAATCTGCAGTGCCGACGCGTTATCCGGTACATCTACCACGATCGCCTGCGGCAGGCTAAAGCGCTGCTCGATGGCCTTTTCCAGTTCAGGAAATACATTGGCAGGTGGCACCACGCTGATCTTCACCACACCTTCTTTCACGCTGCGATTAAGAATGCGTGAGACAAACGATTGCGACAATTTTAGCGACTGGGCAATCTCTGATTGCTTCATCCCTTCGACATAGTAAAGCGTGGCAATCTTTACCATCAGCCGCTGTTCATCCTGTTTAGCCATCGATTATTCCTTCTCTGATTCTGCCCGGTATTGTTAACCAGGGCGGCAAAAATCACAACGCAGGACAAATTGTGATCGTTTTCGCTTTTTGACGATCTGGCATTGGACGATACGCCAAGGCAGGCGCATAGTCAGTTTGCATATAAAATCGCAATTGAATATTTATTCAAGCGGAGAATAACCGATGAACGTACCTCTCGTCAAAATTACCCTACTGGCTTCAATGATGGCATTTTCAGCCGCTTCGCTGGCCGCAGATAAAGGCTTGCTGGCAATTATTACCCCTTCACACGACAACCCATTTTTTAAAGCCGAAGCCGACGGCGCGTTAGCCAAGGCCAAAGAGCTGGGCTATGCCACGCTGGTCGCCTCACATGATGATGATGTGAACAAACAGAATCAGCTGATCGAAACCGCTATTGCCCGCAAAGCCAAAGCGATCATTCTGGATAACGCCGGCGCGGATGCCACCGTTGGTCCGGTACAAAAAGCCAAAGATGCTGGCATTCCGACCTTCCTCATTGATCGTGAAATCAATAAAACCGGCATAGCGGTGGCGCAGATCGTCTCCAATAACTATCAAGGCGCGCAACTCGGTGCAGAAAAGTTCGCCAAGCTGTTAGGCGGCAAAGGGGATTACGTTGAGCTGCTGGGGAAAGAGTCCGATACCAATGCAGGCGTGCGTTCGCAGGGTTATCACGATGTGCTGGATGATTACAGCGACATGAAAATGGTGGCGCAGCAAAGCGCTAACTGGAGCCAAACCGAAGCCTTCAGCCGCATGGAAACCATCCTGCAAAAATATCCCAACATCGTTGGTGTGATCTCCGGTAATGACACCATGGCGCTGGGTGCCGAAGCCGCGCTGAAAGCTGCAGGCAAAACCAAAGTGATTGTGGTCGGCTTTGATGGCAGCGACTACACGCGTGATTCCATTCTGAATAAAGGCAACATCAAAGCCACCGTGCTGCAACCTGGCTGGGATCAGGCACAAATGGCCATCACGCAAGCGGATTACTACCTGAAAAACGGTAAAGCGCAGAAAGAAGAGAAGCAGTTAATGGATTGCGTGCTGATTGACGACAGCAATGCATCGAAACTGAAAAACTTCAATCTGGCTAAATAAGGCGGAGTGCGCATGAAGCGGATGCTGATTCTGTTCGGGGCGATGACATTTCTAAGCGCCTGTACGGTGGTGGATCTGGATGCAGACGGCAAGCCGATCCTGCCAAAAGATCCTAACGCCAAGCCGGGCTACACCGATCAAACGCCGCAGCAGATCGCGGAGGAGAGTTGGCAATCTCGTGTAATGGAAACAGCAAACGGCCATGCGCTGAGCTGGGCTGATATGGAAACCAAAAGCCAGACGGTAAAAGCGGGCACCAGCGAAAGCGTGTTCGTGCGTGCCAGCGGCATCGTCACGGCTTTTGATACCAGCAATGCCCGAGAACATAAATTAACCGTCACGATCAACGGCAAGTCGGTGAACATCAATATCGGCCCGGTATTGCGCAGTAATGGCATCCGCGATGCCGCCGGTTTCCGCTTTGAAGAGTTCACGAATCAGGTGCAGTACGCGCAACTCACTCGCGCGTTGAACCGACATGCGGTGAAACAGTTGCCCAAGGTCGATGAAAGCTGGGTCAACAAACCGGTGCAAGCACTGATGGCGGTGACAATGCAACGCGGCAATGTTGATGATGTAGTCGCAGTTGAGCTGAAGCCGGGGACTCCCTGATGAGCAATGACATCATTCTGCAGGCGAATAACATTTCGATGCTGTTTCCCGGCACGTTAGCGCTGGATCGGGTTGATTACCGCGTCTGGCGCGGCAAAGTTAATGTGATTATCGGCGAAAACGGTGCGGGTAAATCGACCCTGATGAAAATTCTCGCCGGCGTTCAGCAGCCAAGCAGCGGTGAACTGCTTCTTAATGGCGAAAAAGTGACGCTGAATAGCACGCGGGATGCAGCACGTCACGGCATCGGTATGGTTCATCAGGAGTTAAACCTGTTTGAAAACCTGTCGGTGGCAGAAAACGTGTTTCTGGGCCGAGAATTGCAAAGCGGCATTCGGCCAATTAATGAAGCGGAGCAGGAGCGCCGCACAGCCGCACTGATGCAGCGGCTGGATCAAAAGATCTCGCCCAAAGAGCGCGTGGGTAACCTCAAGGTTGGGCAGCAGCAGCTGGTGGAAATTGCTAAAGCGCTGGCGGAAGACGCAGATATTCTGATCCTCGATGAACCGACTTCGGCGTTGAGTAAAACCGAAGTGGAAATTCTGTTCCGCGTAATCCGCGAACTGACGCGGCAGGGCGTTTCGGTCATCTATATCTCGCACCGGCTTGAAGAGCTGATGGCGATTGGTGATGTGATCACTATCCTGCGCGACGGACGTTTTCAGGCGGAAGCCAACGTCACTGAAATCGATGTGCCGTGGATTGTGCGCGAAATGTTGGGCAGCGAACCCGTGACTAACTTCCTGCCAGAAGAGCGTGATTTTGGTGCGCCGATGCTCGAAGCGCAGCACATCACCTGCGTTAGCCCAAACGGCAATACGCTGGTGGATGATGTGAGTTTTCAGGTACGCGCCGGCGAAATTGTGGGTATTTATGGCTTGATGGGCGCGGGTCGCACCGAACTGTTTGAATGCCTGTTAGGTAGCCAGCGCAATTATCTCGGCAAGCTGTGGCTCGACAGCAAGCCGCTGCCAACCCGACTACCTACCGCCGATCGCATCCGCATGGGCATGAGCCTGGTGCCCGAAGATCGCAAGCGCTCCGGTATTTTCCCGGTCTCGTCTGTGGCCAGTAACCTCACCATTGCCAGCCTGTGGCGGCGGTTATCGCATCGTGTGGCTATCGCTCAGCAGCAGGAGCAGGAGGCGGTTGCCCGCACGGTAGGGAATCTGGCGATCAAAGTCTCCTCACCCGAGGTGGCGATCAGCGCGTTAAGTGGCGGTAATCAGCAGAAGGTGGTAATTGGCCGATCGCTGTTGACCAATCCTCGTTTGCTGCTGCTGGATGAACCCAGTCGCGGCATTGATGTTGGTGCCAAAGCGGAGGTATTTCGCATGATGGTGCAGCTCTCAAAACAGGGCATTGCCGTGCTGTTTTCGACCTCAGATCTCAAAGAAATTATGGCGGTGGCCGACCGTATTTTAGTGATGTCCGGCGGCAAACTCACGGCTGATATTCCGCGTGATCAAGCGGAAGAGTCAGCGCTGGTTAAAGCAAGTGCGCAGGGGTTTTAAACATGAAAACCAATCCAGCCGTGGCGCTGGCCACTCAACCCGTCAAGGCGTTTAATTCGCGCGAAAGCTTTCTGCTACTGCTGCTGAAGCTGCGCACCTTTATTGCGCTGATTCTTATCGTCGGCTTCTTTTCCATTACTGTGCCGGACTTTCTCGCGGTGGGCAGTATGGTGATCATGGTGAAACACATCGCCATTAACGCCTTTCTGGCGCTGGGTATCACTTTTGTCATTATCACCGCCGGCATCGATCTTTCCATCGGCGCCACGCTGGGTCTATGCGGCATGATTGCGGGTTGGCTGATCACTAAAGGCATTGTGCTGCCGTGGTTTGGTATCGCGATTTTCCTCGATGTCTGGCTCATCGTACCGATTGTTCTGCTGGTCGGCGCCTTAATTGGCGCAGGTAACGGCTGGATCATCACCCGCTATAACGTGGCCCCGTTTATCTGCACGCTCGGCACGATGTATATCCTGCGCGGTGCCGCGATGTTGACTTCCGGTGGCGAAACCTTTCCCGGTCTGCAAGGCAATCCGCAACTGGGCAACACCGGATTCGATAAAATCGGGGCAGGCAATTTCCTCGGCTTACCTTACGCCATCTGGATGATGGTTGTGCTGGCGCTGGTTATCGCCTATATCGCCCGTCGGCTGCCGTTTGGCCGTCAGGTTTATGCCATTGGTGATAATGAACGTGCGGCTGAGCTTTCAGGCGTCAGGACTAAACGGGTCAAAATATGGGTCTATACGCTGTCCGGTTTTTGCGCCGCGATAGCGGGCATCGTGGTGTCGTCGCAACTGGTGGCGAGCCATCCCGCTAACGGCACCGCCTTCGAAATGAATGCGATTGCCGCAGTGGTGTTAGGTGGAACCTCGCTGGCGGGGGGACGCGGCACTATTCTCGGCACCTTAATCGGCGCTTTCGTTATTGGCTTTCTGGCTGATGGATTAATCATGATGGGCGTGAGCGAATTCTGGCAGATGGTGATCAAAGGCATCGTCATTATCATCGCCGTTATCATTGATCAGACGCAGAATCGTATGCAGCAAAAAGCCGCTGTGGTTGCGCAGAAAGCGCTGATAGAGGAGGGCGGTGAAGCAAAAGGTTAATCGGTAACGGTGCAAGCCACGCTTGCTTGCACCCTTTTTTTGGCTGCTATGAATATATATTCATAAACGATTTAAAATTCAGAGGTAGTGTATGAATCCTTTCAATCTCTCGGTGGATGAGCTGAAAAGCAAAGCGCGTGCGATACGCCGTCGCATTATACAACTCAACGCGGGCAGCCCAGCGGGCGGCCATACCGGTGCTGATTTATCGCAGGTCGAAATTCTGACGGCGCTCTATTTCCGCATTCTGAATTGCGCGCCCGATCGCACAGAGGACGATCAGCGCGATATCTATATCCAGTCTAAAGGGCATGCGGTAGGCGGTTATTACTGCGTGTTAGCCGAAGCGGGCTATTTTCCCACGGAGTGGCTGCCGACCTATCAGCATGCCGATTCGCATTTGCCGGGCCATCCAGTGCGGCAGAAAACCCCCGGCGTGGAGTTGAATACCGGCGCGCTGGGACACGGTTTACCGGTGGCGGTTGGCATTGCCATTGCCGCCAAGAAAGACAACAGCAAACGCCGTATTTTTGTGGTCACTGGGGATGGCGAGCTGGCGGAAGGCAGCAACTGGGAAGCGGCGCTGGTGGCGGCCCATTACGGTCTCGACAACCTGATCATCATCAATGACAAAAATAAACTGCAATTAGCGGGCAGTACCCAAGAGATCATGAACACCGATCCGCTGCCCGAAAAATGGCGCGCCTTCGGTCTTGAGGTCAGGGAATGCAGCGGCAATGACATGGCTGCGGTAGTCGAAGCCATCGAAAGCCTGCCGCAAAACGGCAAGCCGCAGGTCATCGTCGCCCATACCGAAAAAGGGTTCGGCATCTCCTTCATTCAAAGCAAACCCGAATGGCATCACCGTGTGCCAAAAGGGGAAGAGATAGACCTGGCCATGGAGGAACTGAAAGATGAGTAATGCACAACATTTAGCTAGCGTGATGGTGACCGCATTTATCGATGCGGTGAACCGTGGCGTGGATCTGGTACCGGTGGTCGCAGATTCAACCTCAACCGCCAAAATTTCGCCTTTCATCAAAGCATTCCCGGATCGTCTCATCAATGTTGGGATCGCCGAACAGACGTTGGTTGGCACCGCCGCTGGCCTGGCGCTGGGCGGTAAAGTCGCCGTCACCTGCAATGCCGCGCCTTTTCTGGTCTCACGTGCCAATGAACAGGTCAAAGTTGACGTCTGTTACAACAACACCAACGTCAAACTGTTTGGCCTGAATGCCGGCGCCAGCTACGGCCCGCTCGCCAGCACCCACCACAGCATTGATGATATCGCCGTCATGCGCGGCTTCGGCAACATTGAAATCTACGCGCCTTCTTGCCCGCTTGAGTGCCGCCAAATCATTGATTATGCGCTGGAGCATGTGGGGCCAGTTTACATCCGGCTCGACGGTAAAGACCTGCCACAACTGCATGAGGAGAGCTATCGATTCAAGCCTGGTCAAATCGATCAATTGCGGGAAGGCAAAGAGATTGCACTGGTGGCGATGGGTTCCACGGTTCACGAAGCAGTTCACGCCGCGACGCAACTTGCTGAGCAAGGTATTTCAGCCGGTGTGATCGCCATTCCATCGATTAGACCTTGCGATACCCAACAACTGCGCAACCTGTTAAATCACTATCCAGCGGTGATTACCGTTGAAGAGCACAACGTGAATGGTGGCGTCGGCAGCCTGGTCGCAGAAGTCTTAGCAGAAGGTGGTTGTGGCATTCCCTTGCTGCGTTTGGGCATTCCAGACGGGGAATACGCCATTGCGGGCGATCGCGCCTCAACCCGCGCTCATCACGGCATTGACGCTGCCAGCCTGGTAAAAAATGCATTGCGCATCTGCGCAGGAGCGTAAGCATGACAGAACCTGTGATTCTGGCGATTGACGAAGGCACCACCAATGCAAAAGCGATTGCGGTTGATCGTCTGGGCAAGGTGGTGGCACGCGGCAGCCAGAGTTTGACGCTGGAACATCCGCAGCCGGGGCTGGCGGAGCAGGATCCCATGGCCATCTGGCAGGCAGTTAAGCAGGCGATCACACAATGTCTGGCGCAGTGTGCTGGCGCATCCGTTGCGGCGGTCGCGATCAGTAATCAGCGTGAATCGGTGTTGATTTGGCAGCGTAGCAACGGCACGCCGCTCACGCCGCTGGTGAGCTGGCAGGATCGCCGATCCGAATCGTTTTGTCGCGATCTGCATCAGGCAGGAAAAGCGCCGCGCATCACCGGTCTGACCGGCCTGGCGGTTGACCCGATGTTTCCTGCTGCCAAGCTCACCGGCATGCTGGCAGCCATTCCCGACGGCGCAGCGCGTGCAGCTGCGGGCGAACTGTGCATCGGCACTGTGGAGAGCTGGCTTACCTGGCAACTTACGGCAGGCGACTGTTTTATTACCGATCATGCCAACGCGGCACGCACCCAGCTTTACAGTTTGCATCGCAATGACTGGGACGATGAGCTGCTGGCCCTTTTTCAGCTGCCGCGCGCGGCGCTTCCGACCATTACCCCCTCGGCCAGTGAACAGGGTGTGGTGGCCGTGAATGACATTGCGGGTTTATCACCGGGCACACCAATCCTGGCGCGTATCGGCGATTCTCATGCGGCGTTACAGGCCCAACGCCGGGGCGACGCAGAAGTGATAAAAGCCACTTATGGCACCGGTTCATCACTGATGATGTCAATGGCGACGCCATTGATGACCGAAAATGGTTTGAGCACCACCGTGGCGTGGCATGACGGCGAGCTGCGTTATGCCTTTGAAGGCAACATTACTCACACCGGTTCGGGCGCGGCCTGGCTGGGTAAAATGTTGGGTATTCAAGATCCACGCGAGTTGACTGCGCAGGCAGAAAGCACCGTTGATAATCAAGGCATCTATTTTGTTCCAGCACTCTCGGGACTGGGCGCGCCTTGGTGGGATCTCAAAGCCCGCGGCATGGTGTGTGGGCTGACAGATGCCGCCACACCCGCGGTTTTAGCGCGCGTCGCGTTAGAGTCGATCACCTTTCAAATCGCTGACGTGTTCTTCGCCATGGAGCAAGCCAGCGGCCAGCACCTTCCCGCGCTCTGCGTGGATGGCAGCGCAACTGAAAACGGCTGGCTGATGCAGCTACAGGCCGATGTACTACAGCGTCCGCTTCATCGCGTGCCAACCGCTGAAGTCTCTGCGCTGGGGGCCGCTTTGCTGGCAGGAAAAGTGCTGGGTTGGTGGCAGCAGGGCAATGAAATGCAGGCGCTTCAAGGCGGCAGCGTAATTCTGCCGCGTGAACACCACGCGCAAAAAATGCAGGAAAACTATAAAGGCTGGCTCGATGCGGTGGCCCGTTGCCGTTATCAGCCACAATAACTTTCTTCGGAGCAGAGCAATGTCAAAACTTCCTCAGCAGTTGACCTTCGGCGTCATCATTGGCAACCGCGGTTTTTTCCCCAGCTATTTAGTGGGCGAAGCGCGCCAGCAGGCGGTAGCGCTGTTTGAAAAACTCAATATCAATACCGTGATGTTGAATGAATCGCAAACCAACCTCGGCGGTGTTGAAACGCGCCAGGAAGCCAAAACCTGCGCCGAGCTGTTCCGCCAGCATCGTGACAATATTCACGGCATCGTGGTTTTACTGCCTAATTTTGGCGATGAAAAAGCGATTGCGGAAGCGTTGCGTCTTTCGGGGCTGAATGTGCCGGTGTTGGTGCAGGCAGAAGAAGATAACCTCGATAAAATGGGACTGGCGACGCGCCGCGACAGCTTCTGCGGCAAGATCTCGCTGTGCAATAACCTGCGCCAATATGGCATTCCTTTCAGCTTAACGCGTCAGCACGTTTGCGCCTTAAGCGGTGAAATATTCATGCAAGATTTGCAGCGTTTCACCCAGTTGTGCCGGGTCGTCCACGCCATGCGGCGGGTACGCGTCGGCGCGATTGGTGCGCGTCCGGCGGGGTTTAATACCGTGCGATACAGTGAAAAATTACTGGAAAAGATGGGCATCGCGGTAGAAACCCTCGATCTGTCAGAAATTTTTAGCCGCATCAAGCGGCTGCGTGACGATGATATTCGGGTAGCCGAAAAGCGTGAAATTCTTGAAGCGAACGCCGACGCGCGCGGCATCCCCGATGAAAAGCTGCAAACTATGGCGAAGCTGTTTGTGGTGATCAGCGAGTGGGTGAATGAAAACGATATTGATACCACCGCAATTCAGTGCTGGACTTCGTTACAGGAGAACCTTGGCATCAATGTCTGCTCCATTATGAGTGTGATGTCGGGCCAACTGATGCCCAGTGCGTGTGAGGTTGACGTAATGGGCGCGCTGTCGATGTATGCGCTGGCCAGCTGTTCACTCAATCCCGCGTCGTTAGCGGACTGGAATAATAATTTCGGTGACGATCGCGATAAATGCGTGCTGTTCCATTGCGGCAACTTTGCCAGCGCCAGCCTGGAATCACCGACCATGGGAACCGCCGATATCATTGGCACTACCGTCGGGAAAGAGAACACCTGCGGCGCGGTGCATGGACGAATGAAAAGCGGTGATCTGACCTATTTCCGCCTCTCGACGGATGATTTTAACGGCGAGATCAAGGCTTACGTCGGAGAAGGATTATCCGTTGACGATCCACTGGACACAGTGGGATGCCGCGCTGTGATTCAGGTGCCTCAACTGGAAAATTTACTGGCGTGGATCTGCCGTAACGGCTTTGAGCATCATGTGGCGATGAACCATTCAGCCACTGCCGCGGTGTTGCAAGAAGCGTTCAGCAACTATCTGGGCGTAAGTTGTTATCAGCACAGTTAAGGTTTCAACGCCTCATCCCCAAACGAAAAGGGGATGAGGCGATTTTTTACCTGCCTTGCCGTTGAGTTTTACTCATTGGCGACCGCCTTTAAATCGACTTGCGGTAAGCTGCCGCCGCTGAATTCGACCTGACGAATTGGGAAAGCGAAACGAACATTGCGCTCTTCTAACGCGGCCATTAGTTGCAAGTTAATTTCCTGCTGAATATCCATATATTTGTTGTAGTCGGCATCAAGGACAAAATAGACCACTTCAAAGGTCAGTTTGGAGTCATCAAAAGCCAGAAAATGCGCACGATCGAAACGTGTCATCTCAATGCCCTGAATAATGTCTTTGACCAACGTGCTGATTTCACGCACCTGCTTTGATGATGTGGCGTAGCTGATACCAAATTTGAACACGATGCGGCGCTGCTGCATGCGTTTGTAGTTATGGATCGTCTGCTGCAACAGAATGGTATTCGAACAGACAATTTGCTCACCGCTCAGGCTGCGCAAGCGCGTCGTCTTCAGGCCGATATGTTCAATCGAACCGGCAATGTCGCCAAACACCACAAAGTCGCCATGTTCGAACGGTCGATCTAAACCAATCGCCAGAGAAGCAAACACATCACTCAGCACCGTCTGAATCGCCAGTGCAATAGCAATACCGCCAACGCCTAAACTGGCGACCAGCGCAGTAATGTTAATGCCCATATTCGACAGAATGGCGAGCACCATCATCACCCAAACCAGGATGCGCAACAGAATACCCAAGATCACGGTGGTGACTGGATTACGCACATGCAACGGATCGCGCAGCAGGCTCTGAAGCCACAGCCGAATACCGCAATCGATCCACAACGCAAGTTGCACAATAAAGGCCAGAAACCAGCCATGCGAAATGGTGTTGCTCCAGGTTGATGGCAGATCAACGAATTTCAGCGCAATCAACAGGGAAAAAATCAGCAACAGCGTCTGGCTGGTGCTGCGTAATATCTCCACCACAATAGCAGTTGCACGAACGTGGCGGTGCTCGCTGTAGCGTGCGATACGGTTGGATATGAATCTAATCAGTGAACGGAGGATCCAGTAGATAACTAGCGTGGCGACCACCACGATAGCGCTGTTTATCCAGAAGGTTTGGTTAAAAAATATCGATTGAAAATGACGTGATGAAAGCCAGTTTTCCATTGGGGAGAATCTCCTTGCTGGGATCCGGTTTGAGGGAATAAGCAAGAAGAAGCATAGCCTGGATGCGCCAAATGTGTACGGCACATCCAGAAAGGAACTTATTGAAAACGATTAGCTTTGTCCCGTGCCAGGCGTTCTAAGGCAAAAATAACCTGCTGCAACTGCCGTTCCTGAAGCGGTTCGATAGTGGTAAAACGGAAACTCAGTCGCGGCGTGATGCGCGTTTCGTTTTTGCTGGAGACCAGGCTGCGCTCGCCAATATGCATCAGCTTTGCCCCTACTTCGAAATGACCATATTCGCCCAGCTCGACCCGGAAAGACTTGAATGCATCGCCAGGTTTTAACGCTTCAGGCAGCGCTTCATCAACCAGCACGCCAATACCGCCTAGCGAGAGATCCTGCAGACGAAAACGGGCTTTCTGCCCATTTGGCCATTGCGTATGACACCAAAATTGCGGTTCAAGTGGTGCATCAATGCGGAAAAATTCCCGGCGTTGAATCTGCCACAGCAACGCAGGCAGCCCAGCGCTAAATGCAGGCAAGCCTTCATATTCAGTCATCTCCAGCGCGGCAAGACTGAACTCTACTTTGGCACCCTTGGTTTCAGCCGAAATACTCACTTCGCGACAGTTCAGCGCGTAATCGTTGTCCAGATTATTACTGCCTAAATCGAACACGATACGATCTTCATCTGCGGCTAACATGCGGCTGATAAATTGCCCACGGGAAAAGGTCACCATGAGCGGTGTTTGATAGCGCAGCAGCTCCTTCATTACTCCCAGGACAGCTAGCGTTCCTCTTTTGAGGTATTGTTCGTTATCGGATTCTTTCACTCACTGGCTCCAAATGATTGCTTCGTCATCATTTCTGTTTCCTTTGCCACTTGTCCGTTATCGACCTGCACAAAAAAAGCTTTAGCTTGCTAACTAAATTTTTTAACTGTGACACAACAGGCAAAATTGAAAACTGTGTCTATACTTATTGCGGTAAACCGCTTGATTAATCAGGCGAACACAATGTAATCAGAAAAAACGCAAGGAGTAGTTAATGGGCATTCTTTCATGGATCATCTTTGGTTTAATCGCCGGTATTCTCGCTAAATGGATTATGCCGGGCAAAGACGGCGGCGGCTTTATTCTTACCATTGTGCTCGGTATCATCGGTGCAGTTGTTGGTGGCTGGATCAGCACCCTGTTTGGTTTCGGTCGTGTGGACGGATTCAACTTCGGCAGTTTCGTGGTTGCGGTAATTGGTGCCATTGTGGTGCTGTTTATCTACCGTAAAGTTCGCAGCTGACGTTCAGCGTCAAAGACGATCTAAACAAAAAAGGGGACGAAGTGATTCGTCCCCTTTTTCATGTTTTGCGTTTAGCGGCTTACGCTTAAAACCGTATGTTTGTCATCTCAGTGGTGATTAAAAATCCACTCCCACCGTCGCCATCACCGTACGTTCTGCGCCCCAGTAACAATAACCGGTGCCGTAACAGGCTGCGACATAATTACGATCGGTTAGGTTATTAGCATTAACCTGCACCCATGTGCCTTTCAAGCTGCTGTTCCAGGCCCCTAAATCTGCGCGTACCGAAGCATCAAACAGCGTAACGGAAGGCAAACGCGTGGTGTTTTCGTTATCAGCCCACTGCTTGCCGATATAACGCACACCCGCGCCCGCGCTGAGACCGTAATCGAACTGATAATGTCCCCAAAATGAGGCCATGCTGTTTGGCGTCACGTAAGGTGTGTGCCCATCGTTGCCATCCACTGAATCTTTGAAGCGCAAATGATTAAGCGTGTAGCCCGCGATCGTACTGAATCGTGGGGTGATCTGATTACGCGCCTCTAGCTCAATACCTTGCGAATGCACTTTGCCTGAGGGGGTAAAAGTTGCCGTGATCACATCGCGGTTAGAGACATTTTTTTGCATCAAATCATAGATCGCTAAGGTGTAGAGATCGCGCGTGCCGTTCGGCTGGTACTTCAGACCCGCTTCATACTGCTCTGCGGTGGTGGGTTTTAGCAGATTATTGTTGTTATCCGTCAGCGCGGTTGGCGTAATCGCCTGACTCCAGCTCACGTACGGCGATAAACCGTTATCAAAGGCATAAAGCAGGGCTGCGCGTCCGCTGATGTGATCGTCCTGACGACGATCGCTGCCGCTGTTGTTAGCGACAATGCGGTCATAGCGACCTGAAAGATCGAGATGCCAGCGATCCAGCTTCATCTCATCTTGCAGATAAAGACCGGTTTGATAATAGCGACGCGTCGCTTCTGTCCAGCCGTAGCCCGGCATCGCACCCACTTGTTCACCGGTTACGGCATTCAGCGGGTTAGCATCACCTGACGCCTTACTGATCTCATTCTTGTAACGGTGAAAATCGACACCAACATTAACGCGATGCTCCAACGCGCCCGTTGCGAACTCCGCCTGCAAGCGGTTATCGGTAGCCCATGCAGAAAGCGATGAACGTTCACCTGAATAGATGCGGTTCAGTAAATCGCTGTTCGCTGTGTTCCACCCAATCTGATACACCTGATCGAGATCGACATTCGAGTGGCTGTAGCTGCCGGTTGAAGAGAAAGACCAAATTTCATTAAAGCGATGCGAGAAGTCGAAACTGTAGATTTGCTCATGGCGCTTGAACTGGTCGAGATCGCTGTTGCCTTCGTAAAAACCGTTGCTGAGTTTATATCCGTTGTGTTCAGTAATGCTGCCTTCACCCGGCACTGATCCGTGATAACCACCAGAAGGATCTTTCTGCAGATAGGCTTTCAGGATCAGATGCGTATCTTCATCCGGCTGCCACATCAGCTGCGGCATCAGGGCATATTTTTCTTCGCGGGTGTGATCGTATTGCGTATCGCTGTTGCGCGTGATGCCAGTCAGGCGAAATGCCCATTGATCGTTGATCGCATTGGTGTAATCGAAAGCCGCGCTGGTGGTCGCGTTGGATCCTGCTGAAAGCTGAAAATGTCCCTCTTCGCGGTATTGCGGGCGTTTGGTAATCATATTGACCAGGCCGCCCGGCACGGTTTGACCATAGAGCGCCGAAGAGGGGCCTTTGATCACGTCAACGCGTTCGAGAAACCAGTTATCCACCTGCATGACATTGAAACTGCCGCCATCGCTCATAACACGCAGGCCGTCGATAAAGGTGTTATCGACATCGCCGCCGTGGAAACCGCGCAGCGAAATGGTGTCGTAACGCGTCGCCGCACCGGCAAAATTGGTGAAGACGCCTGGCGTATAATTCAGTGCCTGATTGAGATCCTGTGCACCCTGATCCTGAATCTGCTGGCGAGTAATCACCGATACGGATTGGGGTGTGGTGATCAACGGCCGATCGCTTTTAGTCGCGCCCTGGCTGGTGGTCGCCAAATACCCCTGCGTTGGTGATTCGGCGCTTTCTTCTGGTTGTGCCGTGACAATCAACGTTTCAGCCGCGAAGGAAAATGTCGGAGCAGTAAGCGCCAGCGCACAGTAAACCGCGCTGCGTTTCACAGGAGAAGGCAGTGTCATTAGCGATCCTTTCAGGTCAGATTAAGGCAAGGAAACAGTATGGTAAAGATTCTCATTGTTATATTGAGAATCATTACCATTTGTTAAATTGAGTGCAATTCTGCCTGCCGATGAAAGGAAGTCAAGGTAAACAAGCTGATACTGTCGGTTTGATCCGACAGTATCAGATTAGGATCACTGCGTTGAAGCGGAACTCTGAGGAATGTCGTGGGCGCTGTTACAGGTTTTGTCTTTTGGACAATACTTGTCGAGCAGCATCAGCGTGACGCCGTTGGTCCAGCCAAAACCATCCTGTAGCGGATATTCACCGCCACCGCCGCCACCCAGGTTTTTACCCTCAACCACATACTTTTCTACCAGTTTATGTTCTTTATCGTAGGTGGTTTGCACGTTTTGCAGGAAGCGCAGGCCAACCTGTTTGGCCAGTTGCGGTTTTTTGTAGTGTTCCAAACCCTCTACCGCGACCCATTGCAGCGGTGCCCAGCCATTAGGTGCATCCCATTGCTGGCCATTATTCACCGTGGTGGTCACTAATCCGCCCGGTTTCAGCAGCTGTTTTTCAACCGCGCTGGCGGTACTGTCGGCCTGCTTATCGCTGGCGACGTTCAGGTAGAGCGGGAACAGAGCTGCGGCGGTGAGCTGCGGATGAACCTGCTTTTTCTTCCAGTCGTAATCTGCGTACCAGCTTTGCTTGCTGTCCCATAAATAGCGGTTGATCGCGGCCTGACGCTTCTCAGCGCGGTCAGCGTACTGCTTCGCCACATTGCCCTGTTTATTCAGCAGGTAGCTTTTCGAGAGAACTTTTTCCAGATGGAAAATCAGGCTGTTCAAATCGACCGGTGCTATCTGCGTGGTGCGGATTGTGGCCAGGTTATGTGCATCGGTAAACCAGCGTGAACTGAAGTCCCAGCCAGACGCCGCGCCTGAGCGCAACTCACGGTACATTTCCGCTTTATCGCGCTGCGGGGCCTTTTTCGCGGTGTTCACGTCATCCATCCAGGATTCGGTACGCGGCACATCACGGGCATCCCAATACCGATTGAGCAGGGTGCCATCGGCGAGTTTAATCACGCGCTTGCTGGCATCGCCGGCTGCCACGATGTCGCTGTCTGCCATCCAGTAGTCATACTCTTTCTGCAACTGCGGCAGATAACGCGTATAGGCTTTGTCACCTTCGTGGGTAGCCAAGAGATCAACCATCAAACTAAAGAAGGGCGGCTGTGAACGGCTGAGATAATAGCTGCGGTTGCCGTTGGGAATATGGCCGTAGCGATCCAGCAGTGAGGCGAAGTTATCCACCATATCCTGCACGCGATCCCAATGACCACTTTCTGCCAAACCTAACATAGTGAAATAGCTGTCCCAGTAATAGACCTCACGGAAGCGGCCGCCGGGAACAACATAAGGTTTCGGCAGTTGCAGCAGCGAGTCATATTGCCCGGCGCTTTTGGCGGTGCGAGTCAGTACTGGCCACAAACCATCAATGTGTGCACGCAGGCTTTGACCGGCTGGCGGCACATATTTGTCGCCATTAGTGGGCAGCGTAAAATTCGCTGACACAAAGCGTTTTAGGTCAAAGCTGCGTTGATTCTTTTGCATCTGCCAGTCGGCAAGAATCGAGGCGGGATCATATTTAGGTAGCGCATCAGCAAAGGTCTTTTGATCAGGATAAAATTTTGCTTGTTGCACAGCGTTAAATAATGGCCCTAAACGCACATCGGGCGGCTGCGGCTGATTGCTCAGCATGCGTGAATTATCATCTGCGTGAACAGTAAATGCGGGCACGCTCAGCAACAGCGTAAGCAGTAATGGTGCGTAGCCCTGACGCCCTTCAGTGGCGTTTACCTCAGTTTTTATCATCGGTTGTTCTCCTTGTCCGAAAAGCGGGTCGCGCGTAACGCATTGACCACTCGAACAACTTTAGACGCTATCTCAGTGTTTCACCCTGAAGCGAGCCGGAAATGTGAAGGCGCGGGAATAAATCGCTAAAAGCAGGGAATCAAAATCCTGCATTTTGTATGGATTTTTCCTTGTCTTCGTTGCCTTTTTCCCCGACGCTGAAAAGAAAAAAGGAGAGCAGTATGGAGATTATCTGGTTTCACCCCTCGCAAGACGCCACGCTCTGGATCAAGGGCTTACAACAACGACTGCCGCAAGCACGCGTGCGTCGTTGGCTGCCGGGCGATAACGCACCCGCCGATTACGCGCTGGTGCGTTCACCGCCAATAGAGATGTTGAGTGGAAGAGAAAATCTACGCGGCGTGTTTGCATTGGGCGCTGGCGTGGATGAGATCCTCGCGCAGCTTAAACGCCATCCCGACATGCTCTCCGATGCGGTGCCGCTGTTTCGTCTTGAAGACACCGGCATGGCGCGTCAGATGCAAGAGTACGCGACGCATCGCGTACTGGATTGGTTTCGCCGCTTTGATGATTACCGACTGCAACAGCAGCAGCCGTGCTGGCAGCCGTTGACGGGCTACAAACGTGAAACGTTTACCGTTGGTATTCTCGGTGCAGGGGTTTTAGGCCAACGCGTCGCTGAAAGCCTGAAATATTGGGGCTTCCCACTGCGGGTCTGGAGCCGTTCGCCTAAGCAGCTTGAAGGCATCACCAGCTTTGCCGGACGCGAATCGCTGAATGATTTTTTGCACGGCACGCAGGTGTTAATCAATCTACTGCCTAGCACTGCCGAAACGCATAACCTGATTAATCGGGACTTCTTGCAACAGCTGCCGCAAGGGGCTTTCTTCCTGAATTTGGCGCGAGGCGCGCAAGTCGTTGAGGACGATCTGCTGGCTGCCTTGAACAGTGGTCAACTCAAAGCTGCCGCCCTGGATGTGTTTCAGGTTGAGCCGTTGCCAGAAGGTCATCCGCTGTGGTCACATCCGCGTGTCACCATTACGCCACATAATGCGGCTGTCACGTTACCGGAAGAGGCGATGGATTATATCGCTCACGCCATCACGCAGCGCGAAGCAGGTGAAATGCCGCGAGGTTGCGTTGATCGCCAGCGCGGCTATTAATTATTAAAGCTCTGTTTTTTATCCCAGCCCATGACGGGCGATCAGCAGGAGAAAAAGATGTATCCGGTAGATCTGCATATGCACACCGTCGCCAGTACCCACGCGTACAGTACGCTGCACGATTACGTCGCGCAGGCGAAACAGAACGGCTTAAAGCTGTTTGCTATTACCGATCACGGTCCCGATATGGCAGATGCACCGCATTACTGGCATTTCGTCAACATGCGCATCTGGCCGCGCGTGATCGATGGCGTGGCGATTTTGCGCGGTATCGAAGCGAATATTAAAAACCAGCAGGGCGAGATTGATTGTTCTGGCCCGATGTTGGATGCGCTGGATTTAATCGTGGCCGGTTTCCACGAGCCGGTTTATGCCCCACGGGATAAAAAGCATCACACCGACGCGATGATTGCTGCCATGGCGGGCGGGCTGGTGCATATAATTAGCCATCCGGGTAATCCGAAGTTTCCGGTAGATATTCCGGCGATTGCTGAAGCGGCTGCACATTATGACGTTGCGCTAGAGATCAATAACTCCTCCTTTACCCATTCGCGCCCAGGCAGTGAACCAAACTGCCGCGCGATTGCTCAAGCGGTACGGGATACAGGCGGACGTCTGGCATTTGGTTCAGATTCCCATACCGCCTTTACGCTGGGTCATTTTGAGCACTGTTTGCGGATTACACGTGAAGTGGATTTTCCTGAAGATCGCGTGTTAAATGTCACGCCGCGTCGACTGCTCGATTTCCTTGAGCAGCGTACCGGCAAACACATTGCTGAACTGGCTGATTTTTAACTTTATTGCTTCAAGGATTCTGACTCATGAATGAGTTTTCCATTCTGTGCCGCGTGATCGGCTCGCTATTTAATCGCCAACCGCAAGATCCGCTGCTGGTGCCGCTGTTTACGCTGTTGCGTGAGGGCAAATTGCAGGCGCAATGGCCGCTGGAACAAGACGATCTGTTAAAGCGTTTACAGCAGAGCAGCGATCCACAGGCGTTAGCCGCAGACTACAACGCGCTGTTTGTCGGCAGCGACTGTAAAGTTCCGCCTTATGCATCACAATGGCCAGAAGGGAAAACAGAAGCGGAAGTCCGCGCATTTTTATCCTCACGCGGAATGCCGTTGAGCGATGCGCCTGCCGATCATTTTGGCGTGTTGATGCTGGCGGCTTCCTGGTTGGAAGATCAGTCTGCGGAAGATGAAAGTGCGGCCCAGTTAGCGCTGTTTGAACGCTATTTACTGCCTTGGTGCGGTGCGTTTCTGGGTAAAGTCGAAGCGCATGCGACCAGCGCGTTTTATCGCACGCTGGCTGCATTGAGTCGTGAAGCGATTCAGGCCATGTATAACGAACTGGCTGAAAGCGCTGAAGAAGACGAAGACGACGAATAAGTTACCAGCTCGCCGGATGCGTACCCGGCAAGCATCCTGGCGTCGCGCAGATCAGCGCGGTGCCAGGAAGGTAAGCCGCAGAACGCAAGCGCACGCCCAAACCCCATTGCGTTAACTCAAACATCGCCAGATTATCGCTGACTTCAGCATGAATACCGGATTGCTGGCTTCCCTCGGGATAGCGATGCTGTTGCAGCATCAATGCTGTTCGCGCCAGCGATAAACGCGCCTGGCTGCCATTTCCTGATTCTTTACGCTGACGCAATCCTTCCAGCACCGCAGCCGCCATAAGATAGCCGGTGGCATGATCCAGCGCCTGCACGGGCAGCGGCGTGGGTTTATTGCTGTGTTGACTGCGCATGCCTTGTTCAGCAATGCCGCATCCCATCTGTACCAGGCTGTCAAAACCCCGACGATTACGCCATGGGCCTTGCCATCCCCATGCATTCAGGCTGACATCCACTAAACCGGGCGCCAGCTGCTGCCGCGTTTCGGCATCAAATCCACGCTTTTCCAGCGCATCGGCGCGATAACCCTGCACCAAAACATCGGCTTCACGCAGCAGTTGAGTGAACGTCTCGCGATCCGCCTGAAGGTTTAAGTCCAGCACCGCACGACGTTTGCCACAGGTGATCTCTTCATCCAGCGTCGGCTCTTGCCAGCCGGGTGGATCAATGCGCAGCACATTCGCGCCGAGGCTTGCAAGAAAGCGTGTTGCAACGGGCCCGGCAATAATGCGGGTTAAATCCAATACTTTGATGCCCAACAGCGGACGTGCAGTAGGCAACGTCCAAGTGGGGACAGGGCCGGGCGCAGTGGTTTGCCAGGCGATCAGCGGTTCCTGATTCACCGCCTGGCCTTGAGGATGCTGCTGCCAGGCTTCTGCGCTGCGCATCTCAGCGGCACAACCGCCAGCAGCAATAATCGCCTGTTCCAGTTCAGTCGTCTGCCATCGCGCCACCTGCTGCGCTAATGCCTGGCGATCGGGATGCCGGCCCAGCACGCTTTCCATCGCCTGGCGATGATGGGCGGCGTTGGTGTGCAAACGTATCCAGCCATCCGCGCTGGCGTAATCGCCCGCAAAAGGATCCCATAACGCGGGCGCAGGGCGGTTAAGAGGCATGAAGCTGTGTTGAAACCAGCGCGAAGCCAGCCGCACGTTTATCTCAACGGGCTGCGATGAAGTTATCAGGTTTGCGGCAGCTTGGGTCGCCAGGCCAAGGCTGCTGGCCGCCAGTTCGCTGACGGCATAAGCGGAGGGAAATGTGCGGGTATCAACAAAGGTGGGCAACGGTTGCGGTGCAATATTGCCGCGCAATCCTTGCCACATCTGCTGCCAAAGTGACGCGGCGAGCTGATGGTCCATGTTTATGCTCCTGAGAATCACGTTCTCTCAAGCATAGCACGCTGCTTTAACGTCGACGAAGACGCGGGAAACGTGCGTGCATGCGCAGGTTACGCAGGTTAATCACGGCAATCGCTGTTCCCAAAATCACCAGCGAGGCGCCAATAATTTTAAAGCTGTTCAGACTGTCACCCAATACCACAATCCCCATCAAGACCGACAAGACTGGCGTCAGCAGCGAGTAGGGCATGATCAAATTGACGTTGTATTTTTTCAACAGCATGTACCACAGCGTGTAAGCAACAATCGACGAGGCGATAGCGCTGTAAAAAATGGCAAACCAGCCGCGCCAGCCTGCGTGACTCAACGCCGTCAGCTGATGAGATTCCATGACTAACGAAGCAACGCCAACAATCGGAACCGCCAAAAAGGCAATCCAGCCGGTCATGGTCAGCGGTTTAATCGAGGGTGATTTTTTGACGATAAGGTTGCTGACGGCCCAGCCGGTAGCGCTGCACAACAGCAGGCATAGTACCCACCACGTAGGAATGGTTGGGCTGCCGGATAGCACCACCACGCCGCTCAGTGAAACCAAAATGCCAAACAGCTGCACCATTTTTAGCTTCTCTTTCAGCACCACCATCGCCAGCAACATGGCAATCGGCGTGCCGAGCTGCACCACAATCGCGCCGGTTCCGGCATCGGTGTAGCGCATTCCGACGAACAGCAACGAGAAGTGCATAAAACCGAAGGTGAAGGCCAGCAGCAGCAGCCAGGGGAATTGCTGCCGGTTTATACGGCAGAACGGCACCAAAATAATGGCGACCACCACGAAACGCATCCACGTCAGGAACAGCGGCGGTAACTCCAGCAAGCCCCATTTCACTGCTACGTTATTGAAGGCCCAGATACACACCACCATTAAGACCAGAAAAAAATGCCGCGCCGCCACAATACCATCCTTTAATTAGTTACCTTTGCACACTAATGATGGCACGATCTGGGGGCATTCTGTCAGGAGATGAAAGATATTTTCTGTTTTTACTTCGAATGGAAAATCATAAGACTTTTAAGGCGATTGCTGGCAGACTGATTTTCCGAAACGCCCACTTCGCAGAGGATTCGATTCGGTATGATAAAAACGCCTGCATTACCCCTTGCCTTAATTCAGCTAGAAGTTCCTCCCGCAAACGTCGTGGCACAAATTGGCGAACAGCCCGCCTGGTTTATTGACGCGTTAGATTTACAGCCCGATGAGTACGTTATTGTGCGCCCGCATTTGGGTGAAGCGCTGCCTGAATTTAGCCAAATTTCCGCTGCTATTCTCAGTGGTTCCTGGGCGATGGTGACTGACCACGCCGAATGGAGCGAGCGCAGCGCAGCGTGGGTACGCGCCGCTATCGACGCTGAGTTGCCATTGCTTGGCGTTTGCTATGGGCATCAGCTGATGTCCTATGCGCTAGGCGGTAAAGTGGCAGACAATCCGCAAGGCTGGGAACGCGGTTTATTGCCGCTGGTGTGCAGCGCGCAGGCGCAACAGGATCCGCTGCTGTCCGCGCTACCCAAATCTTTCAGTGTCTGGCTTTCACATCGACAATCGGTGATTACACCGCCGCCGCAGGCGCAGGTGCTGGCGCATTCTGCCAAAGATGGCTGTCAAATCGTGCGCTATTCACCGCAGGCATTGTCTGTGCAGTTTCACCCGGAATTTACTCAGCAGATCATGCGTGCATGTTTGCCAGAAGGCGTGGAAATGAGCGGGGCAGAATCAGAAGACGCTGACTGGGCGCGTGAGTTGCTGAGCGCGTTCTGGTTACAGACGCGCCCGGCAATCAAGCAGGCTCAAGGCGCATAGTGACGCGTGCAGCGATAAACCCAGGCGGGTGGCACGTTTTTAAGCACCCGCTGGCGTTCCCAGGTGAAATAGCGCGACAGATCGGGTTGCGTTAGTGACGTATATTGAAACTGTACAAATACGCCGGTTGGGCTTAACGCATTAAATACTGCTCGCAGGATCGCATCACGCAAAGCAGGCGGCAGTGATAACAGCGGCAGGCCAGAGAAAATGGCATCGTATTTCCCGTTAAGGTATTCCGCTGAACAGGTACGAACCGTCATGCGAGGATCGTCCATTGCGATGAGTTTCTCTGCCAGCGAACCGCTGATCTCAAACACATCCAGCGTCGCTTCCGGCGACATCCGCGCCAGTAGTTGGCGGGTTAAGACCCCATCACCTGCACCTAACTCCGCAATATTCAGTTGATTATCCCACGCGACTGAATGGGTCATGGCTCGGCACAGTGTGTCTGATGAAGGCGTAATGCTGCCCATTTTGCGCGGATTACGAATGAACTGATGAACGAAGTCTGCTTTTTTGCGCATTAAGGTAAAAGCCGAAGCCAGCATGCTGATCTCCTGTATGAATACTTCCCCATATTGACTTTTTCTCAGCGACAAGTTTCTTTTATGTGAGCGCAGCGGGGAAAAGTCGGAATTATCTGTAGCTTTACGTCGCGCAACTATTCCTTCGTCGCGGTCACAGTTTCCTCTCTCTAAATCTGACAGTCTGACGAAGATCAGCCATGTTAATAATAAGTTTAATTGTTGTTACATCCTGCACTCTACAAGGAGAAACACCATGCGTTACGCCGCTCCCGGAGAACAAGGTTCTCTCATTCAGCTACAAAAAAACTATGGCAACTTTA
The DNA here is from genome assembly GCF_036663535.1 of Pantoea sp. T14. Classification (NCBI taxonomy): domain Bacteria; kingdom Pseudomonadati; phylum Pseudomonadota; class Gammaproteobacteria; order Enterobacterales; family Erwiniaceae; genus Pantoea; species Pantoea sp. T14. The sequence goes on from NZ_JAWUEB010000027.1 coordinate 412,570, forward strand.
TTAACGGTGAGTTTGTAGCGCCGGTTAATGGCAACTACTTCACCAATACCTCGCCAGTGAACGGATCAACCGTGGGGGAGTTTCCGCGCTCCGATAGCGCTGATGTCGATAATGCCGTGGCCGCCGCCGCTGCTGCCGCTGATGCATGGGGGAAAACCTCGCCGCAGCAGCGCGCACTGGTGCTGTTAAAAATTGCCGATCGGCTGGAAGAGAATCTTGAATATATTGCTGTAAACGAAACCTGGGATAATGGCAAACCCGTACGTGAAACCCTGGCTGCTGATATGCCGCTGGCTGTTGACCATTTCCGCTATTTTGCGGGCTGCGTGCGGGCGCAAGAGGGCAGTGCGGCAGAGATTGATGAGTTTACTGCGGCCTATCATTTCCATGAACCGCTGGGCGTGGTCGCGCAGATTATCCCGTGGAACTTCCCGCTATTGATGGCGGCGTGGAAACTCGCTCCGGCGCTGGGGGCAGGCAATTGCGTGGTGTTAAAACCCGCAGAACAGACGCCGCTTTCTATCACGCTTTTTGTTGATCTGATCAAAGATCTATTACCTCCGGGTGTCATAAACGTGGTGCATGGCTTCGGTAAAGAAGCGGGTGAAGCGCTGGCCTCGCATCCTGGGATTGCCAAAGTTGCCTTTACCGGCTCAACCGCCACTGGCGGCCATATTCTCGAACTGGCAGCGAAAAGCCTGATTCCTTCTACCGTTGAGTTAGGCGGAAAATCACCGAATATCTTTTTTGAAGACATCATGCAGGCGGAAGAGAGCTTTATTGAGAAGGCCGCAGAAGGCGTGGTGCTCGGCTTCCTAAATCAGGGCGAAGTCTGTACCTGTCCTTCCCGTGCGCTGGTGCAAGAATCAATTTATGAACCTTTCATGGCCGCCGTGTTAAAACGCATCAAAACCATCAAGCGTGGTGATCCGATGGATACCGAAACCATGATTGGTGCGCAAGCGTCACAGCAGCAGTTCGATAAGATCCTCTCTTATCTGGAGATTGCGCAACAAGAGGGCGCAGAAGTGCTGGTGGGCGGTGGCGTGGAAAAACTGGAAGGATCGCTTTCCAGCGGCTATTACATTCAACCGACGCTGCTGAAAGGCAACAATAGCATGCGGGTATTCCAGGAAGAGATTTTTGGGCCGGTGATCGGTATCACCACGTTTAAAGATGAGGCGGAAGCGGTCAGCATCGCCAATGATTCGATTTACGGATTGGGCGCCGGCGTCTGGACGCGTGACATCAACCGCGCCTATCGCGTGGGCAGGGCAATCAAAGCCGGACGCGTCTGGACCAACTGTTACCATCTTTATCCGGCACATGCGGCATTTGGCGGTTACAAAAAATCGGGCATTGGCCGTGAAACCCACAAAATGATGCTTGATCACTATCAGCAAACCAAAAATCTGCTGGTGAGTTACAGCATTCAGCCGCTGGGCTTCTTCTAATCCCTCGGGCGTGTTGCAGCCGTTGCAGCGCGCCCGTTTTTATCAACGACGGGTTGTCGCTGTGAGAAAATACGCTGAAAGAGAAGATGCGCCGCGCGGGTAGATCGGATGAATAACGGTTTGCTGTCATAAAATAGTCAACTGCGCATGTCAGAGTGCAGCAAGTTCAGAAGTCAGAATGCGTTCAAGATCAATAAGGTTTTGTCGATAGTAAGTTACGACTCTTCGTACACTGCGCGTCTTTCAATATAAGGAGATAATTGTGGAACACGTTTATAGTTATTTGAGCCAACATGATGAAGTGCTTGATGCTGTTGAGGAGAGCATTATTACCGTGAATCTGCCGGGACGTCAGTCGGTGTATGTTATCTGTCAGGAAGATGCAGATTTGCTGTTAGCAGTGAAATCACAAGAAAGTGAAAGTATGGAGCGTCAGGAATCGATTCATCAGCTGGATCAGCAATATCGCTTCTGGTAATAAAAATCCGCTAAGCCCGAAAAAGATCCTACTCATGGCGTTAACAAATCGGGCGCATATTTCCCAACAGATTCACCAGAAATTTATTTTGCTGTGGGTCTAATTTTATAAATAAAAAACCTCCATATTTAATATTCATGTCAAATTAATCAGGGTTGAAAATATTTTAAATGGCGGGGGGAATAACCAAAATCCAATTATCTAACGAGTAGGTGTGTGCGTTTGGCAGATTTGAAGGATCCCATCCAAAAAGGAATGGGGTATATTTAACGTTTTTTTTATTTTAAACGTATCGATAAGTTTAAATGAAATTGCTGCAAGTGTAATGGCTGAGCCTGCAATTACCCCAAAAGAAATAGCTCTTATCACCTGATGAAATGGATAGTAAAAATGCCCCTTGGAAATATAAATCAATGCTGCTCCGCCCACCCCCATAATCAGATTGGCCAGCACGCAAAAAATGCAAGAATAAATAAATAGCTTTATATATTTAAGCATTACTTCTCATTTCCTTTCTCATCTTTAGGAAGGCTATTTAATCCATCCTTAACAAATCCATTGATAAACTCAAAACCACCTGCACCAATGATATCGTACGCTAAGCCCGGCACACTATTATCGCCGATGATTTTATCAACTCCAATAGGAGCAAGTTTGCCGAATGCACCGCTTAATCCAGAGGCTACTCAAGCACCAGATAACGCCACAGGATCAGGCCCATTAGTAAATGCTGTTCCTCCCAATGCAATTTCAACGTTTGTCCATAGACCACGTCCCGGAGCAAGACTGCCGGTTGCTCCCGCCGCCGCAGCACTCCATTAATCAAACGCCTTATTTTTGTTGCCTTGGTTGCTCATTTCATAGAACTGGTAGCCCGTGTTTGCGCCACTGCCTATCGCCGCTCCGGCTACAAACTGACCAAGAGACGCCGCTGGCCCAAGATAAGTCGCACCTGCTACCAAAACACCATCCTTATAACCTTCGACAATAGCTTTGGTAATATTCGCACCTTCAGGCAAATCACCTTTGGCGATCTTATCTAGTCCGGCTTGTTTCTGTTCCGGTGTCAGATTGTTATTTTCCGCGTACTGATTCCACGATTAATTCGCCGCACCAATACTCGTCATGCCCGTTCCCAGACTGAACGCATTATTATCAACCGTTGTCTTAACGGCCTGTGCTCCCGCAACCGCATCCGCCGTATTACCTCCAGACAGACTACCCGCAAACCCAGCCGGCAGGGGAGCGAGCGCGCTCACCGTTTGCTTCTCTATTTGCCCCTACTAATGGGTCATCACCATTTATTTGATAAGTTAGTGCGCTACCTGATATTTCCCACCCAACAGTTCCGAAAAAATTATTCCTCATGCTGGCTACTCTGGCCCAGATTGTTTATGTTATTAGATATTAAATCGATATTTAATCCATAATCCAAGGACGATTGTACCGCTAACAAACGAACCAATTTTAATGCTCAAAAACAAAATATCAACAACAGAAATATTGATATCACCTGTTTCAAAATAAAAAATAATGGGTTTGATGAATAGTGCAAAAAATGAACTTAAACTCATGATTATCATCAGAACCATAAAAACAGCGAGCCAACGGTAAAAGTTATTTTTCATTTTCATTCGCCAGTTGCAAACTATTCGTAGCTTTAGAGCCACCTTGTCCAGTTGCTTCTGTAATTATTGATGATATAGCGTTACCGGATATTCCGGGTATTGGTGATAAAGGTAATGGCTTACTTATCCCCATATCCATATCAACCCACTCGTAATTTTTCCATGCTGGGTTTACCCATTTATCTAATGAAATTGTGGCCGCCTTACCGATTCCATAACCGAACCCCGAAGCAGCACCACTTATTACACCACCTTTTATCGGGTCATTTCCGTTCAGATAGCTTGATGTCACTCCCCCTGTCGCATTCTAACCTACAGTTCCAAGGAAGCCTGTATTTGCAGTAAATGCACCTACATAACCGACAATTAGAACATCTGTTGGATTTATTGCTCCATTAACCAGGTATTGGATACCCGCATTTGCGGTTGCGCCAGTACCCGCTGTCATCTGCATTCCACCAGGTAAATATAACAATCCACCTGATGCTAAAGCTGCTGTGTAAGCTTTGTTTTCTCGGCCCGCTGACCACAACAACTATATGAGGTAGTTACTATGGCTGCGCAACATCATAAGTGCGAACACATCTCAACCAAAGCCCGGCGTTATACCGGGAGCTACATCCGGGATCAGCAGAAGTTTCAGCCGTCACCGTCCATCACCCTTAAGGGGCACTGGATGGCAGATTTTGGATTTGAGACCGGCCAGAGGATCAAGGTGATCCCGGAGGCTGGAAAGCTGATTATCCGGCTGGCGGATGAAGGTTAACTGACTGGTATGCATAGTAAAAACCCAGTTGATTGGCTGGGGTTTCTGTTTTACTTAAGTTTGAGCTATGGTAATTTCATCTGTAGTTATTAGAACTGCCTGAATACTCGCATCAAGGTTATGTTCATCCAACCATGAAAGACCGTCTCTTTTTAGATGAAATTTAATTGTTGGTAACAATGTCTCATCATCCAGAGATATAATAACGTTTAATTTATCAACATATATTTCATTCCACTTTTTAATTATGGAATTACTAAAAATAATTGAATATTCAAAATATCTTTCATTTACATAATCATCCATATGAAAAGAGTTTACAAAGCATTCAAATGAAATTTCGTCTTCAAAATTGTCAGGAGAGTTTGATTGGCAATATGAAAATAATTTTTTGGACAAAAAACATCCACAAATTTCAATAAAACCTTCAGATACAATACTTTCTAGCTCATAAGTCAGGCAGTTTTTTCCTATTTCCGTCCAATTAATCTTGACAAGCTGGGTACGCATTAATCTATTGGTTAGCATATTATTTTTCTCCAAGATATTTTTTTATGCCTTTATCGATCGCATTTTTAAAAGCAGGATCATTCAGCTTATCATTTACACCCTTAGGTGCTCCGGGGAATGTTTGTGTTATCGGATCATAATAATATTTGTTATTACTACTATCTTGATAATGTATTTGACCAGATCTTTTTCCTAGCGCAGGATTCTCAACATCTATCCTCTCTTTTCCTTTCCCCATCCATAAGGTTTTGCTTGGAACCGTTGGACCATTTATACCAAGCATTGCTCCATCTTTATTTAAGATGTAATTAGGCTTCCCGGCCTTACTCACTCCACCCAGCGCACTTAACGCCACGCCTGCAATAATATCTGCCTGAGCCTGATCAAGGCCATATTTCGCCATAATCTGCTCTGACACTTTATTGCTGGCAACGATCCCGTCAGCGTCCATCTGATGCGCCCAGGTCGCTGTCAGATCGTAGACCATCCTGATCGGGATATCTTCGCCCATCGCCCGATCCAGCGCTTGTTTCACCGCCATGCTGTCGGTAAGTACATCACCGTATTTCTGCTGGCAGGTCGCCGGACTGGTCACGCAGTCGCTGATAAGCTGCTTCTGCTGGGCGGTGCTCAGTTCTTCATACTTGGTGACAATGCCGCCGCAGTCGCCGCCGCCAGCCTGACACTGCTTCATTTCAGCGGACCTGGCCTCTATCTGCTTACTGCTCAGATAGTTATTCTCCACCGTCGTCATACCCGCCTGAGCCCCTGCAACCGCATCCGCCGTACTACCGCCAGCCAGACCGCCCGCGAGGCCAGCTGCCAAGGTCACCAGCGCGCTTACCGTCTGCTTCTCTGTCTCACTGAGCTCGCTGACCGGTTTGCCGTAAGCATTTACGGCTATCATGCCGACCATCTCCGCCGTCGCGGCACCGCCCGCACCAACGAGAGCATTATTCCCCTGAGCCGCTGCCAGTGCGGCATTTACCGCTGCGTGGGCCGCTAACCCTTGTGCCGTCTGGCCTTAAGCTGCTTTTCCACTATCCGACTGACTATCGACCACACCCCGACCGGGGGCCGACTGCTCAGCCCCAGACCGGTTCACATCGCCCACTTCCAGCAACCCGCACAGATGCGGCTGGCTACTGTCTTCTCCATCAACTGGCTGGCCGAGGCGGGATTTGGGACAGATACACCAGTTACTATCGCTGTTGAGCGGGGGCAACTGGTGATCCGGCTTGCGACTGAGTGACAAAAAAAGATCCCGGCAATTTTGCCGGGATCTCTAAGGTTATTTGCTTAATAGTTCATTCAGATGCCTCAGAGCATCAAGTAAATCAGGATCATCTGGAGAAATAGATTCATTTCTGAACAAAGCAACAGCATATATCTGCTCTAATACGAACCAATATTCATGGAAATCGTTTTTCCACTGAATATCTACCGACTGTAGACAAAATAATAAACCTTCTAAATTATCAATCAGTTTTTTAAGAGTAACTTTCTCTGATTCAAAAAGGGACAATGTTTCTTTCATCAGAGAGATCTGGCGTTCATCGTACTCACTGATATTCATATCTGACAGTAAAATCATTGTTTTATCCTTCCAAAGTCGACAGTTACGACTGTGCCAGTTTTGGTATCAGCAATAACGGTTATATTGTTCTTACTGTCATAATAAGCTGTTGTACCGGGTCGTTTACCTTGTATCGCATTTTCTGGTCGTATTGCATTTTCCACAGTAGTAGGCGTTATACCCTGCTTCTGCATACGGTCTAATGAGTGCCCAGAGTAGTCACGATTTCCTATCATTACTGGCTTATTCTGACCTTCTATAATATTTAGCGGATTACCTTTTGAGCCAGTGGGCGTTTTTGCGGAGATCTCATTACTAGCTCTGTCGACTGACTTGCATAAAAAAACCGGCGCTATGGCCGGGCCTCATTACATGAACCACTCATGAGCGACTGTGCTGAAGCTCACCACAGCCTCTAACATGATCCAGTTACGGCGACGGGAAGATGGGTTTTCACAGCGTAAAAACAAAGATCCCGGCTAATCAGCCGGGATCTTGCTAGTTCAGGTTATTTTTCTTTTCTTCGTAGTCCTGTAGGTACTTTTCTATGGGGTAGGCTGTTCCAAGCTCATGTATTTCACCAGTATCTTTATCAATTATGAACGGCGAATTCCCTGCGAGTTGAGCGGAAAACTCTCCAGTCTCAAGATATTCGCGGGATTGAAAGCAAAAAAACCATCCTTCTGCAAAACGTCCCTGAAGCGTAATAACTACAGGAATATCTGCATCTTTCAGATAATTTGTCGCTTTTTCTACTGCCTCATCAAAATTAATCATCAGTTCGTTCTCAATAATTGGAATGATTTAAACTGGCTAAGATCGGCAGGTTTACCGGTTTGTCCATCAAGGAATCGGATCGTACCATTTTGGTTTACAACATTAAATACGTGCCCAGGCTGGCCTGGGCCATATGAGCCAAAAACAATCCCCCTCGACCCAGAACCTGCATCTGCCATTTGCTGCATAATATTTTCAGACGAAGATACGTATTTGAATTTGTTACCATATTGTTTTTCCAAAACGGTCAAGGGAATACCATTTTGATGATTGACAGGCAAAGCCGATGCAGGATTTCCAGCCAACGTAGCATCTGTGGCAACAGAGCAGTTCACACAATTATGTGTGCGGCCTGGCTCAGGATACCCTGGCTGCCGTTCAGCGTGGCGGCAGAAATATTCAGCTCACCGCTGCCCGCGTGCTGAATTTTGCCCAAGCCGTTATCCAGCACGTCGGTGTTCAGCGTCAGGTTGTCGCCGTTGCTGGCAATAGTGCCGCTGCTGTTGTCGATACCTGCTGCGTGCGACAGCAGTAGATCGGTTTGATCTAACTGATTAAGCACACCCTGGCGGTTGGAGAGAAGTGGGGCGCTTAACGCCAGCTTGCCCGCCTGGATTTTGCCGCCGTCATTGTTAATACGCATGCTGCTGCTGGCTCGCAGGCTGCTCTTTGCCTCAACCGTGGCGCTGCGGGTGCTGACGTCTCCCGTGCTGGCGCTCAGATTAATGTTGTTGGCGTAAGTCTGGCTGCCGCTGAGATCGACCGCTGTGCCCTGAGCATTCAGATTACCCGCCACGAGGTGACGACCCTTGCTGGCGAGTTGCCCATGCGTGGTCAGGCTCAAATCGCCTTGTGTGCCCAGCGCGCCATCGGACGTCATACCTGCGGCAAGGACCCCGCTGCTGGCATTATTAAGTGAACCTGCCTGAATGCGGTTATTGCCCGCGGATGCCATTACGCCCTGATTAATTACCTCGCCAGCGGCCTGAACCTGACCGTCGCGCTGAGCGTAAACCGTGCCGCTGTTGCGAATATCGGCCTGGCTTGCCAGCGCAATATCCTGCGCGCCGTTGATTCTGCCGCTGTTCTCAATGCGACCGTTGCTGGAAAGCGTAAAGTTGCCCGCCGTCGCGCCCAGCGAACCGGCGTTGCGCACGCCGACGCCCTGTTCGGTACCAATCAGGCGGATTTTACTGGCGTACATGCCGCCCAGCGCCGCCACGTCCAGCGCCACCTGTGGATGACTGGCCGCATCAGTCTGGCCTGCCGTCAACGTTTCATGCGTCGCGTCCACCTGATTAAGACCGGTAGTGACCCTGAGATCGTTGGCCCAGACGCCGGCATTCACCTTAACCGTGCGGGCAATGATGTCTGTGTAATCCTGACCGCGTGAATCCAGCCCTTTACCGTTGATGACGATGTCACCGCCGCTGACCTGATAGCCCGTCAGGTTGCCGTTATTGACCTGCACCTGACCGGTGGTCAGCGTCGCGCGGTTGGCGTTGATGAAGCCACAGCCGTCACAGGTGATACCGGACGGGTTGGCGATCACCACCTGCGCTTTTCTACCGGCGACTTCCACATAGCCATTGAGCTGGCTGGGGTTGCGTGAATTCACCTCGTTGAGGATCACGCTGGCCTCGCCGCGTGCCAGCCACGGGTTGCCGGTGACCATGCCGCCAAGCTGAGTATTAGTGTTGCCGTGTGAGTTGTTGAGGATCACGCCCTTCTGATCAACATCAAACTGGTTGTAGTTATTGCGCGATACGCCGCCCGCGCTGGGCGTCTGAATGTTTACCTGCGGCGTGCCGTTGGTCGCGCTGACAACGGTGGGCTGCTGGTTTCCCGGAGCCTGGCCGTTGGCGACAATCTGCGCCTGTGCAGGCAATACGGTAACGCAGCCCAGCGCGCTCAGCAGGGCGAAGCGCAGCGCTGATAGCGCACATATCCGGCTGGAAGTCCGCTGCATCCGGCGCGCACGCGCCTGTTTGCCCTGACCGCTGCGGGCGATATCGGCAACTACCATCAGCATGCCGCGCGCTTTGTTGAAAATGATGCGATAGAGAAGTTTGTTCATCTGATCTCCTTATCCGATTTCAGGCAACGCCACGCTCAGTGGATGTGCCTGCTGCCATTGCAGGGCGTCGCGCCCGCTGACTTTCTTTCCATGATAAAAATGCACCCGCTGGCCGCGGAGATTGCCCTGTTTATCCTGCCAGCGGAAGCACTGCTCCGGCAGGATCACTTCACACATCAGCCGCAGCAGGTTGCGGATGTCACCAAACGGCGCAATGAAATCGGTGATCCACAGGCGGTTGCCGCTGGTCCAGTCTGCCTCTTTCATCATCACCGAGGCATGCGTGAGATAGCGCTGTTCAGCCTCTTCATCCATCCACGCCCAGCCGAGGAAGAACACCGGCCTGCCATCTTTTACGGCGATGGCGTACTGCTGTTGTTTAATCAGCGGCAGCAGAAGCGTCGGCAAGGTGTGCAGCGGTGCATCGCGGTGACGATCCGAGTGCAGGCCATGCCCAGCACTTCGGCCTCGCTGGCCTCATCCGCAACCAGCCACGGCGCAATTAACCGGTACCCCTTGATCTCCATCAGTAGCGCCAGTTCAGGTTGAAGCCGAGCGTCAGGCTGCTGGTCTGATAGCCAGCAGGCTTAGAGAGCGGAATACCGGCAAACAGGTCATAGCTGGTGCGCAGGGCGTAGCCGCGCAGTCCCACTGCGCCTCCGGCCAGATGCTTGCCGATCAGATAATCCTGCCCGCTGTTGCGTCCGCTGACTTCGCCGTAATCCAGCGCCAGATAGAGTTCCTGTGACGGCAGCGGCGTGGCCCAGCCGATGTCGTTGCGCAGAGTCCAGCCTTCATCGGCGTTCAGTGTGCGCTGGCCGTCAAAGCCGCGCACCGACCAGCGGTTCCCGAGGGCAAACTGGTCCTGCGGCGTCAGCGGCGTGTTGCTCATCTGGCGCAGATACTGGGTGTTAAAACTGAATCGCTGACTGAGCAGTGAGAACGGCACGGCCAGCTGGGCGTTAAGCTGGACAATTTTTGCCAGCGCGGTGGCTTCACCCCAGTACTCTTCAGGCGCAGGCTGAGCGCCAAACCAGCGGGTACCGCGCTGATAACTCACGCCCGCATCCAGCGTGGCGCTGCCGATATAGTGACGATGCTGCAAGCCGAGTCGCCACGCCGAAGTCTGGCGGCGTTGCACGTCGATTTCTGTGTCGTTGATGAAGTTGCGGGTTTCACGCGTTATTACGTCATAGCTCAGCGTGGTTTTCTGGCTGCCGTTGCGGTGCAGCACGCGGCTGAGATTCGCGTTTAGGCTTTTACTCTTGCCGCTATATTCATAGTCGGTGAACGCACCGGCTACCGTCTGGTGGTAGCTGTAATCACTGGTGGTGATGCCCGCCAGCCAGTAGCCAAACGGCACCGAATAGCTGCCGGTAACGTTCTTCGTGCCTTTGTCATTGCCGAACTGCAAATCATGGCTTGCCGAGACATAGAGCATATCGCTCAGCGAAAGGGGGTTATCGAGATAGAGCGTCAGTCCGCCTTGATAGCGTCCGGTGGACGTTGAGCCGGAATCATCGAGCGATGCGGCCAGTCGCCACATCTTGCTCTGATTCCACTGCACGGCCATCACACTTTCACCGGGCGCACTGCCGGGGATCAGCGCCATATCAGCCTGAACGGTAGGCAGGCGTTGCAGGTTCTCCAGTCCCTGCTCAGTATCACGCAGGTCGTAGAGCTTCCCTTCGCGCGAGGGCAGGGCGGTGGCAAGCGTCACGTAACGATCGCTGGAATCGGTGCGACCAATATGGCTGATTTTTCCGGCCACTAGCTGAAATGTGAGCGTGCCTTTGGTTAAATCCTGCGGCGGCGCCAGCACCCGACTGGTGACGTAGCCGCTGTCGATCATGCGGTTCTGCAGCATGCTCATCAGCAAATTAATCCCTTTGACGCCCAGGCAATGTCCCTGACCTTGATTGGCCAGACGCTGCAAAGGTAACCAGCCCGGAAAATCATTCAGGCCGTTCAGCGTGATGTGCTGAATATCAAAACAGGGATTTTCCGCCGGGAAGCTGACGCGGGAAGAGCTGACCGCTGGTGTGGATAAACGCACGTCAGGCACTGGCGGCTGAAGTTGCGCTTCAATCGCTTTCTGACGCTGTTGTTGAATGATGTCCTGCTCAGCAGCGATCGCTACATGAGGAAATATAATGCCTATTGCCAGTGCATATGCGCTGACGGCAAGCGATATGCCTGCGTTCTCTTCCATGAGTGTATTCCATATTAATGGTTGTCCTTAACTACAATTTATACTCTACCGGTTTATTTGTGAGTGGCAATATTTAAGAGGGTTTTTTGATGAGTGAAAATATAGGAAATTTCCTGCGTTCATTAAAGGTTCTCTTAAAGCAAGTGAGGCGCTAAAAATTAGGATTACGTAATATCGCTGCCGAGAGGAATATCTGAATGGCTTAATTGTAATAGTCTGTCAGGGGTAAGGAAACGTACAGGATATAGGGTCATGAATAAAGTGCGTGAGTACAAGGCTCTCTGCAAATCAACAGAAAATCGAGCTACATTCCTTGAGAAAGATTGATTGAAAATGTGCTGCACTTATCCCTTAAAGCTGAATCAAATGAAGATAAATATAGAGGCTTTTCTTGTTTGTTGAGATGAACCCGTTTCCCGCCCTTAATTGTCAGGCATTGATTGTCGACCATGGCAGTCTGAAAACCTGCTGGGCCATACACATTAAAACAGGCGCCTTTCGTAAGCGCGTCATTATCTTTATTTGATATATAATAAGATATGCTAAATGGAATAATAAAAAATTAACGGTAAAATAAATTAAAAAATCGTAGCCGCTAGATCTTTTAGACAAGAATTTAATTCTGTTTCATTTTCTGAGCGGGGGTATGATATTTCATGAAGTTATTATATTTTCGTCTCTCCTTAACCCCCATCCATCAAGACTAATCTTGCTTTTTATTTTTCCGAAGATATGAAGACCTGTCTCTGATAAACACCGGACGTTAATATATTCAAAAGGGCGGACTGGACTCACTGTTGATCCTGCCTGAAATCCTGCTCCATTCAGACACAGAATTCCGGCATGATAAACAGTTCCCTGAGCGGAGGCTGTGCCGATGAAAAGTCACGATTTACCGAAGGGCAAATGTTCATTTCTTGTACCGTTGTTGTACTCACTTAAAATGAAAAATCCACGCAATGGCGTGGATTTTATGGCATTTGTTAATCTTCATAAGGTTCAGTAAAACCTCATGAGACAACAGATTTTAGACGTTAAACAAGAAGTTCATCACATCGCCATCTTTAACGATGTACTCTTTTCCTTCTGAACGCATTTTGCCAGCTTCTTTAGCACCTTGTTCACCCTTGAACGCAATAAAATCATCGAATGCGATGGTTTGCGCACGGATAAAACCTTTCTCGAAGTCGGTGTGAATTTTACCCGCAGCTTGTGGAGCAGTCGCGCCAACAGGAATAGTCCAGGCGCGCACTTCTTTCACACCCGCGGTGAAATAAGTTTGCAGATTCAGCAGCGAATAACCGGCGCGAATAACGCGGTTCAGGCCTGGCTCTTCCAGACCCAACTCTTCCATAAACTCGGCACGATCTTCATCTTCCATCTCAGCGATATCTGATTCAACGGCGGCACACACAGGCACCACAACCGAACCTTCAGCTTCAGCGATAGCACGTACTCGATCGAGATACGGGTTGTTCTCGAAGCCGTCTTCGTTGACGTTAGCGATGTACATAGTGGGTTTTAGCGTCAGGAAGCTCAGATAACGGATAGCCGCTTTGTCGTCAGCATCCAGATCCAGCGAACGCAGCATACCGGCGTTAGACAGGTGCGGCAGGCATTTTTCCAGCGCAGCCAGCTCAGCTTTAGCATCTTTATCGCCGCCTTTGGCTTTTTTCTGCACGCGCTGAATGGCACGTTCACAGGTGTCCAGATCCGACAACGCCAGCTCGGTGTTGATCACGTCAATATCTTCGGCCGGGTCTACTTTGCCTGAGACGTGAATGATGTTGTCGTTCTCAAAGCAACGAACCACGTGACCAATCGCTTCGGTTTCACGGATGTTGGTCAGGAACTGGTTGCCCAGGCCTTCACCTTTGGATGCGCCTTTAACCAAACCGGCGATGTCGACGAACTCCATGGTAGTCGGCACCACACGCTGCGGCTTAACAATTTCTGACAGCTGATCGAGGCGTAAATCTGGCATTGGCACCACACCAGTGTTGGGTTCAATGGTGCAGAAAGGGAAGTTTGCTGCTTCGATGCCCGCTTTGGTGAGCGCGTTGAACAGGGTGGATTTACCGACGTTCGGCAGGCCCACAATACCGCATTTGAATCCCATGGTTTGATACCCTTTATAACTGGATGGATAAAACATCGCAGGATGCTTTATCGGAAACGAAATAAAAAATTTCGCGCATTATACACAGAATCGCGACGATCTGGACGTTTAGCTTGGCTTGAAGGCGTGCAAACGATTCATCGCTTTTATGCGATCCTCTTTCAGCCACAATTCAGTGCAGCGCACGGCTTCATCTACCGCATCATCAATCAACTTCTGCTCGCTTGCAGGCGGTTTCCCTAATACAAAACCGGTGACTTTATTGCGATCGCCCGGATGACCAATGCCGATGCGCAGGCGATGAAAATTATTATTATTTCCCAATTTACTGATGATGTCCTTCAGGCCATTGTGTCCGCCATGGCCGCCACCTTGCTTGAATTTAGCCACGCCTGGCGGTAAATCGAGTTCATCGTGTGCGACCAAGATCTCTTCCGGCGCAATGCGGTAAAAGGTCGCCATCGCCGCGACGGCTTTGCCACTCAAATTCATAAAGGTGGTTGGCACCAACAGGCGTACATCTTCACCAGCAATCGCCAGCCGTGCCGTGTAGCCGAAGAATTTACCTTCTTCCTTTAAAGACTGATTATGGCGCTCTGCCAATAAATCCAGATACCAGGCACCCGCATTGTGGCGCGTGGCGGCATATTCTGCGCCCGGATTGGCGAGGCCAACAATCAGTTTAATGCTGCTCACGATGAATATCCTGCTGTTATACGAAAAGGGCATTAGTTTACTTCGCTGCTGCCGAGATGACAAAGGCTGCAAATGCAAGATAGTTCATTGCGGTGATTAATCATTTTTCATCTAAATCAACACGCTACCCGTAAAGATGTGTCAGCGTTTGTTGTCGATGTGTGATCGCACACGCAACGTTGCTGCCAGCCATTGCCTAAACTTATGACGAGTTAACATTGTGTGCGGTTTTAATTGCTCATACAGATGGAGGTGGAAAATGAAACGTCATCATTCTCATGTGGCGGGTAATACCTTGATGGTGCTGGGACTATTAACCATGGTGCTGGGCGTCGGTTATTCGATTCTGAATCAGCTGCCTGCACTTAACCTGCCGCAGTTTTTAGCGCACGGTGCAATGTTCAGTATCTTCATTGGCGCGTTGCTTTGGTTAGCGGGCGCCCGCGTTAGCGGACGCGAAAAAATTGAAGATCGCTATTATTGGTTGCGCCATTACGGTGATAAACGTTGCCGCCGCTCGCGCCATTCCTCACATTAAATCACAGCACTGAGGGTGAGATATTGTTCAGTACGGTTTCTGCCGCTGGCCTTGGCGCGATATAACGCTTCATCGGCCAGCGCCAGTAATATATCGAATCGGCGTTCGCTGTCGTTAGAGGAGGCAAAACCGATGCTCACGGTATAATTGATCGTATCGGGCTGAGAATTTTCCGTCGCAAGTCTCACGCGCTCACACCATAACCACGCTTCTGCTGCTGGTGCCGGAATAATGGCCGCAAACTCTTCCCCACCCAAACGGGCAAAACGGCCTTCTTTGGGCAACAACTGCTGTACTACCTCACAAAAATCAATCAGCACACGATCACCTTGCTGATGTCCAAAACGATCGTTGATGCTTTTGAAATGGTCGAGGTCAAACAAGACAGCCGTGAAGGCGCTATTCTGACGTCGGCAACGTGCCACAATTCTCTCAGAGTCATTAAATAATGCGCGGCGGTTCCAGACGTTGGTCAGGGGATCGTGTAATGACGCGTGCTTGTGCGCGATCTGGGTACGCTCATTAACCATCGCCAAAATGGTGAATGTCAGGCCAATCACAAACAAGATGGATTCCAAAATGACATAGACCGAAAAAGTCGATCCGCCAATGGCACCTTTGAGTGGGCTGGCGGCAGCACTGTCGAGAAAAATACGCGCCAGATGAAACAGTAAGTGAATCCATAACAGCAGTTGAGCGGGCCAAAAAGTGACTTTGAGCGTAGCTCGCTTGAGCCACAAAAGATGTATCAGCGCGCAGGTATAGATAATGCAGATGATGCATATCACGAACACGCGTTTGGGCAACGAAAAGTAAAATGCAGGGAAGAAGCACAAAACTGCCCAGAGCAACCCGCCTAATAACCAACTGATTCCAATGGATTTTCCACAAAAAAGTCGAAAGGCATTAAGTAAGCCGCCATAGGCGAGCATCATCAGGATATTTCCCACTGCGACAGGTAAAAACTGCAAACCCATGCTGCGTAAGCTACTGAGGAAAACCGCGACAAGCGTTAAAATCAGTGAAAGGCAGGTGAAGCCCAATACGCGATCGTACTGCGACCCCATCCAGGCAAAAACCATGATGATACTCAAAAACCCCAGCACGTAGAGCTCGCATATAAACAAGGTATAAATGTCGAGGTTCATGGTGTTAGGCGTTCTCGTGAAAAGTGCCGAGCAAATTAACATTAATTAATTTGTGGCAAAAGCCTTGATGCCAGGCTGAGATGAAAAAAGTGATTGGCTTTTACAATAACGGTTTTGGTGAATAATTATCGCGGGAATATCAGATGAGAAAGCAGGTTAATACAGGGAACAATCGACGTAGCGTTGTGCTTTAAAAAGAAAAAACCGGGCGCGTGGCCCGGTTTAGCGAAGATTAATGCTCGAACATTGCCGAGATTGATTCTTCGTTACTGATGCGGCGAATCGCTTCGGCCAACATGCCAGACAAAGTCAGCGTACGGACGTTTGGCAGAGATTTCATCTCTTCAGACAGCGGAATGGTGTCGCAGACGATAACCTGATCGATCACTGATTTGCGCAGATTTTCCACCGCGTTGCCAGAGAAAATCGGGTGGGTAGCGTAAGCGAACACGCGTTTTGCGCCGCGTTCTTTTAATGCTTCAGCCGCTTTGCACAGCGTGCCGCCGGTGTCGATCATGTCGTCGACCAGCACGCAATCGCGGCCAGCAACGTCACCAATAATGTGCATAACCTGAGAAACGTTCGCGCGAGGGCGGCGTTTATCGATGATTGCCATATCGGTGTCGTTCAGCAGTTTGGCGATAGCGCGAGCACGCACTACGCCACCAATGTCCGGGGAAACCACAATCGGATTTTCCAGACCGATCTGCAGCATGTCTTCCAGCAGGATCGGGCTGCCAAATACGTTATCAACCGGGACGTCGAAGAAGCCCTGGATCTGCTCGGCGTGCAGGTCAACCGTTAGAACACGGTCAACTCCAACGCTGGAAAGGAAGTCTGCCACCACTTTGGCGGTGATCGGCACACGCGCAGAGCGCACACGGCGATCCTGACGGGCATAACCAAAGTAAGGAATGACTGCGGTAATACGACCAGCAGAAGCACGACGCAGCGCGTCGACCATCACAACCAGTTCCATCAAATTATCATTGGTTGGAGCACAGGTGGACTGGATGATGAAAATATCACCACCGCGTACATTTTCATTAATCTGTACGCTTACTTCACCATCACTGAAACGGCCAACTGCGGCGTCTCCCAGGCTGGTGTAAAGGCGGTTGGCAATACGTTGTGCTAGTTCCGGGGTGGCGTTACCAGCAAATAGCTTCATATCAGGCACGAGAAGAACCTCAGGCTTTGCGTCCAGAGAATGAACGTCATGACAGTAACCGGCGAATACAGTCATAGGCGTTCACACGGGTGTGTTAATGCGAAACGTGCAGTGTCTGGAACGTGGTGACACTGTCACGCAGTCGCTGGTCGCTCGGAAAGTGTACGCCGTAGCGGAGAGACATTAACACCTCTTGCTACAAAACCACGTACTCCTTTCGGAGCAAGTTCCAGCACCTGACGTGCGGCGGACTCGGTGTCAAATTCAGAAAACACGCAAGCACCGGTGCCAGTCAGGCGCGACGGCGCGTATTCTAGCAGCCAGGAAACAAGCTCATCAACCTCACGAAAACGTTTTCTTACCACTGCTTCACAATCATTGCTGAATGGAGCAGCTAAAAGCGCTGCTAAATCACGCACAGGCGTGTCACGCGTTAAGCCCGGATCATTGAACACTTCAGGCGTACCAATGCTGACGCCAGGATGTGCCACCAGATACCACTTTTCCTCAGGCTGGGCGGGCTGTAGCTGCTCACCCACGCCTTCAGCAAATGCAGCAAAACCTTCAACAAAAACCGGCACATCGGCACCTAATTGCAGGCCCAGTTTTGCCAGTTCGTCTGATGTTAAATTGCACTGCCATAAATAATTTAGCGCGACTAAAACTGTTGCCGCATTTGATGAGCCACCCCCTAAACCGCCGCCCATCGGTAACGTTTTCTCAATACTGATTCGCGCACCAGCCTGAGCAAGCAGTGGATTTGATGTCTCTGCAGCCTGTTTGAGCAGTTTAGCGGCCCGCACAATGAGGTTCTGCTCATCGGACACACCCGCAACCGGCGTCAATAAGCTGATGTTGCCGCTTTGGTCAGGTTCGATATGCAGTGTGTCACCATAATCAAGAAACTGAAACAGCGTTTGCAGGTTGTGATAGCCGTCAGGACGACGGCCAGTGATGTAAAGAAACAGATTCAGTTTTGCCGGAGCAGGCCAGGTAGTGATCATTGAACGGTCCAGCTGTCCATGCGCAATTTAATGCGTTGGTCGCCTTCTTTCAGCTCCAGATTAGCCGGCAGCGGTGGCGTGACCTTGCTGTCGTAATCCGAGATAGTGACCTGCCATTGTTGCCCATCACGACTGTAGTTAAGGCTGCTTAGCTGATACTGGTCGTTCAACTGATACGCTGTGCTGTCACCCGGTAAACCCATCATCCACTGACGCAGGTTAGCCAGCGGAATATCCATACCGGTTAATTGCGAAATCATTTTTTCAGCGTCAGTGCTGACGTAACGTTTGCCTTTGTTATCCACTAATTGCACCACCGAACCTTGCGCATCAAGCTGCAATTCAGTGCTGCCCAGCGGATTGGTTAACAGCAAGCGATAGCGATCGGGTGCGGTTTGCTGCCAGTTAAAACGGGCGTAGACTTTTTGCTTGTCCGATAAATAAGCAAACGCGCCGCGCGTCTGGTAATGCGTCACTTTTGTGACCGCTTGCTGATGCTGTTGCCACTGTGGCGCGGTAACGCTTGGCCCCGGACCTTGTTGCGGTTTGTTAACGCTACAGGCGGCCAGTAATACGCTGGCAAGGGGTAAAAGGCGCAACAGATTGCGTGGGGAATTAAGCATCAAGTGGTCATCTCCTCAGACACGTTTTTAATTCGTAACGGATAACGCTAACCATCCGCATTTAAGCAGTCAATGCTGTTATACGCGAAATTGCATACCTTCAGGTTAATCTTATTACAGTCATAGGCTTTGTATGGCTTTTCTTGATCTGTTGCATCTTGTAGAATGCGCCTCACAAAACCCTGACATTATTGGGACATCCCAACTCAAATCACCATGACGCTGCTCGCACTTGGAATCAATCACAAAACTGCCCCCATTGCTCTGCGCGAACGTGTATCGTTCGGGCCGGAGACGCTGGAGCAGGCTTTAAATAGCTTGCTCTCTCAGCCAATGGTGCAGAGCGGCGTGGTATTGTCGACCTGCAATCGTACCGAACTTTACCTGAGTGTAGAGCAGCAGGTTGACCTCCAGGAGCGTTTGGTGAGCTGGCTGTGTGAGTACCATCAGCTGGATGAGGATGACGTGCGCAACAGCCTTTACTGGCATCATGGCAACGAAGCGGTGAGTCATTTAATGCGCGTTGCCAGCGGTCTTGATTCGCTGGTGCTGGGTGAACCACAAATTTTGGGGCAGGTTAAAAAAGCCTTTGCTGATTCTCAGCGCGGTCATGCACTGAGCAGTGAGCTGGAGCGCATGTTCCAGAAAACCTTCTCTGTTGCCAAACGCGTGCGTACTGAAACGGAAATTGGTGCTAATGCCGTTTCTGTGGCTTTCGCTGCCTGTACGCTGGCACGCCAAATTTTCGAGTCCCTTTCAACGGTCAATGTGCTGCTGGTTGGCGCAGGTGAAACCATTGAGCTGGTGGCGCGCCATCTGCGTGAGCATCAGGTTAAAAAATTAATTATCGCTAACCGTACCCGCGAGCGTGCTGAAACGCTGGCCGCGGAAGTGGGCGCGGAAGTCATTAGCCTGGCAGACATTGATTCACGCCTGGCCGAAGCTGACATTATTATCTCTTCCACTTCCAGTCCGCTGCCGATTATCGGTAAAGGCATGGTGGAACGTGCGCTGAAAGCGCGTCGTAACCAACCGATGTTACTGGTCGACATTGCCGTTCCACGTGATGTCGAACCGGAAGTGGGTAAACTGGCCAACGCCTACCTTTATAGCGTAGACGACCTCCAGGCGATCATTGAGCAGAACCTGGCGCAGCGCAAAGCAGCGGCAGTTCAGGCTGAAAGCATCGTGGTGCAGGAGAGTGGCGAATTTATGGCCTGGCTGCGTGCACAAGGCGCAGTTAACACGATTCGCGAATACCGTTCACAGGCGGAAGACATTCGCGCTGAGCTAGAAGGCCGCGCATTGCAGGCCTTGCAGCAAGGTGCCGATCCGCAGAAAGTCATGCAGGAACTGGCGCATAAACTGACAAATCGCCTGATTCACGCACCAACCAAATCTCTTCAGCAGGCCGCCCGCGACGGCGATTCAGAACGCCTGCAGATTCTTCGCGACAGCCTGGGTCTCGAGTAGACAACTGGCTGTTGCCACCTGTTACGGGAATCCCACATTTAAATGAAAACCTCAATTGTTGCCAAACTGGAAGCGCTGCAGGAGCGCCACGAAGAAGTGGAAGCTATGCTGGGCAACGCGGCTGTGATTGCCGATCAGGATCGTTTCCGTGCGCTTTCGCGCGAATATGCACAACTCAGTGATGTCACTCGCTGCTTCCGTGAATGGCAGCAGGTGCAAGAAGATATTGAAACCGCCAAAATGCTGCTCGACGATCCCGAAATGCGCGATATGGCACAGGAAGAGTTGCAGCAGGCGCGTGAGCAAAGTGAAACGCTGGAACAGCAGCTGCAAGTCTTGCTGCTCCCGAAAGATCCCGATGATGAACGCGCCTGTTTTGTTGAAGTCCGTGCAGGCACGGGCGGCGATGAAGCCGCGATCTTTGCTGGCGATCTGTTTCGTATGTACAGCCGCTACGCCGAAGCGCGTCGCTGGCGCGTAGAGATTGTCAGCGCCAACGAAGGCGAGCATGGCGGCTATAAAGAAGTGATTGCTCGCTTCATTGGTGAAGGCGCCTATGGCCGGCTGAAATTTGAATCAGGTGGTCATCGTGTGCAACGCGTCCCAGAAACCGAATCACAAGGGCGTATTCATACTTCAGCCTGTACCGTGGCGGTGATGCCGGAATTGCCAGAAGAAGAGATGCCAGAAATCAACGCGGGCGATCTGAAAATTGATACTTTCCGCTCGTCGGGTGCGGGCGGTCAGCACGTCAACACCACCGATTCTGCGATTCGTATTACTCACTTGCCAACCGGCATTGTTGTGGAGTGTCAGGACGAGCGTTCACAGCATAAAAACAAAGCCAAAGCACTGGCGGTGTTGGGTGCCCGTATTCACGCGGCAGAGATGGCAAAGCGTCATGCGGTAGAAGCCAATACGCGTCGCAACCTGTTGGGCAGTGGCGATCGTTCTGACCGAATCCGCACCTATAACTTTCCTCAAGGGCGCGTCACCGATCATCGTATCAACCTGACAATTTATCGTTTGGATGAAACCATGGAAGGCAAACTGGAAAGTCTGATTGAGCCTATCGTGCAGGAATATCAGGCAGATCAGTTGGCGGCGCTGGCTGGTCAGGATTAATGGATATTCGTCACTGGCTAAAACACGCGATTGCGACCTTATGCGGGGGTGACAGCCCAAAGCGCGATGCAGAGATTCTGCTGAGTTTTGTCACCGGCAAATCGCGGAGTTGGCTGATGGCATTTGATGAAACGTTGCTTAACGACCAACAGCTTACACAATTGGACGCGTTACTGCTGCGTCGAGCGCAGGGTGAACCGGTAGCGCATCTGATTGGCGAGCGAGAATTCTGGTCGCTGCCTTTGCGCGTCAACGATGCGACCTTGATTCCGCGCCCGGATACCGAAATTCTGGTTGAGCAGGCGCTAGTGCGTCTACCGGCTACGCCTTCTCGCATACTCGATCTTGGCACCGGCACCGGCGCGATTGCTCTGGCGATAGCCAGCGAACGTCCCGACTGTCAGGTGGTAGGCGTAGATCGTATCGAAGCGGCCGTGGAGCTGGCGCAGCTTAATGCCGAACAGCTCGGACTTTCTAATGCTTCGTTTTCGCTGAGTCACTGGTTCCGCGACCTTGCCCCCAGCCGTTTCGATCTTATCGTTAGCAATCCACCTTATATCGATGCCAATGATATCCATCTCGGACAGGGCGATGTGCGCTTTGAGCCGCGCAGCGCCTTGGTGGCAGAGGAAGCGGGATTAGCTGATTTAAGAACGTTGATTGAACAAGCCCCGCATTGGATAGTCGCGGGCGGCTGGTTGCTGTTGGAACATGGCTGGCAGCAGGAACACGCGGTGCGCCAGTTGATGATTGAAAACGGTTATCAAGCCGTGGCAACGGCAAATGATTATGGCGGTAATCCGCGCGTGACCTTTGGTCAACTAGCAAATTAACAAGGAACTGACATGTTTGCTTATTATCCTCTGATCAAACATTTACACCTGCTCACGGTGGCGATCACTATCACACTTTTCCTGTTGCGTTTTTACTGGCAACGCAGCAGTTCTGCCATGATGATGCGCCGCTGGGTACGCATTCTGCCGCACGTTAATGACACTTTGCTGCTCATTACGGGCGTCATGTTAGTTATGATCACCCATTTTTACCCTTTTTCTCCGCAAGGAAGCTGGCTGACTGAGAAGCTATTAGGGGTTATCATCTACATCGCCTTAGCTTCCGTGGCACTGAGTCGTCGTCCGCGAACTGACCGCACCCGCTGGATCGCCTTTATTGTGGCGTTAATCGCGCTGGTGATAGTCATCAAGCTGGCGGTAACCAAAATGCCGTTATTGGGGATCGTATGACCGCCACCGAACAATTAGATTATAGCCAGACGCCGCTGTGTGAAGCGGTGATTGGTGCCACGCTTGCCATCCGCGCCGATTTCCCGGCGTTGTCAGTGGAAGCGCAATTGGCGGCCTTAGTGGCTGAAGCACGCGAGTATGTCAGCTGCGAAAAAGATGCCGATTTGCAACTCGAAAAGCTGCTTGAACTGTTTTATCGCCAATGGGGATTTGGCGGGGCAAGCGGCATATACAATCTTTCAGATGCGCTGTGGTTAGATAACGTACTGAAAACGCGTCAGGGTACAGCGGTGTCGCTGGGCGTCATTCTGCTGCACATCGCTGCTGAGTTAGAACTGCCGCTGATGCCGGTTATTTTTCCAACCCAGCTTATTCTGCGTGCCGACTGGATTGATGGTGACAAATGGCTGATCAATCCTTTCAATGGCGAAACGCTGGATAAACATACGCTTGAAGTGTGGTTAAAAGGCAATATCAGCCCAACCGCACGTCTGTATGACGATGATCTGGACGGCGCGAAAACAGTCAGCGTAATGCGCAAGATGCTCGATACGTTGAAAGCTGCATTGATGGAAGAGAAGCAGATGGAGCTGGCGCTGAATGTGAGCCAGGTTCTGCTGCGTATTGATCCTGATGATCCTTATGAAATTCGCGATCGCGGTTTGATCTACGCGCAGCTCGAGTGCGAACATATCGCGCTCACTGATTTAACGTACTTCGTTGAACAGTGTCCTGAAGATCCGGTTAGCGAAATGATTAAAGTTCAGATACACGCAATTGAACAAAAACAAGTGACGCTGCATTAAGGCGCCTTCACAGATAAGGAAAGGGCATGACACAGAAAGTCGTGAGTATTGGTGATATCAAGGTTGCAAACGATCTGCCGTTTGTACTGTTTGGTGGTATGAACGTGCTGGAATCACGCGATCTCGCCATGCGCATCTGCGAGCACTACGTAAAAGTGACCGAAAAACTCGGCATTCCTTACGTGTTCAAAGCTTCTTTTGATAAAGCGAACCGTTCATCTATTCACTCTTATCGTGGCCCAGGCCTTGAAGAGGGCATGAAGATTTTCCAGGAGCTGAAGCAGACCTTTGGCGTGAAAATCATCACAGATGTGCATGAAGCTTCACAAGCGCAGCCGGTTGCGGATGTGGTTGATGTTATTCAGTTGCCGGCATTCCTGGCGCGTCAAACCGATCTGGTTGAAGCGATGGCGAAAACCGGTGCCGTTATCAACGTGAAAAAACCGCAGTTCGTCAGCCCGAGCCAGATGGGTAATATCGTTGATAAATTTGCGGAAGGCGGCAACGATAAAGTGATTCTTTGCGATCGCGGCAGCAACTTCGGTTACGACAATCTTGTGGTCGACATGTTGGGCTTTAACGTGATGAAAAAAGTCACCAACAACAGCCCGGTGATTTTCGACGTCACGCATGCGCTGCAAACACGCGATCCGTTTGGTGCTGCTTCAGGTGGACGTCGTGCGCAGGTTGCTGAGCTGGCTCGCGCGGGTATGGCGGTTGGCATTGCAGGTTTGTTCATTGAATCGCATCCTGATCCCGCTAACGCGCTGTGCGATGGCCCATCAGCGCTGCCGCTCGACAAACTTGAGCCGTTCCTGGCGCAGATGAAAGCGATTGATGAGCTGGTAAAAAGTTTCCCGGAACTCGACACCAGTAAGTAATTAGCCGAAAAAAAGAAAAAAGAGCGAGAAATCGCTCTTTTTTTTTGCGCTGAATAAGCTGCATCAGTCGGCTGAATTACAACATGATGGTAATCAGATAACCGGCAAACAGCGCCAGATGTGCTGCACCGTTCAACACGTTTGTGCGGCCGGTGGAGAAGGAGATCTGACACAGAATCAGTGATGCCATCATGATCACCATTTGCGGTGGCTCAAGTCCAAATATCAGATCCTGGCCGGTCAACGTAGCAATGATGGTTACCGCTGGAACGGTTAACGAAATAGTCGCCAGGACTGAGCCAAAGAAGAGATTCATGGCTCGCTGCACCTGATTCATCAACACCGCTTTGATTGCGCCTAAACCTTCCGGCGACAAAATTAACAGCGCCACCAGGAAACCGGTGAACTGCTGCGGTGCATTCCACTCTGAAAGTAAATACTCCAGCGTGTTGGCATTCATTTTGGTCACGGCAATCACGGCGATTAAATGGACGATCAACCATCCTGTATGCCAAACGTTGCTGTGTGCGGACGGTTTACCATGACTTGGGTCGCCATCGTCGCTGTCATCTTCATGTTCATAGACAAACAGACTTTGATGCGTCTTGGTTTGAATCAGCAAAAATACGCCATACATCGCCGCAGAAATGGCGGCAATAATCAGCGCTTGCGTCGTAGTAAAGTTACCGCCTGGCAGGGCATTGGGAAAGACCAACACCAAAATAGCCAGCGGAAAAATCGCAATCAAATATTGTTTAACGCCCGCCAGATTCACATATTGGGTAGCAAATTTGCGCCCACCCAGCAGTAAGGCAAAACCTACCAATCCACCGGTGACAATCATGACGATTGAATAGAGCGTATCGCGCATCAATCCGGGTGCTGCGTCGCCCGTTGCCATCAATGCCGAAATTAAACTCACCTCAAGGATCACCACCGACAAGCTGAGAATCAGTGATCCATAAGGTTCACCCAAGCGATGCGCAAGCACGTCGGCATGTCGTACTACGCTAAAAGCACTACTTAAAATAGCAATCAGCGCCAACAAGTTAATGCCAATAACGATTGGCATTGAAGTTTGTCCACTAAAAAAATAGAGGACACCCAGCGTGATGAGGGGAAATATCAGCCAGAATTCCTTGTGACGCGTTTTCTCATGTGTTGGCATTCACCATCCTCTTAAGCTGTTCAAATAGACGGAACGTGTTAGCGCACCCGTAAAATATAATGAAAATAATCAACTTAACCAGTTTAACTTTTAACCGTCATAAGATGTAAATATTTACTGGTTTTTACTTTAAGCAATAATTTTGTTAAAACGGAATTAAGAAGCTGTTATCTGATTTTAGTGATTATTAATCAGCAGGATGTGATTCTGCTATTTACACTTATCAATCGATTAATCCTCTTGTTTAAGGTGGATTAATGCGTTTTATCTCGTTTAAATTTCGTTTAATAAGCTAAGGTCGTATTAACTCAAGTTTGAGATTTTCCCAACTTCGACCAAACTTAAAGTCGGTGTTAAACACAGGAGGAGTTATGCCTTACCGTAGCCGAAGTGGATTACCGGACAGCGTTAAGCATGTGCTACCCGCACATGCGCAAGATATCTATCAAGAGGCGTTTAATAGCGCTTGGTCGC
Source organism: Pantoea sp. T14 (assembly GCF_036663535.1). Classification (NCBI taxonomy): domain Bacteria; kingdom Pseudomonadati; phylum Pseudomonadota; class Gammaproteobacteria; order Enterobacterales; family Erwiniaceae; genus Pantoea; species Pantoea sp. T14. Next base: position 438,518 of record NZ_JAWUEB010000027.1, read on the forward strand.
AATACAAAGATGAAGAGGATCGTCGCGGCGATGACTCGCGAGAAGAGGTGGCGCATAAAGTTGCCTGGTCAGCCGTGAAAAAAGAGTACGAAAAAGGTGAAGATAATAAGTGGCATCCCAAGCATTGAGTGCTCATTCCCTTCGGGGCCAGAAAAATCTGGCCCTTTTTTATTTTTTTCCCAAAAGGTTCGCCTTCTTTTTTTATCTTGTGAGCACCATCACGCTTGTAACCCTCAATAAAAATGAATTACTGTCGTTTTATAGAACGAAGCGCGAGATCGCTTTAGGTCAGCACAAGAGGTGAGTCATTCAGACAGGACGTCAAACGTGTCGAGGAGGTCAGATTGTTAACTCGGGAATTTTTATTAAAAGCGGATTGTAAAACGTCGTTCGGTGATATCGAAGAGACGTTGTTATGGAGTTGCGAGCAGCGTGCGGCTTCACTGGCGGCCACACTGGCATGCCGTCCCGATCACAGCCCGGTATGGATCTTCGGCTACGGCTCTCTGATGTGGAACCCTATTTTTGAAGCGGATGAAGTCGCATCCGGTTCACTGGAAGGCTGGCATCGCGCCTTTTGCCTGCGTTTGATTGCGGGGCGCGGAACATCAAGTCATCCCGGTCGCATGTTAGCGCTGAAAGAGGGCGGCAAAACCAGCGGATTGGCCTTTCGTTTGCCGGAAGCACGCCTGCATGAAGAGCTGGCGTTGCTGTGGAAGCGCGAGATGATTACCGGTTGCTATTTGCCAACCTGGTGCGAACTCGCTTTGGATGATGGTCGTAGCGTAACGGCGTTGGCGTTTATCATGGATCCGCGTCATCCACTGTATGAATCCGATTCTTGCCCGGATGCGATTGCCCCCTTAATTGCCGCCGCGACTGGGCCGCTCGGCTCCAATGCGCAATACCTGTTTTCACTGGAGCAGGAGTTGGCAAAGCGCGGGATGGAAGAGGAAAACTTGAGTCGGCTGGCGCATCAGGTGCGGGCGCTGCAATCTTGTTGCAATCAGGCGCAAGGATAACTGACCGTTTGCGTGTGCTGCCCGGTTGACTGAATCAGGAAATTGTTTGGTTAAAGAGGGCGATAATGCTTCCGTTTAAGAAAAACTCGCCTGAAGAGTAAAGCGCCAACGAGTCGGCGATTTACTCTGCATCAGGCAAGCTTTTTTCACTAAAAGGTTAAGCGTTAATTTCCTGGGTTAATTAACCAAGTGCCTGGTTTATCAATGGTCAGAGATTGCGTGTGCGTGATGTTGCCTGCATGCACTTCCAGGCGATATTGGCCCGCAGCCAGATTCAATGCCGCAAAACCGCTGCTTCCCGGCTTCACTTCAAGCGGTTGACCATTCAACACGATGCTTTCACCATTCCCCAGCTTGAGATAAACCGTGGCCAAAGCGACAGGCACGGCGGCAACGCTGCTGGAGGCTGGCGAGTTTGCCGAGGTCGTTGGCGCTACGGATGTGTTCTCAGCCACTGGGGCAACGCTGCGCTTATTCACCATCCATGTTACGGCAATGACAGCCAGCAATGCCACGCCAGCGATGCCTAACAAACCCGGCGACAGGCGACGAACGTTGCGAGGCGTGACCGGCTCAATGATGGATGCGCCGTGATTGACCGCCATCACCACCGGTTCAGGTGCGTCAACGGGCTCTTCAGCCACCACTACCGGCGCAGGCGGCATATCCGCCGCAGCTTGCAGGCTGTTAACCACGGCTTCAACGTCGCTGACCGGCAAGTCGATCAGGGCAGCGAATGCATCTACGCTCTGCGGACGATCGCCTGGCTTCATCGCTAATGCGCAATCTACCGCGTGCAACAGCGACAGCGAAAAACCTTCCAGCTTGCGCTCAACCAACGGGAGATAGTTATCTTCAATGCAGCGTACTACGCTCACCGGTGGCGGATTACCGGTAATCAGGCTGTGTAACACCGCGCCCAGCGCATAGATATCGGTCCAGGGACCTTGTTCCACTTCGCCTTCTTCACTGTATTGCTCTATCGGCGCAAAGCCGGGTTTGAGCATAATCTCGGTTTCATCCGATAAATTGCCAATCTCTTTGCGCGCTGATCCAAAGTCGAGCAACACCGGCAATTGATTATCTTGAATCTGGATATTATCGAGCGAAATATCACGGTGAAGATAACCCGCCTGATGAATGGTATTAATGGCGCCTAACAGCGGCGGCAACAGGCGGCGAATCCAGGCTTCCGAAATCGATTCAGGGCTGGTTGTCTGCCACTCTTTGAGCGTCATGCCGCTGTAATAGAGCGTGCCCATATACGCGGTGCCGTTCTCTTCCCAAAAGCGCAAAACGTGCAGCAAGCCGGGATGATTAAAACGCGCCAGCAGACGAGCTTCCTGAATAAAGCTGTTCAGTCCGGCATTAAATAATTTTTGAAAACGCTCGCCACGCAGTTCAAGTGACAAATCCGTGGCGCGTTGCGCCAGTGAAACCGGCATGTATTCTTTGATTGCGATGGTGCGTTCTAACTGATGATCCCATGCGCGGTAGACAATGCCGAAACCGCCACCACCAATCACTTCCTTGATCTCAAACTCATTAAACCGGTAACCGTCAGGCAGAGCATTCGGAACCATTTTTTGATTATCATTAGCCGACATAGTGAACTCTCTGAACACGCCTGTTCGCCAGGCTGCGCGGTAATTAATTGATGTTACGCCAGGCACCGATGGCCGGATCAACCAGATCCGCGTGCAGGGTGTCGATGAGTAACACATTCACTTTTTGCTGTGGCATAAAATGCGGCCCCCAAAGGGCACGCAAGGTTTCAACTCGCGATTTCACCGCGTTGGCGTCTTGCTCTGCAGTACTCTTTTCCATCTTCACCAATAAGGTGCCATTAAAGCGCCAGAGATGCTGTTTTGCATCAAAGGGCAAAATCAACCAGCTATCGGTAGCATCCGGACGCGTAACTATCATGCGTTGATTATTGGCGGAGACCACCTCTAACGGACTGCCGCTAATGGATAAATTAGCGATCGGGTAACCTTGATAAAACGTAACCGGCACATTCACGGACTTTCCTGTTCCCGCCAGGGTCAACTCACTTTTGCCTTCTACCCAGCCGTCTGGTGAACACTGCTGTTTGCGGACATCAGGAATAAACATCGATTCTGCATTATCATCCCACGCGGTGCGAAAATGACAGCCGCTGGGCAGATCAAAGTGCTGCAATGGCGTGCTGTCAGCCGGACGCGATAAATCGAGTGGGGCGGCATTGCTGTCGCTGGCGCTCGTGGTGGCATCAGCCATGACAATGGGGCGCCAGTTTTGTAATTTGCTGGCGCTGCCGCTGGCTAAAACGCCGCCATCTTTGTCCGTCATTTGCCACGGCACAACATCAAGCGTGCCGCATTGGTTAGCTAACAGCGTGCCAACACGCGGTAAAAAAGTGGTAAGAACCGCCGAATCTTTGCTCTTACCCGAAACGATGCGCAACGGCAGCGTCTCTTTACACCAGTCGTCAGGCGCTTTGCTCACCACATTATCGATATAGACTTCCAGTGCCAGGCTGGGCGAATAAACCACACGATAATTTTCCGCCTGCACGTTAAAGGCAATCAGCAGGGTGGCAATGCCGGGCAACCACAATTTCATATGAATCCTTGGAATCAATAACGAGGCGGCAGAAAACGAGCCGAATCAGCCAGCGAATAGAGCAAGGTGGCCTCTTGAGGCTCACCAATCCAAACAGCCAAAGCACTGAGATTATCTTTTTTAACGCTACGGCTCACCGCGCCTTCCATCAGCGCCAACCACTCTTCGCAAGCGTTAACCATGCGTAACGCTTGTTCCATCTCATTGGTGGTCAGGTTAAGCCAAAACCCATCGGTGCAGACTAAAAAGGCGTCACCATCTTCAAGCTGAATTTCATCAGAAAAACTCACCGGACGAGACGGGGCTGCACCGAGCGCATTATAGAGTAAATTACTGTTAATGCCGGTATTTTCATAGCCTGCTTCTTTGAGCTGTTGCGCCAGACTGTGGTCACGCGTCACCTGATGTAGCATGCCGTGACGAAAGTGATAAACCCGGCTGTCACCTGCATGCGCCCACCATGCGCGCTGTTGTTCACGGTCAATAAACAGGACCGCAAGCGTGGTGCTCATGCGTGAAAATTTCGGATTTTTTCCTTGGGCTTCATGCAGTAATGCCCGACAGTGTTCAACGGCTCGCTGGGTAAACGCCGGCGAAAAATCTTCACACGCTTTGAGTTGATTGATCAGGCTATCACGCACCAGTTGGGCCGCTTTGTCACCGCCAGGTAAACCAGCAACACCGTCGCACACCACAAAGCAGGCTTTACTGTCGTCGAGTTCAGCACCGGTACGATCCTGATTTTCATCGCGTAAACCCTGCTGGCAGCGGCTGGCAAAAACGATTTTCATGCTTCATCCACTCGCGTCTGAGAATCTTTGTACTGGTTGACTTCCATGTCATAGGCATGAAGAAAGGCTTCGCCAAACAAGGTGTGGAAGTCATCTTCAATTTCGCCTGCGGTGCGCTGATAGTTACGCATGAAATAGTCCCACAGCGCGGCTTTTTTGAGGGTGGAGAATGGCAGCTTCGGCAACATACCATCAACGCGCGCTTGTTCTTCCAAACGTTGCGGATTAAAGGATTGCAGCATGGCGGCAATAATGGCGCGAATACCGGCTATCATGCCAAGCTGGTGCGCCTGCAAATCCACCAGCGCATCGCGCACCGCCTGTTCCGGCGGCATAAAACCAGGCATCTGGCTTTGATACATTTGCATCAAAACGGTTTTACCTGAGGGCAAAATTTTGAAGGGATTATTGGCCTCGTTGAGGATCATCGTCATGTCAGCTTTCACGCCGCGCTTAAGAATAGAGCGCGATGACATTAAGGCAACGGTACCTTGCGAAAACAGGCTTAACATACGGCCGGTAATGCGCATCTGTTCCTCATCAATCGGCGTAGCATGGCCGTTGTTCAAACCCATGCCTTCCAGCAGCGCGGCGATCAGTTTGTCTTGATCGTAAGGCTGCGTATGAGACTGACGCTGCGGTTCATTCGTTTGGGGATCAATTGCCAGACGTGCGTCGCTGTGGCGCTCATGACGTGTAGGGCTGCTCTCCGTTTCCACCGCCAAGGCATCGACATCATGCTGTTCACCAATGCCCAATGGATTGGTGAGTTGCGCAGCTTCAGCGCTGAAGAATGCCAGCGGATCGTCTTTGCTTTCATGACTGCGTGCAGGATCGCGCACTTCCAAAGCATATTCGCCAATACGCAGCGCATCACCGTGCTTGAGATGCACCTGCATTCCGCGACCCAGCGTGACACCGTTATGTTCAACCGGCGTGACGCTGCCTTGATTGGTCAGACGGCACTCGCCTTCGTTGGAGAGGTGCACCAACGCCTGTAAACGTGAAATTGCCCGCGATTCATCAGGCAAGACCAGATCGTTATCCTGACTGCGTCCAATAGTCCCACCGGGCGGAAGGAACGCCACGGTTTTCATCGGAACCTCTGTAGTGCATTGCACAATGGTAAATTGCATGGGTCATCCCGTATTGAAGGGCAAACGCAACCGGCCTCATTCAAACATTGGTGGATAAAGGCCATTACGTCCCGGCTGTGCACCTGCCGCCGGGTTAAAGAGTAACGAAAACAGATCTGCAGTCAGGTTGCCGCTGTGCTTGTGAGTGGCATGCACGAAACCATCACTGCGATTACTCCACCAGTAACTCATGTGCTGCTGGGGATCGAAACGTTCCGCCACTTCACGCCAGCTGAGCGTGCAGGGCAGATCCTGAAAACCAATCACATCCATGATGTCTGACGGCTGCTTTACCGGCACCAGCAACGGGGGCAAGCGTTGAATATGCTGCTCTAGCTGTTCAGCATTCAGCGGCTGTTGTACCGCCTGTAGCAAGGTCGCGCCGAGATCCTGAAACCAGTCACCGGAAATAGTCAGCTGCGCCGGGTGCCATTGATTCAGTGAAAAGCTGTGCAGCGCCACCAGCGGCCAGGCGCGGCCCACGCGATCGCACGAGGGCAATAAACACCCCATCTGAATCTGCTGCCTGCCCGGCGTTATTGGCAAAACAAAATTCCACACCGGTGCGCGCAAAAAAGCCGCGCAGTTGGCATTTTCTTGCATATGCCACTGTATCAAACCCTGCTGAAACCAGTGGCTCCAGGGCGTGATGTGCTTCTCGCTGAGTCGATGATGTAGAAAGTCGCCTGTTGAAGGCAACTTGCCATACCAGCCGGGAACAGTATACGCAGCCATGTTCACCTCACCATTACTCGCTATGCAGGGTCAATCGCTCTCCAACGCGCAAAGGCGTTACGGCAAGCGTATTGCTATCGTGACCCGCATTTTTCAGATTTTCCGCAAGTTTACGCATCATCAATGCGTTATCGCGCGCATAAGGCGAAGATTGAATTTGCTGATCCAGCAACTGACTCAGATGCCAGTCAAGCTGCTGTAAATCACGGGCGCTGACATTATTGGGCAGCGTGCGTTGCAAATTCTGTAACAGCCAGGCGCGCAGAAATTCTCCATCATAATTACGCGGCTCATAAAGCATTTGATAGGCGCGTAATGCATTTCGGCTATAGGTATTGTCATCGCCTGGATCGCTACGCAGCAGATTCGTTACCTGCTGAGCCACACGCGGCAGCAGTAAAGACTTAAGCGCATTTTGATAAAGCACCCACGCGGCGTCACTCACTTGCGTACCGCGAAATAAGCCAACCCGCATAGTAAGCGGCGGATTATCGAGAGAAAACTTATCCGACAGCGGCAGCTTCACCAGGCTATTTAGAAAGGGTAGCAGATCGAAAATATTATCGGCTGGCTGATGAATCACTTGCTGACTTTGTTGGATAATTGGCGCGACGCGCGTTTCCACCAGCTGCAAGTAGTGCTGATTTTGATAATAGCTGAGTGACCACAATCCAGACAAAATCAGTAAGGCTCCCGCCAGCACGCCGTAGCCAATCCAGTGGAAAAGTTGGTTGCGGTATTCCCAGTGGCGGTTGCTGCCAGCCAAACCGCTCTCTCTAAAGATCAATGTGCTGAGCAGATCGCGAATAAAGAAGCTCTGGCCTTTGTTACCGGGAATAGGGCTGCTGCGATTGACGCTATCCCAGGCCGCAATTGAATGATCGCCTGGCTGGCGCAGTTGCAGCTTGCGGCTCAACTCCCCCATGACACGATCAAACGGCAAGCCTTCCTGGGTGCCGCTGGTAAAGAACAGGCCGCGCGGACTCCACGCGACGGCATCTTTATGATCGGAAAAAACAATATCGAGATATTCATTCAGTAAAGGGCGCAGTGAAGCGAATTCTTGCGGAAACAAGAAAGATTCAGCCCGCTGATTCAGATCGCGCTCTTGCGCCATATGCTGCGCTAATTGCTGCTGAAGCTGTTGCTCAAGACGGTGATATTGCTGCGAGAAATTGGCGTGCCAGTCATCCTTGTTCGGCTTGCCCAATTCCCAGTTAAAGGTAAAGCCCCAGATAGCGTCACGTTGTGACTTGTCGATAGCGCCAAAAAAGCTCATAAAGCCTTTCAGCAAATCGGTCTTTGTCACCATCACATAAACAGGAAAATGAATGCCTGTATGTTGATGCAATTCCGCCATGCGTTCACGTAGCGCCGTTGCCTGAGCAAAACGCGCTTCAGCAGAGTCACTCAACAGATCGGCGACGCTGATAGTCATGATCACACCGTTAATCGGTTGTCGGGTGCGATAGCGCTTCAGTAAATTGATAAAGCTGCGCCATTCGCTGGCATCACGAGCGCGCTGACTCTCCTGCAGGGCATAACGTCCAGCGGTATCGATTAACACTGCGCTATCGGTAAACCACCAGTCACAGTTGCGCGTGCCACCCACGCCGCGAATCGCGTTTTTGCCAAAACTGTCAGTCAGGGGAAATTCCAGGCCCGCATTTAACAATGCGGTGGTTTTACCGGCGCCTGGCGCGCCCATGACTAAATACCACGGCAACTGATAAAGATAGTTGGCGCTGACTCTGGATAGCCAACTGCCGCGCTGGCGACGGCCAAACTGGGCGCGTTTTAACTGCGTCGCCGCGTCACTAAAGCGTTGGTTGAGCAACTCTTCCGTAATCTGGCGTTCAGCCGGATCGTCGCTGTCTGAAAGCTGCAGTTGCGTCAGTAATCGGCTATTGAACCAGGCACGATACAAGGACGGAAGCAGTTGAAACAGCACCCATAAGACGATCAGCGCGCCGACAGTTAATTGACGATTCAGCGCGGGTTCCAGCGGGCGCGTATCACCCCATACCCAGAGCGGGCCAAGCATCCATAGCAGACAGCTCAGCGCGGTTACGCCAATAAAACTCCACAGCAGCCGATGAGTTAAAAGCAAGCGAACGGAAGCGCGCATTATTGAGCTCCTTGATGATTACTGAGCGTTTCGGGCGCGGCAAACAAGGTAATTTCAACGCGACGGTTGCGGGTGCGGTTTTCACTGCTGTCATTGGGCAACAGCGGATCGCTGTCACCGCGGCCTTCAGAACGAATGACGTGTCCATCGGCGAGTTGAACCTGCATTAATTGCGTCACTGCACGAGCGCGGGCGAAAGAAAATTCATAACTTGAGGCGAAACGGCTGTTGTCGACCGGACGATCGTCAGTGAACACCGACACCAAAATCGTTCCTTTCACGTCCTTCATCGCTGCGGAAACACGCGCCAGCAAGGCACGACCCACAGGATTGATTGCCGTGCCTTCGGCGGCAAATAGCTTGTCAGCAGGAATAATCACTTTACTGCCGAACGCGCCATCGCTGACTTCCAGCTGACCGGCAGCAATGACATCATTAAGACGCTGGCGCAAATCCAGCAGCGCCTGAGGTGAAGAAGGGCGGCGACCTACCGTAATTTGCGGCAAAGGCGTCTGATAGATAGCGCGCAGCAATGGCTCAGCAGCGTTGCCTAATCGCCAGTTCAGGCCGCTGTATATCAGGCAGGCGATTAATGCCACCAAGGTGGCGCAGGCCCAGAGCGGCACCATCGGACGTGCCAATGTGCTGACCAGCGGGTGCACCACCACTAACGGTGCAGGTGTCACGCTACGCTGCGCACGGGTTTCATCGATTAAGGTTGCCAGACGTTTGCGAATGCCTTCGCATTGGGCGCGGCCACTCTCATTACCGCGATAGCGGCCTTCATAACCAAGTAACAGGCAATAATGCACCACTTCCAGTAGCCAAAGATGTTGCTGTGGACTTTGAGAGATGCGCGAAAGCAGCTGGAAAAATTTTTCACCACCCCAGCTTTCGTTATGAAATGTCACCAGCATGCCGTTGCCGGACCAGACGCCGCGCGTACCCCAAGGCGTTTGCGCCGCCGCCTCATCCAATGCGCTGCACAGGCAGTATCGCGCGCCAATGATCATCTCAAAGGGCAAGCCGGCTTGTTTACAGCGCTGTTCAAACTGACGAATTTCATCGATAAGTGACTGGCGTAGACCGGCAGGATCGTCATGCGTAGCCGCCTGACGAATTTGCACTACAGCGTTCAGCAAAGGCGCTGCAGCATTCAGTAATAGATTCTCATTGCCTGAGGTAGTTGCCTCACGCGCAGGGGATTCCACAGTCATTAATATGTGTTCTTCCAGCCAATGGCAAATCCCTGAACTCGCAGACCAGGGCGGTGCTGCGGGCAATATGCGCCGGATTCCATGTTTAGTCTAAGATCCAGGTCGCGGTATCGTTAGTGCGACAGGCTTTACTTGCGCCGCCAACAGCAACGCAGACTTGTTTTGTCTTACGTGGACGCGGACGATCGCTACGTACGGTCGCCTCATAACGGCTGCTTTCCACGCCTGATTTCAATGGGACATAGCCAATCATTGGGCCGTCGGCTTCATCGGCGATGGCAAGCCAGTTGTTTTCCACGCTGCCTAACACTTCAAAAGGTTTACCACTTTCCAGATAACGCACCACTTTGCCGCCGTAATCTGGGGTGGTCATCACAGATGCGCTATATAAAGCGCGCCAGGTTTGATTAACTGGCTCAAATTCCTTCGGTGCTAACACGGCGTGTCGATGTACCAATTTAACGTTGTTAACGACGCTGGTGACCAACGTATCATCGGTGACAGGGGGCGGCGGAGCCTTACAACCAGCCAAAGCCAACACTGCCAACAGCGTTAACGCGAAACTCTTTTTCACCATGTTCGTCGTGATCCCATCAAAGTATCTGCATATTGCCCGGCATCATGCAGTTGTTCGCCGAGGCTGGCTTTGCGCCGTGATTAAAATTGCCGGTTAAAAAAACGGCCAACTTACATTGAGGTAGTGCCGCCCTCAGTCTACCTAAGACTTTTGAGAATTCAAACCATTGCGCACCTCATCGATGCGTGTTAACGCGGGGGCCTTTAGGTAAACGAAGGCGCAAAAAAAACGCTGTAGTTTGTGATAGTTAAATCGAATTAAATGATTAACGTCATAAAGGAAGCAATGATAGTGGAACCTATCCTGTCACGCACCGCTTATCTTGGAAACTATTAAGTTTTTCTAATTACTTGTTAACAGAAATCTTAACGTCTTTCACTTAATTTTCTCATCAAAATCAGAATTTCCGGGGTAACGGCGATCTCACTCTTTTAATAAAGCGGCATGGCTTTTGCTTGAATTGAACTTTACGCGATGAGGGTTGGGCGATGACGGATGCGCTGAAGTACCTGCAAGCTTCATGTGAAAGTGATATTGCCAGCCTGCAACGCTTGCTGCGTACCGGCCAGTTACTGGCTGCTGTGAGCGAATTAGTACATCAACTGCAGCGAGAACGTGGCGCAAGTAATATCTGGATCTGCTCACAGGGAAAACTGTTCGCGCAAGAGCGGCGGGCGCGCGAGCAGGATGTGATTCAGTGCCAGCACGCTTTTTACCAGGTTTTACCGCCTGCGCTGGCGCAACCGGGTTACAGCCGGATGTTTATGCTGATTGCGGCGACTTTACAGGCGTTAAACGATCTCCCGACGCTTCGCCTTCAACTTTCTGATCAGCAATTGAGTCACGCGCAGGCGATGTCCGCGTTTAATCACATTATTCGCAGCTTATTAAATCTGGTGTTTGAAGCCGCTGACACCGCCAGCCATCCCGAAATTTCACGCGCGTTGATCGCATTGTTCAGTTTTATGCAGGGAAAAGAGCTGGCGGGCCAGGAGCGTGCAACCGGTTCGGCAGGATTCACCGTAGGGCAATTTAGCGCGGAGCAGCGTCGCTGCATGGTGGCGCTGATTGATGCGCAAGAGCAGAGTTTCGCAACCTTCAGCCAGTTTGCAGATGTCGACGCGCTGGCTTGCTGGCAACCGCTGGCGCAGGCCAGCCGTGAAATCGAGCGTTTACGGCGCATCGCCTGCACCGGCGGTCAAAGCGAAGAGACGGGTGCGCTGAACTGGTTTTCGCTGCTGTCGGTTCGTATCGATCACATGAAACGCATAGAAGATCATTTATCGGCCACGTTAATGACGCGCTGCCGTGAAGCTATTGCCGTCGCAAAATTACAGGCGGAAGCCCCACTCAAGGTGGCGCAAGGTGACAGCAGTTTTGCCCTGTATGTTTCCGGCGCTGACTGGCTCAATGGCGAAGCCGCAACCCTGAACAGCGATGGATTAGCGCCGCAATTAGGACGTTCGGTATTGTCAATGATTGGCGAACAGGCTCAGCGTTTACGCAATCAGGCTGAGGAACTGGCTTCAATGCGTGCCACGCTGGATGAGCGAAAAATTATCGATCAGGCCAAAAGCTGGTTGATGCAGCAGCACGGTCACAGTGAAGAGTCTGCGTGGCAGGCGCTGCGTAAAAGCGCCATGAATCAAAACAAACGCATCCTGGACATCGCTAATGCCGTGCTGGCTGTGGCGGCCACGTTAAAGGGGTAACTCAAAGGAGGTAGTTGCACAAAGCCTGTGCGTAGAGTGCGTCAGCAGGGTGCAAATTTGTGTGATTTTCCATCAGTTGTGATGGAAAAGCCTTGCCAGCTGGCTTTCAACACATTGGCACAGGCTTTGCTTTACCTTACAGACAATGCGCATTTGTTTCGCCAACGGCGGTGAAGCGAGTGCTTTGGATAAAGGCGTCCATCCGCGTGCTACGGCATGTCGGAGGACGCCTTTTTTTATTTCATTTTTTCAGGTGCCAATGATGAGCAAAACGCCTTTTTCACTCTCACGCCGTCAGTTGTTATTGGCTGGAGCCGCAGTAGGTGGCAGCTATTTATTGCCAGGTTTGCATCATGCCGCCTGGGCGGCGGGATCGGATGCACCCGAAAAAACCACGGTGCGCGTCGGTTTTATTCCACTCACCGACTGTGCGCCGGTCGTTATGGCATCGTTGAAAGGTTTCGATAAGAAATATGGCATTACGCTGCAGGTCAGCAAAGAAGCCAGCTGGGCTGCGGTGCGCGACAAGCTCACATCGGGTGAACTGGATGCCGCGCATGTGCTTTACGGCATGCTTTATGGCCTGCAACTGGGTGTCGCAGGACCGCAGCACGACATGGCTAACCTGATGACACTCAACAACAACGGTCAGGCGATAACCCTCTCTAACCAGTTGAAAGCGCAAAACGTAACGGATGCCGCCAGCCTGAAAAAAGCCATCGATGCTAAAGCCAAGGGCAGCTACACCTTCGCCCACACGTTTCCCACCAGCACTCACGCCATGTGGCTCTATTACTGGCTGGCGAATGCCGGTATCGACCCATTTGAAGATGTGCGCACCGTTGTCGTGCCGCCACCGCAAATGGTGATGAACATGAAGATTGGCAACATGAGCGGCTACTGCGTCGGTGAACCCTGGAACCAGCGTGCCATCAGCGACAACATTGGTTTTACCGCCGTGACCAGCCAGCAGATCTGGCCAGATCACCCGGAAAAAGTGCTTGGAACACGTGCGCAATGGGTCACTGAAAATCCGAATACCGCTCGCGCGCTAACCGCGGCCGTGCTGGAAGCGGCTCGCTGGATCGACGCTTCAGACGATAACCGCCGTGAAACCGTCAAGGCGTTGGCGGGGCGCGCATGGATCAACACCAAAGTCGAGACGCTGGAAGGCCGGATGCTTGGCCACTACGAAAACGGTTTGGGACAAACCTGGCAAGATGCTCACGCCATGCGTTTCTTCCACGATGGCAGCGTCAACTTCCCCTATTTATCAGACGGCATGTGGTTCCTGACGCAGATGAAGCGTTGGGGCCTGGTGAAAACTGATCCCGATTATCTGGCCGTGGCACGCAAAATCAACCGCATAGATATCTACAAGCAGGCCGCCAGCGCGGTCGGTAACGTCACGCTGCCCGCCAGCGAGATGCGCAGCAGTACTTTCATTGACGGCAAAGTGTGGGATGGAACCGATCCTGCCGCTTACGCCGCCAGCTTTGCCATCAAACGTTAACAGAGGTTGTCATGAAAACTGAAGCTCGCGCCCTGGCGCAACCTGTGAAAACAGAGAGTAGCGCAACCATTATTCCGCTACAGATTGCCCCTAAAGCGGCGGCTAAACCGGCCCGTCTGCGTCCACTGCTAGAGCGTGTCATCCCTGCGCTGAGCGGTATGCTGCTGCTGGGTTTGGTGTGGCAAATCGCCGCCTTGTCGAGCCAGGGTTTTCCCACGCCGTATGCAACCTGGCAGGCGGCACAAACGCTGTTCGCCGATCCGTTCTATAACAACGGCCCGAACGATCAGGGTATCGGCTGGAACGTGCTCGCGTCACTGCAACGTGTCGCCATTGGCTTTGGGCTGGCTGCGCTGGTGGGCATTCCCGCCGGTTTTCTGCTGGGGCGCTTTACCTTTATGTCACGCATGTTCAATCCAATTATTGCGCTGCTGCGCCCGGTGAGTCCGCTGGCGTGGTTGCCGATTGGCCTGCTGTTATTTCAACGCGCTGAACCCGCTTCCAGCTGGACCATTTTTATCTGCTCTATTTGGCCAATGATCCTCAACACCGCCGAAGGTGTGCAGCGTATTCCGCAGGATTACCTCAACGTTGCACGGGTTTTGCAACTCTCCGAATGGACGGTGATGCGTCGCATTTTACTGCCTGCGGTGTTACCGGCGGTATTAACCGGCGTGCGCCTGTCTATTGGTATCGCCTGGCTGGTGATTGTCGCCGCTGAAATGCTAACCGGCGGCCTGGGCATCGGTTTCTGGATCTGGAATGAATGGAACAACCTCAACGTGGAAAACATCCTGATCGCCATCCTGATTATCGGTGTGGTTGGGTTGCTGCTGGAGCAGGGCTTGATGCTGCTGGTCCGTCGTTTTAGCTGGGAAAAATAAGGGGATCGCCATGCAACATATCATTCGCGTACAGCAGGTCAGCCAGCGCTTTAACACATCTGGCGGCGATTTCCTCGCGCTCGATAACGTCAGTTTTGACATCCGCGAAGGAGAAACCTTGAGCCTGATCGGCCATTCCGGCTGTGGCAAATCTACTTTGTTGAATTTGATCGCCGGGCTAACGCGCCCCAGCAGCGGCGTGTTGTTGTGTGATAACCGTGAAATCACCGGTCCCGGCCCAGAGCGTGCGGTGGTATTCCAAAACCATTCCTTGCTGCCGTGGTTAACCACCTACCAAAACGTCGAGCTGGCGGTAAAGCAGGTATTCAAAGGCAAGATGAGCAAAGCGGAAATCAGCGACTGGATCGAGCACAACCTCAATCGCGTGCAGATGAGCCATGCGATGCACAAACGTCCGGGCGAAATCTCTGGCGGCATGAAACAGCGTGTAGGCATTGCACGCGCCTTAGCGATGAAGCCGCGCGTGTTGCTGCTTGATGAACCTTTTGGCGCGCTGGATGCATTAACCCGTGCCCATTTGCAGGACAGCGTGATGCGCATCCAGCAAGAGTTGAATACCACCATTGTACTGATCACCCACGACGTAGATGAAGCGGTGCTGCTGTCGGATCGCGTGCTGATGATGACCAACGGACCTGCGGCGCACGTGGGCGATATGCTCGATATCGACTTGCCGCGTCCGCGTTCACGCGTCGCGCTGGCTGACGAGCCGCGTTATCACCAGCTGCGCCAGAAGATCTTGCACTTCCTCTACGAAAAACAGACCACTGCGGCGTGAGGATCGCACCATGAAGCAACAGCTGCTGGTAATTGGCAACGGAATGGCGGGCATGCGCATGGTAGAGACCCTGCTGGCACTGGCCCCGCAGCGTTACGCCATCACCGTGATTGGTCGTGAACCGCTGGGCAATTACAACCGCGTGCTGCTGTCTCCGGTGCTGGCGGGTGAAAAAGCGTTTGCCGACACGCTGATCCACGATCGTGACTGGTATGTCGAAAATGGCGTTCAGCTGCTGGCGGGTGAAACGGTTGAGCGCGTCGATCTGGCAACCCGCTGTGTGCAGACCGATCAACGTCAGCTGCACTGGGATCGACTGGTATTTGCTAGCGGTTCGCAGCCGCGGATGCCGGTGATTCCTGGTATCGGTCATCCTAAAGTCAGCGGTTTTCGCAGCCTGCGAGATGTTGAAAAATTACTCAGCGCATCTGGCCCGGTCGTGGTGTTAGGCGGCGGTTTTCTCGGTATTGAAGCCGCCGCAGCGCTGAAAGCGCAAGGCCGTGACGTGACGCTGGTGCATCACAAACCCTGGCTGTTGGATCGCCAGCTGGATGCCAAAGCGGGGGAATTGCTGCTCGCCCAACTGCGCCGTCGCGGTATTCGCTGCGAACTCAACAGCGGCGTAACTGAAGTCACTGAACAGGGCGCGGTTCTGACTAACGGCAGCATCGTCATGGCGGAGCAAGTGGTGATCGCCATCGGTGTGCAACCGGAAAGTGCCTTGGCACAGGCGGCGGGTGTGCCTTGTCAACGCGGCATCTGCGTTGATCGTCAGTTGCGCAGCACAATTCCCAATGTTTACGCCGTCGGTGAATGCTGCGAGATAGCCGGAGAGACCTTTGGCCTGGTCGCGCCTTGTCTGGCGCAGGCTGAAGTATTAGGTGCGCAGCTGGCCGACGCGCCACGCGCCGATTTTTACCACGAAAAGAGCGGCACGCGCCTGAAGGTCAGCGGCATTTCTCTGTTTAGCGCGGGCGACATTCGAGAAGCGCCGTCGCTGACCAGTTTTGATCCGCTTTCTGGCCACTATCGCCGTCTTTTTCTCAAGCACGGACGGCTCAACGGCGTGCTGTTGTTTGGCGACAGCCAGCAGGGCACATCGCTGTTAACCCGTCTAAACGCTGCCGAGCAGATCAGCCTGAACACGCTGTTTGGCCTTGATGAACCTGAAACGCAGCCGCAGGCTGCAGGAAGCTTTGTGATGAATAAACCGACATTAGCTGTGCTGGGTCACGGCATGGTCAGCCACCATTTTTTGGAACAGCTGGTCGCACGTGAACTGCATCAGCACTATCACGTGGTGGTCTATGGCGAAGAGCCGCGCATGGCTTACGATCGCGTGCATCTTTCAGCGTATTTTACCGGTAAAAGCGCGGAAGAATTGTCGCTGGTGAGCGATAACTTTTTTGAGCAGTACGGCATTGAGCTGCGTCGCGGTTGTCAGGTCGTTGCGATTGATCGCCAGCAGCGCAGCGTGCGTGACAGCGCCGGAAACGAACTGGCGTGGGATAAGTTAGTGCTGGCAACCGGATCGCGTGCCTTCGTACCGCCAGTGCCGGGCCACGATGGCGATCGCTGCTTTGTTTATCGCACACTGGACGATCTCGATGCGATTGCGGCCTGCGCCAAAAACAGCACACGCGGTGTGGTGATTGGCGGCGGACTGCTGGGCCTTGAAGCGGCGAATGCCCTGAAACAGTTAGGCCTGGAAACGCACGTCGTGGAGTTCGCGCCGCGCCTGATGGCGGTTCAGCTCGATGAGGGCGGCGCATTGATGCTGCGTCAGAAAATTGACGCGCTGGGCGTCACCGTGCACACCTCAAAGCAAACTGAAACGATTGAAAAGCAAGAAGATGGCAGCGTACTGTTGCGCTTTGCTGACGGGGGCGAACTGCCCACCGATCTGGTGCTGTTTTCAGCGGGCATACGTCCGCGTGATGAGTTGGCGCGTGACGCCGATCTGGTGCTCGGCCCGCGTGGCGGCATTGAGATCAACGATCACTGCCAAACCAGCGATGACGATATTTTTGCTATCGGCGAATGTGCATTATGGAACGGGCAGATTTTCGGCTTAGTTGCGCCAGGCTATCAAATGGCGCGCGTGCTGGCAGGACATCTGGCCGCCGAAGCCAGCGCTTTTAGCGGTGCCGATATGAGTACTAAACTCAAGCTGTTGGGCGTGGAAGTGGCCTCGTTTGGTGATGCGCACGCGCGTACTGCGGGCAGTCAAACCTATCACTGGACCGATGGCCCAAGAGGCGTCTACAAAAAAATCGTGGTGTCAGCAGACGGCAAACTGTTGCTTGGCGGCGTGTTGGTAGGCGACAGCGAAGACTATTCATCGCTGCTACAGATGATGCTGAATCAACTGCCGTTACCGGCTTCGCCAGAAACGCTGATCTTACCTGCACTGGCTGGTACACCGAGTAAAGCGTTGGGTGTGGCAGCATTACCCGACAGCGCGCAGGTCTGTTCCTGTCACAATGTGAGCAAAGGCGATATCTGCTCAGCGGTGCGAGACGGTTGTGGCGAGTTGGCCAGTGTGAAAAGTTGCACCAAAGCAGCAACAGGCTGCGGAGGGTGTTCCGCGCTGGTGAAGCAGGTGATGGAATTCCAGCTGGAAAACCTTGGCGTCGAAGTGAAAAAAGAGGTGTGCGAGCACTTTGCCTATTCACGTCAGGCGCTTTATGACCTGATTCGGGTAGAGAAAATCCAAACCTTTGATGCGTTACTGGCGGCACATGGTCGCGGTCACGGCTGCGAAGTCTGTAAGCCGTTGGCGGCTTCGCTGCTGGCCTCTTGCTGGAATGATTACCTGTTAAAACCGGCTCATCTGCCCCTGCAAGATACCAACGATCGCTACTTCGGTAACATCCAGAAAGATGGAACTTACTCGGTGGTGCCGCGTGTCGCTGCGGGGGAAATTACGCCACAAGGTCTGATTGCGATTGGGCAAGTGGCAGCACGTTACGATCTCTACACCAAAATAACAGGCGGTCAACGTATCGACCTGTTTGGCGCGCGCCTCGATCAGCTGCCCGCAATTTGGGAAGAGCTGCTGATGGCAGGGTTCGAAACCGGTCATGCCTACGGTAAATCGCTGCGTACGGTGAAATCTTGTGTCGGCTCAACCTGGTGTCGCTACGGCGTGCAGGATTCCACCGCGTTTGCCATCGCGCTGGAGAACCGCTACAAGGGCCTGCGCGCCCCGCACAAAATCAAAATGGCCGTTTCAGGCTGCACCCGTGAATGCGCCGAAGCGCAGAGCAAAGATATCGGGGTGATCGCTACCGACAAAGGCTGGAACCTGTATGTGTGCGGTAACGGTGGCATGAAACCGCGCCACGCGGACTTATTCGCCAGCGACCTCGACGATGAAACCTTGCTGCGCTACGTTGACCGTATCCTGATGTTTTATGTGCGTACCGCCGACCGTTTACAGCGCACCAGCGTGTGGATGGACAACATGGAAGGTGGCCTCGACTACCTGCGTGACGTGATCATTGAAGACAGCCTCGGCATTGGCGCCATGCTGGAGCAAGAGATGCAGCACGTGGTGGAAAGCTACCAGTGCGAATGGCAAACCACGCTGCAAGATCCGTCACGCCGCGCCTTGTTTACCCCAACGGTGAACAGCAACGAACCCGATGAAACCTTGCGTTATGTGCAAGTACGGGGACAGCGTCAGCCCGCCGCCGCGAACGCGATCCCTGTTATGCATCTGCCCGCTGAACCCTGGAGCAGGGTATGCGATCTCGATTCTCTGCCGTTGCAGGCAGGAATTGGCGCACGCCTTGGCAGCGAGCGCATTGCGTTGTTCCGCTTTGGCGATGAACTCTACGCGCTGGAAGATCGTGAGCCCGGCAGCGACGTCAGCGTGCTGTCGCGCGGCATTCTCGGCGACGTGGGTGGCGAACCGGTAGTGATTTCGCCGCTCTACAAGCAGCGCGTGCGGCTGCGTGACGGGCAAAGCCTGGATAATCCGCAGCACCAGCTACGCTGTTGGCCGGTGAAACTGGAAGCGGGACAAATCTGGCTGGCAAACCGACCACTTAATGTCATGGCGAAGGCATCATGAAAACCACCTGTCCTTATTGCGGCGTCGGCTGCGGCGTTAGCGTCACGCCACAGGGCGATGAACAGGCGCAGGTCGCAGGCGATCTCCAACATCCAGCCAATTTCGGTCGGCTGTGTGTAAAAGGGGCCGCGCTGGGTGAAACCCTGAAAAAGGATGGGAGACTGCTTTATCCACAGGTCAATCAACAACGCGTGAGCATGGACACGGCGCTGGAGGCCGCAGCGAACGGGCTGCGTGAGATCATTGAACAACATGGCCCGCAGGCGGTGGCATTTTACGGCTCGGGCCAGTTGTTGACAGAAGATTATTATGTTGCCAATAAGCTGATGAAAGGGTTCATCGGGGCCGCCAATATCGATACCAATTCGCGGCTCTGCATGGCATCGGCTGTTGTAGGTTATAAACGCGCGTTCGGTGCAGATGCAGTGCCGTGTTGCTATGAGGATTTTGAACGCGCGGATGTCGTGATCCTGGTAGGATCAAACGCAGCATGGGCACATCCGGTTGCGTATCAGCGGCTGGTCAAGGCCAAACAGCAGCGACCAGAAATGCAGGTGATAGTGATCGATCCACGCCGCACCGCAACCTGCGATCTTGCCGATCTGCATTTGGCATTACGTCCTGGTAGCGACAGCGTTTTGTTTGCCGGTTTGCTGAACTGGTTGGTAGAAAACAACGGTATAGATACCCGCATGCTCGCGCACTTGGCCGATGTGGAACCGGCGCTGCTCGCGGCGCGCGAATGGGATCTTGCTCGGGTTGCTGCGCACTGCGATCTTGAACCGGAACAGGTTACTGCTTTCTGGCAGCTGTTTACCTCATCGCAACGCGTGCTGACCTTGTGGTGCATGGGCGTTAACCAATCCGTCAGCGGCAGCGACAATAACAACGCCATTATCAATGCACATTTGCTCAGCGGAAAAGTGGGTTTGCCGGGCAGCGGGCCGTTTTCACTTACGGGGCAGCCCAACGCGATGGGGGGCCGTGAAGTGGGGGGATTGGCGAATCAACTCGCGGCCCATATGAATTTTAATGATGCCGATTGCGATCGTTTGCAACGCTTTTGGCAAAGCCCAACCATAGCGCGTCAGCCTGGTTTGACGGCGGTAAAGCTGTTCGACGCTATTGAGCGGGGTGACGTAAAAGCGGTGTGGATTATGGGCACTAATCCAGCGGTGTCGATGCCAGAAGGCAATCGCATTGCGCAGGCGCTGGCAAAATGTCCGTTGGTGATTGTTTCCGATGTCTTAGCGCAAACCGATACCAGCGCCTTCGCTGACATTCTGTTGCCCGCGCTGGGTTGGGGTGAAAAAAATGGCACAGTAACCAACTCCGAGCGCCGCATCTCCCGTCAGCGTGCGTTTGCAGCAGCGCCTGGTGATGCCAAACCCGATTGGTGGCTGCTGGCGCAAGTGGCGCAGCGTTTGGGTTTCGCCGCCGCCTTTGGCTGGACCCATCCGGCGCAGATCTTCCGTGAACACGCTGCACTTTCCGGCTTTGAAAACCACGGACAGCGCGCCTTTGATATCAGCGGGCTGGCGCAGTTAAGTGACGACGGCTGGGATAAATTGCGTCCGATTCAATGGCCGGTTAATGCACAGCATCCTGATGGTTGCGCACGTTTATTCAGCGATCGTCGCTTCTTTCATCCTGACGGGAAGGCGCGTTTGCTGCCGTCCGCAGAGACAAAAACAGTCACTGTTAATAGAGATTATCCGCTGTTAATGAACACCGGTCGCGTGCGCGATCAATGGCATACCATGACGCGTACCGGGGCAGTGCCGCGTCTGATGCAACACTGCGATGAGCCTTTTGTCGCGCTGCATCCTCAAGATGCCATTGCGTATGGCTTACCTGCAGAAACACTGGCGCGCGTGCAATCGGTTCACGGCTGGATCACCGCACGCGTTACCCACGACAGCGGACTTCGACGCGGCGAACTTTTCGTGCCGATGCACTGGAACCGCCAGTTCAGCCAGCAAAGCAATGTAGACATGTTGGTGGCCGCGCTCTGCTGCCCGGCATCGGGGCAACCCGCCTTAAAGCAGACGGCGGTGCGTATTCAACCGCTGCGCGTAGATTGGCAAGGTTGGCTATGGCAACGCAGCGATCAAGCGCCGAAAAATCTTCGCTATTGGGCGCGTGCGCCACAACAGGGCGCGCAGCGTTTTGTATTGGGCGGAGAAGGTTCTGCATCAAACTGGCTCGCTTCACACACGGATTTGACTTCAATGCAGTTGCAGGTTGCCGAAGGCGGCCAGGATTATCGGCTACTGGCGTGGCGCACCGGTGCGTTACAGCTGGCGTTTTATGCCGCTTCTCGCTTACCGCACCTCGATCACGCTTTCATTACTGCGGCTTTTCAGGCTGCGCCAACGCGTGCCATCGATCGTCATTCGCTACTGGCGGGGCAAGCTGCGCAAGGTGACGTGGCGGGCCGCATTATTTGCAGCTGCTTTAGCGTAGGCGAACAAACCATTTTAAATGCGGTGGCCCAAGGCTGCCGTAGCACACAGGCGCTGGGCGCCAAACTCAAGTGCGGAACAAATTGTGGCTCCTGCATCCCGGAGCTAAAACAACTGCTGTCATCATGCGTGACGGAGGAATCATGACGCTTGCTATTGATGCATTGGATAAACTGCTGACGCCCAATGGCGAAGCTTCGGAACATGGACGTGTTTGGTTAGTGGGCGCGGGTCCCGGTGATGTTGAGCTGCTCACGGTAAAAGCGTTACGGTTGTTACAACAAGCGGAAGTAGTGGTGTATGACCGATTGGTGAGCGAGGCGGTGATGGCGGAAGTGCCCGACAGCGCCTTGTGTATTGATGTGGGTAAGCGGCCTGGTTATCACGGGTTAAAGCAGTCGCAAATCAATCAGCTGCTGGTGGATTTAGCGCTGAGTGGACGCAACGTGGTGCGGCTAAAAGGCGGCGATCCCTTTATTTTTGGGCGTGGCGGTGAAGAGATGGTGAGCCTGCAACAAGCCGGTATTGTGTGTGAGGTGGTACCCGGTATCACGGCGGCGGTGGGTTGCGCCGCCGCCAGCGGAATTCCCCTGACGCATCGCGATTGTGCGCAATCGCTGCGACTGATTACCGGACACGGGCGCAGCGGTGAACCGCAACTGAATGATGCATCGTTGGCCGCTGCGAATCAGACGTTAGTGTTTTATATGGGATTGAGCTGGAGTGCCTCAATCAGTGTGCAGCTGTTGGCTCAAGGGCGCGATGCGGATACGCCAGTAGCCATCATCGAAAATGGGACGCGACCCGAGCAGCGCGTGTTGATCACGACGTTGAAGGCGTTAGCGCAAACGGTTGAAAATGAAAAGCCGGTTTCACCGTCGTTGCTGATGATTGGTGATGTGGTGCGTTATTACCGTGCTGATTTAAAGATTGCTGAAGATGAATCTATAAAACAGGTGTAGATAAATTACTGATATGACTTTATCTGGCGTGCATGAGACAGGTAGGGCGCATCCGCCGCAGGGCTGCGGCGGATGCGCCTACAGCGAGGTATTGACGGCGTCTTTACGCAATCGCCCTTTATTCCCAACTGAACGCCACCCTGTTTTTTTACGGCGCGTTTAAAACGGACTCACATCGCCCGCCTCAACGGCAACGGCGCAACCAACACCCTCACGCCCAACGCTTCGAATGCATCAACCTGTGCTGAAGAAATACCGTTGTCGGTAATCAGGCAGTGAATTTTGCTCCAGTCACACGGCAGCGCAAACATCGACACCTTATCGATCTTGCTGGAATCGGCGACCACATAAACCGTGTTGGCCGAGTTGATCATCGCCATTTTAACTTTGATGTCGGTTTCGCTGGGAAAGCTCAAACCGAGGCGCGGTGAAATACAGGCGGTTGCCAGAAACAGCTTCTCTGCCAATACATTTTCGAAGAAGTTTGCCGCTTTTTCGCCAGATGTCGACAATGTTGGAAATTTAAACGTCCCGCCTGTTAACAAGATATTTATTCCCGGCTCGCCACCCAGTTTCAGCGCAATGTTCACGGCGGTTGTGACCACCGATAAACGGCGAATATGGCTGATCGCTTCGGCAATGGCGGTGGTAGTGGTACCCGAATCGAAAATCACTGTGTCGCCATTTTCGATATGCTGCGCGGCTAAACGTCCTATCGCTTCTTTCTCTTCAAGATGTGTTTGCCGCTCCAGCAGCAGCGCGCCGGTATTCTGTTTTCCGGTCATTAATGTTGCGCCACCGTGGTAACGCTGTACAAAACCTTGTTTTTGCAGCATCCGCAGATCGGTACGTAACGTGGCTTCCGTTAAGCCAAAGGTTTCAGTCAACGCTTTGACGGTGACCGTGCCATCCTCACGGATCATTTCCAGAATCTTTTCGCGGCGTTGCTGCATATCAGCCAACTGCTCACTCTTGCTTTTCAATCGAAATGCTCCCTTTTCCAATCGCGTTAGGTGTAGGCGAACGTGGACCTGATGCTGAGTCTACCGCGCCATTTTTGCGAATGCGAGATGATGAAAACGGCCAATGATTTTCGAACGAAAATAAACAATAAACAGGTTATTGAATCTTCACATTGGGTTCAGCATCTTTATCCATGCGATTTTTTCTGTTTGTAATGCACATCACGTCTTTTCAATAAGATAATGAATATCTCTCGCCGAGTTGTATGAAATTTGATCTCACCCACACATCCTTTCAATTCGATAGCATATATTTTTGTTCGAAAATGATGATTTGCGATTGAGAAAGTTAAACCCTGAAGGAGTGTAACGAATGAGCGGTGAATATGACGTAAATCTGCGCTATGGCGTGGACACGGCGCAAGATCTCAGCGGCAAAGTCGCGGTGGTGACCGGCGGACTCGGCGGTATTGCCATGGCGAGCAACGCCATGCTGCTGGAAAAGGGCGCATGTCTGGCGCTGCTCTATCCGCCGTTTGAAGCGGAGAAAGTCAGCAGCCTCAGTGTCGGGTTTGCAGCAGAAAGCGTGCAGTTTGTCTGCTGTGACGTCACCGATCCTGCTTCGGTTGAACAGGCTTTTGATCAGGTTGAAGCACATTACGGTCATATCGATATTCTGGTGAATTGCGCCGGTTACGTGATGCTGCAACCGGTACTGGAGACTGATTTTGCCGAGTGGCAGAAGCAGATTGCCGTCAATCTCACCGGGCCATTTCTCTGCTCACAAGCGGTGGGTAAACGTATGGTTAAGGCGGGCAACGGCGGCAAAATCATCAATATCGCCTCTCAGGCAGCCTCAATCGCTATTGATAATCACGTGGCTTACACCTCGGCAAAAGCGGGCTTGCTTGGCATGACTAAGGTCATGGCGAAAGAATTTGCGCCGCATCGTATTAACGTCAACACGCTCTCGCCCACGGTGGTATTAACCCCGATGGGTGAGAAAGCCTGGCGCGGTGAAAAAGGCGAGCAAATGAAAAAACTTATCCCACTGGGCCGTTTTGCCTACACCGACGAAATCGCCGCCGCCGTGCTGTTTTTTGCCAGCAACGGCAGCGACATGATCACCGGCGCCGATCTGATGATCGATGGCGGTTTCACCATTTGGTAATGCTGTGCCAATTCCAGAGAAACAAAACACCCTGCGATAACGATAAATAGAGAGAACATCACCATGAAAAAACGTACTTTGCTGTGCACTGCAATGGCGGCCTGCCTGATCTCTCACGCGGCATTTGCTGCAGAGAAAGGCACCATCATGATTCTGGTTAACTCGCTCGATAATCCTTATTACGCCTCAGAAGCCAAAGGCGCCAACCTCAAAGCGCAACAACTTGGATACAAAACCTCCGTGCTGTCTCACGGTGAAGATGTGAAGAAGCAAAGCGAACTGATCGATGCCGCGATTGGTAAAAAAGTGCAGGGCATTATTCTGGACAACGCCGATTCCACCGCCAGCGTGGCGGCGATTAAAAAAGCCCAAGATGCTGGTATTCCCGTGGTGTTGATTAACCGTGAAATCCCAGTTGATGACGTGGCGCTGGAGCAGATTACCCACAACAATTTCCAGGCCGGTTCCGATGTTGCCAACGTCTTTGTTGAGAAGATGGGAGAAAAGGGTAAGTACGCTGAACTGACCTGTAATCTCGCCGACAACAACTGCGTAACCCGTTCCAAATCCTTCCATCAGGTACTCGATCAATATCCCGACATGCAAAGCGTGGCGCGTCAGGATGCTAAAGGCACTTTAATTGATGGCAAGCGCATCATGGACAGCATTCTGCAGGCGCATCCCGATGTAAAAGGCGTAATTTGCGGTAACGGCCCAGTGGCGCTGGGCGCGATTGCGGCGCTGAAAGCCGCAGGACGCGATGACGTCACGGTGGTGGGCATTGACGGTAGCAACGATGAGCGCGACGCGGTTACCGCAGGAACGCTGAAAGCCACCGTCATGCTTCAGGCGCAGGCGATTGCCGCGCAGGGCGTCACCGATATCGACAACTTCATCCAGAAAGGGATCAAACCGGCCAAACAGCGGGTGATGTTCCGCGGCATTTTGATCACGCCAGAAAATGCCAAAGGTGTGCAGGACTTCAATTATAAGTCGTAATTAACCGCCGCCGCGCCCGTGAAAACGGGCGCCAGGGAGAATGAGATGGATAAACGACTCTGGCTGATGCTGATAGCAGTTGTGCTCGGTGGTTGCCGTATTGTGTCGCAGCAGGAGCTGGCTGATCTGAAAAATCCCCCCAATCCAAACATGACGAATATTGCGCAAACCTGGCAGCAAAAACTGGTGCCGCAGGTCGCAGGCGAAGCGAAACCGCTGGCTGAGTTGATGAAGTCTTTGCAGTCGGCTCCCGATTTTGACAGTGCCTGTAAAACCTACGGTTATCGCAGCCAGGAAGAGAATCCCTGCGTATTCAGCGTGAGTGTCAGCGGTGATGTCACCGCAGTTAACACCACTTCTCGCAGTGGAAAGATGACGGTTAAAGATATTTCAGGTGACAGCGTCACAATTCAGGTTGGGCCAATCATTCGCGGCACTGCACTGCGCGATGCATATAAAGGGGCCAGCTATCAGGACTTCAACGATCAGGTGATGTTTGGCGATTATGGCCGGGCGATCAATCAGCAGGCTTCCACATTAATGCAGCAGTTCAAGCCAAAAGTCGGCGACAAAATCACGGTGGCGGGCGTATTTAGTGCCTGGGACATTCCGCAGAAACTGCCGGATATCACGCCAGCGCAAATCACGCGGCAGTAAGGAGGGCATATGCAAAATCCTCAATCGCAACAGGCTACCGATGTGATCATTGAAACGCGCAATGTCTCGCGGGTTTATCCTGGCGTAACGGCGCTCGATCAGGTCAATTACCGCGTTTATCGCAACAAAGTGAACGTGCTGATTGGCGAAAACGGCGCAGGAAAATCCACCATGATGAAAATGCTGGCGGGTGTAGAGACGCCGTCATCAGGCGAGATTTTACTGGAGGGAAAACCGGTGTCGCTGACCTCAACGCAGCAAGCAGAGAAGCGAGGGATCAGCATAATTTTTCAGGAGCTGAACCTGTTTCCAAACATGAATGTGATGGATAACATCTTCATTGCCAATGAGTTTTTTCAGCGCGGCGTGATCAATGAAAAGTATCAATATGCGCTGGCAAAAACGCTGCTGGAGCGGCTGGAGCTGGACGTTGATCCCTATGCGGCGCTAGGTGAACTCGGCATTGGTCATCAACAGCTGGTAGAAATTGCACGTGCGCTATCGAAAGACACCCGTGTGCTGATCATGGATGAACCGACCAGCGCGCTGAGCCAGTCGGAAGTCAGGGTGCTGTTTAACGTCATTGAACAGCTCAAACGACGTGGTGTCACTATTATCTACATTTCTCACCGGCTCGAAGAGCTGATGGAAATTGGCGATCACATCACAATTTTCCGCGATGGGCGCTTTATCAGTGAGCGCGAAGTGCGTGATGCCAGCGTGCCGTGGATCATTGAGCAAATGGTAGGCGACAAGAAAAAGCACTTCGATTATCACGCGGCGGCGCAAGGTGACACGATCTTGCAGGTAGAAGGCTTGACCGCGCTGCATCAAAACGGCGGATACAAGCTCAATGACGTCACTTTTTCGCTACGAAAAGGGGAAGTGATCGGCATTTACGGTTTGCTGGGCGCAGGACGCACCGAACTGTTTAAAGGGCTGATTGGCTTGATGCATTGTCAGTCGGGCAGTGTGTTGCTCAACGGTGAAAATCTGGCGAAGCGTAATTTCCAGCAGCGGCTCAAGCGCGGCATCGCACTGGTGCCGGAAGATCGCCAAGCCGAAGGCGTAGTGCAGCTGATGTCGATCACCGCCAATATGACGCTCTCCGATCTCAGCCTGCGTGGCTTTCGCCGTGCGCTGCGAATGCTTAATCCCGGTAAAGAGAATCAGCGCGTTAATGAAATGATTGGGCATCTGGCGATCAAAGTCAGCGATGCCGAGCTGCCGATCACCTCATTAAGCGGCGGTAACCAGCAGAAAGTGGTGCTGGGCAAGGCATTGATGACCGGGCCGAAAGTGGTGCTGTTGGATGAACCCACGCGCGGTATTGATGTTGGCGCAAAAACCGATGTCTATCACCTGATTGGCAACCTGGCACAGCAGGGGCTGGCGGTGATGTTTTCCTCATCCGAACTGGACGAGGTGATGGCGCTGGCCGACCGCATTTTAGTCATGGCGGATGGACGCATTACCGCCGATCTGCCGCGCGCTGAAGCGACACGAGAAAAACTGATCAGCGCTTCGACACCGCAAGCTTAAGGTTGCTGGAGAATTTCATGAATCAAAAATATTTGCTCTATATGTATCTCCTCAAGGCGCGAACCTTCATCGCGTTACTGATTGTGGTGGGCTTTTTCAGCGTAATGGTGCCGAATTTTCTGACGACGTCAAACCTGCTGATCATGACTCAACATGTCGCCATCACCGGTTTACTGGCAATTGGCATGACGCTGGTGATTTTGACCGGCGGCATTGATTTATCCGTGGGCGCGGTAGCTGGGATTTGCGGCATGGTAGCGGGTGCGCTGCTCACCAACGGCGTGCCGCTTTGGGGCGGTAATACGCTGTTCCTCAACGTGCCCGAAGTGATTCTTGTGGTGGCGATTTTTGGCGTGCTGGTGGGATTGATCAACGGGGCAGTGATCACCCGGCTGGGTGTTGCTCCCTTCATTTGTACGCTCGGCATGATGTATATCGCACGCGGCGCGGCGCTGCTGTTCAACGACGGTAGCACTTACGCCAACCTGGTCGGTCTGCCGCAACTGGGTAATACCGGTTTTGCGTTCCTCGGCTCGGGTACGCTACTGGGCGTCTATATCCCGATCTGGTTAATGCTTGGCTTTTTGCTGTTGGGCCTCTACTTAACCCGTAAAACGCCGCTTGGGCGTTACATCTACGCCACCGGCGGTAATGAAGGGGCGGCGCGCCTGGCTGGCGTACCTATCATCAAAGTAAAAGTTTTTGTCTACGCCTTCTCTGGCTTGTGCGCGGGTCTGGTGGGGTTAGTGGTGGCGTCGCAGTTGCAAACTGCACATCCGATGACCGGCAACATGTTTGAAATGGATGCCATCGGCGCCACCGTCTTGGGCGGCACCGCGCTGGCAGGCGGTCGCGGCAGGGTTTCCGGCTCGATTATTGGTGCGTTTGTTATCGTTTTCCTTGCCGACGGCATGGTGATGATGGGCGTTAGTGATTTTTGGCAGATGGTGATTAAAGGACTGGTGATTGTGACTGCTGTGGTTATCGATCAGTTCCAGCAACGTCTGCAAAGCAAAGTGGTGCTGTTGCGTCGCCATGAGCAAAAGCAGCAATCCACCCCAACATCTAACGTCAGTCATGGCTAAACGGAGGCAAGATGACACGAGATTTTAGTGGAAAAACGGTGGTGATTACTGGCGCCTGTCGAGGAATTGGTGCAGGCATTGCGGCCCGCTTTGCCCGCGATGGGGCGAACCTGGTCATGGTATCGAATGCGGATCGCGTGCATCAGACGGCCAATACCTTACAAAAGCAGTTTGGCGGCGAGATTCTGTCGTTACAGGTTGATGTCACCGTTGAAAGCGAGGTGCAGCAGCTTTATCAGCAAGCATTTAAACGGTTTGGCAGTATTGATGTTTCAATTCAAAACGCCGGAGTTATCACCATTGACCGATTTGACGCAATGCCTAAAAGTGATTTTGAGAAGATCCTGGCGGTCAACACCACCGGCGTCTGGTTGTGTTGTCGCGAGGCGGCGAAATATATGGTGCAGCAGAACAGCGGCAGTTTGATCAACACCTCTTCGGGGCAGGGGCGACAAGGTTTTATCTACACGCCCCATTATGCCGCCAGTAAAATGGGCGTGATCGGCATTACTCAAAGTCTGGCGCTGGAGCTGGCACCGTGGCACATCACGGTAAATGCGTTTTGCCCAGGCATCATCGAAAGCGAAATGTGGGATTACAACGATCGCGTGTGGGGCGAGATTCTGAGCAGCGACAAGAAAACGTATGGCAAAGGCGAATTGATGGCGGAGTGGGTTGAAAATATTCCGTTGAAACGTGCCGGGCAGCCAGATGATGTTGCCGGGTTGGTGGCGTTTCTCGCCTCAGACGATGCTCGCTATATCACCGGGCAAACCATTAATGTGGATGGCGGGTTAATATTCTCTTAATTCCTGCCGCTTTAATCAGGGGTTTGCCAAGTGGCAAACCCTTTTTTTTGCCTGTTTTTTAACCTCAGAAAATTCTCGGATAAGCACAAAAGATGAGACCTGTCCTGCACGGCTGTCACAATATGTTAAGGTAAACTCACTTGGTTGTGTAAATTCTTCCACCTTAAGACCCAAAAACGACCTCATTGCTTATGTCTTCAACCTTATTGAAACGAAAATCGCTGACATTCTGTTTGGTGGCCTCGACAATCGTCTCCACTGCGCCTGCTGCTGCGCTACAACCCGAAACTCGGGTAGCAGAAGCGCCGTTTGACGATCCCGCCCGTTTCCGCCAATCGCTGGAGAATCTGCCCTCGCTGGGCAATTACGATAACAGCGAGGAGTGGAGCAAAAAGCTCGCTTCGGTAGCGAAAAGCATTGGTGAAGCCAGTCAAAACAGCAGCAGTGAGGCTTCATTTGGTCAGCAAGCTGGCGTATGGGCGTTTAACCATCTACGTGATGAAGTGGCGGATCGCGTTGAGAACGAAGGACAGTCGCTGCTTTCTCCTTATGGCAATGCGACCCTGGATCTCATGGTCGACATGGATGGCAACTTCACCGGCACGGGTGGCGATCTGTTCAGCGCGTTAGCAGATGAAAACAGCTATCTTACGTTCAGCCAGGTTGGCCTACACGATACTTCCGACGGATTAGTCGGGAATGCGGGTTTGGGGCAGCGTTGGGAAGCGGGGCAGTGGTTACTCGGTTACAACACGTTTATCGATCGCATTTTCAGCAGCGGTTTACAGCGCGCTTCCGTGGGTACGGAAGCGTGGAGTGATAATCTGCGCTTTTCAGCTAACTATTATCATCCGCTTTCGGGTTGGAAAAACCTCGGCGATAACCAGCAGCAGCGTATGGCGCGCGGTTATGACATTACCACACAAAGCTACCTGCCGTTTTATCGTCAGGTGGGTATGTCTTTGAGCTGGCAGCAATATTTGGGGCAAAATGTCGATCTGTTTAACAGCGGCAACCGCTATCACAACCCTTCAGCGATGACGTTTGGCCTCTCATACACTCCGGTGCCGCTGGTGACCTTTTCTGCTACGCATAAAACCAGCAGCGCGGGCGAGAGCCAGGAACAACTCGGCCTTAAACTGAATTACCGTTTTGGCGTGGCGTTGAGTCAACAACTCAATGCCAATAACGTCGCGGCTGCGCACTCGCTGCGGGGAAGCCGCTACGACAATGTAACACGCAGTGACACGCCGGTGCTGTCGTTCCGTCAGCGTAAAAACTTATCCGTTTTTCTTGCTACGCCGCCCTGGCAGCTAAACGGCGGCGAAAGCCTGCCGCTCAAGTTGCAAATTCGCGCCAGCAACGCAATCAAAGCTGTGAGCTGGCAAGGTGATACCCAGGCGCTGAGTTTGACACCGTCATCAGATAATAATGATCCACAAGGCTGGAGCGTCATTCTGCCGCCATGGGACAATTCCCCCGATGCGACGAACGAATATCGCTTGTCCGTGACGTTGGAAGACACCAAGCAGCAACGTGTCACGTCCAACTGGATCACCCTTAAACTTCAGCCGCCCATGGCTGTGCGCGAGCAGCAGGATGATCGCTACGATTTGATGGCACCCACCGAAAAGAGCCCAGCGATGAGTCTCTGATCCAACGCGAAAAAGTGTGACAATTGTCACACTTTTCCAGTGGAAAATTTTTAAGGAAACTCGCAGAATCAGCGAAAATTCTTATACACCTGCTCACCATGATCCTTCGTCCGCAACGCCACTGGTTCGTTCGTTTGTTCGCCTGGCACGGCTCTGTGCTGCCTGATATTTTGTTTCGCTTATCGCTGAATTTAATGATGTCACTGATCGCGCTGGCATCACTGAATTGGTATGAAACGCTGGGCATTAAACTCACTCTGGCGCCGTTTAGTTTGTTGGGGGTGTCTATCGCGGTGTTTCTCGGTTTTCGCAACAGCGTCTGTTTTGCCCGCTTTAGTGAAGCGCGCCATTTTTTAGGTGCCTTGCTTATCGCCTGTCGTACTCTTCAGCGTCAGGTGATGGCGGTTTGCCCCGCTGATGCGCCGCGAGTACAAAGGCTGTTACTGGCATTTTGCGCCAGCCTTAAACATCAGCTTCGTCGCACCGATGCGCGTGAAGATTTAACGCGTTTATTAGGGGATGAAGCGGAAGGGTTACTTCAGCGGCATTCACCTGCAAACGTGTTGCAGTTGCAGCTCTCACACTGGCTGGCAGAGCAGCGTCGTCAGGGAAATATCAGCGATGTTGTCTGGGGCAATATCGACAATAACCTCAACCAGCTTGCCGCAGTATTGGGCGGTTGTGAACGTCTTGCCAGCATGCCGGTGCCTTTTGCTTACGGCCTGCTGCTGCACCGCACAGTCTATTTTTTCTGTACCTTGCTACCGTTTGCGTTGGCACCCGATCTGCATGCGATGACGCCGCTGGTTTCGATGTTTATCGCCTATACCTTTCTCTCACTGGATACGCTGGCGGAAGAGCTGGAAATGCCGTTCGGGTATGAAAACAACCACCTGCCGATGGATGCTATCTGCACCAATATTGAGATCAATCTGCGCGAGATGGCGGGTGAATCCGACTTGCCGCTGCCCATGCAGCCGGATAAATATTATCGCCTGACATAAAAAGAAAACGGCCCGGAAGACACAGGCCGGGCCGTTAAGTGAGGGCAGGGCGATTAGAACTGGTAGATCAAGCCAAGTGCAGTGATATCGTCGGTCGCCAAGCCGAGTGCGTTATCATCTTTCAACAGGTTGATGCGGTATTCACCGTAGACCGACATGTTTTTGTTGAAGTAATAGGTCGCACCCACAGAGGTATATTTGATGATGTCAGCATCACCAATGTTCTCGATCTCTTTACCTTTTGACGAAACGTAGCCGACAGAAGGACGAATGCCGTTCAGGAACTGATACTGCGCAACGGCTTCAAAGTTCTGCGCTTTATTAGCAAAACCACCAGAAATTGGTGTGGCATTCAGCGTTTCGCCGTACATTGCTGCCAGATAGATCTGGTTGGCGTCATATTTCACGCTTGTTGCCCAATGTTGTGCTTTCTCGCCTTCACCGCGTGCGGCAGCATTCTGGGTTTCAGTACGATCAAGGCTGGCAAATGCGCCGGCGAAGCTCAAACCAAAATCAAAGTCGTAGGTCGCAGACAGCGCATAGCCATCACCGTTTGAACGGCGCACGCCGTCGGTATTGCCGCTACGATCGTTTTTCCCTTGATACTGGGCGGCGATATTCAGGCCATCAACCAGACCAAAGAAATCTTTGTTACGCCAAGTCAGCACGCCCGTTGAACGGCCAGACAAGAAGGCGTCGGTATAACCGGAATCGCCCCCAAAGAATGGCAACATGTCGGTGTTAGCCAGCGCGTCATAAACCAGACCGTAGTTACGGCCATAATCCAGCGATCCCGCCTGGCCAAATTTCAGGCCCGCGTAGCCAAGACGCGTACGGTTACCGGTTTGTGCATCGCTGCCTTCAGAGTTGCGCAAACTGTATTGATATTGCCAAAATCCGTAACCGGTTAACTGATCGGTGATTTTCGTTTCACCTTTGAAACCAAAGCGCGCATAGGACGATGTATCGCCATTGTTACTGTCATCATCAGAAAACAGGTGAGAAACGTTAATCTTGCCCACTAAATCGAGCTTATTACCGTCTTTATTATAAATTTCTGCTGCTTGAGCAGTGGAGATACTGATCAATAACGGCATTACAGCCGCCAGTAAAGAGCGCTTCATCATTTTAATATTTACCTGTATCAATTAATTATTATCCCCCAGAGAAGGGGTGAAAAGAAAATGACACAGAAAGATAATTCATCCTAGCGTAATAACTGTAACAAAATGTATATTTAATCTTTGTTATCACAAAAACGCATATTTAAGGTTTATTTTTCCTTAAAGAGATTAGATTTTCATATGAAAGATAAATCTCCGGTTCTGTTTTATTATACTTAAAGATCAATCATTTAATGATTTAAATGGACTTAATTCCATTCAAGTAAGTTGTTCGGGTAATGAGTAGAACAAAAAAAGTGTTATAGCAATATGATCAGGCGTCATTATCAAATAAAAGCATTTCCATATCTAATGATTAGCCTGATCATGTTTGTTTTTTACACAGCAAGACAAGATATTTCTGCTTTTATAATAACGTTAGAAATAGATGTGGAATAACGCACAGTGCGTTTTATTGATGATTAAAATGCATGCTAAATTTCGCTTTGTTTAAATTCTGTTTAATATAGATAATAAAAACCTGGCTTGTTTATCCCTTATTTCCCCGTTTGCCCCTTTCTTTAATTCACGTGATTCCTCGCTTGCACTGCAAATGCGCAAATTGCCCTCAAATTGGGCAGCAGATGCCCGTTTTTGGACAATTAATTTATCAGCGATCACAAAAGCGATATTTCATAGCGCAAATGCATAATTCCGCTATTTAATACTCGGCGCAAGCGCCTCGTTAAGATAATTATTCACTAATTATGCAAATAAAGTGAATGGTGCTCGCACTTAACTCATTGATATTTGGTAAGTCAAAACGTTTTATGCATTTTTGTCCTTGGCTGGCACGCTATCTGCAATCTAGAGTAGAGCAGCGTTAATCAAGAATTTAACAACTTTAAAACAATAGCTTTACCCAGCCGGGAAAGCAGGAGAGAGAGTTATGTCACTGCACGTTTCACGTCACGACTTTGATCAATGGATGATGCCGGTTTATGCGCCTGCCGCTTTTGTGCCGGTGCGTGCCGAAGGCTCAACGGTTTGGGATCAAAATGGAAAAGATTATATCGATTTTGCGGGGGGCATTGCCGTTAACGCATTGGGCCACGCGCATCCTGCTCTGCAACAGGCGTTGCAAGATCAGGCCGCTCGCCTATGGCACACTGGTAATGGCTATACCAACGAACCGATTCTGCGTCTGGCAAAACAGTTGATTGATGCCACTTTTGCCGATCGGGTCTTTTTCTGTAACTCAGGCGCGGAAGCCAATGAGGCCGCATTAAAGCTGGCCCGTAAAGTTGCGCACGATCGCTTTGGTGCGCATAAAAGCGGCATTGTCGCCTTCACTAACGCCTTTCATGGTCGCACCTTATTTACTGTCTCTGCGGGTGGTCAACCTGCCTATTCAAAAGATTTTGCGCCGCTGCCGCCCGATATTCAGCATGCTGCGTTCAACGATCTTGAAGCCGCCGCCGCGCTGATCAACGAAAATACCTGTGCAGTGATTGTTGAGCCTATTCAGGGTGAAGGCGGTGTATTACCGGCCGAGCCCGCTTTCCTGCGCGGCTTGCGCGAGTTGTGTGACAAACATCAGGCGCTGCTGATTTTTGATGAAGTGCAGAGTGGCGTGGGCCGCACGGGTTCACTTTATGCCTATATGCATTACGGCATCACGCCGGACGTATTAACCAGCGCCAAAGCGCTTGGCGGCGGATTCCCAATTGGTGCCATGTTGACGCGTGAAGATTTAGCCTTGGTCATGGGCGTGGGCACGCACGGCACGACTTACGGCGGCAATCCGCTGGCGGGCGCGGTCGCAGGCAAAGTCATGGAACTGATCAATCAGCCAGAAATGATGGCGGGCGTGGCACAACGACATACCTGGATTGTTGAGGCGCTGGATGAGCTGAATCAGCGTTTACATCTGTTTAAACAGGTACGGGGACTCGGACTGCTGATTGGCGCGGTATTGAGTGATGACTTTGCCGGTAAGGCAAAACAGATCAATCTTGCTGCGGCTGAGATGGGCGTCATGGTGTTGATCGCCGGGGCAAATGTAGTGCGTTTCGCCCCTGCACTGAATATCAGCGAGCAAGAACTCAGAACAGGTATGGCACGTTTTGCCGAGGCGTGTGAATCCTTTGCGCGAGGAACATCGTCATGATGGTTATTCGTCCGGTTGAACGGGATGATTTAAGCCAGTTAATGGCGCTGGCGGGCAAAACCGGTGGCGGGCTAACCTCGCTGCCCGTTGACAGCGCCACCTTACAAGCACGTATCGAACGTTCGCTACAAACCTGGGATGGCAGCTTGCCGCGCGCCGAGCAAGGCTATGTGTTTGTCCTGGCGGATAGCGAAGACAATCGCGCGGTCGGCATTTGCGCCATTGAAGTGGCGGTGGGTTTACAAGATCCTTGGTACAACTTTCGCGTTGGCACGCATGTGCATGCCTCCAAAGAACTCAACGTCTATGCAGCGTTACCCACGCTCTATTTAAGCAACGATCACACCGGCAGCAGCGAGCTTTGCACCCTGTTTCTCGATCCCGACTACCGCGACGGCAAAAATGGCTATCTGCTGTCTAAATCGCGCTTTCTGTTTATGGCCAGTTTCCGCGATCGCTTTATGGATCGGGTCGTGGCAGAGATGCGTGGCGTCAGCGATGAAACAGGGCATTCACCCTTCTGGGACAGCGTGGGTAGCCGCTTTTTTTCCATGGAATTTAGCCAGGCTGATTTTCTCAGCGGCACCGGTCAGAAGGCGTTTATTGCCGAGCTGATGCCGAAACATCCGCTTTACATTCATTACCTGACCGAAGAGGCGCAGGCGGTAATTGGCGAAGTTCACCCTAAAACCGCCCCCGCGCGCGCGGTGCTGGAAGCGGAAGGTTTCCGTTACCTGAACTATATCGACATCTTTGATGGTGGCCCAACGCTGGAATGCGATATCGATCGCATTCGCGCGGTGCGCAAAAGCCGTGTAGTGAATGTCGTAAAGGGTAAAACCGAGGCGGAGGGTCCACTCTGCCTGGTAGCGAACAGCCAGTATCGCCAGTTTCGCGTGGCGCTCTTGCCGGTCGATCCTGAAAGCGGCAGCGTGCAATTAACGGATGCACAGATGCAGGCATTGAAATGTCAGCCGGGTGATAGCCTGCGCGTAGTGACACTTTTCAATGAAAATAAGAACCGCGAGGAGAAAACAGCATGACGCAGATGATTAAAGGCGAATGGTTGGCCGGTAGCGCTGAAACCCTGACTAAACAGGATCCGGTCAGCGGCGAAACGCTGTGGCAAGGTCAGGCTGCGTCAGCACAACAGGTTGAGGCAGCGTGTGAAGCTGCCCGCGCAGCCTTTCCTGCGTGGGCGAAGTTACCTTTTGCGCAACGCCAAGTGTACGTTGAAAAATTTGCCGCCCAGCTTGAAGCCAACAAAGTTGAGCTGGCAGAAACCATTGCGCGCGAAACCGGTAAGCCGCGCTGGGAAGCGTTGACCGAGGTTGGGGCGATGATCAATAAAATCGCAATTTCCATCAAAGCCTACCATACGCGCACGGGTGAACAAGCCGATGGCGAAAGCTCGCTGCGCCACCGTCCACACGGCGTGTTAGCGGTATTTGGGCCGTACAATTTTCCGGGCCATCTGCCGAACGGACATATTGTGCCCGCTTTACTGGCAGGCAACTGTGTGGTGTTTAAACCCAGCGAACTTACGCCACTGACGGCAGAGAAAACCGTGCGCTTATGGCTGGCAGCCGGTTTGCCTGCAGGCGTGTTGGCGCTGTTGCAAGGCGCACGCGAAACCGGACAGGCATTGGCGTCGGATAGCCAAATTGATGGATTACTGTTTACCGGCAGCGCCAACACCGGGTATCAATTACATCGACAGTTTGGCGGACAGCCTGAGAAAATGCTGGCGCTGGAGATGGGCGGCAATAATGCGCTGATCGTCGAAGATCCTGCAGATATTGATGCCGCAGTGCATGTTGCGTTGCAATCAGCGTTTATCACTGCGGGTCAACGCTGTACCTGCGCTCGCCGCCTGCTGGTAAAGCGGGGAGCGGCGGGAGATGCTTTCCTGCAACGTCTGGTTGAAGTTAGTGCACGCTTACAGCCGGGCGCTTGGGATGCCGAGCCACAGCCCTTTATGGGCAGCGTGATCTCTTGCAGCGCGGCAGAGAAAATATTCCATGAATGGCAGCAGCGGGTGAACGCAGGCGGTAACGTGCTGCTGGAAATGCGTTGGCCCGATCGCCAACGCGCGCTGCTCACACCAGGCATTATCGATCTTACCGAGGTCCAAAACCTGCCCGATGAAGAGGTGTTTGGTCCATTGCTGGGCGTTATTCGCTATGACGATTATGACCAGGCTATTCGGCTCGCAAATCAGACGCGGTACGGTTTGTCATGCGGTTTAATCTCGCCTTCACGTGCGCATTTCGATCAGCTGCTACTGGAAGCGCGCGCCGGGATTGTGAACTGGAATAAACCGTTAACCGGTGCTGCCAGTACGGCGCCATTCGGCGGCATTGGTGCCTCTGGTAATCATCGAGCCAGCGCCTGGTATGCCGCCGATTATTGTGCCTGGCCAATGGCTTCGCTGGAAACGCCCGATCTCACGCTGCCTGCCGCTTTATCGCCGGGTCTGGATTTCTCAGGAGCGACAAAATGAAAGCGCAAGAAGCTAACTTTGACGGATTGGTGGGGTTAACTCACCATTACGCCGGTTTGTCGTTTGGCAACGTCGCTTCAACGCGTAATCAGCTCCAGCCTTCTAATCCACGGCTGGCAGCCAAACAGGGCGTGCTGAAAATGAAAGCGCTGGCAGACATGGGATTTGTGCAAGGCGTGATTCCGCCGCATGAGCGTCCTAATCTGCCTTTGCTACGCCAGCTGGGTTTCAGCGGCAGCGATGAGCAGGTGCTGGCTAACGCCGCGCAGACGGCGCCGGGTTTATTGTCTTCTGCCAGTTCCGCCTCGGCAATGTGGGTGGCGAATGCGGCAACGGTTTCCCCTTCAGCGGACAGCGCCGATCGCCGGGTGCATTTTACGGTTGCCAACCTCAACAATAAATTTCACCGGGCAATTGAAGCCCCAGAAACGGCGCAATTGCTTCAGGCCATCTTTCGCGATCCGCAGCACTTCAGCGTGCATGACGCGCTGCCGCAAGTTTCAATGTTTGGTGATGAAGGGGCGGCCAACCACAATCGCTTTGGCGGTGATTATGGCGAG
The DNA here is from genome assembly GCF_036663535.1 of Pantoea sp. T14. Classification (NCBI taxonomy): domain Bacteria; kingdom Pseudomonadati; phylum Pseudomonadota; class Gammaproteobacteria; order Enterobacterales; family Erwiniaceae; genus Pantoea; species Pantoea sp. T14. The sequence continues at coordinate 477,361 of NZ_JAWUEB010000027.1, forward strand.
GCGGGTGTACAGCTGTTTGTTTATGGACGCGAAGCCAGCCGCGAGGCGACATCGCCTCACCGTTTTCCCGCACGACAAACCCGTGAAGCCAGCGAAGCGGTGGCGCGCTTGCACCAGCTTTCCGCTGATCAGCTGCTCTTTGCTCAGCAAAACCCGGCAGTGATCGATCAGGGCGTTTTTCACAACGATGTTATTGCGGTCAGTAATCAAAACGTCCTGTTTTGCCATCAGCATGCATTCGTAGAGCAGGCCGCGTTGCTGGCACAGCTGAAACAGCGCGTGCCCGGTTTTGTTGCGATTGAAGTGCCAGAAAATCGGGTTAGCGTGCAGGAAGCGGTGAACACCTATCTGTTTAACAGCCAGCTGCTTAGCCGGCCTGATGGCAGCATGATGCTGGTTTTACCTGAAGAGTCACGCCAACATGCCCGCGTCTGGGATTTCCTCTGTGAGGAAGTCGAAAAGGGCGGCCCGCTGCAGGCGCTTAAGGTGTTTGATCTGCGCGAAAGCATGGCAAACGGCGGCGGCCCAGCGTGTCTTCGTTTACGTGTGGTACTGACGCCGGAAGAACAGCGGGCAGTGAATCCAGCCGTATTCATGAATGATCGTCTGTTTACTGAGCTGAATAACTGGATTGATCGTTATTACCGTGATCGCCTGACGCAAGCCGATCTTGCTGACCCACAACTACTGCGTGAAGGACGTGAAGCGCTGGATGCGTTGACCAAGCTGCTAGACTTAGGAAATGTGTACGCATTTCAGCAGTGAAGTGCAGGCAGCTGCGGCTGCCCTTCACTTCACGCGATAAGGAGGAACGATGCAGGATTTTTTACAACAGACGCTGTCCGGTAGAGCGCCACGCAAACGTAAAGGTGAAACCGCGCACCTTCACTGGCAATGGCTCGACCACGGCATTCTGTTGATGGAGCCAAAAGAAAAAGCGCTTCAGGCAATGGTGATTTCAGCAGGGATACACGGTAATGAAACCGCGCCGGTGGAGATGCTTAATCAGCTGTTGCTGCCGTTATTAAACGGCGAAAAACCGCTGCAACAGCGGCTGTTAGTGATCTTGGGCAATCCGATCGCGTTAAAAGCCGGTAAGCGTTACATGCATTACGATATTAATCGCCTGTTTGGCGGACGCTGGCAGCAGATTGTCGATGGGGATGAAGCGCACCGTGTCTTGCATCTTGAACAAGCGGTGGAAACGTTCTGGCAAGCGTGTGAGGTGGACGAAACGCGCTGGCATCTGGACCTGCATACCGCTATTCGCGGCTCATATCACACGCGCTTTGGCGTGATGCCGCAGAGCGATCGTCCATGGCCGCCGGCGTTTCTCGACTGGCTGGCAGCGGCGGGTATGGAAGCATTGGTATTTCATCGCGCTCCCGCTGGCACGTTTACCCATTTTAGCTGTGAACATTTTGCGGCTGCCAGCTGTACGCTGGAGCTGGGTAAAGCGCTGCCGTTTGGTAAGAATGATTTGTCTCAGTTCTCCGCTGCTCAGCAAGCATTGGCTGCACTGCTTTATGGCGAGGCTTTACCGGATATTACGCAACGACCAAAACATTATCGCGTAGCGCAACAGATTACGCGCAAGAGTGAAAGTTTCGTTTTGCATATGGGCAGCGACACGCTGAACTTCACGGCGTTTCCACAAGGGACGTTGTTAGCGGAGGATGGCGAGACGCGCTACTACGTTCAGCAGGCACGAGAATATGTCTTGTTTCCTAATCCCAATGTCGCACTGGGATTGCGTGCAGGATTGATGTTAATAGAAGAGGGCGAGCAGACCCAGGCGCTGCCACTCTAGAATGGGCTCTTTTGACCTAAAACCGCGGGAGTTTTGCTTCCGCTTTCTTACCAGAACCCTTACACTCCTCCTTAATTTCTCGCGTTTCCGCAGTAAATTCATACTCTTTTGCAATTCCTCACGCATTTCTTCTCATTCTCTTCATGATTGCCGGATTTCTGTCTTTTATGCTTTCACGGCTTTACTCAGCCTCTGAGTAGTTGACGTTCAGCGTCGTATGCTTGTTTCCGAAGACACGACAGAGCGCTGTCGTCATTAATCTGAATAATAAGGACACTATTATGCGTAAACTGACTTCCCTTTTACTGGCTTCTTCGCTGGCGTTTGGTGCAGCTAGCGCTGTCCACGCTGCGGCTGACAACCTGACACCACCACCGGCAGCCGGTAGCGAAAAGCCAATGCATAAGCCGCCGATGCACCATGGCATGAACATGATGTTTAAAGGTCTGAACCTGACCGATGCGCAAAAAACAGAGATGCGCGATATCATGAAACAGAGCCGCAAAGAGATGAAGCGTCCGTCGCTGGAAGAGCGCCGTGCTAATCATGCGCTGATCGCCGCTGATAGCTTCGATAAAGCCAAAGCTGAAGCGCAGGCTGATAAAATGACCGTCAATGCAAAAGAGAATGCGGTTGCCATGATGGAAACGCAGAACAAACTCTATAACGTGTTGACGCCTGAGCAGAAAAAACAGTACAACGCGAATTTTGAAAAGCACTTGACCGAGAAAGGCCCGCATGACGGCAAAATGACGCCACCACCAGCGGAGTAATTGGCGCTGATACTCTAAGGTCTTGAGACCGCCGACGTTGTCCACCTCATTCGTGTCGTGGGCAGCGTCGGCGGTTTTGTTTTGCCAGGGCTTTTAGTGGCGTGCTACAGAGGATGAATCGGATATTCACCCGACAGAACCGGGCGGCAGAGAATTTTGTAGCCGTCGTGATCGAATCCACCCGGTGCACGCTTCAGCAACTTTGCTTCTTCCAGCGTCGTAACCGAGCCCAGATAGAACCAGTGATCGATGACGTGAATCTGCGTCATGTTTTTACCGGTTTCGACCAATCCCACCGCACCTTGCCATGGCCAGCAAAACACCCGGACATTCTCCAGTGCTGTTAGCAGGCGATCTTGATGATCGCTGATCGGCTCTTTACCGCAACACGCCCCCGCGCACTTACGTAACGCTGAGCGGAAGCAGCCGCGCTGGGCGCTAAGCGCTTCCAGTCCCAATAATCCATGACAGAGTTGATAGTCATCCGCCAGTTGTTTGAGCCTTTCCAGTGCGGCAAAACGGCTGCGATAGAGACCAAACAGATTCGGTGACTGGGTAAAGTCGAGTTCACGCGCATACACCACCTGCGGTTTACCGTCGGTGATCTGCAAGGAGCAGAGTTGACGATTTTTTCGCAGGCGTTTGTTGAACAGCGGCTGCTGGGTTTTGATCATCTGCGCTTCAAGCAGCAGCGCGCCGAGATCGCCTGCGGTGGGGATCCATGTCACGCGGCGCGACTGACGCAGCATTTTGGCTTCATCCGGCGTTCGGAAATGGGACATCACGCGTGAACGTAAATTAACGCTTTTACCGATGTAGAGTGGCAGCGTTTCGCTTTCACCATGAAAGGTATACACGCCGGGTACATTCGGCAGGCCTTCCAGCCATTCACGCAGGTGTTCGGGATATTGATAAATAGCAGCCGCGTCGAACTCGAGGCGGTGCGTTGCTGCACGTCGGACCAAGATGAACTCCAATTACTGGTTGTCCATACAGTCTAACAGGGCGGTGAAATGTTCGCCAGCGGCTTAAAGTCGCCGCGTTGCCAGCCAGCAGACTATCGATCCCAGCGTGATCATTAATACGCCTTGCCAAAAAGCCAGCGCAGGCGTTAAACCCAGCCACAAAGATGCCAGCGAGGCGGATAATACGGGTGTGAAATAGGACGCCGTCGCCAGCAGCGTGAGGTTGCCATGCTGAATGCCGTGATTCCACGCAGAATAGGCAATGGCGGTGGACGTTCCCATAAACAGCACCTCCAGCAGCGGGCGCAGGCCAAAGTGCAGCGGTGCGCTTTGTGCATCAAAGACATATTTCAGCCACAGCGCCAGCGCGGTCATCATAAAAAATAGCGTCACACCGTTGGTTCCGCGTGAATAACGCCGTGTGATGTTATTGTAGAGCGCCCAAGCGATGGCCGCGATAAAGGCCAATGCGTAAGCCAGCGGATTACTTGAAAGATTGTTCAACAGCAAAACGGGGGATCCTGCGCTTTGACCTTTCATCACCCAAATAATCCCCAGCAGTGAGAGCGCTAATCCGGGCCACAGCCACAGGCGAAAACGCTGCTGATTAAAGGGAATCGCCAGGATGATGGTCAGACAGGGCCACAAATAGTTGATCATCCCCAGTTCCAGCGATTGGTTGCGATTGCTGGCAAGGCCAATCGCTAATGCCAGACTGATTTCATAACCGACAAACAGCGCGCCACCCCCCCATAAATAGGCTTTCGGCATAGCGCCAATGTTGGGGATACCGCGTGTGAAGCAGAGTAATAATGCGGTTGTCGAATAAATTAACGCGGCGCCACCGGTGGCACCAAAAGCCTCACTGACACTGCGTAACAGGCCAACGGTAGTGCTCCAGAGCAAAATTGCGGTAAAACCAATCAGGGTGGCACGAGAAAGCGGGGTTAGCATTGATGACTCAACAGGACTGAGTGGAGAGTATTTCCCCTGCACGCAGGCAGGGAAAATCGGTGGGCTTACTTCCAGAAATCGTCGAAAACGGTGATCGGTGGACGACGTTTATGCTCGGTTTTCAGATACCAGCCTTCAATAATATGGGCAGTTTCAGGTGCAACCTCTTTGCCTTCAAGATAATCATCAATCATCTCGTAAGTGACACCAAGCGCGACTTCATCTTGCAGGCCAGGACGATCGTCTTCCAAATCTGCAGTCGGCTTTTTCAAATAGAGATGCTCTGGGCAACCCAGCTCTTTTAGTAACTGCTTACCCTGACGCTTATTGAGGCGGAACAGAGGATTGATATCGGTACCGCCATCGCCGTACTTGGTAAAGAAACCGGTTACGGCTTCTGCGGCGTGATCGGTGCCGACCACAACACCTTTGGTCATACCCGCAATGCTGTACTGCGCTTTCATGCGCTCACGCGCTTTCTCGTTACCACGGATAAAGTCGGAAAGCGTAATGCCCGCCTCTTGCAATGCACGTTCACTGGCAAGCACCGCTTCCTTGATATTCACCGCCAGCGAACGATCTGGCTTAATGAAGGCCAACGCATCCTGACAATCCTGCTCATCCGCCTGCACGCCAAAAGGCAAGCGCACCGCGATAAAGGTGTAATCATTATCGCCTGTTTCTTCACGCAACTCAGCGATAGCCAACTGCGATAATTTACCAGCGAGCGTGGAATCCTGGCCGCCACTTATACCCAGTACCAAGGTTTTTAAGCCTGTATGGCGCTTAAGATAGGATTTGAGAAAATCGATACTGGTGCGAATCTCTTGTTGAGTGTCGATTGTTGGCTTAACGCCAAGGGCTTCAATGATTTCCTGCTGCAGTGACATGAACATCTCCTCAAGTCAGTAGCCTGTCGGCACGATGCGAACTGTCTATTAAAGCTAACGTGCATAACCGAAAACAACAAGTCAAAGCGACGGATGTTTTCGGTTAACCGTTGCTAAATCAGGCAGTTTTCACCTTGGGTTCAGGTTTTTTTGCCAGCAGCGTGAACATCACTATCGCCGACATGAAGCAGCCAAAGATCGTTGCCGTCATGCTTAAGACTGAGGTTCCGCCGATACCGGTGATCGGCACAGCCAAAGCGCCCAGACTGAACATCGTGACGCCAATAACAGCCGATGCGCTGCCTGCACGATGCCCCTGGCTCTGCATTGCCAACGAAGAGGCCGTGGTCGCAATCACACCATTACTGGCGATGGTAAAGAAAAGCGCGACCAGCAGCAGCGGTAATGGCGCAGCGGTGAGGGCGGCCAGCAACAGCAGGCTTGAGGCGACAAAGGCCAGCGTCAAGCCGCCTTTCAGCACGCGATATTCACCCCAAAGCGGGCAGAGGCGGGCGCTGGTTTGCGAGGCGATAACCAGGCCGACACCATTGGCAGCGAAGCAGAAGCTGAAGGCCTGCGGCGATAAACCGTAAATTTGCTGTAAGACGAAAGGTGAAGCGCCGATATAGGCAAACATGCCTGACATCATAAAGCCTTGGGTCAGGCAAAAACCCATAAAGGGACGATGCGTTATCACCTGACCTAAAGCGGCATAGGCTGAAAAGATGGATCCTTTACTGCGGCGCTCTTCAGGTAACGTTTCATGCAATTTCCAACGTGCGAGGAAGATCAGCAACACGGCGATGCAGCCCAGCACCACAAAAATGCCACGCCAGTTAAGCACCGTCATCAGCACGCCACCCAGCACGGGCGCAGCGATGGGCGCCAGACCGTTAACCAGCATTAGCAGAGCAAAGAAGCGAGTAAGCTCGTGCCCGCTGTACATATCACGCGCCACCGCACGTGATAACACTGCGCCGCCCGCACCGGCTAATCCTTCGAACAGGCGCGCCAGCAGAAGCTGGTTAATATCCTGTGCCAGTGCGCACCCTATCGAGGCGATAAACAGCAGAACCAGCGATAACATCAGTGGGCGAATGCGGCCAAATTTGTCACTCATCGGGCCAAACAAAAGTTGTCCCGCGCCAAGCCCTAATAAACCTGCTGTCAGGCTGAGTTGTGCAGTGGAGGTTTCAGTATTCAGATCGTGCGCGAGTTGTGGCAACGCAGGTAAATAGAGATCGATACAAAGCGGCCCAAGTGCTGCCAGTAATCCCAGCGTGATGGCATAGACCAGCCGGTTAGAGTGTGCAGGTGTCATTTATCCTCTGAATTTTTAACAATATGATGAATCAAGGCGTGGTAAAGGGAGTGAAGTGAGGTGGCTGACGCCTTCTGCGGTGTCAACTGACGAAAAGCGGTACCTTCAACCAGCACCGCCAGTACCTCAACGCGAGCGGTAATCTGCTCTTCATTAAGCTGCGGATGATTCAGCTGCATGTTATGGCAGGCATTACTGAAAATACGCTCATCAGCAGCGCTCAGTATTTCTGCCACGCGTGGATTGCGGCTCGCTTCGGCAGCCACTTCCAGCATCAGCATTTCATCCTCCTCGCTTAGCGTTATGCGACAGGCAAGCAGGGTTGCAATGTGCTGGGCGTCGAAATGGTCGCTCATGGCCGCAACTTTGTTGTCGACTATGCGCTTTACCATCTCTTCAATCAGCGCGTCTTTGCTGGGAAAATAGCGATAAATTTGCCCGACGCTGAGATTTGCCCCCCTTGCCAGCTGCGCCATACTGGCCGCGTGAAAACCGAATTGGCGAAAGCAGTGACGCGCCGCTGAGATGATTTCATCCTTGCGGGTACGATGGCGTTCTTCTCGGGCTTCACGCTGTTTAGTCATGCCAACTCCAAATAATAGTTTTGAGAGTGCTTATTCTCGCTGGCGATTATACGGATGCCTTGACGTCAAAACAGCTTTCTTTACTAAAACCTGACGCTTCGGACTGCACTTAAAGTTCGCCATAAACTTGATAAACCTGCATTTATGTTCCAGGCTTCTCTGACATGGACAAAAAATGAGGAACAACAAGATGAATAAAGTGATGGGATGTATCGCTGCGGCGCTGACGCTGGCTGCTCTGTCTGGTTGTACGACTTACGATCGCGCAGAAAGCTACGTGACTAAGCCGGTAGTTAAGGATGTTAAAAAAGGGATGACGCGCGATCAGGTTCGCCAAATCGCCGGTACGCCGTCAACTGAAATCACGATGGTTCATGCACGCGGCACTTGCCAGACTTATGTACTGGGCGAGCGCGATGGAAAACCGCAGACCTACTTCGTGAGCTATAGCGATACCGGTCGCGTTATGAATTATGGCTTCCAGAGCTGTGCTGAGTACGATACTGACCCACAAGCTAATCAGTAATCGCAGATTGAAAACAAACGGCCCGTCAATGACGGGCCGTTTTTCGTTACGGGGTTATAAACCCGAAGGGCGCGGGACCTCAACATAATCGCCGTTGATTTCACGCTGATAGTAGTGACCTTCCTGCACATAAAACCGCTTGCCGTTAAAGTCCAGGACGCGCATGCCGCCGCCGGAAGGTTCAGCAGGAGGCTCAACGACAACGTAATTGTCGCCCTGTCGCTGATAGTAACTGCCATTGAGCAGGTAATAGGTGAGTCCACCAATCAATACGGCGGTAGCGGCGTCAGGCAGGAAACCCAGTCGACCTCCGCCTCCCCAATGTGGGCCCGGCCCATGCCCCCAATCACCAGGATGAGCAAAGGCAAAAACAGGCGATAACAGGGTTAACGCCAGTACCGAGGCGATAACTTTTTTCATGCGTATTCTCCTACTAAGACTGCCTGCAGGATTCTCTTTTTAGCGGGTAAAGACAAGCTGAAAAACAGCGATTTTTCGCCTGCTTACTACGCTTAACGCTTTCTTAACGGGGCCGCCATGATGGCGAGAAATTGTGGAGGACTTTCTGCGGGAAGATAAGAAAGCCTGGCGTAAAGTCGCCAGGCTTTGGGCTGAATTTAGCGATGCGCCAGCTCGGCGTGCTCGTCGCTTTCCAACACTTTTTTGTCTGTTAAACCTAACCAGCGGCTGGTCAACGAGCCTGCTGTCATTGAACCATTCACGTTCAAGGCGGTACGGCCCATATCAATCAACGGTTCGATGGAGATTAGCAGCGCCACCAACGTTACCGGCAGGCCCATTGCAGGCAGCACAATCAGCGCTGCAAAAGTCGCACCGCCACCCACGCCTGCTACGCCTGCAGAGCTAAGCGTAACAATGCCAACCAGCGTCGCAATCCACAGTGGATCAAATGGGTTGATACCGACGGTAGGCGCCACCATTACCGCCAGCATGGTTGGGTAAAGTCCAGCACACCCATTTTGACCGATGGTGGCACCAAATGAGGCGGCAAAACTGGCAATGGATTCAGGAACACCCAGGCGACGCGTCTGCGTTTCAACACTTAATGGAATGCTGGCAGCGCTGGAGCGGCTGGTAAAAGCAAAGGTAATTACCGGCCAAACTTTTCGGAAGAAGCGCATCGGATTAATGCCATTTACCGACAGCAGGAGCGCATGCACGGCAAACATCATTGCCAGACCCAGATAAGAGGCCACCACGAAGCTGCCGAGTTTAACAATGTCTTGCAGGTTCGAACCGGCAACCACTTTGGTCATCAACGCCAGCACGCCATACGGCGTCAGCTTCATGATAAGACGCACCAGCTTCATTACCCAGGATTGCAGCGTATCAATCGCCACCAGCACGCGCTGACCTTTTACTTCATCATCTTTCAGCAGTTGCAGTGCAGCTACACCGAGGAAAGCAGCAAAAATTACCACGCTGATGATCGAGGTTGGGTTTGCGCCTGTCAGATCGGCAAACGGATTTTTTGGGATAAAGGAGAGCAGCAGTTGTGGAACGCTGAGATCGGAAACCTTGCCAACATAGTTGCTTTGAATAGCACTCAGGCGCGCGGTTTCTTGCACACCTTGCACTAAACCTTCAGCGCTCAGGCCAAACAGGCCGGTAACAAATACGCCAACCAACGCTGAAATCGCCGTAGTAAACAGCAGCACACCAATAGTAAGTACGCTGATTTTACCCAATGACGAGGCGTTATGCAGGCGTGCCACGGCGCTGAGAATGGAGACAAACACCAACGGCATGACGATCATTTGCAGGAGCTGCACATAACCATTACCGACAATATTGAACCAGCTAATGGAGGTTTTCAGCGTTGCGCTGTTTTCACCATAAATCAGCTGTAATACCAAACCAAAAAGCACACCGATCACTAAACCGGTCAGCACTTTTTTCGACAGGCTCCATGAATTGCGACCGAACCGCGAAAGCAGCGCCAGTAGCAGCACAAAAGCCACAATATTGAGAATAAGAGGAAGGTCCATACTGAAACTCCAGAGTAATGCTGCAGAAAGTAAGCGGTATGCAGCATAATGTTAATCACGAATTAAGCCTGACCGAATGGTATCAGCAGGTTGTGGTGCAGCCTTATATCCAAATGGAATGCTTTATAACTTAATGTCGTGATTTGTCTGTTTACTGTGCGCTTTGTGCAGAAATAAGGCGACTGACGCCATTTTGCAGCGTATCAAACAATTGGCTGGGCCAACCGTTTGCACCAAAGGAAGGCATTCCGACCGGAAACCACAGGGCATATCCCACCAAGCCAAGGCACAAAACACGTTCCAGCTGATTGCCTTTTTGGCTTCTGAGAATCGGCAAGCGAAAACGCCAGCGGCAGGGCCACAATAGCGGTACACCTGCAGGTGTAAGCATGTCTGCCACAATATGGCTGAGATAACCCAGCGTCATGCCTTGCAGCACATCAGCCGGAAGCGGCCAATCTTTGGGAACGTTGACTTGAAACAACCATAATGCCGCAGCGACTGCCAGCAGGCTGTGAGTGAATCCGCGATGACCAAAGACGCGTGCGATAGGCTGAGAAATCCATCTTAATCGTTGGCCGAGCAGGGATTTAGGGTGATCGATATCGGGCAGCAAGCAGGTAAGTAACGTTGCTGGGATCAAATGCCACCAATCCGCTTCCGCCATCACTGGCGTGAGTTCGGCGCGTTTAGCGAATATAGCGCTGGCAATGGCAAAAATGATGTGGCCTTCGCCCGTCATGATAAAACCTGGCTGCAAAAAACTGTCGATGCATCCAGTATAGGGATTTAACCAGTAAATGAGAACATGTGACGCTGTAACGAAGCGTTAATTTTTTTCAAATTATAGCGGGCAACGTTACGTGGCCCGCCCAAATAATTAACGTGCCAGCCATCCTCCATCAACGGCGAGGGTATACCCATTGATATAGTCGGAGGCGGCAGAAGCGAGAAAAACAACCGGTCCCATCATGTCATCAGGATTACCCCAGCGTCCGGCTGGAATGCGGCCAAGAATTTCCTCGCTACGTGATTCGTCGTTACGTATCTGCTCGGTATTATTGGTCGCCATATAGCCCGGCGCGATGGCATTTACATTGATGTGGTGTTTTGCCCATTCATTGGCCATCAGGCGGGTTAAACCCATCACTGCACTTTTTGAAGCCGTATACGAAGGAACGCGAATCCCGCCCTGGAAGGAGAGCATGGAGGCAATGTTGATGATCTTGCCGCCGTGACCTTGGGCAATAAACTGGCGTGCTACCTGCTGAGAGAGAAAGAACAAGCTTTTGCTGTTGATGTTCATGACATCATCCCAATCTTTTTCACTGAAGTTCAGCGCATCTTCGCGACGGATAATGCCGGCATTGTTTACCAGAATGTCAATTTTACCGGCGGCGGCGACGGCTTCTTCGACAACCTGAGAAACCACTTCAGGATGAGTAAGATCGGCCTGCACGGCCCAAAATTTGCGACCCAGCGCTTCGACTTTGCTTTGGGTGTCATCAGGACCGGCACGGTTGACACCAACGATATCGCAACCTGCTTGCGCCAGTCCAAGCGCCATTCCTTGTCCTAAACCGGTGTTGCAGCCGGTTACCAGCGCCACTTTACCTTCCAGATTAAATGCATTCAGTATCATTTTGCTTCTCCTCTGCTTAACGCAGTTCGCTGATTTTGACGTGATCCATGTCATCAAAGACCTGATTTTCACCCACCATGCCCCAGATAAAGGTATAGCGCTGTGTACCCACGCCAGCGTGAATTGACCAGCTAGGCGAGATGACGGCTTGCTCATTGTGTACCAACAGATGGCGTGTCTCTTGCGGCTTGCCCATCATATGGAACACCGCAGTTTCTTCGCTCATATCAAAGTAGAAGTAGACTTCCATGCGGCGCTCATGAGTGTGACATGGCATGGTGTTCCACAAGCTGCCTTCTTCCAGTTTGGTTAAACCCATGGTCAGTTGGCAGGTGGGTAAAACATCGGGCACGATGAATTTATTGATTGTGCGGCGATTGGATGTGGCTGCATCGCCTAACGTTGTCGACGAGGCTTCTTGTAGCGTGATTTTTTTATCAGGAAAGGTGCTGTGCGCGGGCGCACTGTTGTAATAAAACTTGGCGGGCTGAGCGGGATTGACGCTGCGGAAACTGAGGTTGCGGGCACCTTTGCCAACATACAGCGCTTCTTGATTGCCGATTTCCCAGGTTTTGCCATCAACCTCAATCACGCCCGGCCCGCCTACGTTGATCACGCCGAGTTCGCGTCGCTCAAGAAAGTAGCTCACGCCAAACTGCTTGCCGAGCTCATCGCCGAAGTTAACGGTACTGTTCACCGGCATTACACCGCCGATAATGATGCGATCAATGTGGCTGTAGGTCAGCGTGTAGGTATCTGCTTCGAAGATTTTCTCAATCAGAAATTCGCGACGAAGCGCGGCGGTATCCAACTGCTTGGCGTGATCGCTGTGAATGCTTTGACGAACGTCCATCTCAGGCCTCTCTGCAAAATTGTTGTGCGCGCCCCGGTTGGGGGATTCTTTGCGCATCTTAGGCAGAGTGGTATGTGAATTCAATAAAAATGAAACGTTGTTTTATTTATTTGCGGCAGAGATCAATTCTCTGAACTTTGGTAAATAAAAGCCCGCCTGCTGGCGGGCTGAATTTAGCCTTGAAGATGGGCAACGGTTAATTGCGTGAGATCGTCGAGTTTAACATTGGCCAGCGACCAACGCGGATCGTCACGGTATTCGGCTGCGGGTACAACAATAGAGCGCATGCGTGCGGCTTTAGTGGCAATCATGCCATTAAACGAATCTTCCAGCGTGACGCAGTTCAAGGGATCGATACCGAGTTTGGCAGCGGCATCCAGATAAACCTGCGGATGCGGTTTGCTGTAAGGCAAGGATTCCGCAGAAACCAGGACATCAAAGTAGGCGCGCAAATCAAAAATTTCTAATACGCGCTCAAGCATATGTAGCGGTGAAGCAGAAGCGAGGCCAATTTTCATTCCCTGCTGCTGACACAGTTCTAACGCGTCTTTCACGCCTGGAAGCAGCGGACGCGTCTCCTCAATCAGTGAAAGCGAACGCGCAATAATACGGTTCGTCACTTCGTGTTGGCTTGGGCCATTCCACGGCAGTGTTTCGTACCACATTCTCACCACCTGATCGATACGAAGGCCGAGTGTGTCAGGCAGCTCATTACGGCGCGTCAGGTCAACGTCCAGCGTCGAGAAGATGTCCATTTCAGCCTGATCCCAGAGAGGTTCAGAATCGATAATCAATCCATCCATATCGAATAAGGCAGCAAGAACAGGGCGGTGATAAGACATACGACGTCTCCTTATTTAAGTTTGCGCTACCTTAACACGACGGCATGAGGTGTGCTTAACGGGCGCAGTAGGCTCATTTTTTTGGGAAATTTCCCCCTGCGCAGGTAGACTGAGTGCACATTGGATTTTGGGTTCAGGAGATATCATGACCTATCAACAGGCTGGCCGTATCGCCATCCTTAAGCGCGTCGCTGGCTGGATAATCTTTTTGCTGGCATTGCTTTCAACGGTAATTTCCGTGCTGAGCTTTATGTTTAAGCACAGTGAAAAGCAGCCAGGTATTGATGCTGTGATGCTGGATTTTGTGCATGTAATAATCGATATGGTGCGCTTCAATACGCCATTCCTTGGCTTCTTCTGGCATAACTCGCCGGTGCCCGATTTTAATGGTCAAATGAATCTCGGCTTCTGGATTATCTATATTCTGATTTTTGTGGGGCTGGCGCTGGAAGCATCAGGTTCACGCATGGGGCGCCAGGCGCGTCATATAAAAGAAGGTGTTGAGGATCAAATGATCCTTGAGCAGGCAAAAGGCAGCGAAGGGCGCTCGCGTCAGCAATTAGAAGAGAAGATTCGTGTGCCGCGTCACACCCTGTTCCTACAGGTTTTTCCGCTTTATGTTTTGCCTGTCGTCATTGCGATAGCGGGATATTTCGCGCTCTCCCTGCTGGGATTCGTTTAAGCAATCAGGCCGGTTTGGCCTGATGCTGTGTTAACTCATCTTCATCCAATAACTGGCCAATGGCGAATTGCGCTTCGCCAAGCCAGTTACCACCAAAGACATTGGCGCGATTCAACAAATAGTAGAGTTGATAAACCGGTTGTCGCTGCGAAAAACCATCAGGTAACGGCCAAACTGCCTGATAACCCTCATAAATCTGACGCGGTAAATCCTCAAACCAGGTCAGCATTGCCAAATCACATTCACGATCGCCCCAGTAACAGGCCGGATCAAAAATCCACGGGCCTTGTACACTGCTAGCGCAGTTTGCAGGCCAGAGATCGCCGTGAAGCAGGGAAGGTTGCGGATGATGGGATGCCAGTACACGCTGAACGCAGGCCACAATCAGGTCTGTATCACCATACTGAACCCCTTTTTCAGCCGCGAGTTGCAGTTGCCAACCAATGCGTTGTTCAGCAAAGAAAACTGACCAGCGGCGTAACCAGCTGTTGGGTTGGGGGGTTGTAGTGATGTTGTTATCGAAGTCGAGGCCGAACTGAGTTTGTTCGCTCCACTGATGCAGATGTGCCAGCTGCCTGCCTAGCTGAAAAGCACTTTGTTCATCCAACGGTTGCGGAGCGATGTACTCAAGCAGGAGAAAGCTGTCATCGCGATAGCTTCCTACACCATAAACCTTAGGCACGCGCACAGTTTGCGTGCGCTCAAGCAGCGCCAGTTGATCGGCTTCCCAGGTAAACAGCGATAACATTTCGCGGCTGTTGCATTTGACGAACACGTCGTGCTCGCCATAGCGAACATGCCAGGCGGGATGGACGTCTCCGCCGGGGAGTTCATGGCGTTGTGTGATTTCGGCGTTGCCTAACTGCTCGCTTAACAGACGACTAATGGCTGACCACATTGGGCTATCCTCTTTATTCGCTGCGTAAGATCGATTGTCACGCTTAAATATTCACCAAAACCGCCGCGTATGCACGGCTTATCTGGTTAAGGAGAAGAACTTTTATTCGCGGCGTCTTGTAAGAAAGCGTCCAGCGTTGAAATAGTCACTTCAGGAGGCTTTCCTAAAATGCTTTCACCTGCCGCCGTGGCCTGCTGTTTCAATTCCGCTTCTTCAAGGGTTGTGACGATACCAAAACTGTTGGTACCCAGTTCGTGGGGATGCCCTTCATCATCCGTCAGCGTGGTAGTGAAGCCTGCTGACGTCATGCTGCTGGTCAATTCGAGAATATCGCCTAGACCAGATTCTTGAAAATGAAAGGTCACAATATAACGGGTTAACGATTGGCTACTCATTCTTCACCTCCACGTGTTTTTACTGTCCTCAGCGTAGACTACGATGAAAAAATGGGCGAGTTATTAAGGAGATGAGATCAAACTTTTGTTAATTTCGCGAGTAAAGAGATGTAAGGCGATAAATGCATCTTAAGAAAAATCTTCTGTTTATCAGGATGTATTTGCGTTAACTGCCCACTATAATGCCCCGCGTTAATCAGAAGGATCCCAATAATCAAGCGGTGTCAGGCCAAAAAGCGCGCTTTTTGCAGCGTTAATATTTGTTTACAAATCTTACCGTAAATTGCATTGCTTGACTTAGGAAACACTTCAAACTCTCCGTTTTTTAAACTGTCGCACGGATCACATTTAATGAAAGCCTTCAACAAGCTGTCTGCTGTTCTTTTGCTCTCTGCTGGAGCGTTTTGTCATCAGGCATTGGCCGATAACGCCGTCTTTACGTCTATGGATGATCCTTCCACGGCCAAAAAACCGTTTGAAGGTTCTGCGGCTGCAGGTTATCTGGCTCAAACCGGTAACACCACCAGCTCATCGCTGACCGCGCAAACCAACATGACCTGGTATAAAAGCTCAATGGCTTATAGCTTGTGGGGCAATGCGGCTAATACCTCATCTAACGATGAGCGCTCTTCCGAAACCTACAACATTGGCGGCCGTAGCCGTTATAACGTGAGCAACTACGATTACCTGTTTGGTCAGGCAAGCTGGTTGAGCGACCGTTTCAACGGTTACGATTCACGTGACGTGTTAACCGCGGGTTATGGTCGTCAGCTTCTGAATGGTCCAGTGCATTCGCTGCGTGCTGAATTCGGTCCGGGTGTACGCTATGACGATTTCCACGACGGTGGACATGAAACTAAAGCGTTGGGTTATGGCGCTGTTAGCTACCAGTGGCAGCTGACCGACACCACCAAGTTCGTACAAGGTGTGTCTGTATTAAGCAGCTTCGGTGAAGATACCACGCTGAACTCAGAAACTGGCCTGCAGGTAGCGATCAACGATCACTTCGCGTTGAAACTGGCTTATAACGTGACCTGGAATAACAATCCGCCAGAATCTGCGCCAGATCGCACCGATACCAAAACATCGATCATGCTTTCTTACGCGATGTAATCGTGATTTAGCGATGTTGGTTAAAAGCAGCCTGGCTTGATGTCAGGCTGCTTTTTTTTGATCTCTCCAAGGCTTAGGTGAAAAGGCATGGGTTTTTCTCCTCGCGTAAAACTGCTATCATCTGCGCCGCACTACAATCCTGGCGTCATTCCGACAATGTGGGTCTGACATTACGCCAGGCAAATAAATTTACTCAATGTGCATGTAGGCTTTCGTGTGGCTTACCACTGCAATTAAGGATATGAAATGCCTGTAATTACGCTTCCTGATGGCAGCCAGCGCTCTTTTGATCGCCCTGTCAGTGTCATGGATATCGCGCTGGATATTGGTCCAGGCTTAGCCAAGGCCTGCATTGCTGGGCGTGTAAACGGTGAGATGGTTGATGCAGTTGATCCCATCACCGAAGACGCCTCTGTCGCCATCATCACTGCGAAAGACGAAGCCGGTCTGGAAATTATTCGTCACTCCTGTGCGCATCTGTTGGGCCATGCGATTAAGCAGCTGTGGCCAGACACAAAAATGGCGATTGGTCCGGTGATTGATAACGGCTTCTATTATGATGTCGACATTGATCGTACCCTGACCCAGGAAGATATCGACCTGCTGGAAAAACGCATGCATCAGTTGGCTGAGTCCAATTATGATGTTGTGAAGAAAAAAGTGAGTTGGCAGGAAGCACGCGACGTCTTTGCCGCGCGTGGTGAAGTTTATAAAACCACCATCCTTGATGAGAACATCAGCCATGACGATCATCCTGGCCTGTATCATCACGAAGAATACATCGACATGTGCCGCGGTCCGCACGTGCCGAATATGCGTTTCTGCCATCATTTTAAATTGCAGAAAATTTCCGGTGCGTACTGGCGCGGTGACAGCAATAATAAGATGCTGCAGCGTATTTACGGTACCGCTTGGGCAGATAAAAAGCAGTTGGCGGCTTATCTGCAACGTTTGGAAGAGGCTGCAAAACGCGACCATCGTAAGATTGGTAAGCAGCTTGACCTCTACCATATGCAGGAAGAAGCGCCGGGTATGGTGTTCTGGCATAATGACGGCTGGACCATCTTCCGCGAGCTAGAAGTGTTTGTTCGCAGCAAGCTTAAAGAATATCAGTATCAAGAAGTTAAAGGTCCATTTATGATGGATCGCGTGCTCTGGGAAAAAACCGGGCATTGGGAAAACTATAAAGAAGCGATGTTCACCACCTCATCTGAGAACCGTGAATATTGTATCAAGCCGATGAACTGCCCGGGCCACGTGCAGATCTTCAACCAAGGCTTGAAGTCGTACCGCGATCTACCGCTGCGTATGGCTGAGTTTGGTAGCTGCCACCGTAACGAGCCATCAGGTGCGTTACATGGTTTGATGCGTGTACGTGGCTTTACCCAAGACGACGCCCACGTTTTTTGTACTGAAGAGCAAGTTCGTGACGAAGTGAATAGCTGTATTCGCATGGTTTATGACATGTACAGCACCTTCGGCTTTGAAAAGATTGTGGTAAAATTATCTACCCGTCCAGAAAAGCGTATTGGCACCGATGACATGTGGGACCGTGCCGAGGAAGACCTTGCTGCTGCGTTGAACGAGAACAATATTGAGTTCGAATTCCAGCCTGGCGAAGGCGCTTTCTATGGTCCTAAAATCGAATTCACCTTGTACGATTGCCTTGATCGTGCCTGGCAGTGCGGGACAGTTCAGCTAGACTTCTCACTGCCGAAGCGTTTAGAAGCCACTTATGTGGGTGAAAACAACGACCGTCAGACGCCAGTGATGATTCACCGCGCGATTCTGGGTTCGATGGAGCGCTTCATTGGCATTTTGACCGAGGAGTTTGCCGGTTTCTTCCCTACCTGGTTGGCACCGCTGCAAGCTGTAGTAATGAATATTACCGACGGACAAGCAGAATATGTTGAGTCTTTGACACGTAAGTTGCAGAATGCTGGCATTCGTGTAAAAGCAGACTTGAGAAACGAGAAGATAGGCTTTAAAATCCGCGAACACACATTGCGTCGCGTCCCTTATATGTTGGTCTGTGGTGATAAAGAGGTGGAAGCTGGCAAAGTGGCCGTTCGCACCCGCCGTGGTAAAGACCTTGGGTCGATGGATGTCGATGTGTTTGTTGAGAAACTGCAACAAGAAATTCGCAGCCGAAATCTTCACCAATTGGAGGAATAAAGTATTAAAGGCGGAAAACGAGTACAACCGACGCGTCCAAATCGAATCAACAGTGAAATCCGCGCGACAGAAGTGCGCCTAACAGGCGTTGATGGCGAGCAGCTTGGCATTGTCAGTCTACGTGAAGCTTTGGAAAAAGCTGAGGAATCGGGCGTTGATTTAGTAGAAATCAGCCCGAATGCCGAACCGCCGGTTTGCCGCATCATGGACTACGGCAAGTTCCTCTATGAGAAAAGCAAATCTTCTAAGGAACAGAAGAAGAAGCAAAAAGTTATTCAGGTTAAGGAAATTAAATTCCGTCCTGGAACCGATGATGGCGACTATCAGGTCAAACTACGCAACCTGATTCGCTTTCTGGAAGAAGGCGATAAAGCCAAAATCACGCTGCGTTTCCGCGGTCGTGAGATGGCGCACCAGCAGATCGGTATGGAAGTGCTTAATCGCGTCCGTAAAGATCTGTGTGAAGATCTGGAATTGGCCATTGTTGAATCTTTCCCTTCGAGGATTGAAGGCCGCCAGATGATCATGGTGCTCGCACCTAAGAAGAAACAGTAGGCTTTCAAGTAACACCAACCGCGCAGCGTTCGCGCTGTGCGGGGATGTGTTCGCCTGTCTGGGTCATGTTATTAACAATGCGAAGTGGATATTTTTTAAAATGCCAAAGATTAAAACTGTACGTGGCGCGGCTAAGCGCTTCAAGAAGACCGCTTCTGGCGGCTTCAAGCGTAAACACGCAAACCTGCGTCATATTCTGACTAAAAAATCTACTAAGCGTAAACGTCACCTGCGCCCTAAAGGCATGGTTTCTAAAGGCGATCTGGGTCTGGTTATTGCCTGCCTGCCGTACGCATAAGTCCATTTTTTTTAAACAGAATATAGAACAGGAGAGCTCATATGGCTCGCGTTAAACGTGGTGTAGTTGCTCGCGCACGTCACAAAAAAATCTTAAAACAAGCTAAAGGCTATTACGGTGCACGTTCACGTGTATACCGTGTTGCCTTCCAGGCTGTTATCAAAGCTGGTCAGTATGCTTACCGTGACCGTCGTCAACGTAAGCGTCAGTTCCGTCAGCTGTGGATCGCGCGTATCAACGCTGCGGCGCGTCAGAACGGTATGTCTTACAGCCGTTTCATCAATGGTCTGAAAAAAGCTGCCATTGAAATTGACCGTAAAATCCTGGCCGACATCGCCGTATTCGACAAAGTGACATTCTCTGCACTTGTTGAAAAAGCGAAATCAGCTCTGGCGTAAGTCAGTTGAAAAAGGGAGCTTGCTCCCTTTTTTATTGCCTGTAACTCAAGCAAAAGATTGACATTTTCACCGCTGCGCATTTCAATAGCACCCTTAATTAATAACAAGGTAACCGCAAGCATGAATGCTGCTATTTTCCGTTTCTTTTTTTACTTTAGCGCCTGACATTAGGGGCTTTTGCGCATAAGAAAAGAAACGAAAAATCGCGCCGAAAGCCTCCCTCGTGGAGGCTTTTTTGTTTCTGGCGATAGTACATTGGACCAGCAGGTCCCAACGAGAACTGACCAGCCTGACTGGAAGAAGAGGAAAACATGTCCCAACTCGCAGAACTGGTGGCCAAAGCCACGGCGGCCATTGACGGGTCGACGGATATCGCCGCCCTTGACGCAGTACGCGTCGAATATTTGGGTAAGAAAGGATATCTGACGCTTCAGATGACCACACTACGCGAGCTGCCGGCAGAAGAGCGCCCAGCAGCAGGCGCGGTAATCAATGAAGCCAAGCAGCAAGTGACTGAGCATCTGACTGCGCGCAAAGATGCGCTGGAATCTGCAGCACTGAATGCACGTCTGGCAGCAGAAACCATCGACGTATCTCTGCCGGGTCGCCGCACTGAAAATGGTGGCTTGCATCCGGTTACGCGCACCATTGATCGTATCGAAAACTTTTTTGGTGAGTTAGGTTTCGCAGTCGTTACCGGCCCAGAAATTGAAGATGATTATCATAACTTTGATGCGCTGAATATTCCGGGGCACCATCCCGCTCGTGCCGATCACGATACCTTCTGGTTTGATGCTACACGCCTGCTGCGCACGCAAACTTCGGGTGTACAGATTCGTACCATGAAAGAGCAGCAGCCACCCATTCGTATCATTGCGCCAGGGCGCGTGTATCGTAACGATTACGACCAAACGCACACGCCAATGTTCCATCAGATGGAAGGCCTGATTGTCGATAAAAACATCAGCTTTACCAATCTGAAAGGCACATTGCACGATTTTCTGAACAACTTCTTTGAAGAGAATTTGCAGATCCGCTTCCGTCCTTCCTATTTTCCCTTTACCGAGCCATCAGCAGAAGTCGATGTAATGGGTAAAAACGGCAAGTGGCTTGAAGTATTGGGCTGCGGCATGGTGCACCCGAACGTTCTGCGTAACGTAGGCATCGATCCTGAAATCTATTCTGGCTTTGCATTTGGTATGGGCATGGAGCGTCTGACCATGTTGCGCTATGGCGTAACCGATCTGCGTGCTTTCTTCGAAAATGATTTACGTTTCCTCAAACAATTTAAGTAAGGGCAGGTTATCCAATGAAATTCAGTGAACTCTGGTTACGCGAATGGGTAAATCCAGCCCTGGACAGCGCAGCGCTGTCTGAGCAAATCACCATGGCAGGTTTAGAGGTCGATGGCGTAGATCCTGTTGCTGGCGCGTTTCATGGCGTGGTAGTGGGTGAAGTTGTTGAATGCGGACAGCATCCGAATGCCGACAAACTGCGTGTCACCAAAATCAATGTAGGTGGCGAGCGCCTACTGGACATCGTCTGTGGCGCACCAAACTGCCGCCAGGGCCTTAAAGTCGCAGTGGCTACCGTTGGCGCAGTGCTGCCGGGTGACTTCAAAATCAAAGCCGCAAAACTGCGTGGTGAGCCGTCTGAAGGCATGCTGTGTTCATTCTCAGAGCTGGGTATTTCAGATGACCATAACGGCATTATTGAACTGCCTGCAGAGGCGCCGATTGGCACCGATATTCGTGAATATCTGCAGCTCAATGACAACACCATTGAAATCAGCGTGACGCCAAACCGCGCAGATTGCCTCGGTATCATCGGTATCGCCCGCGATGTCGCGGTATTAAATGGTTTACCGCTCAACGCACCGGAAATCAATTCGGTTGCTGCGACCATCAATGACACTTTCCCGATTCGCGTTGATGCAACAGAAGCTTGCCCACGCTATTTGGGCCGCGTAGTGAAGGGCGTTAACGTTGCTGCCTCCACACCGTTGTGGATGAAAGAAAAGCTACGTCGCTGTGGTATTCGATCTATCGATCCGGTGGTTGATATCACTAACTACGTCCTGCTGGAGCTGGGCCAGCCGATGCACGCCTTCGACCTTGACCGCATTGATGGCGGAATTGTGGTGCGCATGGCGAAGGAAGGTGAAACCTTAACGCTACTGGACGGTACTGAAGCCAAATTGAGCAGCGACACGCTGGTCATTGCCGATCATCATAAAGCGCTGGCAATGGCCGGTATTTTTGGTGGCGAGCATTCTGGTGTAAATACTGAAACGCAAAACATCCTGTTTGAATGTGCCTTTTTCGATCCGCTGGCGATTACGGGGCGTGCCCGCCGTCAAGGTTTGCACACCGATGCCTCGCATCGCTACGAACGCGGTGTTGATCCGGCGTTGCAGCACAAAGCATTGGAACGCGCTACGCAGCTACTGCTGGACGTTTGTGGGGGCGAAGCGGGTCCGATAATCGACCAGACGCACCAGGCATCTTTGCCGCCGCGGGCCACTATTATTTTGCGTCGTGAAAAACTCGACCGCCTCATTGGTCATGCGATTGCAGACGATCAGGTGACGGATATTCTGACGCGCCTGGGTTGTCAGGTTACTGTGAGCGAAGGTGAGTGGAAAGCCGTTGCGCCAAGCTGGCGTTTCGACATGACGATTGAAGAAGATCTGATCGAAGAAGTCGCGCGTGTTTACGGCTACAACAACATCCCAGACGTGCCGGTTCAGGCTGGTTTGATCATGACTCAGCATCGTGAAGCGAATCTTTCCCTGAAGCGTGCCAAAACCTTGCTGGTTGATAAAGGTTATCAGGAAGCGATCACCTACAGCTTTGTTGATCCAAAAATTCAACAGCTGCTGCATCCGGGTGAAGAAGCACTGATCCTGCCAAGCCCGATTTCCAGCGACATGTCGACTATGCGCCTGTCACTGTGGACTGGATTGTTGAGTGCGGTGGTCTACAACCAGAATCGCCAGCAGAGCCGCGTTCGCTTCTTTGAAAGCGGATTACGCTTTGTGCCGGATACACAAGCCGATTTAGGTATTCGTCAGGATCTTATGCTGTCTGGCGTATTGAGTGGTAATCGTAACGAAGAGCATTGGGATCTGGCGCGTCAGTCGGTTGACTTCTATGATTTAAAAGGCGATTTAGAATCGCTGCTCGATTTAACCGGCAAACTGGATAACATTAGCTTCCGTGCAGAAGCCAATCCGGCACTGCATCCGGGGCAAAGCGCAGCCATTTATTTACAGGATGAACGAATCGGATTTATCGGGGTGGTTCATCCTGAGCTGGAACGTAAGCTTGATCTCAATGGTCGCACCTTAGTCTTTGAACTGCTTTGGAATAAGGTTGCAGACCGCGTCCTGCCTGACGCGCGCGAGATTTCACGCTTCCCGGCAAACCGTCGTGATATCGCCGTTGTGGTGGCTGAAAACGTCCCAGCAGCAGATATCATCGCGGAGTGTAAGAAAGTTGGCGTAAATCAGGTAGTTGGCGTAAACTTGTTTGACGTGTACCGCGGTAAGGGCGTTTCCGAGGGCTTTAAGAGCCTCGCTATCAGCCTGATTTTGCAGGATACCAGCCGGACACTCGAAGAAGAGGAGATTGCCGCGACCGTTGGCAAATGCGTTGCGGCATTAAAAGAGCGATTCCAGGCAACCTTGAGGGATTGAACCTATGGCGCTTACAAAAGCTGAAATGTCAGAATACCTGTTTGAGAAACTCGGGCTTAGCAAACGCGATGCAAAAGAGTTAGTGGAGCTGTTTTTCGAGGAGGTGCGTCGCGCTTTGGAAAATGGAGAACAGGTAAAATTGTCTGGGTTTGGTAATTTCGACCTGCGAGACAAAAACCAGCGTCCAGGCAGAAACCCGAAGACGGGAGAAGATATCCCAATCACTGCGCGTCGCGTCGTGACATTCCGTCCAGGGCAGAAGCTGAAAAGCCGCGTCGAGAACGCTACACCCAAAGAAACTGACTAATTTCAGTATTCAAAAAAGGCCGCGAAAGCGGCCTTTTTCATATCCAGCGTCCGCAGATAACCTTAAAAGCGCTCACAATATCTTCACTCTGTCAGGATTATGTAAGCTTCTGGAAAACATCTGGAAAATCAGCACCTACTGATAGTGACCTGCCAGCGGCTTTTGTTATAACAGCGCCATCACATAACAAGAGGTCAGGCTGATGAAAAAGACAGCTATTTTATTAAGCATCCTGTTAGGCATGCCGCTGCTAGCAAACGCAAATGTTTCCGTGAGCATTAACACGCCGGGCGTTTCCGTCCATATTGGCGATCGCGATAATCGCGGTTATTACTGGGACGGTTTTGACTGGCGTCAGCCTACCTGGTGGAAGCAGCATCAGGGGCGCCACGTTGGCCTGAAAGGCCCGCACGGTTACTGGAATGGAAATGGTTGGCAGACACAGCATCCAGGCAATCGTCAGCCAGCAAAAGCACCACAGCGGCATGACAACAAACCGCAGACCCATAACACCCAGCAGAATCAGGCTAAACCGCAGCAAAATCATGACAACAATGGTCATGGCAACAACGGTCAACCGATTCCACCACATAAATAAGTTTGCGGCGCCTCAGGCGCCGCTTCTCTATCCTTTCTTTTTTTTACAATCCCACTACAATCAAATCTCTGTTTTCTCAGCCAATCCTGCTTATGTCTCTGCTAGACCAGCTCGCCCGTCAGGCCGATCGTCGTAGCCAAAAATGGTTATACGGCTTAGGTTTCATGCTGCTTATATTGTTATTTTTTAGTCTGTGTGCGGGTGACAGTTGGATCGCACCTTCACAGTGGATGAGCGACAGCGGCAAGCTCTTTGTCTGGCAATTGCGCATGCCGCGTACCTTAGCGGTGATGCTGGTCGGTGCCGCGTTAGCGGTGTGTGGCGTGGTGATGCAGGCACTGTTTACTAATCCGCTGGCAGAGCCGGGATTACTTGGCGTATCTAATGGCGCTGGCATTGGCTTGGTGCTTGGCGTGCTGCTAGGCAGCGGTTCATTGTGGAGTCTCAGTCTGGCAGCCATCTCAGGTGCCCTGATCATTACCTTAATTTTGCTGCATTTTGCTCATCGTCAGCTCTCGGTCACGCGTTTGCTGTTAACTGGCGTCGCCTTGGGCATTATCTGCAGCGCCATCATGACCTGGGCCGTTTACTTCAGTACCAGCCTCGATTTACGGCAGTTGATGTATTGGATGATGGGGGGCTTCAGCGGTATCGACTGGCGCTATGGCTGGATGATGTTGGCTTTATTGCCCGTGACGTTGGCGCTGACTCAAACATCACGCGTGCTTAATCTGTTGGCGTTGGGAGAAACTTCAGCACGCCAGCTCGGCCTGTCGCTTTTTTTCTGGCGCAATATACTGGTGCTGGCGATGGGATGGCTGGTCGGCGTAAGCGTGGCGATGGCAGGTGCAATTGGTTTTGTCGGTTTGGTCATTCCGCATTTATTACGGCTGAGTGGATTAAGCGATCATCGCTATTTATTACCGGCAGCGGCATTAGCGGGTGCCAGCGTGCTGCTGGGTGCTGATATTATTGCTCGTCTGGTGTTAACCTCCGCAGAACTGCCAATTGGTGTGGTCACGGCAACGCTTGGCGCGCCTCTGTTTATTGCGCTATTAGTGAAATCTTCGCGCTAGCTTCGGCTGGCTTAATGCATCAACAACAGGAATTCGTTATGAGCATTTATCAAACTGAACTGGTTACGCTTGATGGGGAAAAAACCTCACTGTCTCAGTGGCAAGGCAAAGTATTGTTGGTCGTTAACGTAGCGTCAAAATGCGGTTTAACACCTCAGTATGAAGAGCTGGAGAACATCCATAAAGCCTGGCAGGATCAGGGTTTTAGCGTATTGGGTTTCCCTTGCAACCAGTTTCTTGAGCAAGAGCCAGGCAGCAGTGAAGAGATCAAAACTTTTTGCAGTACCACCTATGGCGTGACTTTCCCGATGTTTGCCAAAACGGACGTCAACGGAGAAAGCCGCCATCCGCTGTATGCGTTATTGACAGCAGCAAAACCCGATGCGGTGCGCCCAGAGGGCAGCGGTTTTTACGAGCGCCAGGTAAGTAAAGGGCGTGCACCTAAGGCGACAGGCGATATCCTGTGGAATTTCGAAAAATTCCTGATTGGTCGCGATGGACAGGTGGTACAGCGATTTGCGCCTGATATGTTGCCAGAAGATCCGATTATTCTCGAAACGATTAAAGCGGCTTTAGCAAAATAGATGTTCTTTAGCCTGAAAGACGCAGCCGTCTCTGGACGGCTGCTGCCTTTTACCGCCGAATTACACAGCGGTAAGTTAATGCATGTTGTTGGGCCAAATGGGGCCGGGAAAAGCACCTTACTTGCGCTGTTAGCCGGTTTACAACCTTATGATGGCGAAGCCAGTTTATTGGGTAATCCATTGCATGAATGGCGCGGATCTGCATTAGCTCAGCTGCGTGCGTGGTTACCGCAGCAGCACATTCCCCTCAGCCCAATGCCGGTTTATCACTATATACGTCTGCATCTGCAATCTACACTGCCGCAGGCCGATCAACGGCTCACTGAATTACTGGATAAATTCCAACTACGCGACAAACTCAGGCGATCGTTAACCGAGCTTTCCGGTGGCGAGTGGCAGCGTGTGCGTTTGGTCGCGGCCTGCGCACAAGTCGACCCGCAGATTAATGCGCAAGGTCGCTTGCTGATCCTTGATGAGCCGATGACCGCACTCGACATTGCACAGCAAAAAGCGGTGGATGAGGTCATCAAAGAACTGTGTCAGGCAGGTATTTGCGTTATTGCCAGTAGCCACGATCTCAACCACAGCCTGCTCCATGCTGATAGCGCGTGGTTGCTGCATCGAGGCAAGCTCATGGCGCAGGGTGAACCTTCACGCGTTTTGACGCCAGAGCGCCTGTCACCCTTGTATCACATCACGTTTCGTCAGCTGGAACTGGAAGGGCGCACGCTGCTCACTGTCATGCCGTGACGGCTTGCCACGCACAGCGCTTTGCCGCTACATTAACGCGGTTACGATTTTAAAAAGGACGTTCTGCGATGCGGATGGGATTGCTCATTTTAGTGCTGCTGTTAGCGGGCTGTAGTCATCACGCACCGCCGGTTAACGGACGTCTTTCCGATTCAATTACCGTGATTGCGCAACTTGATGACCAACTGGGTCACTGGCACGGTACGCCGTATCGTTATGGTGGCATGAGCCGCCGTGGTATCGATTGTTCTGGCTTTGTCTACCTGACTTTTCGCGATAAATTTGCGCTTCAGTTGCCGCGCACCACAAGGGCACAAAGTGATATGGGAACGCGCATCGATAAAGACGACCTCTTGCCAGGCGATTTAGTTTTCTTCAAAACCGGCGGTGGCGAAAACGGTTTGCATGTAGGGATCTATGATACCGACAACGCTTTCATTCACGCCTCGACCAGCCAAGGGGTTATTCGATCATCATTAGATAATGTCTACTGGCGAAAAGTGTTTTGGCAGGCAAGGCGCATATAGATACAGCGCATATTGCCATTTTTAAGGCCTATTAAATCAGACGAAACCGCCTTTTTTAGGCTCTTATTTAGAATGGTACTTTACCCGAAGGGTTTTTAATTATAACAATAGCGCTGAAAATTTATTTTCAATCCCAACCGGAGTACGTCCCGGTTTATTTGGCTTAAGGTTGGATGTCGGGCAGCAAAGTGAAACTGAGGTATTAAGTTACCGCCTCTTCCATGATTTGGATCTATTGCCTGCTTGTTTTCAATCATATACGATGCGCCAATCGCCACATATACTGGCTCCAGAAATGAAAATTCACATATCCGCCGACTACCAGTCGGAGATTTGGCTTTATCCTGCTTATGCATTAAATGGGCAGTTAACCGCGGTTGAGCTGGTCACTCAGTTCATCCATGAAAGTGCGCCTATCACCTTGCCGCAGGACTTGCTGTTGCCGCAGCTTGATGAAGCGCAGCAACTGCGTCTGTTGCAAAGTCAAATTTTGCTGCTTGAAAAGCACCAGGCTTTTTTTGAGGCGCAGGGTGTGGTGGCCTTGATGCGTGTTGACGCTAATATGTCTCAAACCCTCCTTGAAAGTGATTTCCTGACGCGGAAAATAAAACAGCTCTCCTTTCTGTTATTAGATTTAAGCGAATCCTTTCCACATTTAGCACAAGGTCTCAACGATCCTTTAATCGCCGCCCTTCATCAGCAATTCCGATTATCACTTTCACATTTTGGTGCAGGAAAATCTCCAGCTAACGCGGTTTACGATAATTTATTTAGCTGCATAAAAATGGATAAACAATTTATTCATTCACTGGCTAAACGCGCGTCCTTCCCCTCCTTTATTCAAAGCATTCTTGATAATTTTCGTTCTCACTGTGAGCAAATGATAATTTGTGGTGTAGATGATGATCAATTACTGAATAAGGTAAATAAATTATCGGGTGCGGATTTACAAGGGGCCCTATTCCCGGTGGTTAAGTCTGATTCACTTGAGGAACTCTTGTACGCCTATACCTGCCTGAGCACGTCACAGCAGCCGCTATAACCTGTCTAAACTCTGTTTTCGACGTTACACTGAAGGTTTTATAACGACAGCGTGAAATGAGCGCTGCTCGGGAGAAACTATGTTATTCGACAACAGTTGGTTTCATGAGCTGAAAGGATGTTACACCGCCCTGAATCCTACACCGCTGGAAGGCGGACGCTTGCTTTACCACAATGCGCCCTTAGCGCGCGCCATGGAACTGGACGAGACCTTATTTGCAGGCGAGGGCCACGGTGTCTGGCATGGCGCTGCGTTGTTACCCGGTATGCAGCCCTTGGCACAAGTCTATAGCGGTCATCAATTTGGCGTTTGGGCCGGCCAATTGGGCGATGGGCGCGGCATTTTACTTGGCGAACAGCGTTTAGCTGATGGCAGTAAACTTGACTGGCATTTAAAAGGGGCAGGTCTGACGCCTTATTCGCGTATGGGTGATGGCCGTGCAGTGATTCGCTCAACGGTGCGTGAATTTTTAGCCTCTGAAGCATTACACCATTTAGGTATTCCTACCTCACGCGCGCTGACAATTGCGATTGGTGATGAACAGGTACGCCGCGAAACTACCGAGCGCGGTGCCATGCTAATGCGCATCGCAGAGAGTCATCTACGCTTCGGTCATTTTGAGCATTTCTATTACAGCAACCAGCAAGACAAAGTGCAGCTGTTGGCGGAGTACGCTATTCGTCATCACTGGCCGCAATGGGTTGATGAACACGATCGTTATCTGTTGTGGTTCACTGACGTGGTAAAACGCACCGCTGGAATGATTGCGCAATGGCAGAGCGTGGGATTTGCGCACGGCGTGATGAATACCGACAACATGTCGATTTTGGGTTTGACGCTGGATTACGGTCCTTTTGGTTTTCTCGATGATTATCAGCCCGACTTTATTTGTAATCACAGCGATTACCAGGGACGATACAGCTTCGAAAATCAGCCCATGATTGGATTATGGAACCTCAATCGTCTGGCACATGCTCTGTCAGGGTTAATGAGTACCGAGCAGCTTAAACAGGCATTAAGCCATTATGAACCTGAACTGATGCGTGTCTGGGGCGAACGCATGCGAGCTAAATTAGGTTTACTCAGTGCCGACAGCGTAGATAACGAAATATTGTCCGGCCTGCTGACGCTGATGACCAAAGAGCACAGCGATTACACCCTGACTTTCCGCATGCTCAGCGATACGCAACAAAATGAGGCGCGTTCACCTTTGCGTGATGAATTTATTGATCGGCAAGCTTTTGATGATTGGTATGAGAGCTATCGTGTGCGTCTGTTGCAAGACGAAGTCAGCGATGAAACACGACAAGCGGCCATGAAGAAGGCGAATCCGGCGCTGGTGTTGCGTAACTATATGGCACAGCAGGTCATTGAAGAGGCGGAGAAGGGTGAAAAAAGCGCGTTAGCGCAATTGCATCAGGCGTTGCAGCAGCCATTCAGTGATGAAACGGCCGCTGAATATCGTCAGCGACCGCCAGACTGGGGCAAAACGTTAGAAGTGAGTTGTTCCAGTTAAGTTAAAAACGGCTTGAAACCGCCTCGGCCAGCAGGGCAAGCACATCTTCGCTGTCCTGCCAGCTGAGGCAAGGATCGGTAATCGACTGGCCATAAACCAACGGCTCGCCGCTTACGACTTTCTGATTGCCTTCCTCAATAAAGCTTTCAATCATTACACCCGCGACCGCATGCGAACCAGATTGAATCTGTTGCGCAACCTCAATCGCCACATCGCGTTGACGACGATGCTGCTTCAGGCAGTTACCGTGGCTGAAATCAATCACCAATTGTTCGGGTAAGTTGAATTCACGCAGATTTGCTGCCGCCTCTGCGACATCGCTGGCGTGATAATTAGGTTGCTTACCACCACGAAGAATAACGTGGCCGTGCGGATTACCGCTGGTTTGATAAATCGTCATCTGGCCATTTTTATCCGGTGATAAAAACATGTGGCTGGCGCGCGAGGCGCGAATGGCATCGACGGCAATCCGCACATTCCCGTCAGTCCCATTTTTGAAGCCTACCGGGCAGGAGAGGGCAGAAGCCATTTCACGGTGAATCTGACTTTCAGTGGTGCGGGCACCGATGGCACCCCAGCTAATCAAGTCGGCAATAAACTGGCCGATCACCATATCGAGGAATTCAGTCGCGGTGGGCAGGCCGAGGGCATTAATGTCAATCAGCAGCTGCCGCGCAATCCCAATGCCGCGATTCACATCAAAACTGCCATCAAGATCCGGGTCAGAAATTAATCCTTTCCAGCCAACCACGGTACGCGGTTTTTCGAAATAGGTGCGCATCACAATTTCCAACCGATCCTGGTAGCGTTCACGCAGCGCGTTAAGGCGCTTAGCGTAATCCAGGGCCGCCTCGGGATCGTGCAAAGAGCAAGGGCCGATAATCACCAGCAGGCGGGGATCTTCTCCGGTTAAGATGCGCGCAATGCGTTTACGTGCGGCGGTAACGTTCTCGGCAATAGCCGTGGAAATCGGATGTTCTGCTGCCAGACTGGCTGGCGTTATCAGGCCGCCAATACGTGCTGTACGCAGTTCGTCAGTTTTGTTCATGGGTTTCTCGAAAGCTGTTCTTCGCAACGGTGAAATACCGGGAAGTGATGAGGGTCACAATAAACCATTAGCCTGCGAATTCAACCCAAGTACCCGAAAAGAGGAGATAACTTACGGCAGCGACGCTTTACATCGCCGCCGTAGTTAATTAATACATGCGACGAGTCAGTCCCATGATATCGAGGATTTTAGTGGCGATCTCTTCAACCGAATAGTTGGTGCTGTTGAGATAGCGAATCTGGTGCGTGCGGAACAGCGCTTCCACTTCACCCACTTCCAACCGACACTGGCGCATCGAGGCGTAACGGGTATTTTCCGCACGCTCCTGCCGAATGGCGGCCAGACGTTCGGGGTCAATGGTAAGTCCAAACAGTTTGTGCTGATGTTCTCGTAATGCAGGCGGCAATTTAAGGTTATCCATGTCATCTGCAATAAACGGGTAATTTGCTGCACGGATGCCAAACTGCATCGCCAGGTATAAGCTGGTGGGCGTCTTACCGCAACGAGACACGCCCAACAAAATGACCTGCGCCTGCTCCAGTCCTCGCAACGAAATGCCGTCATCGTGCGCCAGGGTGTAATCAATTGCCGCGATACGCGCATCGTATTTACCGAGGTTGGTGGCATCCAGGCCGTGAGTTCGGTGCGCGACAGGCGCTGGTGATAAGCCCAACTCCTGCTGCAACGGTGCGACCAGTGCCTGAACTATGTCCTGACAAAACCCCTCACTTTGTACGATGATATCGCGCACTTCTGGCGTCACAATCGAGAAGAACACCAAGGGCCGAACCCCACTTTGTTGATAAAGCGCGTTAATCTGCGCTTTGACGGCTTGCGCACGCTGGACGTTTTCCACAAAAGGTAGCGTCAGGCTGGTGATGTTTACCGGAAATTGCGAAAGCACGGCATGCCCCAGCACCTCAGCGGTGATAGCAGT
The DNA here is from genome assembly GCF_036663535.1 of Pantoea sp. T14. Lineage (NCBI taxonomy): Bacteria > Pseudomonadati > Pseudomonadota > Gammaproteobacteria > Enterobacterales > Erwiniaceae > Pantoea > Pantoea sp. T14. The sequence goes on from NZ_JAWUEB010000027.1 coordinate 509,126, forward strand.
ACCATCGGAAATATAAAAAACGCTTCTGTCAGTACTCATAATCGATGCCTGCCTTTGACGTAGAATGTAAGGAATAGGACGATTCACATAAGATTAAGTAAAACAAAAAATCCATATTTTATTTTTATGAATATTTCATTTTTTTAATAATGATACGGATTCATCCCGCATAAATAAATGAAATGCTGTTTCTTAAATTTTTATTTTGCGGCCCACTTCAATATAAAGCAGTAATAGCGCGGTTTTTTGTTGCGCAACAAAAAATAGCGCATAAGTGGCTGAAATCGAGCCAATTACATTGCCATCAGTCATTTAGCAAAAATTAAGCTGTTTGCGCAACGTCCAGCAATAATAGGTACAATTCCGAAATTAAGAATTATCGTTAGCTTTAACGATTCAACACTTAGTCTTTATTTGGGCAATGTGCCAGGCTGTTTTGGCAAATTGCAAGATATTCCATGTGCCCACTCATTTTTAAAGGATAAGCTCAATGTCCAATAAAGGCGAACAGCCGCTAGTGCTCTGGTATAACCAGCTTGGCATGCATGATGTTGATCGGGTGGGAGGCAAAAATGCCTCCCTGGGTGAAATGATTACCAACTTGTCGTCGCTGGGTGTTTCCGTCCCCAATGGTTATGCGACCACATCTTATGCATTTAATCTGTTTCTCGATCAAAGCGGGCTGAACCAGCGTATCTATGAACTGCTGGACAAGACCGATATTGATGATGTTGATGAACTGGCGAAAGCCGGTAAGCAGATTCGTCAATGGGTTGTGGATACGCCATTCCAGCCGGAGCTGGAAGCCGCCATCCTCGAAGCCTACCAACAACTTTCCGCTGATGATGCGGAAGCTTCATTTGCGGTGCGCTCCTCAGCCACTGCGGAAGATATGCCTGATGCCTCTTTTGCCGGTCAGCAGGAAACGTTTCTGAACGTACAGGGTATTGATGCGGTGATGATTGCAGTGAAGCACGTTTATGCTTCATTGTTTAACGATCGCGCTATCTCTTATCGCGTGCATCAGGGTTACGATCACCGAGGCGTGGCGCTGTCTGCAGGTATTCAGCGTATGGTGCGTTCTGATCTCGCTTCTGCGGGTGTGATGTTCACCATTGATACTGAATCGGGCTTTGATCAAGTAGTGTTTATCACGGCTGCCTACGGCCTTGGCGAAATGGTGGTACAGGGCGCGGTCAACCCGGATGAATTCTACGTACATAAACCGACCCTTGCGGCTAATCGTCCTTCGATTGTGCGTCGCAACATGGGATCGAAAAAAATTCGCATGGTGTACGCTGATTCACAGGAACATGGTGAACAGGTGCGTATTGAAGATGTGCCTGAAGCTGAACGCGATCGCTTTAGCTTAAGCGACGATGAAGTACAGGCGCTGGCGCATCAAGCCGTGTTAATTGAGCAACACTACAAGCGTCCAATGGATATTGAGTGGGCTAAAGATGGCCATACTGGCAAGCTGTTTATCGTTCAGGCGCGCCCGGAAACGGTACGTTCAAACGGCCAGGTGATGGAGCGCTATAACCTGCAAGGCAAAGGCAACGTTGTAGTAGAAGGTCGTGCGATAGGGCATCGCATTGGTGCGGGTGAAGTTAAAGTCATCCACGACATCAGTGAAATGAACCGCATCGAAAAAGGCGACGTGTTAGTGACAGACATGACCGACCCTGACTGGGAACCGATCATGAAAAAGGCGTCAGCCATTGTCACCAATCGCGGCGGGCGTACTTGTCATGCCGCCATCATTGCACGTGAGCTGGGTATTCCCGCCGTTGTTGGTTGTGGCAATGCCACCGATTTACTGAAAGATGGCCATAAAGTGACGGTTTCCTGCTCTGAGGGGGATACCGGCTACGTTTACGACGATTTAATCGATTTCGATATCACCAGCTCGCAGGTCGATGAGATGCCTGATCTGCCGCTGAAAATCATGATGAACGTCGGTAATCCCGATCGCGCCTTTGATTTTGCCTGTTTACCGAATGAAGGCGTCGGCCTGGCGCGTCTGGAGTTCATCATCAACCGCATGATTGGCGTGCATCCCAAAGCGTTGCTGGAATTTGATCAGCAAACGCCTGAGCTGCAGCAGCAAATTCGCAAGATGATGAAAGGCTTTGATGATCCCATCGAGTTCTATATCGCTCGTCTAACGGAAGGCATTGCAACTCTGGGCGCAGCCTTTGCGCCGAAGCGCGTTATTGTGCGTTTGTCGGACTTCAAATCTAACGAGTATGCCAACTTAGTGGGTGGCGAGCGTTACGAACCACATGAAGAGAACCCAATGCTGGGATTCCGTGGCGCGGGCCGTTATGTTGCTGACAGCTTCCGTGACTGTTTTGCACTGGAATGCGCAGCTGTTAAACGTGTGCGTAATGATATGGGGCTGAAAAACGTCGAAATCATGGTGCCTTTCGTCCGTACCGTTGCGCAAGCCGAAGCGGTGGTTGAAGAGCTGGCGCGCCAGGGACTGAAACGGGGTGAAGATGGATTGAAAATCATCATGATGTGTGAGATCCCTTCCAATGCCTTGCTGGCCGATCAGTTCCTGCAACACTTTGACGGCTTCTCTATCGGCTCAAATGATATGACGCAGCTGGCGTTGGGATTAGATCGCGACTCAGGTGTGGTTTCTGCACTGTTCGATGAGCGCAACGAGGCAGTGAAAGCGCTGCTGTCGATGGCGATTCGTGCCGCGAAGAAGCAAGGAAAATATGTCGGTATTTGTGGACAAGGACCTTCAGATCACCAGGATTTCGCAGCCTGGCTTATGGAGGAGGGCATCGACAGTTTGTCGCTCAACCCAGATACTGTAGTTGAAACCTGGTTGAGTCTGGCAGAGTTAGATAAGCCTGCATAACCATCCAGAGAGAGACCAATACAGGGAAAGGTCAGCATTGCTGGCCTTTTTTATTATCTGGCAGACAAAAAAAAGCCCATCACAGGGGATGGGCAAAGACTACACACAGCAATTCTTTTCTTACTCAGGGAAATAAGGTTGTTTTAGAAATCAGGGGTTTGATTCAAAACATAAGAAACATGTTATTCACCCGGCCCTCTGGCGTCTTTAAGAATCCTCTTATTAGTTTAAAGCCAATAATATTTTGTCACGTTTACCAGGCCGTTTGGGTTAAAAAACAGTGCATAAAATAATCTTTTTTAAGCATGTTAGCGGTAATTTGCCCGGAAACTGGCTTTTTTCTTAAAATTCGCTAATGGATAAAAATAATGTTGTGACGAAAAAGAATCAGGGCAGTTAACTACCATTAACCGCCCTAATCATTGTAAGGAGAAGGGATAAAGGGATTAGACGACTGGATTTTCTTCGTCGTGCTCGGCGAGTTCTTCGACCACAGCCAAGGGATCATCGCTGGGTGGAGGAGCTTCATGCGTCCAGACTGACACCAGACGATAAGAGACTGCCAGCACCACGGGACCAATAAACAGTCCAATCATGCCAAAGGCGATTAATCCGCCAATCACGCCAGACAAAATCAGGATCATTGGCAAGTCAGCGCCTAGTCGGATCAGCATCGGACGCAGCACGTTATCCAGCGTGCCGACCACGCAACTCCAGATAAGTAATACCGTGCCCCAGGTGGTGTCACCGCTCCAGTAAAGGTAAATGATGGCGGGCACCAAGACTAAAAGCGGGCCGATTTGCACCAGGCAGCAAAGAATCATCAATACAGTTAGCAGCGTGGCATAAGGGATGCCAGAAATGGCCAGCCCAATGCCGCCCAATATGCCTTGCACTAACGCCGTCACCACCACGCCCAACGCCACAGCGCGAATCGCTTGTCCAGCCAGTAATACTGCCGCATCACCACGCCTGCCTGCCATACGAAAGGCAAAGTGGCGGATACCGTGTGCAGCTTGCTCACCGCGCCAGTACAGCAACACGCTAAACAGCAGCATGACGGCAAGGTGGATCATGAAGCGGCCAAAATGGCCAGCTTGTGCCACGAAAAATCCGGTGGTGCGGCCAATATAAGGCTGCACTTGCGTCATGATTGCCGCGCCGCCACCTGCCACTAACTTGTGATAGCTGGAATAAAGTTTCTCGCCAATCATCGGAATGCTGTTCAGCCAGGTCAGCTCTGGCATCATATGACTTTGCGTTGCCCATGCAAAAACGGGCGCGCTATTATCGATCAAGCTGTTGACCAATAACGCGATGGGAAAGATAAACAGCAGCAGCAAAATAATCGTCATGGCGATGACCGCTAATGAGCGTCTTCCCCATAAAAGGTTTTGTAACTTCAACATCAGTGGCCAGGTTGCAATCACCACCATACTGGCCCAGGCAAAGCCCAGAATAAAAGGCTGCACCACCCATAAACAGGCAACGATCAGCAGGAGAATAAACATCAGGGTGAACAGTATCTGCGGTAGATCCATATCCCGGTACAGGCTTTTCATAAGTGACTCATGACCTCGTTTGAATCCTTCAATTCCGGGCTTTATGCGCCCAGCTTAATCATGGGCTATTTAATGCCGTTTAAACAGGGTGCAAAGGAAACGATTTTACGTTTCTTGAAAAAACGGCAGCCCGATTAAAAATGTGATAAAACGAAGGATTAACGCAAATAATGCAGACGCAAACGTTTACAACATCTCGGTCTCACACTCATGATCCCACAGATTTCCCAGGCGCCAGGCCTCGTTCAACTGGTGCTGACGTTCCTTGAGTCGCTGAAAGAGCAAGGCTTTACCGGCGACACCGCGACCAGCTACGCCGATCGTCTTTCGCTGTCCACCGACAACAGCATTTATCAGTTGCTGCCTGATGCGGTGCTGTTCCCCCGTTCAACTGCTGATGTGGCGCTTATTGCCCGTTTAGCGGGTGAGGAGCGCTTCGGCAGCTTGATCTTTACGCCACGCGGCGGCGGGACTGGCACCAACGGACAGTCGCTCAATCAGGGCATTATTGTCGACATGTCGCGACACATGAACCGCATTTTGGAAATCAATCCCGAACAAGGATGGGTGAGGGTTGAAGCGGGCGTGATTAAAGATCAGCTCAATGCCTATCTAAAGCCGTTTGGCTTCTTCTTTTCACCGGAATTATCGACCAGTAACCGTGCGACACTCGGCGGAATGATCAATACCGATGCTTCAGGACAGGGTTCGTTGGTTTACGGTAAAACGTCCGATCACGTTTTAGGTTTACGCGCGGTGTTGTTAGGCGGCGATATCCTTGATACCCGGCCGATGGCAACCGCATTAGCGGAAACGCTGGCGCAAACCCAAACTCCGGAAGGTCGTATTTATCAGCAGGTGTTAGCCCGCTGTCGCGAGCAACGCGAATTAATCCTGGAAAAGTTCCCCAAGCTCAATCGATTCCTGACCGGATATGACTTGCGCCACGTCTTTAGCGACGATTTGCAAACCTTTGACCTGACGCGTCTGCTGTGTGGCGCAGAAGGCACACTGGCTTTCATTACCGAGGCGCGACTGGATATCACACCCATTCCGAAAGTACGTCGACTGGTTAACATCAAATATGACTCTTTTGATTCAGCGCTGCGTAACGCGCCGTTTATGGTTGAAGCAAAAGCGTTGTCGGTAGAAACGGTCGATTCAAAAGTGTTGAACCTGGCGCGTGAAGATATCGTCTGGCATTCCGTTAAAGAACTGATCGCGGATGTGCCGGAAAAAGATATGCAGGGACTGAACATCGTAGAGTTTGCGGGTGATAACGCCGAACTCATTGAGCGTCAGATCAGTGGCTTGTGTGTGCGGCTGGATGAATTAATGCTTCAGCAGCAGGGCGGCGTGATTGGCTATCAGCTTTGCAACGAACTCGACGGTATTGAGCGCATCTATAACATGCGTAAAAAAGCAGTGGGACTATTGGGTAATGCCAAGGGCCGCGCCAAACCGATTCCCTTTGTGGAAGATACGGCAGTGCCGCCAGAAAATCTTGCTGACTATATCGTTGAGTTCCGCGCGTTACTGGATGGTCACGGCTTGAGTTACGGCATGTTTGGTCATGTGGATGCCGGTGTTTTACATGTGCGTCCAGCGCTGGATATGTGCGATCCTCAACAGGAGATGCTGATGAAACAGATCTCCGATGAAGTCGTGGCGCTGACAGCACGCTACGGCGGTTTGTTGTGGGGGGAACACGGTAAAGGCTTCCGCGCGCAATACAGTCCCGCCTTTTTCGGCGAAACGCTGTTCAACGAACTGCGTCGTATTAAAACGGTTTTCGATCCGCATAACCGTCTGAACCCAGGCAAAATTTGTACACCCTTCGAAAGTCATGCGGAAATGATGCAGGTTGATGCGGTGAAACGCGGTACTTACGATCGTCAGATTCCGCTGACGGTGCGTAACGACTGGCGTGGTGCAATGGAATGTAACGGCAACGGCTTGTGCTTCAATTTTGATGCGCGCAGTCCGATGTGTCCGTCGATGAAAATTACCCGCAACCGCATTCACTCGCCGAAAGGGCGCGCTACGCTGACACGTGAATGGTTACGGCTATTGGCAGAGCAGGGCGTTGATCCGCTTGAGTTGGAAAAACAGCTGCCTGAAAATCGGGTTTCAATGCGTACCTTTATAAGTCGCACGCGTAACAGCTGGCATGCGAATAAAGGTGAATATGATTTTTCGCATGAGGTCAAAGAGGCGATGTCAGGCTGCCTGGCCTGTAAAGCGTGTTCGACACAATGCCCGATCAAAATTGATGTGCCTAACTTCCGCTCACGCTTCCTTCAGCTTTACCACACGCGCTATCTGCGTCCGATAGGCGATCATCTGGTGGCTGCGGTAGAGAGTTATGCGCCGCTAATGGCGAAAGCGCCAAAAGTGTTTAACTACTTCCTCAGGCAACCCTGGATGCGTGATATGAGTAAAAAGCACATTGGCATGGTTGATTTGCCGCTGCTTTCGTCACCTACGCTTAAGCAGCAGCTAAGTGGTCATTCCGCCATGAATATGACGCTGGAACAGCTGGAGGCCGTAAGCCATACACAGCGTAAAGAGTATGTGCTGGTGGTGCAGGATCCGTTTACCAGTTTCTATGAAGCGAAGCTGGTTAATGACTTTGTAAAGCTGATTGAGAAGCTAGGCTATCGTCCGGTGCTGCTGCCGTTCTCTCCGAACGGCAAAGCGCAGCATGTGAAAGGTTTTCTGCAACGCTTTGCGCGTACCGCCAGTAAAACGGCTGATTTCCTGAATCGTATGGCAAAACTGGACATGCCGATGGTGGGCGTCGATCCCGCTACCGTGTTGTGTTATCGCGATGAATATCGCCAAACGTTGGGTGAAGCTCGCGGCGACTTCAACGTTCAGCTGGTGCATGAATGGTTGCAAACTGCGCTAGCTGAGCGAGCCGTGCAGAACAGTAGCGGAGAAGCCTGGTATTTGTTTGCGCACTGTACGGAAGTCACTGCGTTACCTGCCACGCCTAATCATTGGCAAGATATTTTCTCCCGCTTTGGCGCTAAGTTAGAAAACGTCAATGTTGGCTGTTGTGGCATGGCGGGAACTTACGGTCACGAAAGCAAAAACCTCGAAAACTCCTTAGGGATTTACGCACTTTCCTGGCACCCACAGTTGCAAAAGCTCCCGCGACAGCGCTGTCTGGCAACGGGGTATTCCTGCCGCAGCCAGGTGAAACGCGTTGAAGGTAATGGCATGCGTCATCCACTTCAGGCATTGTTAGAGATAGTGTAAAAAAATTGTGCGCGACGTCACGACGTGGCTGGATTAGAATATCCAGCCCGCGTGGCGGACAAAGTCGCTTTGTAGCGTGGTCGCTTTGTCCCACTCGCCGACCATCGCCAGTTGATGACAAAGACGAGTGAGTGATAAACGCGCAAGTTGGTAGGCCTGAATGCGGAACAGGCGATCGCGATCGGCATTACCCATTTCCTGCACTAAACGGTGATGCAGTTTACCCATCGCATGCAGATAGCTGTGATCGTCACCATTGAGCTGGCAGATTTCAGCCATATCCAGACAGGTATCGTTGAACTGGCGTAACTGTTGAATAGTACAGTCGGCCCGATCAAGTTTTGCCTGCGACATATAAAAGTCGACGGTGATATCGCGCATTGAAAACGTATATTCGTCGATTTTGTGCTGAAGCCAGGCTGAGACAGAAAGCGTCATAAAGCCATCCTGAAGCGTGAATGATAATAATTATCATATTCAATTAGGTCAGGATTGCAATTGCCGGGCAGAAATATTTATCGATTTATCTCGCCTGTTAAAACAATTGGAAATAACAATCTGTTTACATCGCAGAAAGGCGTAACCTATCAATTACGCTTTTACCAGAAAGTGGTGAAAATAAATTTCACTATTTATTAACAGGTTACATCATGCCTCTTCATATTGGCTGTCTCGCCGCAAAGTGAGTTGAAGAGGCTATGCTTAATAAAGCAGCAATTAAAAACAGCACAAGATGATTATCCCTGCAAAACAAGAGGTTGAAGTGATCACGCAGATCACTACCATAGGGGGATAGCCTGAAAAGGTCCGGACTCAAGAGGTATCAACATGGCATCTGTTAATGCAGACTCTTTCTCACCTGACGATTTCGTCTGGAAAGGGTTAACACTGACCGAAACCGCAGCGCAGCAAATTCTCAATCTGGTCGCACAGGACCCGGAAGTCAAGGGCTTGCGACTAGGCATCAAACAATCCGGCTGTGCCGGTTTTGGTTATGTTATGGATCTGGTTAAACAACCAGTCGATGACGATCTTCAGTTCTCGTTTCATGGCGCAACTCTGTTTGTGCCGCTTCAGGCGATGCCGTTTGTTGATGGCACCGAAGTGGATTACGTTCGCGAAGGCCTGAATCAGATCTTTAAATTCAATAACCCTAAAGCTCAGCACGCCTGCGGGTGTGGTGAAAGCTTTGGCGTCGAGTAAGTGAAATATGTCACGACACAGCGAAGCATCTGACGATGTACAAATGTGGGAAGGCAAGCTCAATTACAAAGAGGGCTTCTTTACCCAATTGCAAACCGAAGAATTTGCTCACGGCATCAATGAAGATGTGGTGCGCGCAATCTCGGCCAAGCGTAACGAGCCAGAGTGGATGCTGGAGTTTCGTCTAAAAGCCTTTCGCGCCTGGCTTGAAATGGAAGAGCCGCACTGGCTGAAAGCGCATTACGAGAAGCTCGATTATCAGGATTACAGCTATTACTCCGCGCCTTCTTGCGGTAACTGCGATGACAGCTGTGAATCTGAACCGGGAGCAACTCAAGCTTCTGGCAGCACACCTGCCAGCGATTATCTGACGCAGGAAGTTGAAAACGCGTTTAACCAGCTGGGCGTTCCGGTACGTGAAGGCCGGGAAGTGGCTGTGGATGCCATTTTTGACTCCGTTTCCGTCGCCACGACCTATCGCGGCAAACTGGCTGAGCAGGGTATTATTTTCTGCTCATTCGGCGAAGCGATTCATGATCACCCTGAGCTGGTGAAAAAATATCTCGGCACGGTTGTCCCGCCGAACGATAACTTCTTCGCCGCGCTGAACTCTGCAGTCGCCTCCGATGGCACCTTTGTTTACATCCCGAAAGGGGTGCGTTGCCCAATGGAGTTGTCGACCTATTTCCGCATCAATGCGGCGAAAACGGGTCAGTTTGAGCGCACCATTTTGATTGCCGACGAAGACAGCTACGTCAGCTATATCGAAGGATGTTCTGCGCCTGTGCGTGATACCTATCAGCTGCACGCAGCGGTAGTAGAAGTGATCATCCACAAAAATGCCGAAGTAAAATATTCAACGGTCCAGAACTGGTTCCCAGGCGGCGAAGGCGAAGGCGGTATTTTAAACTTCGTTACCAAGCGCGCGCTGTGTGAGGGCGACCACAGCAAAATGTCGTGGACGCAGTCTGAAACCGGATCGGCAATTACCTGGAAATACCCAAGCTGCATTCTGCGTGGCGACTATTCGGTTGGCGAATTCTATTCCGTTGCCTTGACCAGCGGCCGTCAGCAAGCGGATACCGGCACCAAGATGATTCACATTGGTAAAAACACCAAGTCGACCATCATCTCTAAAGGTATTTCTGCCGGTAAGAGCCAAAATACCTATCGCGGGCTGGTGAAAATTATGCCAACCGCAACGAATGCACGTAACTTCACTCAGTGCGATTCTATGCTTATCGGCCCTGATTGTGGCGCACATACCTTCCCGTATGTTGAAACGCGTAACAATACGGCGCAGCTTGAGCACGAAGCGACGACGTCACGTATCGGCGAAGATCAGATGTTCTATTGTCTGCAGCGCGGTATCAGTGAAGAAGATGCGATTTCAATGATCGTCAATGGTTTCTGTAAAGACGTTTTCTCTGAGCTGCCACTGGAATTCGCTGTGGAAGCACAAAAACTGTTAGCTATCAGTCTTGAGCACAGTGTGGGCTGATTGCCGGCACATGCGTTGCCGGAAGCAATGTGAAGGATTAAGTATGTTAAGCATTAAAGATTTACAGGTTAGCGTTGAAGACAAAGCCATTCTGCGCGGTCTGAACCTTGAGATTAAACCGGGTGAAGTTCACGCCATCATGGGCCCAAACGGCTCCGGTAAAAGTACGCTGTCAGCTACGCTGGCGGGGCGTGAAGATTACGAAGTAACTGGCGGTTCGGTAACGTTCAAAGGCAAAGATTTGCTGGAACTGGAACCTGAAGAACGCGCAGGTGAAGGCATCTTCATGGCGTTTCAATATCCTGTAGAAATTCCAGGCGTCAGCAATCAGTTCTTCCTGCAAACCTCGGTAAACGCGGTACGTAAATATCGCCAGCAGGAAGAGTTAGATCGCTTTGATTTCCAGGATTTCATTGAAGACAAAATTCATCTGCTGAAAATGCCAGAAGATTTGCTGACCCGTTCAGTCAATGTTGGCTTCTCCGGCGGTGAGAAAAAACGTAACGATATTCTGCAAATGGCCGCGCTGGAGCCAGAGCTGTGCATCCTTGATGAAACCGACTCCGGTCTGGATATCGATGCGCTGAAAACCGTAGCAAACGGCGTAAACAGCCTGCGCGACGAGAAGCGTGCTTTCATTATCGTTACGCACTATCAACGTATTCTGGATTACATCAAACCAGATTTCGTGCACGTGCTGTATCAGGGCAAAATTGTTAAATCTGGCGATTTCTCGCTGGTGAAACAGCTGGAGGAGCAGGGTTATGGCTGGCTTACCGACGAAGAGTGAGAACGCGCTGCAACAGTGGCATCACCTGTTTGAATCACGCGGTGAAGTCCGTTCGCTGCAGGCTCAGCAACATTGGCAGCAGCTAATGCGTGTGGGTTTACCGACCCGCAAGCATGAAAACTGGAAATACACCCCGCTAGATACGCTGCTGTCTCAGCAGTTTGTTCTCCCGCAGGGGCAAGCGCTCAGTGCCGAACAGGTTGATGGTTTTGCCTTACCGCTTGACGCTATCCGCCTGGTGTTTGTTGATGGCCGTTTTCAGGCCGCTTTAAGCACACGTGATACTGAACTGTTTGAGATTCAGCACAGCCTGGCGGCCGAACGCCGTCCGCTGCCTGCACCTGTTCAACCGGAAGTCTTTTTGCACCTGACGGAAAGTCTGGCGGAAGAAGTGACGTCGATTCGCCTGGCGCGTGGCAAATCTGCGGCGCGTCCGCTCTATTTGCTTCATATCACCAGCGGTCAGCAAGATGGTATGAACACGGTACATCACCGTCATCATCTGCAGCTTGAACAAGGCGCCGAGGCGGAAATCATCGAGCATTACGTGACGCTGAATGCGACCACGCATTTCACGGGCTCACGTTTTACGTTTGACGTGGCTGATAACGCACGGTTGAAGCACACCAAGCTGGCGTTTGAAAGCAGCGAAAGCTATCACTTTGCGCACAATGATATTGTCATTGGTCGTGATGCAGATGTCAGCAGCACCAGCTTCTTGCTGGGCGCAGGCCTGACGCGTCACAACACCAGCTCGCAGCTGAACGGTGAAAACACCCAGCTGGCAATTAACAGCTTGGTGTTGCCAGTGAAACAGGAAGTGGCGGATACCCGTACTTATCTGGAGCACAACAAAGGCTATTGCACCAGTCGTCAGATGCACAAAACCATCGTGCGTGACAAAGGGCGTGCGGTATTTAATGGTCATATTAAAGTGGCGAAGCACGCGCTGAAAACTGACGGGAAGATGACCAACAACAACCTGTTGCTGGGACGTTTGGCGGAAGTGGACACCAAACCGCAGCTCGAAATTTATGCAGATGATGTGAAGTGTGGTCACGGTGCAACGATAGGTCGCATTGATGACGAGCAGATGTTCTACCTGCGTTCACGCGGTATTAAACAGGATGCAGCACAGACCATGATCATTCACGCTTTTGCGGCGGAATTGACTGAAACACTGGAAAATGAGGTGCTGCGTGTAGCAGTACTGCAGCGTATTGCTGAACGCTTTCCTGGAGGCGATGCATGATGAAATTCGATCTCGAGCGGATCAGGGAGGATTTTCCTATCCTGAAGCGTGAGGTCAACGGTCATCCGCTGGCCTACCTTGATAGCGCGGCCAGCGCACAACGTCCGCTGGCGGTGATTAATGCCGAAAGCCATTTTTATCAGCACGGCTATGCAGCCGTGCATCGTGGCATTCATACCTTGAGCGCCCAAGCGACCAGTGACATGGAAAACGTGCGCGATCAGGCTGCACGTTTTCTGAATGCCTCTTCGCCAGAAGAAATTGTATTTGTTAAAGGCACCACAGAAGGTATTAACCTGGTTGCTAACAGCTGGGGCGGCAGTCAGCTGCAGCCTGGCGACAACCTGATTATTACGGAGATGGAGCATCATGCCAACATCGTGCCGTGGCAGATGGTGGCTGAGCGTACCGGTGCTGAAATCCGCGTTCTGCCATTAACCGATAACGGTGAACTGGCTGTAGATCAGCTTGCAGGCTTGATTGATAACCGTACGCGCCTGCTGGCGGTGACGCACGTTTCTAACGTGCTTGGCACGATCAACCCTGTCAAAGCGCTTGTGGCGCAAGCCAAAGCAGCAGGATTGGTCACGCTGATTGATGGTGCGCAAGCAGTGATGCACGACAAAGTCGATGTGCAAGATATCGACTGCGACTTCTACGTCTTCTCCGGCCATAAATTATATGGACCCACCGGCATTGGTATCTTGTACGGCCGCAAAGCGTTGCTTGACGCGATGCCACCGTGGGAAGGCGGCGGCTCAATGATTTCCAGCGTAGTGCTGCCAACCGGCACAACGTGGAACACGTCGCCATGGCGCTTTGAAGCGGGTACACCGAATACGGGCGGCATTATCGGTTTAGGCGCGGCGTTAGCTTATGTGCAAGCATTGGGACTTGATACCATTCATCAACGTGAAAGCGTGTTGATGAACTATGCGTTAGACAAGCTTTCGTCGGTACCAGATATTCAAATTTATGGGCCGCCAACACGCACAGGCGTGATCGCCTTTAACCTCGGCAAGCATCACGCGTTTGATGTGGGCAGTTTCCTCGATCAATACGGCATTGCGATTCGTACTGGACATCATTGCGCCATGCCGCTGATGCGCCATTACGCTGTACCAGCGATGTGCCGCGCCTCTTTCACTTTCTATAACAGTGAAGAGGAAGTGGATCGCCTGGCGGCAGGCCTGACGCGTATTCATCGTCTGCTGGGTGGTTGAGTAGAGTAAACGGAGTCACAAATGGCGAATTTGCCAGAAAAAGAGAAGCTGGTGCGCAACTTCAATCGTTGCGCTAACTGGGAAGAGAAATATCTTTACATCATTGAACTGGGCGCAAAACTTCCAGAATCCTCTGAAAGCTTGCATCAGCCTGAGAACGTGATCTCAGGGTGCCAAAGCCAAGTGTGGATCAAAATGACGCCACAGGCAGATGGCACCATCACCTTTGAAGGTGACAGTGATGCGGCGATCGTTAAGGGATTGATTGCAGTGGTTTTTAGTTTGTATCAAAACCTCTCTGCGGCTGATATTGTCGCGCTCGATGTGCGTCACTGGTTCGGTGAACTGGCCTTGATGCAGCATCTTACGCCCACGCGTTCGCAAGGGCTGGAAGCGATGATTCGGTCTATTCGCCATACCGCTCAGAACCTCTCCTAAGCTAAACTCCACAGACGCCAACCGGCGTCTGTTTTTTTATCTAAAGAGAAAATTGCATGAAACCTGCTTTATGTATGGCCGGTGCATTGCTGCTGACCTGTTTTGGGCTCTCTGCACCCACATTTGCCACGGAATATCCTCTTCCTCCCCCTGATAGTCGCCTGATTGGTGAGAATACGCTTACCCAGGTTCCCGATAACAAACGTCCTCTTGAAGATATTGCTGCCCGATATAAAGTAGGGCTGCTGGGCATGCTGGAAGCGAATCCCGGTACCGATCCCTGGCTACCGAAAGCGGGAACACAACTGACCGTACCGCTACAGATGATTCTGCCTGACACGCCGCGCGAAGGCATTGTGGTCAATCTCGCGGAGTTACGCCTTTATTACTATCCGAAAGGCGAAGACAAAGTGATCGTTTATCCTATCGGGATTGGCCAGTTAGGTGCAGCAACGCCAACGATGGTCACCAGCATCAGTCAGAAGGTCCCTAACCCGACCTGGACGCCTACCCAGAACATCCGTAAGCGTTATGCGAAAGAGGGCGTTACGTTGCCTGCTGTAGTGCCTGCTGGCCCCGATAATCCGATGGGCCTCTTTGCGTTGCGTCTGGCGCGCGGAACAGGTCAATATCTTATTCATGGCACCAATGCAAAATTTGGTATCGGGATGCGCGTAAGTTCTGGCTGTATTCGCCTGCGTACTGAAGATATCGAAGCGCTGTTCAATAGCGTGCCAAAAGGTACGCGGGTGCAAATCGTGAACCAGCCGGTGAAGTATGCGGTGGAGCCTGACGGTAAACGCTATGTGGAAGCGCATCAGCCGCTGTCACGTACCGACAAAGATGACCCACAAACCATGCCGATTGCGTTAAGCGCTAATCTCAAAAGCTTTATGAAAAGTGATAAGAGCGACACGGCACTGATCAAGGCGACAATAGAACGCCGCTCAGGGATGCCGATATTGGTGAGTAGCGGTGAGAAGGTTAAGGATGATACGCCGCTGCCAGCTGTGCTGCAGGGAGCGCAGGAAGGACAAAGCGCGACCATCAGTCAGGCAATGGGTGAGAGTGCTGAGACTTTGCCTCAATAATACATTTGAGTCAGGAACGATAAGCAAAAAAAATGGCGCCTCAAGGGCGCCATTTTTAAACCAGAACTCTTACTTGCGGTAAGAGTGAGCCTGGTTGTCCAGACGCTGGTTAGCGCGTGCTGCGTCATCTTTAGCAGCCTGAACGTCTGAACGCACTGCGTTCACGTCGTTGCTCAGTTGGTCAACTTTAGCGTTCAGAGTCTGAACGTCTGAAGACAGCTGGTCGATTTTAGCGTTGCTTGAGCAACCAGCCAGCAGAGTTGAACCCAGAATTACCGCGCCCAGTACCAGTTTAGTACGATTCATTATTTATACCCTCTAGATTGAGTTAATCTCCATGTAGCGTTACAAGTATTACACAAAGCTTTTTAAGTTGAGAATAAATTTTTCATGAGAAGATGCTTAAACATGATCGTTCGCTCAAAGAAGCAGCGGTTAGCAGAATATGATAAAAAAATTTAGCGAAAACAGAGAGATTTAATCGGATTAACCTTAATTTAAAGCGAATTTGAATAGTTATTTTCTATTGGAATTTTCCTGCATTTGTATTAAGTACAAAATAAAAAAAGCGCCCCTGAAGGCGCTTTTAAATAAATACTCAATTATTAATTAAAGTACGTGTACTGAGGCAGTATTTGTGGTTCCACTTGGTACTAACGCACCGGATACCAGCACGACAACATCGCCTTTCTGACCATAGCCACTTTCTAATGCCGCTTCTTTACCCAGACGATAGAAATCATCCGTTGAAGCAATTTCGGATACTAAACGCGTTTCTATCCCTTTGCTCAGAATTAACTGACGCGCTGTGGTCGCGTTGGTAGTCAGCGCCAGAATGGTGGCGTTAGGGAAATATTTACGTACTGCTTTCGCTGACTTGCCGCCTTCGGTTGCAACCACAATCAATGGCGCTTCCAGTTTTTCTGCGGTTTCAACAGCACCACGACAAACGGCTTCGGTGATGCGCAGTTTGCGGGTATCGTTTTGGCTATCGATGCGTGATTTCATGACGCGATCGGTACGTTCGCAGATGGTCGCCATGATGGTGACCGATTCCAGCGGATATTTACCTTTAGCGCTCTCACCAGACAGCATAACGGCATCGGTGCCGTCCAGAATGGCGTTGGCAACGTCACCCGCTTCAGCGCGAGTAGGGCGTGGGTTTTTGATCATCGAATCCAGCATCTGCGTAGCGGTAATCACCACTTTGCGTGCTTTATTACATTTTTTGATCATCATCTTCTGAGCGAAGATCACTTCTTCAACCGGGATCTCAACACCTAAGTCACCACGTGCAACCATGATGCCGTCAGAAGCTTCAAGGATTTCGTCGAAGTTGTTCAGGCCTTCCTGGTTTTCAATCTTAGAGATGATCTGGATATGCTCGCCGCCATGCTGCTTAAGGTGCTCACGGA
The DNA here is from genome assembly GCF_036663535.1 of Pantoea sp. T14. Lineage (NCBI taxonomy): Bacteria > Pseudomonadati > Pseudomonadota > Gammaproteobacteria > Enterobacterales > Erwiniaceae > Pantoea > Pantoea sp. T14. Next base: position 525,740 of record NZ_JAWUEB010000027.1, read on the forward strand.
TTTCCAGCACATCAGAACGTTTACGGATGAAAGAAGCCGCAACGAAATCTACGCCTTGCTCACAACCGAAAATCAGGTCGCGCTTATCTTTTTCAGCTAATGCAGGCAGTTGAATAGATACGCCTGGCAAGTTTACGCCTTTGTTTTCACCGAGATCACCGTTGTTCAATACTTTGCAAACCACGGTGTTTTCAGTGACTTCGATCACTTCCATGCCGATTAAGCCGTCATCTACTAATACCGTGTTGCCGATTTTCAAATCAGCGGTAAAGCCTGCATAAGTCACAGCAACGCGTTCGCTATTACCAATGACGCTTTGATCGGTAGTAAAGGTAAAGGTTTGACCCGCTTTCAGGGAAGCATCATTGCCACCTTCAAGCTTCATGGTACGAATTTCAGGACCTTTAGTGTCCAGCAGGATGGCTGCCTGATGACCGGTTTTTTCAATCACGGCGCGCATGTTAGTAATACGTTGGCCATGTTCGGCGTAGTCGCCGTGAGAAAAATTAAGGCGCATAACGTTCATGCCTGCTTCAAGCAGTTGGGTCAACATCTCTTCAGATTCGGTTTTTGGACCGATAGTACAAACGATCTTAGTCTTTTTCATGACAGGATTTCTATAAGTTGTGATGGATGATAAAGGTTGAGATTCGATGGCGATGCACCGAAGTGAAAATTCTGATTGAAATCGAAACGGGCGATACAGAGTAAGAATAGGTGACGAAGGCCAGGCGTGCAGGGAAGTTGTGCGGTTACGCTAGATAACCACCACGTTGTTGTTGCGCAAATAATCTGAGTTATCGCAGTAAGCACGTGATCGCTGAAACCTTTCAAGTGAACAACGCGGCACAGTATAATCGCTAAGTATGCGAAAACCAATTAAAAAGCGGTACGGGTTTGCGATGTAGATCAAGAAAAACTGGGTTTGCGCAACAGGATAAAAAATGAGAGTGGTGCGCTCTAGTGGACTCGAACCACCGACCCCCACCATGTCAAGGTGGTGCTCTAACCAACTGAGCTAAGAGCGCATTTAAAAATTGGTGCGTCCGAGTGGACTCGAACCACCGACCCCCACCATGTCAAGGTGGTGCTCTAACCAACTGAGCTACGGACGCACTTGGTGCGCTCTAATGGACTCGAACCATCGACCCCCACCATGTCAAGGTGGTGCTCTAACCAACTGAGCTAAGAGCGCAACATGCTGTCAGGGCGACAGCGGGGACGAATATTAACGGCACGCTAAGAGACTGGCAAGGGGAAAAATGTTTTTTTCGTGATGACTGTCGAGCAACTGCGCTATGCGCCGTTTTTTTAGACATAACGGGCCTTTTCAGGCCCGTTCAACGACTTAGCGCGCCGCGCGTGTCAGAATTAATTGCGTGGGTAACTGCTGTAAACGTCGGATGCGCCACAGCATCATTATTGCGGCAGAGGTTAGGCCAATAATAAAGCCACACCAGAAGCCTGCCGGACCCAGGCGTGGCAGCACCCAATCAGTCATTGCCAGAATATAGCCCGTTGGAAAGCCGAGCAGCCAGTATGCAATAAACGTGATAAAGAAGATTGATCGCGTATCTTTGTAACCGCGTAAAATACCGCTTCCAATAACCTGAATAGAATCAGAGAATTGATAGATAGCGGCCAACAGCATGAGTTGGGCTGCTAATGTAATAACTTCAGGATTATCGGTATAAAGCAGCGCAATGTCGTGGCGGAATGTCACGGTAAAGAGCGCTGTTATCGCCGCCATGCTGATGCCAACGCCTTGGGCCGTCCATGCTGCCACGCGAGCTTGCTCGGTGGAACCTTGCCCTAACCGGTAACCCACGCGAATGGTAGTAGCGACCCCCAGTGATAAGGGCAAGACGAACATCAGAGAACTAAAGTTCAGCGCTATCTGGTGGCCTGCGACATTGATAATACCAAGCGGTGAAACCAAAAGTGCAACGACCGCAAACAGCGTTACTTCAAAAAAGAGTGCCAACGCTACGGGCAGCCCCAGCGTGACCAAACGGCTAAGGATAGGACGCGAAGGAGGTGACCAGCGGCTCTCTATGCGAATGTCGCGCATACTGCCCATTCTGCGAACCCAAAAGCGCATACAGATGAACATCACCCAATAGACCGATGCTGTTGCCACACCACATCCCACACCACCCAGCGCGGGCATACCGAAGTGACCATAAATAAAGATGTAGTTTAATGGGATATTCACCAGCAAACCGAGGAATCCTAATACCATGCCTGGTTTGGTTTTTGACATACCCTCGCACTGGTTACGCAGGACCTGAAAAAACAGATAGCCCGGCGCACCGAACAGCAGCGCATGGAGATAGCCCTCGGCTTTAAGGGCTAACAGCGGATCGATGTCATGCATCGAACGAATCAAATAGCCCGCATTCCACAGCACCAGCATGATTAAAATAGAAACAAAAAAGGCCAGCCAGAATCCCTGGCGAATTTGTTCGCCGATGCGTTCGCGGCGACCTGAGCCGTTGAGTTGCGCAACGGTGGGCGTCAATGCAAGAAGAAGACCATGGCCAAACAGGATGGCCGGAAGCCAAATGGAAGTGCCGACAGCAACGGCGGCCATATCCGTGGCGCTGACTGCGCCGGCCATAATGGTATCCACAAATCCCATTGCGGTTTGAGCCACCTGAGCCAGGATGACTGGAATCGCAAGGGCCAGCAATTGACGCGCTTCTGTTAAATACTTCTGCACGTAAACACCTGACTTATTTAATTAATGAAGGGACGTTGAAAGCCCCGGGGAAAAGCGCGGCTTAGTGTAACTGGCGTGACAAGATTCGCCAATCTTTGTCACACGATGCGTTTTGCTAAGCTGTAAAGCAACACGCAGGGCTGAAACCTAACAGCCTTCAATAGCTGTGATAAACTAGCGCAAACTTCGCAGAGGCAAAGACTATGTTTACCGGTATTGTGCAGGGCACCGCAGAAATAGTGTCCATTGAAGAAAAAGAGTTGTTTCGTACCCATGTAGTCAGACTGCCGCAAGAATTATTGCCAGGTTTAGCATTGGGCGCATCGGTAGCACATAACGGTTGTTGTTTAACCGTTACTGCTATTGAGGGCGATCTGGTGAGTTTCGATTTAATAAAAGAAACATTGCGCGTAACCAACCTTGGCGATCTACAGCCGGGCGATATCGTGAATATAGAGCGGGCAGCGAAATTCAGCGATGAAATTGGTGGCCATCTGATGTCAGGTCATATTATGACCACTGCTGAAATCTGCAAAATTATCCAGTCTGAAAACAACCGTGAAGTCTGGTTTAAAATTCAGGATCCGGCGCAGATGAAATATATTCTGCATAAAGGTTTTGTCGGCATTGATGGTATTAGTCTAACAGTGGGTGATGTCACGAAGACCAAGTTTTGTGTCTACCTGATCCCAGAAACGCTGGAGCGGACAACGCTCGGTGCGAAGACCTTTGGGGATCGAATCAACATTGAAATTGATCCACACACACAGGCGATTGTGGAGACGGTAGAGCGCGTTTTGGCTCAGCGTGAGTCCGCCGCGATTAAAGCATTATCCGAGCAGGGCGATCGAGAATAAAAAGCAGAAGGCGCATTGAGCGCCTTCTGCTTTTAATCCAGACTTCAGCGTGCCACGCGTAACCCACCTTCGACACCGCGGCTAAACACTACTTGCCATAACTGAATGTCTCGAGCACGAAACGCGCCCGCACACGCATTCAGATAATATGAGAACATGCGCTTAAAGCGTTCACCATAATTATCTGCCAGCTCAGGCCATGCCTGTAAGAAACGCGCGTACCAGGCCATTAATGTCGTGTCATAATCAGCACCAAAGTTGTGCCAGTCTTCCATAACAAAATGCGGCTCGCTGGCGTCAGCAATATGGCGCATTGAGGGTAAACAGCCGTTAGGGAAGATATATTTATCAATCCATGGATCAACATTCATATCCGTTACAATGGCGCCAATAGTGTGAAGTAAGAAAAGGCCATGAGGCTTTAAATTACGATCCACTACATCGAAATAGGTCGCGTAATTTTTGGGGCCGACGTGTTCAAACATACCCACTGAAACGATGCGATCAAATTGCCGATCAAGATCGCGATAATCCTGAAGCAGAATAGTGACATCCAAGCCTTCACAGCGCTGCTGGGCCAGTTTTTGCTGTTCAGCTGAAATCGTGACGCCATGTACCTTAACGCCATAATGACGCGCCGCATAAGCGGCGAGTCCGCCCCATCCGCAACCAATATCTAACAACGACATACCCGGCTCAAGCTGCAGCTTGCGGCAGATCATATCTAATTTGGCTTCCTGAGCCGCCTCTAAGGTTGTTGCGTCTTTCCAGTAAGCACAGGAATATTGCATATAGGGATCGAGCATCAGCGTAAATAAATCATTGCCTAAGTCGTAATGCTCTTTACCTACCATCCATGCGCGCTTTTTCGATTGTAGATTCGTTAATCGCGCGGCAGCAATGCGCAAAGTATCTTTGAAATGGTGCGGTAATTTCTGGTCCAGTTTGTGCTTAAGCACGCGGTGAAAAAATATATCCAGCTGTTCACACTCCCACCAGCCGTCCATATAACTTTCGCCTAAACCGAGCGAACCTTCCTGCAAGACACGTTTGAAAAAATCAGGATTAATAACCTGAATATCCCAGGGGCGAGTACCATTGATTTCGATATCTGCTTGTTCCAGCATTTCATGAACGATGCGATACCAATGGTTTTCTTCAAGGCTCACTTCTTCTATAAACGATGAACTCATAGCTTCTCCATCACCTGTCCAACCTGAACCTGAGAAAAAGAATAGCCAATTTCTCAGGGGTTTTGAGAAAAGTCACGGAATGGCCCGTGCGCCTGATATCCGACGTATTACAGAGGATTGAAAAGGAACAATGTTGGTCTCTCACAATAGAAAACAGAGATATTGTGCAGACGCCATCCCAGCGACAAAGTCGCTAAAAACACTCTAATTATGTTGTTGATTTGTAGCAGATTTATTGACCCGAATGAGTATATTATCACTCGGGTCAGTATTCAATGACTTATTGTTAGGTTGCTAATTAAAATCTTTCGCCTCAGTGATTATCCTGGCAAACGGATTTTGACGAGGCAACATCAGTTTGTGCGCTCACCTGGCGTTGGATACGGTATCCCAGCAGGGCAAGCAAGATCGTCAGTGCCATAATCATTGTGGTGGTATGTAAGGCATGTTGCAAACCCGCAGAAACGGCAAGGCTGGCGGCGAAACATAATCCTAATTGCAAACAGTTTTGCAGCGCTGCCGCTTTGCCCGTTGCATGAGGAAAAGGTTGTAGGGCGCTGGAAACGACAATGGGATAAATTGCACCGTTAGCTAACGCCATGCCGCAGAACGGCAGTAGGAGCGCCGTCAGGTTATTGACACCTGCCAGTGCAACAGCAAACAGCACCAGAATGCTCACGCTGTAAATGACTAACATCCACGGCAATAGCTGCGCACCGTTAAAGCGATTGAGCAGGGCGCGACAACCAAAGCCACCGATCAAAAAGGCGATGGTTTGCGGCACATAGCTCAAGCCAATATCGGCAGGCGTTAATCCGATGTCTGCCAAAATAAAGGGCGAACCGGTTAACCAGGCAAAAAAGCTGGCCGAGCAGGCAGCGTAAATTATGACGTTTCCGCGATAAACCGAAGAGCGAAGCAGGGTGATAAAACCGGGCTTTTGCTGATCGTTATTGGAGACTTTACGTGTGGAGGGTAAACGCAACGTCACGGCAATCAGTGCAACTGCTGTGAGTGTTAACACCAAAAAAATTGAACGCCAATGAAAATGACCGATAAGCCATGCGCCCAGCAGCGGCGCAAGTGCAGGTGAAAGTGCCACCAAAGGCATAATCGTCGCGAAAACCTTATTCGCGCGCGCCTGCGGATAGCGATCAACCACTAAAGCCTGCCAACTCACCGCTGCGGCACAAACACCTACCGCCTGAATAAAGCGCAGCACCAGCATCAAAATAGTGTCAGTCACCCACAACATGCCTGCACAGCCCAAGGCAAACAGCGTCAGGCCTGCGAGTAAAACGGGCTTGCGCCCAATGCGATCAGACAGCGGTCCCCAGAAAAGCTGCGCGCAGGCGAATCCCGCAAGGAACAAGCTCATGCTGGCACTGATGATACCCGGTGACGTATTAAACGTTTGTTGCATGGCGCCGAACGCAGGTAAATACATGTCTGTTGCTAAAAAGCCCAGCATACTGAGCAGCGCAAGGTAAGGGATAAAGCTCTTATTCGATAACATCTTTTTCTCATTTTTGCAGAATGAACGCGGCAGAGTGTAAAAGGTGCGTTTAAACCTGTGAAACGTTAATATTTGCCACTGGCTGTTAAAAATTTTGAAGGCAGATTATGTGGTCAGAATATGCATTGGAAGTTGTGGATGCGGTAGCACGCGGTGGAAGTTTTAGCGCAGCCGCACAGGAACTACACCGCGTTCCTTCTGCCATCAGCTATACGGTACGGCAGCTTGAAACCTGGTTGGCGGTTCCGCTATTTGAACGTCATCATCGCGAAGTGGTTTTAACCCCCGCAGGCGAACATTTTGTCCGCGAAGGACGCACTGTTATCAAAAAAATGCTGGCAACCCGACGTCAGTGTCAACAACTGGCAAATGGCTGGCGCGGGCAGTTAAGCATCGCGGTAGACTGCATTGTTAAACCAGAACGAACGCGGCAGTTAGTGAAAGACTTTTATCGTCATTTTCCCGACATGGAATTAATCATCAGTTACGAAGTGTTTAATGGTGTGTGGGATGCCTTAGCAGACGGGCGAGTTGACGTCGCGATTGGGGCAACCCAGGCTATTCCTGTGGGCGGACGCTTCGCCTTTAAAGATATGGGCGCGCTCAACTGGCGCTGCGTAGTGATGCGTGAGCATCCTTTAACACAGGCAGAGGCATTAGATGATGACACTTTGCGCAGTTGGCCGTCGTTGGTATTAGAAGATACATCACGGGCGCTGCCGCGTCGTATGACCTGGACGCTGGACAATCAGCGACGTTTGGTCGTGCCGGAATGGCAAACAGGGTTGGATTGTGTTTTGGCGGGGTTATGCGTTGCCATGGTGCCGGGGCATCTGGCTCGCCCGTTACTCGATTCAGGTGAACTGGTTGAACTCACGTTACCGGAAAGTTTTCCAGAAAGTCCTTGCTGCGTAAGCTGGGCGGAAGATCGCGCATCACCGGCGCTGGGTTGGTTGCTCAGCTATCTAGGTGATGCGCAAACACTTAATCAGGAATGGTTAAGTGAGGATTAACGGCGGTAATCGCGGAAAGGGCCATAACCTACTGAGCGACGCTCAATCAGTGTGGGATGAACCTCAATGGTCTGAGACTCTTCGCGTTTACTGGTAATACGATCCAACAACATATCCAACGCTTTTTCCCCCAACTCCGCTTTTGGCTGATGCACGGTAGTTAATGCGGGTGCGAAATAGCGTGCGTTGCGCACGTTGTCATAACCGATCACGGAAATATCTTGTGGGACGCGTAATCCCATTTCATCTGCGGCACAAATGGCACCCATCGCCATGATGTCACCACCACAAAAAACGGCAGTCGGTCTTTGTTTCTGCGAGAGGATTTGCTGCATCGCCTGATAACCTGACTCAGGCTCGAAGTCACCTTGTACGATCCACTCTGCGCGAGGCTGGATATTGGCTTCTTCCATGGCCTTCAGGAAACCTGCGTGACGTCCGCCACCCGTGTTGCGTTCCATTTGGCCCGGAATGGCGCCAATGTCGCGGTGTCCACGTTCGATTAAATAGCGCCCGGCAAGATAACCGCCGTGGAAGGCGTTATCGAGCACGGTGTCGGTAAAATCGCCACGCGATTCACCCCAATCCATGACCACCATGGGAATATTGCGATTTTCTTCCAGCATCTTCAGCAGATCGTCTGGATATTCGGAGCACATCACCAATAAGCCATCAACGCGTTTCTGCGCCATCATGGACAGGTAAGCGCGCTGTTTTTGCAAATCGTTATGCGCATTACCTAAAATCAGGGTGTAGCCTTTGTCAAAACAGTGATTTTCCACAGCCTCAATGATTTCAGCAAAGTAGGGCGCTTCGCTGGAGGTGGCGAGCAATCCCAGCGTTTTGGTGTGATTTACCTTCAGGCTTCGCGCCACTGCGCTCGGCGAATAATGCAGCTCCTGAATGGCTTGCCAGACCGCATTACGCGTTTCCTCTGCCACGAAACGCGTTTTATTAATGACGTGAGAGACGGTCGTTGTAGAAACTCCCGCGCGTTTCGCCACATCTTTGATTGTTGCCATGAAAAAGAGACTCCCGAGCTTATCTTAACTAGTTGATAAGCATGATGTTAAACGTTTGCGTCAACGTAGGGTTTTGCCCGCAAATATACTGCTTTTTTGCCGGTAATATGGCGTCTGTGCGGAAAAAAAAGCCAAAGGAAGACAGCGAACGGAACCGACGTTGCGCGCGTTGCGCAACAAAGGCGGGATTCTAACAAGGCTGAACGGATAAAACGAGATTTTTACTGGGCCTTATGGGAAAATGCTTTATCCACACAAACTGTGAGGCCAAGGAGAGATGATGAGTACCGAGATGAAACTGGCATTGATGACCACTGGCGGGGCATTATTGATGATTGTCGCTTTTAGCTTTACCGCTATTTTGCATTAATAAAAAAAGCCGGTTTAACCGGCTTTTTTTATGCTTAATGATTCTATCGTATGGTTTTCGGCGTCATCATTCGTCGGGCACCAATATAATGACGCTGCCAGTAATCTTCGCCTAATGCGCTGATCTGAATATCTTTGCCGGTGCGCGGCGATTGAATAAACTTCCCATCGCCTAAATAAACGCCGACGTGATCGGCGGTGCCGCGTCCATTGATGCGAAAGAATACTAAATCACCTTTCTCAAGCAATTCTCGCTTGATCGGCGCAGCATCACGCAGGTGATACATCTCATTGGCGGTACGTGGGATTTTAAACTTCAACAAATCTTTGTAGGCATACCATACAAGACCGCTGCAATCGAACCCGGTATGTGGAGAAGTACCGCCCCACTGATAAGGTTTGCCCAACTGGCCCATGAGTTTTGCCATCGCTGTCTCGCGCGCTTTTTGATAGCGCTGACGATGGGCCTTACTCATTTTAATCGTACCGAGCTCATTGGTTTCGGCTGCGATAACTTTTGATGAACGCTGGCGACCGTAATGTTTACTTGAGGATTTAAGCGTAATTTTTTTAGCGGAGGTATTATGTGCAACTAACTCGACTTTCTTCTGTTTTTTGAGTTTAAGTTTTTGAACGGAAGTCAGACGGGATTTCTTAACTGCGGTTTTTACCGGGCGTCGTTTACGCCGCTCATCTTCGCGTGCACTTTTTTTCTCTACTTTATGCTGGCTGGCCTTAACCGGCGCATGCGGTGAAGCAGATGCGACGTTAAAGAACAGCTGGGCAAAAGCCAGTATGAAAAGCGTAATGATTAGACGCATAGTCCGGTTACAGTTGAGCTGTCAGGTTAAAAACGGCCATAACAGGGTTGGAAAAATCTGATCCAGGATCAGTGCCGAGGCCATTCTAGTCCAGATGTTTTTAAAAAAGTAAGTCCTTTTTCTATTAATCTGTTAGCTGATTGAAATTGGAGCGAAAATGAGCAATTTCAGCACCTTATATCAGCGAAATTATTGCTAATTATTAATACATTAATGCGCATTAATGATATGAGAGTGTTATTTCTTATACAGCGACTTAACAAACATGGCGGTTTGACCTTCCGAAAGTAAATTCTCATTTTCAGTCCGAGGGCGAAGTCGCTACAATAAACAAACACGAAGTGACGAATTAAGGAAGGCAATTATGAGTACTGTAGAAAAAATTCAGCGCCAGATCGCAGAAAACCCGATCCTGCTGTTCATGAAAGGCTCGCCGAAACTGCCAAGCTGTGGTTTCTCTGCTCAGGCGGTTCAGGCGCTGTCAGCCTGTGGTGAGCGTTTCGCTTACGTGGATATTCTGCAGAATCCAGATATTCGTGCTGAACTGCCGAAATACGCAAAATGGCCAACTTTCCCACAGTTGTGGATAGATGGCGAACTGGTCGGCGGTTGTGACATTATCGTTGAGATGTTCCAGCGTGGCGAACTTCAATCGCTGATCAAAGAAACCGCTGAGAAGTTTAAAGAAGCGGAATAAGAAAAAGGCCGACAAATGTCGGCCTTTTTACGTTATCTATTCTGAGGCGCTTTCAGCCGCATCGCCTTCTGCAAAGGGTAAGGGCCATCCACCCAGCCGCTTCCAGCGATTAACCAATTCACAAAACAGCGTGGCAGTTTGCTCAGTATCATAAAGAGCAGAATGCGCCTGTGTACTGTCAAACTCCATGCCTGCCGCTTTACACGCTTTCGCTAAAACCGTTTGTCCCAAGACTAAACCGCTCAATGCTGCGGTATCAAAAGTAGCAAAGGGATGAAAAGGATTACGCTTGAGGTTGGCCCGTTCAGCAGCAGCGTTCATAAAGTTCAAATCAAAGGTCGCATTGTGCGCCACCATAATGGCACGGTTACAGCCGGTATCCTTGATCCCTTTGCGCACCATTTTAAAAATGGTATGCAGTGCGTCATGTTCATCGACAGCGCCACGTAGCGGGTTATGCGGGTCGATGCCGGTAAAAGCCAACGCTTCGGGATGCAACAGCGAGCCTTCAAAAGGCTCAACGTGAAAATGCAGCGTCTGGTCGAGGTGAATCCAGCCATCTTCATCCATTTTCAGCGTTGTAGCGGCAATCTCTAACAGCGCGTCGGTTTGCGCATTAAAGCCAGCGGTTTCTACATCAATAACCACCGGAAAGAAGCCGCGGAAGCGTTGATTGAGCGCGTTTGGGGAATTCGATTCAGACATCAGGATCTCATTGCAGGGAATGGGCAGCGCGCATTATGACAAAAAACAGCGTTGGGTGCAGCAGGCCACAAAGGGCTGGGGAAATATCAGCCTGCCGACAACAAGGGCAGGCTGAGTCAATCTTGTTTAGTGACCAAGACCTTTACCGGCGTCTTTATTCTCGATTAACTCGATTTTATAGCCATCTGGGTCTTCCACAAAAGCGATGATCGTAGAGCCGCCTTTGACCGGGCCCGCTTCACGGGTGACTTTTCCACCGTCGTTGCGAATACGATCGCACGCTGCAGCGGCATCATCCACGCCCAATGCGATATGGCCATAAGCATTACCCAAATCGTAGCTCTCTACGCCCCAGTTGTAGGTCAATTCAAGCACGGCACCTTCGCTCTCTTCGGTATAACCTACAAACGCCAGCGTATATTTATATTCGGTATTTTCGCTCTGACGCAGTAAACGCATACCCAGCACGCGAGTATAAAAATCAATGGAGCGTTGCAGATCGCCAACGCGAAGCATGGTGTGAAGTAAGCGCATAACATCCTCTTTAATCAAAACGTCATCGAATGATGACACAAGCGCTAAGTATAGCGACGAACAGAGTGAAAGAATAATCGCTGCCGCAACAAAACGTTACGACAGCACAGTCACTTACAGCGTGGGATAATCGGTGTAGCCTTCAGCACCGCCGCCGTAGAAGCTTTCTGGGCGCTGAGGATTAAGTGGCGCATCTTGCTGCAGACGCTCGACCAGATCGGGGTTGGCGATATAATCGCGACCAAACGCCACGGCATCAATCAGTCCACGCGCAATCAGGTCATCCGCTTTTTCTACTGTATAGGCACCGGCACCAATGATGACGCCAGGGAACAGCTTACGCACTTTCTCACGGAACGCGTCGGTGTAGGGCGTGCCGCCAGCCCAGTCAGGCTCAGACATATGCAGATAGGCAATGTTACGCTTCGCCAATTCACCGATATACCACAGTGCAGCTTCTTCTTCGTCTGGACCATTATCCAGATTCTGGAAGCTACCAATGGGAGAAACACGAATACCTATGCGATCGGCTGACCAGTTTGCAATCACAGCATCAACAACTTCCAGCGCAAAACGGCCACGCTTCTCAATGCTGCCGCCATATTCATCGGTACGCGGGTTTGAATCTGGCGCAAGGAACTGATGAATCAGATACCCGTGTGCTGAGTGAAGCTCAAGCAAATCGAAATCAGCTTCACGCGCGTTTGTCGCCGATTGACCAAAATCTTTTACGATCTGCTGGATTTCCGCCACGCTTAATTCGCGCGGTGTCGAGGTATCTTCACGATAAACGCTGCCATCAGCAGCGCGAAGTGAAGTACGCGTACCTGCAGGAATAGCCGCTGGTGCTACCGGTGCGTTGCCTTCTGGCTGCACGCTGTGATGCGAAATACGTCCGGTATGCCAAAGTTGTACAGCGCTGTGACCGCCCGCTTCATGAATACCGTTATTGATCTCTTTCCATGCCGCGATTTGTGGCTGGGTGTGCAATCCCGGCGCGCCGGCATAGCCCTTAGCCTGGAAAGAGATCTGCGTGGCTTCGGTGATAATCAAGCCTGCGCTGGCACGTTGACGATAATATTCGCCCATCAGTGGAGTCGGTATATCGCCTGGCTCAATGCTGCGCAAACGGGTCAGCGGCGCCATGAAAACACGGTTTGGAACGGTGATTGCACCGACTTTTAGCGGACGAAACAGCTGGGTACTCGCCATGTAAACTCCTTATTAGTAGACCAGTCATCTATTAAGTGGCATTTTAAAAAACAAAATTGTCTTTTTAAAATCTCAAAAGTGCCATTTTAAAATCAGTGCGCATTTAGCCACTGTTCGATGGTACTGAGTGCGAGATGCATAGGTTGCACCTCACGGGAAATCTTGCTTTGTAAACTTGCGCCCAACCATAAAAGGTAGAGTAATTCGGCCATTTGCGCAGGCTGTTGCGGCAAGTTGACCGCTTCCTGCTGCTGCGCGGTCTGCAAAGTTTGAGCATAAACAGCAATGATTTTACTGGCGCCGAGTTGCAAAGCCTCTCGCATCGGTTCAGAGAGATCACACACTTCGGCTGAAAGCTTAACGCCTAAACAACCCACAATATGACCTTCTTCACGAAACAAACGCTCTGCGCGACGAAAATGGTTAAGCAATCGTTCTCGGGCACTTCCGGTTTCTTGCTGCAACTGATACTCAACATCTTGCAAGTAGCGTGCAAAGTAACGTTCCAGCAAGACTACACCAAACACTTCCTTTGATCGGAAGTGATAATAGAAAGAGCCTTTTGGTACTTCTGCTAGCGTCAGCAGTTCGCTCAATCCCATGCCGGTAAAACCGCGTTGCAGACAAAGCTGCTCGCCTGTAACCAGCAAATGTTCTCGGGTATCGTTGCGTTGTCGCGTTATGTTCATGTCGGCCAGACTATTAGACCAGTTGGTCTATTGCAATGCCAAATTGCGCTTTCGGCACATACTGTTTAGTTTGTAGGGAGAGCAATAGCGCAAATTACGCCCGTTTATTGGGGTTTCTTGCTTAAAAACACTACGCTCTTTTTAGACCTCATGTTTTTTATTCGGAGATGCGGTGGCGGAGCAACTTGAATTTTTTCCCGTTCCCAGCCCTTGTCGCGGCATTTGTCAGACGGATGCGCGCGGCTTTTGTGTGGGATGTTTGCGCAGCCGTGATGAGCGGTTTAACTGGATGCGCTTCAGCGATGGACAAAAGCGTGAAGTATTGCGCTTATGTCAGCAACGCCGTATACGCATGCTGCGCCAGAAGAAAATAGACGAGCCGCTTGATCCTGAACAACCTTCATTGTTCTGACGCGTTCCCCGTTTCCGTTATACTCCCTTACACGCCTTCAGCCCTTTCAATACAGGATGTTCACGATGTTAGAACCGCAATTGATCGCACCGCACGGACCCACTTTTTCGCCGCTAATTATGGGCTATTGGCGCCTGATGGAATGGGACATGACGCCGCAGCAGCGGGTGGCCTTTATAGAACACCATCTTGCGTTAGGCATTACCACTGTTGATCACGCCGATATATACGGTGAATATCGCTGTGAGGCTGCCTTCGGTGAAGCGATGAAACTGGCGCCAGCATTACGCAAACAGATGCAGATCGTCACTAAATGCGGTATCGCCACACGCGCTAAGCCAGAACACCACATTGGTCACTACAATACCGATAAATCCCACATCCTGAGCAGCGCTGAAAAATCACTCAGCCATTTAGCGACCGATTATTTAGATCTGTTATTGATTCACCGTCCCGATCCGTTAATGGATGCAGATGAAGTCGCTGAAGCGTTCATTGCGCTGCATCAGAGCGGTAAGGTGCTCCATTTTGGCGTCTCCAACTTTACACCTACACAGCTCACGCTATTGCAAACGCGCTTGCCTTTCTCTTTAGTGACAAACCAATTAGAAATATCGCCGGTTCAGCAAAGTGTGTTACTGGATGGATCGTTGGATCAATGCCAACAACATCGCATTCGCCCAATGGCCTGGTCATGTTTGGGGGGCGGACTTTTATTCAGCGATCCACATTATCAACCGCTGCGTGATGAACTCGAAACGGTGCGGCAGGAGATAGGTGCGTCAAGTCTGGAACAGGTGGTATATGCCTGGGTGATGATGCTGCCCAGCAAGCCATTGCCCATCATTGGTTCGGGTAAAACACAACGCGTTAGCGAAGCTGCAGGTGCTGTGCAATTGAAGATGAATCGCCAGCAATGGTTCCGCATTCGTAAAGCGGCGCTGGGTTACGACGTGCCCTAAAGCGTAAAATTGCGTCAAACTTGAGCAAGATAACGCATCTAAGGCCAGGCTTATGGAACCCTGGAATGTAAAAGGAGTAACAATGAAAACGATAGCGTTATTGGCAATGTTAACGTGTGGCGCAGCACAAGCGGCTTCAGAGCAGGTCACCCTCCATCAGGTTACGGCTGAAGGCATCGGTAAAACGGTTGGCACAGTGACAATCGAAGAAACGCAGTATGGTTTACAGTTCACCCCTAAATTACAGGGATTAACACCCGGTATTCATGGTTTCCATGTTCATGCTAAAGGAAGCTGTGAACCGGGGCCTTCTGAAGGCAAAACGGTAGCGGCCGGTGCAGCGGGTGGACATTTGGATCCCGCCAACACGGGTAAACACCTCGGCCCATACGGTGAAGGCCATTTAGGCGATTTACCGGCCGTTTATGTTGATGATAAAGGCATGGCCAGTTATCCGGTGCTGGCACCGCGGATCAAATCGCTCAGCGAGGTCAAAGGTAAAGCATTGATGGTACACGTAGGCGGTGACAATCATGCTGACCATCCTCAACCGTTGGGCGGCGGCGGGGCACGTTATGCCTGCGGCGTAATCTGACTTTACGGGCGGCTAGCCTTTGCCGCCTGCTTTCCTCTACGTTGTTTACTCTTTAGCGCTATCATCATAAACCGTTCCCCCCTATGATGTTGATTCAAGTAAGAAAGGTTGATGAGCTAAGGAGCAGGTGAATGAAACTATCGGGCGCATTATTATTGTGTCTGCTGCTAGTGGGATGCGATCAACCTAATGACACGCAGTTGGTGACCGAAACTGGGCGGCAACTTCAACGCACCATCGATACTAATCCGATGCGCGGCGTCTGCGAAAATATTGCTAAAGGCCGTGAGTGGCTGAGCAAAAACACCGTGCGCAAGCTGGAAGCCAAAGGCTGTCAGGATGTGTTGCGCAGCGCCACTGAAACCAATTTCACTGATACCACCATCACGCACCGCGCCATGACCATGGTGTGCGGCGGAATTGAAGGCAAAAGCTTTACCGGTACCGCTATTATCAGGCGCTTTATCTTTTCACCTGATGAGAAAGCGCTGGTGATTCAGCCGATGGCGGAAGTGGACAAAACTCGTTTCGAAGGGCACAAAACGTTGCAGCAACTGCAGGATGAATTTAGCCGCCAACAGCAGCAATATTGCCGGTAATTAATCAGGTACAGCCTGTTTAAGTTGTGCCAAAGAACAGCGTAAACGCCAGAGAATTCCCGCTAATGTATTGGCCTCACTGTTTTCTTCCGTCAGTAGCTTATCAATAGTCGTGGCCAGTTCATCCAGCGTATTGTCGAGCGAGCCATGCCGCACACCATGGCTGCTGATAATTTGCTGTAAATTATGCAGACTGCCCTCGCGTATTTGCCCAAGCGAGGGTGATGAAGGCTGCCAGTCACGTAATTGCCAGACGATGTGCGAACAGTTAAGCAAAACCACGCCCCAGCGCAGTAACCAGACGCGCGCCTGCTCATCACGACTGTTACTCAGTTGGCTGATGTGGTGATAAATTTGTGACTCAAACCGATCTTCGCTTAAGCGCGGCCGCCGTCGTAGCTGATCGAGAAACGCCACGCGTAGCGCACGAATATGACGGCGACTGCGCCGTGCATCCGAACTCGGTCGTAAAATCTGAAACGCCAACCATGCCAGTAATACACCACAGACTTTCGCAATGTTGTCATTGAAGAAGTCTGCGTAATCCCAATTGGGTGGATTGGTCACAGCAATAAACGATCCCATAAAGACAATAAATTGCCCCCACATGCCTGCCCGCTGTTTTTGTTGCAGCTTAAAGAGTTGCAAAGTGATCAGGAGCGGAAACAGCAACAGCAGAAATTGCCACAGCTGATTGATCTGCACCATAAAGCCAAACTTCATCACAAAGCTGAACACGAACAGCCACAGCAGCGTTTTCAGTAACAAGCTCACGCTGCCACTGGGCGAAGGGGCGGAAGAGTAGAGCACACAGGCGATGGCCGTTAAGGTCAAGGCAGAAGCGCCAGATGACCATTGGGTGTTAATCCAGAAAGCACAGCCTAATACGATGACGCTAAAGGTGCGAAGCGCGCTCCAGCCCGCCTCAGCGCTGTCGCTTTCACGGGCCAGCGAAGCCACGCGCGGCGGCTGAAAACGGGTGTCAGCATCGGCGTGTTCAAGTAAGCGGATCCAACGCGAAACGTTTAAGTACATCCAGCAGAAGTAGCGCAGGCGCTGGCAGAATGCGCGCTGACGATAATCACCGTCTGCGGCGGGGGTGATAGTGCGCAGTATTTGTGCCAGACGATATTTATTGCAGTGCGGCGTGGCCAACTCTTCTGTGAGTTGCTGCATAGCAGCGTAAAGCGCTGCGGGAGCGTCCGGCCAGTTCAATAACATACGGCGTAAACTTGAGAGCACGCTGGTCAGGCGCAATTGCTGATGCAGTACATAGTTCAGTACATTGTTCTGCCGTCGATAGCGGTAATGACTCCAGAAGGCCTGAATGCGCAATAAATTCATGGTCAGGATCTGGCTAATGACGTTTTCATGTGCCGTTCGCACATTATCGGCATCATTCTGCTGTAGCAGCAGGATGGCATGATCCAGCAAACGCGCATGCATCTGTTTCAGCGAATTCATAAGGGCATCGCCGTCGGAGGTGCTGGGTAACACCATCATCATAAATCCGGCACATAAAATGCCTGAAATCACTTCACAGACCCGCGCCTGCGTAATAGTCCAGAGATCAGACACATCGGTAATATCAACGCTGCTAAAGGCAATAATTGCAGCGGTATAGCCCGCCAGCGAAAAAGCGTAGGCGACGTTATTTTGATAGTGATTGGCGATCCAGGTACAAAAAGCCAGCCAACCCGCAATAGCAAAGGTAAAAAGCCAGGGTTCGTTCAGTGTATGACCCGCAATCAGCAGTGCAGCAGTTGCACCAAGTAAGCTGCCAACAATACGCCCAAGACTTTTACTGATCGCACCGCCGACGGTAGGAAAGCTAATCACAGCAGCTGAAGTCATTGCCCAGTAAGGCTCATCCAGCTCCAGTCCATACGCAATGCTCAACGCCATACACATTGCCAGCGCATTTCGTAGTGCATAGCGCCACTGATTCGCGTTAGCTTTTATCCAGGGCAATTGATCCCAGGCGAGCCACTGAAAATTCATGGCTGAATGTTGATTGTGCAGGTTGTACCTGCAACTAATGGAACGTTATCGGGAATCGCGGCGAGGCGAATACGCACCGGTACGCGCTGCGCAAGCCGCACCCACGGCACGTTGGGTTTGATATCAGGAACCAGCTGGCTATCCGTATCAATACTTTGATCATAAATGGCGCGACCAATGCTTTCGACTTCGCCTTGCAAGCGTGCGCCATTGCTGTACAGCACAATTTGCGCCGCTGCGCCGGGACGAATATGACGCAGTTTGGTCTCTTCAAAATAGCCCATTACGTAGTAAGAGTGGCTGTCGACCAGCGCAAACAGCGGCGTTCCGGCAGTGGCGTAATTCCCTGGACGCAAAGTGAGGTTACTGATCCAGCCGTCAGTTGGCGCGGTAACGGTGGTTTGCTGGAGGTTCCAGCGCGCTTGATCCAACGTCGCCTGCGCAGCTTTGGCACTTGCCGCCATGGCATTGGCGCTCAAACGATAGGCATCTAAATCTTCGGCAGAAATCACGTTGCGCGGCAGGCTGGCACGGCGATTAGCTTCATGTTGCGCTTTAGCGAGATCGGCCTGCGCTTTGTTTAACTGCGCCTCCGCATTATGCAGCGCGATTTCCCATGGCACGGTATCGAGAGTGAGCAGTTGCTGGCCTTTATGTACGAACTGGTTGTCTTTCACCGCGAGGCTCACAATGCGTCCTGAAACCTGCGGTGTAATATCCACCAGCTCAGCGCGCACTTTGCCATCTCGTGTCCACGGTGACTGCATGTAGTAATTCCAAATCCACCAACCTGCCAGCAGCGCTAAGGTGAAGACAATCAGGGTTGAGAAATACTTTACCGCATTGAATTTCATATAATTATCCGTGACCAATAATCCAAAGTGCAGCGGTAACGCACAGCACAAACAGCGAGAGATCGAATAAAGTGGGATGCCAAACATCGCCCGAATAAACCCAGCCGCGTATCAAGGGATGGATGAGCAACCAAAAAAAGAAGCCAAGTAGCACCGCTTTAAAGAGGGGAGGAAAGAAGAGTGAAGCACCAAAAACCAGGTCAGTAAGCGGTTTGGCGCCAGCAAAATGAGATGTGGGCACGTTCATCATCCTTTGTTAACCCAGGTGTCTGTCTCAAAAAGCGTAGATGAGAGGCAGCGACTTGGCCTGAGATTTGTAATTTGTCCTTTAACCTCGCAAAATAGTGTAAAATCTGGCTTGATAGCTAGCAAGCTAATTATAAGGAGATGAAATGGATACGCCCCTCGGAACGGATTTATCTCGCCTGGTGCGCATCTGGCGCGCGTTGATTGATCAGCGTTTAAAACCGCTTGAGCTGACCCAAACTCACTGGGTGACGTTGCACAATATTCATCAACTGCCGCCAGAGCAGTCGCAAATTCAATTAGCCAAAGCCATTGGTATCGAACAGCCATCGCTGGTTCGTACGCTTGATCAGCTTGAAGAAAAAGGGCTAATCACCCGTTCGACGTGCGCCAATGACCGCCGTGCCAAACGCATTAAACTGACACGTCAGGCTGAGCCGATTATCGAAAAAGTTGAAAATGTGATCGATGCAACCCGCGACGATATTCTTGCAGGAATCAGTCGCGATGAGATTACGCAGATGGTAACGCTGATTACCCGACTCGAAAAAAACATTCTGGAACTGCAGAATCGCGAGAAATAATGCGGAAAGTCGTATGAGGAGTCACGCGAGCAGTAAAAAAAAACCGACGCCCGGCGTCGGTTTTTTTATGCATTGTTTAGCGAGGTGAAACAGTTATCTGGCTGCCATTCGACGCCATTACGACGCGCTGACCCACTGAGTAGCGCGTGGCGGCTTGTTTTTGCACCACCATGATGGTGTTGCCGTCATCTTTGCGAATTTCAAGCTCAACGCCGTCGGCTTTGTTAACCGCACCTTGCACGCCTTGACCCGCTACGCCGCCCAATACCGCACCACCGGCTGTTGCCAGGCTGCGACCCGCGCCGCCGCCGATGGTATTGCCCAGGAAACCGCCTAGCACAGCACCCCCGATCGCACCAATTACGTTATTTTCATCGCCACCCTGAATCTTAACCGGGCGGACAGAAACCAAGGTGCCATAAGAAACGCTCTGGACCTGTTTAGCTTCATTTGCGCTATAGGTATCACCTGACAAGGTATCTGTATTGCTACAACCTGCCAGCATCACACCGGTCAAAGCGACCACAATTACACGCTTAATCATTTAAAAACTCCTTTAATCGAGAATGCGCCACGTTTATCGCGATATCCTGAAAACAGTATAAGCACAAACCTGGCAAATTAATCTTAGTCCGAAAAAAACGCGGTTGGCGGAAGCATAGACTACGAGGTGTCAACAATAATTCAATCGATGACAAAATAGTGTTGCCCTACGGTATTTGCTGCTGTGTCACGGTAGAAAGAATCATTTAATCATAGAATTAGCCAGCAGAATTTGTCAGGCTACCCACATCAGCAATGAACTTCCCGGCGGAAGTAAGGAATGACAATGAAATCAGGACGTTATATTGGCGTAATGTCCGGCACCAGTCTGGATGGTGTCGATGTCGTGCTGGCAGCGATTGATGAAAATATGGTTGCACAACAGGCGAGCTACTGCCATCCAATACCGCAGGCATTGCGTCATGAGGTTTTGGCGATTTGCCAGGGACAAACATTAACACTGTCGCAGTTGGGCCAATTAGATGCACGTTTGGGCAAGCTGTTTGCTGAAGCGGTCTTGACCTTAATGCAGCGTGAATCGCTGGAAGCCAGCGATGTGGTCGCTATTGGCTGCCATGGGCAAACGGTTTGGCATGAGCCGCTAAGCGCAGCACCCAATACCCTACAAATTGGTGACAATAATCAGATTGTCGCGGCAACCGGCGTTACCGTGGTGGGCGATTTTCGTCGGCGTGATATGGCGTTAGGTGGACAAGGCGCGCCGCTGGTACCCGCCTTTCATCAGGCGCTGTTAATGGACACCACTGAACGTCGCATGGTGCTGAACATTGGTGGTATCGCCAATCTCTCTTTACTGATCCCTGGCCAACCGGTGCGTGGTT
Organism: Pantoea sp. T14; assembly: GCF_036663535.1. NCBI lineage: Bacteria > Pseudomonadati > Pseudomonadota > Gammaproteobacteria > Enterobacterales > Erwiniaceae > Pantoea > Pantoea sp. T14. Next base: position 546,728 of record NZ_JAWUEB010000027.1, read on the forward strand.
TTGATACCGGGCCAGGCAATATGCTGCTGGATGCCTGGATTTGGCGTAATCAGGGCAAGCCTTACGATAAAGATGCACACTGGGCCCGAAGCGGTACGCTGATTTCTGCGCTGCTGGAGAATTTACTGCGCGAACCCTGGTTGGCTTTGCCGCCGCCCAAAAGCACCGGGCGTGAATACTTTAACTTAGGTTGGCTGGAACAGCATCTGCGTGCCTTTCCTGGTGTGGCACCGCAAGATGTTCAGGCAACACTCACTGAATTCACGGCATTAACTATCGCACAGCAGGTTCAACTCAATGATGGCTGCGATCGGTTAATGGTGTGTGGTGGCGGTAGCCGAAATCCATTGTTGATGGCGCGTCTTGCAGCACATCTTCCCGGAACCGAAGTCACCACCACCGATGCAGCAGGCATCAGCGGTGATGATATGGAAGCGCTGGCTTTTGCCTGGCTGGCTTTTCGCACGATGTCAGGCATGCCGGGCAACCTGCCTGCCGTAACGGGGGCGCGTGAAAAGAGCATTTTGGGTGCGATCTATCCCGCAAACCCTCTCTATCGGCGTTGAGTTTTAGCATCATGTAAACGCGCAGGCAGACGAGTTTATTCCAAAGAATCGCATTATCTGGCGCTGCGGGCGATCTTAAAACGTTGGCTGTTTTCAGATGGCTCGCTTACTGCAGATAACGAAGCCCATTAAACTTTATCGGGCGTTCCTTCCGCAAACCGCCATTATTCCGCGTCTCCCACTCTGATTGAACACATCCTCCAGATAAATTACTAAATCCTTGTTATTTCTCAGTGTATCCAAAAGGGTGTTCTATAGTTAATCGCGTGATAAGCGATAACTACAGGAGAAATGCGCAATGTCGAAAGAGAAAGACAATAAAGAGATGAGCCACCGCGCGCCGTCAACCGGGCCGGAATCTGCTAAACCAGGGTTAGGTTCACTGGCACCTAAAGATGCTTCACATCAACCTTCTTCACATCCTACACCGCCAGGGAAAGAGCCTACGGCGCCCGGGAGTCTTAAAGCGCCTGATACGCACAATGCTAAGCTTGACCAGTTAGCTGCTAACCGAAAAAACGGTGAAAATGCCGCCCTAACCACCAATCAGGGCCTACGAATTTCAGATGACCAGAATTCCTTGCGCGCCGGTACACGCGGCCCGACGCTGCTTGAAGATTTCATTTTACGTGAAAAAATTACGCATTTTGACCATGAACGTATCCCGGAGCGTATCGTCCATGCCCGTGGCTCAGCAGCGCACGGCTATTTTCAGCCTTACCGCTCACTAAAAGATCTCACTAAAGCTGATTTCCTCGACGATCCCGACAAGATTACGCCGGTTTTTGTTCGTTTCTCTACCGTTCAAGGCGGCGCAGGATCGGCGGATACCGTGCGCGATATCCGCGGCTTCGCCACGAAATTTTATACTGAAGAGGGCGTTTTTGATTTAGTCGGTAACAACACGCCGGTTTTCTTTATCCAGGATGCTCACAAATTTCCAGACTTTGTCCACGCGGTAAAACCAGAGCCGCACAATGAAATTCCGCAAGGGCAGAGTGCACATGACACCTTCTGGGATTATGTTTCGCTGCAACCCGAAACGCTGCACAACGTCATCTGGGCGATGTCTGACCGTGGTATTCCGCGCAGCTACCGCACAATGGAAGGCTTTGGTATCCACACTTTCCGGCTGATTAATGCCGAAGGCAAAGCGACCTTTGTGCGTTTTCACTGGAAGCCGGTAGCGGGTAAAGCATCACTGCTGTGGGATGAATCACAGAAGCTCACTGGCCGCGATCCTGATTTCCATCGCCGCGATCTCTGGGAAGCGATTGAAGCGGGTGATTTCCCAGAATATGAGTTGGGGCTACAGCTGATTCCAGAAGAAGATGAGTTTAAGTTTGATTTCGACCTTCTTGATGCCACCAAGCTGATCCCCGAAGCGCTGGTTCCCGTTCAGCTGGTGGGTAAAATGGTGCTGAACCGTAACCCAGACAATTTCTTTGCTGAAACTGAACAGGTTGCATTCCACCCCGGTCATATTGTTCCCGGTCTCGACTTCACGAACGATCCGCTGTTGCAGGGCCGTCTTTTCTCCTATACCGATACGCAAATTAGCCGACTTGGTGGACCCAACTTCCACGAGATTCCGATTAATCGCCCCGTTTGCCCTTACCATAATTTCCAGCGTCAGGGCATGCATCGCATGGAGATCGACACCAATCCTGCCAACTATGAACCTAACTCCATTAATGACAACTGGCCGCGCGAAACGCCACCGGCAGCGAAAGGGGGCGGTTTTGAGAGTTATCAGGAACGCGTGGAAGGTCATAAGGTCCGCGAGCGCAGCGCGTCGTTCGGTGAATATTATTCTCAGCCGCGTTTGTTCTGGCAAAGCCAGACGCCTGTTGAGCAGCAGCATATTATCGGTGCCTATTCGTTCGAGCTGAGTAAGGTGGCTCGCCCTTATATTCGTGAACGTGTACTCGATCACCTGCTGCGTATAGATATAAAGCTCGCGCAGGGCGTGGCGGAAAATCTTGGTATTGCGCTGACGGAAGAGCAGTTGAATACGGCGCCGCCAAAAGAGGTGAATGGCTTGACCAAAGACAGTAGCCTCAGCCTTTACGCCACGCCAGGCGGCAGTATCAAAGGCCGCCAGGTCGCGCTGCTGCTGAGTGATGGGGTAAAATCTGCCGATGTATTAACGATTCTGCAGGCACTGAAAGCGCAGGGTGTACATGCAAAACTGCTGGCTTCGCACATGGGTCAGGTTCGTGCAGATGATGGCTCGGTGCTGCCTGTCGACGCAACGTTCAACGGCTTGCCTTCGCTCACCTTTGACGCTGTTATCGTCCCAGACGGCAACATTGACGCGCTGCTGCTCAGCGGCGATGCGCGTTACTTCCTGCTGGAAGCGTATAAGCACTTAAAAGTGGTCGGTTTAAGTGGCGATGCCCGTCGTTTCAAAGCGCAGTTTGGTTTGGGCGATGCTGACGTTGAAGAGGGAATCATCGAAGACAGCAAAGCCGAAGATGCGTTCATGAATGAATTCCTTTCTGCGATGGCATCACATCGCGTTTGGTCACGCAGTCAGAAAGCACTCTCCGTTCCGGCTTAATTGTTTACAGGGGCGTTTTCGCCCCTGTTTGCTTCTCTGCCAGCCGCTGCCGCCAGATTTCCCCTGCCTTTCCAGGTAAACTCGATTAATACCTTATCAGGGCACTTTTCATTGCCGCCTCGCGCTTAAAGGGCCGACGTTACCCGCGTGAAGAAAATATAAAGTGGTTTTCCGTTTCGCTAATCAAGTAGACGTGAGTGGCTTCGCCGCTTGAGGAAACAAATGTTATATCCTGGCCAATGCTCATTGAACTGAACGCCTCCACTGGTTGGGCTTGTTTCTGTATTTCAAGCACTATCCGCGAGGGGAAGGATTTATCATTCACCGTGTCAATGTGATAATTTCCTGTAAATTCAATGTCAGGGTTATCCAATATGTAAAATTGTCCTAGCGGCATAATAATATCCTCTTTGAAATGAGCGGGTTACCAAATTATTCAAAATTAATTGCGCAGGGTATATAACATAATAATATAGCACACGATTATATTACTGGATAAATGAACGACTTAGCTAAAAAGGGTGATCGCATTTGCGGGTTAATTGCCGCTTGCGCTTGCTTCAATAAATAAGCGCATTATTATCAATGCTACTAATCTATGGATAATATCTATAGCCATCATTTTTAATCCAGGCTGAGATTCTTAGTATGCTAACTTTTGAATGTCCCTCATGCGGCTGTAAAAAATTCCAATTTACTTTTTGCAGCGAAACGCGATTGCGCAGCCATGGAGCATCCTGCGCGCAATGCCGGGCCATAATGACGTTCGAATCCTGTCTTCAAAACACCGCTGCGCATTCTGATTATCGGGCGCTTAGCGGTTCTCTGGCCGAAACAGACAGGAAAAACTGAAAATCAGTAAGCGATACGGGCGTGGTATAAGGCATTACGGCAGCTGATAAGCTGACGATGCGGGTTCAAGTCCTGCTGCCCGTTCCCGTTTACACTTGCCGAACGGAAAGTATGGCTCTCTGTTATAGGGGGCAACGGCGTCGGCTATGTAATCGATGAAATTATTTATTTCTTCTGTTCTAATGAGTTAATAGGCGTCGATCCAGTTAATTTTTAAATTCTTTCGTTATTATTATTTCCCTGACGACAGGTCGCGAGTTTTTTTGCCGATTGGTGAATGAGGGATATAAATCCGTTGGCAAGCCTGGTGGCATCCGTACTGAAAAACATCGCAATTCTTTAATAAACCCCCACTGTTCCACTAAGAGGCAGTTAAAGAATTGGCCTTATAGCTTTCATGGTTTTTGTTCGAATAAATATTTTAGATAAAATCAACAGGATAAAGAAGCGAAAAGGATAAGTAGTAGCGTAATGTCACATTCCACGCAGGATAGCTTTTTAATAAGCCCGGTTTCCCGGGCTTTTTCAGTCGATGGCGGTCAGAAATTATCGTGTTTTAGCACTAAACAAACTCAGCCTTATTTCCGCTATTTTTTCTTAGTCGCAAGGCTATATTCTTTATACGCCTGCTCCATCATCTTGCGTAAAGCCTTACCTATAGCGGCATACTCATATTCATTGAGGTTTGCCAGCGAAATGCGTCCTGCGGGTTTTTGCGTGCCGAATCCTCTCCCTGGCAGCATGACGATGCCGGTTTGCTCTGCAATCTTGAACAGCAGATCGGTTGGGTTAAGCGTTTTATTGACCCATTGGGCAAACTCGTCACCGTAAACCTGACGCGAGATCGCCTCAAGATCCAGCAACGTGTAATAATCTACCGCTTCCTCATTATCGATATGGGAAATACCCAACTCTCGGTATAGCACCGCCTGACGCCGACGAATAATTTCGGACACGGCAGATTTGTAGCCATTTTCGCCATCCATCAATGCAAACAGACTGAATAACACCATCTGCACCTGTTGTGGGGTAGATAAGCCAGCGGTATGGTTCAACGCCACGCTGCGACTGTCAGCGACCACGCGGTCAAGGAAACGGAGTGCAGCCACATCCGGCGTCAGTGAAACATAGCGTTCGTCTAACCGTTTTTTCTCATCCGCACTGAGTTTGCTGATTTTATCATCAAGAATATTTTGTTGATGCGTGGCAATCACGCCCAGTCGCCAGCCGGTTGCGCCAAAATATTTTGAAAACGAATAGACCAGAATGGTGTTTTGCGGACAGGTAGCAAACAGAGATTTAAAGTTATGTGCAAAGGTGCCGTAGACATCATCAGTAAGGATGATCAGATCGGGCCGTTTCTCAACGATACTGCTCATCTTTTCTAAGCTGCGCGCGTCCATTTTCACCGACGCGGGATTGCTGGGATTGACGCAGAAAAAAATCTTCACGTCGGGATCCAATAGCTTATCGAGTTCTTCATCCGGGTATTGCCAGTTTTCTTCAGGAGAGGCGTTGATCATCACACTCTCCAGCTGGTAATCCTCAAGCTGTGGAATTTCGATATAAGGCGTAAAGATAGGCGCACCCATCGCCACCTTATCTCCCGCTTTAACAAGCCCGTTGGTTCGCAGCGTATTGAACAAATAGGTCATGGCTGCGGTGCCACCTTCCACAGCGAACAGATCAACATCTTCAGCAGAAATAAGCCCGCCTATCATCTCCTTAACGATATATTCACGGGTCACTTTTTCGCTGAGTCTTAGCATTCGCGGCGGAACCGGATAATTTGCGCCAAGAATACCTTCCACCATCTCATGTAAAAAGTCTGAAGCTGAAAGACCTAACTGATCGCGAACGTAGCTGACAGCGCGTGAGAGAAAGGCGACACCAGGGTGCTCATGCTCACGTGACAAATAGGCGTCAAAGCGCGCCTCAATGCCTTCAAGACGCGGCAGGCCACCAATGCCATGAGGCAGATAAGAGTAAGAAAGCTCCGCCTCTTCGGTTGCAAACAGTCCAAGTCGCCAAAAGGCACGCCGAGGCAGAGTGGCAAGGAAATTAGGATTGCCCCGACCCGCATTGAGCATTAGGCGGTCGGATTTGCTTGAGGCCAGCTCAATCAGCGCATCCTTGAGTTCAAAGGGGCTAAGTGATGCATATTTCTCGTAAGGATTGGACATGATAATACTCTCCTGAAGGAAGCATTTACGTACAGGGAAAGGTCAGACCAGCGCAACAATAAGCGGGCCCAGCAACGTGAGAAACACGTTTGCCAATCCATAGGTCACCGCAAACGGCGCGGTAGGAATGGAGTTGCCCGCCTTATCAAGGATTTCACCAAAGGCAGGGTTCGCGCTGCGCGTACCGGAGAGCGCGCCGGCAAAAACAGCAGTGTTGTCGTAATGCAGAAGGTAGCGGCCAATGAGCAGGGTGATCATCAAAGGCACCACTGTCACCACAATGCCGATTAAAAAAATTGAGATGCCGTTAGTCATCACGGTCTGCACGGCCTGCAGGCCTGATTGCAACCCCACTACAGCAACAAATCCTGCCAGACCGAGATCACGCAGTAAGCCTGAAGCGGGAAGCGGCATATTACCGATAAGCGGTTTGCGGGCCTGATACCAGCCAAACAGCAGGCCTGAAAGTAATGCACCGCCGCCGCTGCCCAGCGTGAGCGGCACCGCCCCGATGCGCAGCACCAACAAGCCCAAAATCAAACCAAAAGAGAGTCCCAAACCGTGAAACATAAGATCGGTCTTGGGACTTTTAATAAGCACCGGACCGGCTAACGTCGCGGCACGTTGAATATCCTGTTCGCTGCCGTACAGCGTCACAACGTCATTATGCTGAATGACGGTGTCTTCTTTTACCGGAACCAGGGTTTCCCCGCGCTTAAGTGCTGCCACATAAATGCCGTGTCGAACTTCGCCGGAGATTTGATGGCGAAGCTCACCAATGCGTTTTCCCACTAGCGAGGGATTTGTCAGCAGGGTATCCGTAGTTTGCATGGTCATCTCTGGCCCTTCATCCGCAGCCAGTTCTTTTCCGAAGGAAGGGGCGAGAGAAATAATGCCTTTACGGCGACCCACTAACAGCAACACATCGGTCTCGTTCAACCGCATTTCAGGTGTGACAGCAATCACTTTATCGTTGCGTTTTAGGCGCTCCAGCGTGACGGGAAAAAGAGGATCTGCGCTGGCCTCAATTTCTGCAATGGTCTTGCCTCCAGCCGGCCCAGCGAGAAATACCCGTCCGACTAATTCGGGCAGCGCTGGCTCCTGACCGGGCGCAAGCACCGTGGTTCCCTGCATCAGTTCAAGTTCTGCCTTGAGGGCATCTTCACGTATGGAACGGCCCATGATCCTTGGCAGGATGTTCACGCAGATGATGATGGCGCCCAACGATCCAAATATGTATGTCACCGCATAGCCAACAGCGACATTACCCTGCATTTGTTGCAGCTGTGTTGGATCAAGACCCAGTTTGGCTATCGCCGCACTGGCCGTGCCGATGATGGCCGATTGGGTAAGTGCACCCGCAGCAATACCTGCCGCGATGCCTTTATCCAACGCAAACACTTTGGCCATCGCCACTATGGTAACCAATGACGAGATAACCAGAATCAGCGCCAGAGCAATTTCCCGAATCGTCCGTCGCCCTAATGAGGAGAAGAATTTAGGACCGCTTTCAAAACCTACCGCATAGATAAAAACGGCAAACAGTACATTTTTAATGCCACTGTCGATGGTGACTCCAACCTGGCTAATCAACACGGCAACCAGCAGCGCACCGGCCACGCCGCCCAGCTGAAAAGCGCCCAGTTTGAACTTACCAATCCATGTGCCGATAGCGAGCGAAAGAAACAGGGCGAGTTCCGGCGACAGACGAAATACTTCATGAAGCAAGTTCATAGAAGGGTATCCTGCAATACGGTTCATGGGGTTCTACAGGCAATGCTATGCCTGAAGAAAATATATTCATTAAAGGGTTTCATTATTAATAACACCCTAAACAGGGTAGCTGCATCTGTTATTAATAACACCCTAAACAGGGTAGCTGCATCTGTTAGCATTACAAATAAAATTCGCTCTGTTAGATTAATATTTTTTATTTCAGCTTGATGTGGAAATCGCAGGGCGTTCTATTATGCTTTCTAAAACAGACTGATTTTAACAAGGGTAAACCTATAATTTCATTCGGCGATATACGTCCTGTTAGTTATGTTCAGGGCCAGGATTTATTGCTTTTTTTCCATTATTTTGGAATGGTGGTCACAGTTCGAATCCCATAAATGAGACTGCCTGAGGTATCACTTGATGGGATTAACCTGACATAAAGAAAGGCGAAAGGGGTACAGCTAAATTAACGCTTGCCAGTAGGTTTATATAAATTTCAATGTCATTGAGATTATGTTTAAGTTGTGTTTTTTCTTTAATTTTCAATAACACTTGTATTTTATTTGTAATAAAACCGTCATCAAGGAGTGGGTTTAAAAAGTATAATTAAAATGCTACTTATCAATTTAGTTACAAACTATTACGTTAAGAATATTTATACCCATTAAAAATTATTCGGTTATAAAGTAATGCATAAACGCTGATCTAACTGTTGCTTGTTTTTTTGACTGGATCGAAATTTATTATGTTTTTAACATCAGTGCCTGCGTTAATGCGTAATGCAGCTATCAGTATAAAAAGCATCTTTTTATTTCTCGGCGTTAGCGCTATCAGGCGCTAAACATAACCTTTCACCTGGCGTAAATGAGGCGTTCTATGTCTATTGATCCTAATCAAGCTATATCAAATGATTTGTCAAATTTTGTTGGTACACATTTTGTTTATACTTATGATAATGGCTGGAAATATGAATGGTATGCGCGCAATGACAACACTTGTGATTATCGAATACACCAAGGCTTGGTAGGTGGCAGGTGGGTAACTAACCAAAAAATGCATGCTGTACAGTTTGCACCGGGTATTTTTAAAGCTGACTGGCACGAACCCACAGGCACATGCGTGAGTCTGCTGTTTGACCTGAACAGGAAGATTGTGCATGGCACGATATTCTTTCCGCAATGGATAGCCGGAGAAGGGCAACATCCCGAAAAAACCATCTGCTATCAGAATGAGTTCATTGATGATATGCATCGTTTTAGAGATGAGGGACCGGCTTATCCCTATGTGATCATTCCTGAATTTGCTCAGGTAACCTATATGAAAAATGAAGGGGCTGATAATGACGACGTCATTAATATGGCGCCCGGTCAGCTGCCGGAAGACTTTTTTGAAGGAAAGTAAGCTGACTCTCTCCTTGTCTAAATGATAATTATTATCATAAACTGACTTCATACAAAATGAAGGATTCGCTATGAAGTCATCCTCTACTGAAATCATCTCCTCTGACTGTTGTATCGTCGGCGCTGGCCCGGCAGGTTTGATGCTTGGCTACCTGTTTGCCCGCGCAGGCTTGCGCGTTGTGGTGATCGAAAAACACCCTGATTTCCTGCGCGACTTTCGCGGCGACACCATTCATCCCTCTACGTTGCAAATCATGCATCACCTTGGGTTACTTGAAGCGTTGCTTAAGTTACCTCATCAACGCGCAGAAAAACTTCAGGCAGAAGTGGCGGGGCAAGAAGTCACCATGGCTGACTTTTCACGTCTGCCGGTAAAGTGCCGCTTTATTGCTTTTATGCCACAGTGGGATTTCCTGAATTTTCTGGCAGAGAAAAGTGCCCAATTCCCCGGCTTTACTTTGCTTAAATCGACCCGGTTTGATGACTTCCTGTATGACAAAGAGGCGGTTTGCGGGGTAAAGGCCTCAGCAGAACATCGGCTGTTCGCTATTCGTGCACGCGTAGTAATTGGTGCCGATGGGCGTCGTTCAGCGGTCAGAGAAAAAACCGGTCTGACAAGCCGGGTATTCGGAGCATCACGCGATGTCATTTGGTTTAGCTTGCGTAAACAACAGGGCGATCCGAAATGGGAAATGGGACACAAAGGCCCGCGTCAAAATTTCATCATCATCGATCGCGGCGATAACTGGCAATGCGGCTATACCATTCCGAAAGACCATTTCACTGCACTGAAATCGGCGGGTCTGCCCGCGTTAAAAAAGAGCATTGCGTCGGTCGCCCCTTTTTCCGAAACGCGTATGAATGAACTCGTTGAGTGGGATCAGCTCAAGCTGCTCTCTATTCGCATTGACCGGCTTGATAAATGGATGAAGCCCGGCGTGCTTTGCATCGGCGATGCGGCACATGCGATGTCGCCCATTGGTGGTGTCGGTGTCAATCTGGCCATTCAGGATGCCGTTGCGACGGCCAACGCGTTAACCGTGCCGTTGCTAAAGGGCGAAGTGCAACTGCGCGATCTGGAGAAAGTACAGAAGCGGCGGCAGTTCCCTACGGTTGCTACCCAATTTCTGCAGATAAAAATGAGCAGCAACAAAGGAAAATCCACGGGTAAAAGCAAGATGCCCACCCTGATTCGCCGCCTTCCTTTTCTGCGTTTCGTTTTCGGACGACTAATTGGGTTGGGATTCAGAACGGAAAAGCCGCAAAACTTTCGCTAAAACAGGGCTGACAGGACATGTACACCCCTTTATAACCCGCTGCATATACCCTTTTATGAGCAGGAATGAAGCAGGCTGAATCGTTTAACCTTTTTTGCGCATAAAGCGTTTTTTCAATGAAATCCTGACGACAGTGGATCTATAATTCTTTTGACTTGGGTGAAATACGAATCGTCTTGATTCAGATGTAAATGTTAGTAAGGAATTGCGGAGCCTGTGATACAGTTTCGCGCATAAACTAATAGAAGTGGATGCTATTTTCTTCCTCTATTTTTGGCGTTAATTTTTTGTGTTTTTCGCCCGCAGTCGATGGAGGCTTCAGTGCAAAGTAATCAAAGTGGCTACGAAGAAAGACGTCTCAAAGCGGTTAAAGCGCTTATGTCACCTGATGAAAGCAGGGATCTGGTGCTGGAAGAGTTTGTTCATCTGGCCGGACAAGTGCTAGGCATTTCAGGAAGTTTCATTTCCATCATTGATGATGACAACCAATATATTAAAGCTGCACGCAATTTTGCGCTTAAACAGTCAACCCGAGAAGATTCTCTTTGTCGTCATGTGATAGAGGGAGAGGGGCAACTTGTCATTCATGACACGCTGCTCGATGCTCGCTTTTCGGCGCATCCTTTTGTCGAAGGTGAACCGCATATTCGATTTTATGCGGGCGTTTCACTGATGAATAATGAAGGTTCCGCGTTGGGAACGCTTTGCGTCACCGATGTGCAACCTCACGAATTCAGTGAAGCCAAACTCACCACGCTAAAATTAATGGCAAATCTGGTGATGTCATTTCTGGATGCCTGGAGCCATGCCGGTTTTGCAGATTTCATGACGCATTTGCCTAACCGCCAACGGCTGATCAGAGATATTCAGCAACTTGTGGTCAATCAGCCTCATCATACCTTTAGATTGATATTGATCGATTGCATCGATATTCCGCGCTCTTATGAACTCGCACGCACGGTAGGCATTGCTCCGGTTGAGAAATTGCTCCGGCAGATGGCCTCGTTGGTGGCCGATCGTCTTCACTTACAAGCGGGGAAAAAGCTTTATTCGTTTGCTCCAGGTCGTTTTGCGATCATTCAGGAGAGTGAAGGGGCTTTGAACGCGGAAAAAGTTAGCCAGCTTCTGCAAGGTATGAATGCGGAATTGGCCGAAAATATTGCGATTGAACTGGAGGTTTATACCGGAGAAACGGTGTTTACTCCCGCTGAGATGTGTGCCAATGAGATACTACGTCAGGCAGTGAGTGCGCTGCATGAAGCCATTGGACAAGACATTAGCGCGATGTCTTTCGATGAATCTTATGACACACGCCACACCGATGATTTTCTTATCATGAATGATCTCGCCGTGGCGCTGAAAAAGGATGAGGGCCTGTATGTTGCTTATCAGCCAAAGGTTTGCCTGAAGACCGGCAAAACCGTGGGACTCGAAGCCTTGATTCGCTGGAATCATCCTGAAAGAGGGGAATTATTCCCGGCAGATTTTATTCCATTAGCGAAAAAAACCAACCTACTCTCTGATCTCACTGAATGGATTATTAGTCGGGTCATTGATCAATTAAAAAAATGGAACGTCGAGTATACGCTGATTCCCGTATCGATTAACGTCAGTGAAAAAGACTTCTCTAAAGCTGATTTTGCCAGCACGCTAGCAGCAAAAATAGATGCAGCGGAACTGCCGAGAACGCTCATTGGTATTGAATGTCTGGAAAATGAGCTGATCACTGAAAGCGTTATCGCTATTAAAGGGTTGGAATCGCTCAAATCTTACGGCTTTATTATATCACTGGATGACTTTGGTACCGGTTATAGCAATATCAGTTATCTTCAGGATATTCCGTTGGATGTCATTAAAATTGATATGTCATTAATTACACGTCTGGGAAATGATGCTCCATCCAACATTATTGTCAAAAGCATTATTCGCATGTTAAAAGAGCTGGACTATACGGTATTAGCCGAAGGGGTCGAGACAGAAGCGACTTTGCGCCTGCTTAAAGAGTATGGTTGCGACCAAATTCAGGGCTACTTCTTTTCGAAACCGCTGCCAGCCAGCGATATGGAACATTGGCTCTATCAAAAAAGAGCCTAATGGCTACGCGCACGGGTTAGTACCCGTGCGCGTAGAATCGTATCAGCCATTCACCGCATTACAGACAGGCTTTGAGAAGTGACAGACGATCGCTCTGCACGGTATCACCCATTTCAAAGGTTTTATAGAATTTCACTTCAGACCCTTTTCCTCTTGAATAGATATCAGCAAACATCGAATCTTCCCAGGTATACACGCTGATTACCTGCTCTGTTTTTTCGATATGAGATGTCTCATCTTTAGCAATAACGGCAGTTGTTGACCAGGCATTATAAATACACTCGCTTAATTGCTGAGAAGATCTATTGCTATGCATCTGGAATGCAGCAGGCTTATTTCTTGCGTCATCAGGTGTAACCTGACAACCGGTGAGTAAAAGTGAAATGACCAGAAAAGGAATTCGGAGCTGGATCATAGTAAACCTCTAGCGATCGCTGAATTACCTATTTAATTTTGCTGTCATTTCACCGCATATTCATCTGTCAGGTGAAGGCAGCACATATCCATCTTTAATGCTTTGCCTGAGGATTGATGCTCAATGCTTTTTCAATGCAAAAAAGAACAGCGTAATTATTAGGATGGTTATCCACCGTCTGTTAAAAATCTTCACATTAAACATATTGAAAATAATATTAATGCGTCATTTTAAAAAATAAAATGATTCTCATCGAATACGCTAATAACGAAAGGGCAACGGTTTTCATAATCTTCCAACCAATTATAACCTGAGTGTTAACGGTCAACGGGTAATCTGCATTATTTGCTAGGTAGGTCACAGAGCAAAAAGCGTTGAGCGCATTTATCGCTTTATCGGTTGGGTTTATTAACGGTAAAACTGCCATGACGCGCACGGCAGTTTCAGAAAAAGGATCAACGTTGTTCACCGCCAAGCACGTCGCGGATGCGTTTGGCAATCACACCAACATGGGTTTCAAGCGCAAAATGTCCGGTATCCAGCAGCTCAACCACCGCATTGGCATTATCACGCTTGTAAGCTTCAGCGCCTGGTGGAATAAAGAAGGGATCGTGCTCCCCCCAGATAATCAGCGCAGGTAACTGCGTTTTACGGAAGAAAGCCTGAAAATCGGGATAACGTGACAGATTGTTTGCATAATCCAGAAACAGATCGAGCTGAATTTCCTTGTTGCCGGGACGCTCAAGCCACAAAGCATCCAAATAATACGCCTCCGGCGCGACGCGTTCCGGCTCTGTTACGCCATGCAGATACTGCCAACGCGTGCCTTCCAGGTTCAATATGGCGTCATGAACAACCTGGCGATTCTCCTTACTGGGATTAGCCCAGTAAGCTTGAACCGGTGCCCACGCGTCACCTAATCCTTCCAGATACGCATTACCGTTTTGCGAAACGAAACCCGTTACCCGTTCAGGATAATTAAGGGCAAGCCGCAAACCCGCAGGTGCACCGTAATCAAAGACATATAACGCATAGCTTTCCAGCCCCAGAACATCAACAAAGTCCGTTAAGGTTTGGCCAAGTGAATCGAAGCTGTAGTGATAATGACGTTCTGGAGGAACTTCAGTTAAACCGAAACCGGGCAAGTCAGGGGCAATCAGATGAAACTTATCAGCCAGCAAAGGAATCAACTCACGAAACTGGTGAGAGGAGCTTGGAAAACCGTGTAATAGCAGCAGGGTGGGATGAGAAGGTTCACCGGCTTCGCGGTAGAAAACCCGGACGCCATCGGCTTTGGCAAATTGATAGCGCACCGGGAAATGCTGATTCATTGTCATGGCTATATTCCTTAAGGGTAACTGTTAAAAATAGATTTAGTGGTTACGGTGTTCAGTATGCGCGCCTGTTGTAACCAGTCAATTGCTAATTTAAGGGTTACGGAGTTTGCCAAAGCGATTCTTATATAAATTATTTTATAAAAATATTGCTAATCAATGGCATATGCAGATATCGAGACGCTATTTTTATTTTTTGAGCCGTTGAGTAGGCTATGCAGTAACTGTTCAAATGGGATTTTATCGGTTACGATGGCGATAGATTTTTACAGTTTTGAGGTGTTCAATGTCTTCTCTTGTTCAAACGCACTCAGGAAGCGGCCCGTGGTATCTCGCGGATCATGCTGCGCTTGATTTCATCAATACAGTGGCGCAGGTCGATGGACAACCGCATGATTTTTTCCAAACAGATGACGATGTTAAAACCTGGTTCATACAAGCTGGGTTGAACGGGCTATCCGACTCAACCGAATATGAATCCGGCGCACTGTTGCAGGAAGCGCGCCAACTGCGCGAAACGATCAGACGTTTGGTATTGCACAAAAAAAATGGTGAGCGGCTTCATCCTGAAGAGTTGAACCGTTATTTGGCGCTGGCAAACAGTTATAAAAAGCTTGTCACGGACGAACAGGGTTCGCTGAGAATTACTCGGATTTATGCCAATCAAACGCCCGCTCAGTGGTTGGAGCCGATGGCGGATCTTGCTGCTTCACTGCTCGCAGAAAAGGATTTCAATTTGGTGCGTGAATGTGAACATCCAGAATGCACGCTTTGGTTTTTTGACCGCACCAAAGCACATCGCCGCCGCTGGTGCAGCATGGCGCTGTGCGGTAACCGAGCAAAAGTCGCTCGATTCCGTCAGCAGCAAAAATAGATGGCGTCGTTGTTCTGTAACGTATGGCTCGCGATACGCTGCGCATTCGCTGGCTTAACACCGCCAGCCAGTGACGACGTTATGCATAATGCCTCATGAAAATTATGCTCAACGCCAATTCATTTTCTGCTTTGCTATGCTTTGAATATTGAGCAATCACATCGTTGAATAAACACCATGTGTGGACGTTTTGCGCAGTACAACAGCAGAAATGAATATTTTGATGCATTAAAGATCAAAGATGACGAAATCATTTACGACCCGCAGCCAATAGGGCGATTTAACGTTGCACCTGGCACTAAAGTCTTGCTGTTGAATGAAAGAGATGAACATCTTCATCTGGATCCGGTTTACTGGGGTTATGGTCCAGATTGGTGGCATAAACAACCGCTGATCAACGCGCGCGGCGAAACGGCAGCGAGTGGTCGTATGTTTAAACCGCTGTGGCACCATGGACGCGCTGTTGTACCTGCTGACGGTTGGTTCGAATGGAAAAGAGATGCCAGCCACAAGCAGCCCTATTTTATCTATCACCAGAACAAGCAGCCGCTGTTCTTTGCGGCCATCGGCAAAGCGCCTTACGACAAAGATCATGGTCATGAAGGCTTTGTGATTATTACGGCGGCCAGCAATAAAGGCATGGTCGATATTCACGATCGCCGGCCCTTGGTGCTCTCATCGGATGCCGTTGCCGAATGGCTAAGCCCTGAAACAACGCCTGAACGTGCGGAAGAAATTGCGCAAGACGCCGCACTGCCGGAAAAGGCGTTTGCCTGGCATCCGGTTGATAAAGCCGTCGGCAGCATTAAACATCAGGGGGCAGAGTTAATAGAGAGAATTGATCATCCCCTGGTTTGATTGCCTATTAAAACGACACCGCAACTTATCCTGATTACGCCTTTTGTTGCGGCTAGAAGGCGACTGTAAAGTGGCTAATAATCCGAGCGTGCTGATTACCTGCGCGCGTTCCCGTCCGGGCCCAATAACAACCGTTAACGGTGAATGGTTCTCTCCACAGGCATTAGCTATCAGCCGAGCTGATAAGCGAAGGCTATCGCATTGAAAATAAATACCGTCTGGCCGGGAAGGGGTTGTGCAGGAATAATCAGGTCATGACCACATATCGTGTACGAGTCGGGTTTCATAACCCATCAGCCCTGACATTCATGCAGTTGGATGAAATTCTTGAGCCGCAAAGATTTTGGAGAACGGACTCTTGCGGCGGACGGTTCCGTTATTTCATGGAGTATGAATATGAATCAATGAGAGACCTTTGTTCTGTCTGTTCACTGGCTTATTCGCAGGCATGCAAAGTGAAGAAGTGCCCGCTGATACTGGTCGAAGTCAAAAGCTAACCCCAAAAAACGCAATGCAGCCGATGAGCTTAATGAACGCGAAAACACACAGTAACCCTTATCAGCATCGGCTGCTGCTGACTTCACGATAAGATAACTCACCCAAGCAACAGCGAACGCATACAGAAAACATAAGCCCGTCAACATGGTTTGTGGTTTCAAAATGCACTGCTGCGATGTTCTATGCTTAACCGTAACTAGCATGGAGATAAAATGATGTCAGCCGAACTCAGCAAATTACCCACACCCGATAAAGCGGAACACAACGCCTATTTTCCTTCAGCGTATTCGCTCAGCCAGTTTACGCAGCCTAAATCTGACCTCAACGACACCGAGTACGAAAAGCCTTATGCAGGCAATAAAAAAATTTTGGTGATCTGCACCGATGAGCGGTATTTGCCGCTTGAAAACGATACGCTCTTTTCAACCGGGAACCATCCGGTTGAAACGCTGCTTCCCTTGTATCACCTGCATCAGGCGGGTTTTAACTTTGACGTTGCTACCCTCTCAGGGCAAATGGTCAAGTTTGAGTTTTGGGCCATGCCAGAACAGGATGAAGCCGTAGTGGGATTTCTTAACCGTAGCTTGCCGCTGTTTCGTTCGCCTCTGAAGTTGAGCGAAGTGGTGAAGGCACTCAATCCTCACTCAGACTATGCGGGGATATTTATTCCGGGTGGACATGGCGCTTTGATTGGTCTGCCTGAAAGCCAGGCAGTTGCTGACGCTATCCGCTGGACGCTGGCAAACGACCGCCATCTGATTTCAATTTGCCATGGGCCTGCGGCGTTTATCTCTCTGGATAAAGGGGATAACCCATTGCAGGGTTACGCCATCGCTGCTTTCCCTGATGCTATTGACAAGCAAACGCCGGATATCGGTTACATGCCTGGACATCTGACCTGGTATTTTGGTGAAAAACTGGAAGCGCTGGGTCTTAAACTCATAAACGACGACATAAAAGGCACGGTGCATAAAGACCGCAAAGTACTCACCGGGGATAGTCCGTTTGCCGCTAACGCGTTAGGTAAACTTGCGGCAGAGACGTTGTTAAAAGCGCATGTTGAATGACGCTGGCATTACGCTTCGCTGCCAGCAATGCGCATTGACGCGCCTTTAACGCGCAGCGCATCAACCACCAGTGAAAACGCGGGCGACGGCTGGCGACGGCTGGGGTAATAGAGGTAATAGCCAGCAAAAGGGGGACACCACTCTTCAAGCACTCGCACCAATTTACCTTCGCTAAGATAGGGTGATAACTCCTCTTCAGGCAACCAGGCAATGCCGTGCCCCGCCAACGCGGCATCCGCCACATGCAGAGAGGAGTTGAAAATTACTTGCCCATCAACCCGTACGTTCACCTGCTTACCCTGATGTTCGAAGTCCCAAACGTACAGCCCGCCGCCGCTTACCATCCGCACATTGATACAACTGTGCTGCATAAGATCACGCGGCGTAAGGGGAGGCGGGTTCTGTGAGAAATAGGCAGGCGAGGCGGCAACCGCCATTCGCAGTTGCGGCCCAATCGGTACAGCAATCATATCTTTATCGATGGTATCGCCAAGACGCACACCCGCATCAAATCTTTCCGCGACAATGTCGGTGAAACCATAATTCACGTTGAACTCAATTTTTATATCCGGATATTGATGCATCAGAGGCGTGAGTTTCGGTAACAGCGTGGTACGTAAAATATGATCACCACTGGTAATGCGCACTGTGCCGGCCGGTTTTTCTCTAAGTTCAGTAAGAATCTCCAGTTCCGTCTCGATTTCATCGAATCGATGCCCAATCGCCAGCAATAAACGCTCTCCAGCAACGGTGGGCGATACGCTGCGCGTGGTACGCGTTAACAGGCGAATCTGCAAACGGTTTTCCAGAGAAGTAATCGCCTGGCTCAGCGCGGGCTGAGTCACGCCCAAATGGGCTGCCGCTCGGGTAAAACTGCCTTCACGTGCCACGGTAACGAAGGAAAGCAGGTCATTGAGATTACGTTTGATCATGCCGATCACCCCTGTCATTTATAAATGTCACTTATAACCTCAGTAAGCATTCATTAGCTTGTCCTGCTGTGCGACTTCTGTAGAATTTTAACGACACCTTTTATCCCCATGCATTTTAAAAATTTCTGCGTATTCCTTTTGGTGCACGCAAAGGCTTCGGCTTGCCTGAAATTTACCTGCGCATTAATGACGCCCGAGGAAAGTTATGACTGATCAGATACAGATGGAAAAAAAAGAGGTTGAGGAAACGGCCTGCTGGAGCGGTGTATTGGCGATGACATTGTGTGTCTTTGCGCTGGTGGCATCAGAATTTATGCCAGTCAGTTTGCTGAGTCCTATTGCTCAGGATCTTCACATCAGCGAAGGGCTGGCGGGACAGGGAATCTCGATTTCCGGTGCGCTGGCGGTGTTGACCAGTTTGCGGATTTCATCCGTTGCCGGCAGCCTGGATCGCAAACAGCTGCTTTTGGCTATGACGGCATTGATGATGGCCTCAAGTGCGGTAATCGCTTTAGCAAACAGCTACGTTATCTATATGACGGGCAGAGCGTTGATCGGTGTGGCCATCGGCGGTTTCTGGTCACTGTCGGCGGCTACTGCTCTTCGTCTGGTACCCAGCGCCAGCGTGCCGCGAGCACTGGCAATTTTTAACAGCGGTAATGCGCTGGCAACGGTTATCGCTGCACCCTTAGGCAGCTATCTCGGCGCGATGATGGGCTGGCGAGGCGCGTTTCTTTGCCTGATCCCCGTCTCATTAGTTGCTTTTATCTGGCAATGGATCAGTTTACCGACCCTGGCCATGGATAAAGCGCAGCAAAAGCGTGGCGGGGTGATATCCCTGCTGTCTCGCCGCTTAGTGGTTAGCGGGCTGCTCGGCTGTGGCCTGTTTTTTATGGGGCAATTTGCGCTCTTCACTTATTTGCGTCCCTTCCTCGAAAACATCACGCAGGTTGATGTCTCCACCTTATCTCTGACGTTACTGGCGATAGGTATCTCAGGATTTATGGGGACTTTACTGATTGGCCTGTTTCTCCGGGCAAACTTCTATCTCACCTTAATTGTGATTCCAGTCGCGATGGCGATCATCGCGGTTACGCTGATTGATTTTGGTCATCAAACCGGTCTGGTAATGGTGTTGCTGGCGCTGTGGGGATTAGTCGCCACTGCAGCTCCTGTTGGCTGGTGGACATGGCTGGCACGAACCCTGCCAAACGATGCCGAAGCGGGAGGTGGATTGATGGTCGCGGTGGTGCAACTTTCCATTGCGCTCGGTTCAACCGCCGGTGGCCTGATGTTTGATCATCGCGGTTATCAAAGCACCTTTGCCCTAAGCGCCGCGCTGTTGCTGCTGGCTGCGTTTATCACTTGGCTGACAGCACGCAGTGAAAAAAAATAGATTTGTGAAGCAGGCGCTGGCCTGATTGTTTATCGATCAATAAGGTCGGCGTAATGAAAAGTTTCATCTGACACATGAATGGCGGCGGGTCTGGCTGACACAGTGCGGCCAGACCAATGAAAGCAGGCAACAACTGTTCTGCTGAAGCGTCGAATCAATGCGTTAGATGAGGTTGAAAAAAGCTTTTTTTATCACTGCTGCGACGAGTGATTACACTATTATTTACCTGGCCCGACCAGATCGGTTGCGTTTGGGCGTAATGATAATAGAACTAGGTAGATGTAATGAACTTTAAGCAGTTTCAAACCAGGATTGAGCTTTGGTCCACACTTTATTTCTCAGCAGTCATCAGCAGCCAATATGGTTCAGATTATGAAATATACGTAACTGACCAAACAAGTAATGCGAAAGGCAAACTGTTTATTACTTCTGCTGCAGACGAAGCTGAGGCGAATCAGCTTATTAAGCAGTTTAGTTTGTGGTTGATAAAGATAAACAGTGAGAACAGGAAACAACAACGCGATAGGTATCATGAAGGTGAAATTGATTTTTCCATTAAATAATATTCGCCAGCCTATTTCGATGAGATGTAATAATCCCTTTTTACTGTAAACAGCAGAAAGCATTAAGCTGGCCGAATAAATAAATCAGCCCTTGCAGATAAAACAGAGCGCTAACAGCCTGTTTCTCTGTATAGGGCTTCATCAGGAAAGCAAGTCGGACAGGTTGGTCTTAATTCACGGACGCTTTTGACGGCGCAGTACATGCGCTAAACCGACAAGGGCAGGATCAAAAATCGACTTGAACCTGCGCCTATCAGGCATCATAAAACCCGGTTTTCTCTAGCAATCTGCGCGCATACATATGCTCCGCATCGGATGCGCCTCTGTCAGTGACCTCACGCATCAAGCAAACAGAAACGTCCCCTAAGGCAGCAGGGCGCCTGCATCCACTTTTGTCATACCATTCAAAAGACCAGCTGTCTGATTTCCGACGATGATAAATAGTCAGCCAGGTACTGCAATTGGCAGGATATCCGCTGAATACTTCCACTCGCTTATCCGAAATTTTTTTCGTTAGCGAAAGCAGTAAGGTCAATGCCGATGACACCATGGATGCATTGGATACTGTATTCATGAGGGCCTCTGAGTAACAAGTCACTTAACTGTGAAGTTGATGTAAATGGTTTGCTGTTGGGGCGCGTATCAATCAATTGTGTTTCACCCGCTTCGGAGCCAGATGCCACTTATCTTCTGGTAAAGCGTAATCTACAGACCGGTTTTCCGTGAGCGAGAGATCGCCTGTCGCGCTTAAATCATAGCGTAATCGTAAAAAAATACAGGGATTGAGTAAAAAAGTTCATCATTGCTGTAACGTCACAAAGAAAAAGCCGCCCTGAGGCGGCTGGGGGAATCGATTCGATAATTACTTCGGTACTTCTGAAACCGATTTTACATCGGTTTTATTAATCTGCTGTTTAACACCGTTAGCGTCGGTGTAAGCCAGCAAACCTGCATCTGATTCTGCAGGTTTGCCGTCACTGATGATCGTGCGGCCATCATTGGTATGAATGGCATAACTTGTGCTGGTGCAACCCGTCAATGCAGCCATACCCAATACTGCTGCCAGCGGTAAAATCAGGAATTTTTTCATATCAGTCACCTTATATTAGTTATCAAGTTCGCTCATATTGCTTATCTGATTGCGGTTGATCTGCTCTTCCTTGCCAGTCTGTGCATCCTTGTAAGAGACTAAACCGGTATCGTTATCGATCTGAGGTTTGCCGTCAGTCACGATTGTGCGTCCATCTGTGGTCTTAATTGATTGGTTGGCAGCACATCCAGCAAGCGTACCTAAAGAAATGACCAATAAAGCAACAGTTGAAAGGGATTTCATATTCATTTTCATCTCCTTGAATTAAAAACAGACCTTAATAGCGTAGACAATATTTGAAAAATTTCCGCTTGGAATTAAGTGACTGGATAATAATTAAACAACAAAATCAGTCAGATAGAATAATCCTGGCTATATAGAGTCTTGTTAAAAGCATTTATTGCAAAAGTAACGACGTTTTTATAAGCACAAGTGTTCACAATTAAACACGCTGCAAGCTTAAATTTACATTTGAATTTATGCTATTTTTACTGCAACTATTTTGTTTTTCAAATCGACTATTGCCAACAATAAATGACTGATTGCTCTGCTTACGTCAATTTCACGCTATTCTTCAGAAATTTTGCGTTGAATTAATGCTGAGCAGGGCTGCTATGCTGTTGAGTAGCCGTTCAGTCGATTAAATAAATGCCTGCCACAATCGCGCTAACAGAAAGAATATGTAATAGCTCAGTCATTGTTATTTCTCCTGATGAATACCTGACCTCTACAGTGAAGAAGCTGACAGCCAATACGTCAAAAAAATTTACATTTTTCTGAGGCTGTCGAAGTTGAATACGTTTTACAGGCAGGCGTTTTAGGTTGGGGCAGGATAATAAAAGAGACCTCTTTACTTCTGCATAGCCCGTTAATAAAAACGGCAGAGGTAACGAATATCCATTTTCAGTGATGAACGAGGTGTCTAAAAGCGCGTGTTTTTTCCAAAAAAAATCCTCTCTTTTGAGAGGAAAATATAAGAAATTGTCGAATTTAGAATCTCTCTTAAATCATTTCCCTGGTGAAGGCATGACTCAAAGAGTTTCCTCACTGTAACATACTGCGCTAATCGGTCTAGAGGGCTGATCTTTGGAAAAAAGGTTTTCCATCTAAAGGTTAGCTGACTAATTTTTGGGATAAGTATTGTATTCAACAAGTTGTGAAATGTGGAATTTAAGTGTCGTTTTAATTGAAATAAAAACTAACAAAAGCAAAGAGAAATTAATGATTTCTTAACAGTTTACGTGACGCTTTCGGCTCTTATCAGCGTCAGGGTTACAGAAAAAAAGAAAAAGGTGTTTTATAAAATTACTGGCGTCATTCTAATTTTGGCATTCAGAGCGATGAGGTAATGACACTGAGACGCAGAAATAAGCTATTTGCAATAAATCTGGGAAATTAAAACCCGGAACTTGAAACCAAGAACGTGTAATCAGGGGTTTAAAATCAGGAAAGGGAAGACTCAATAACGCTTTGATACAGTAAGAAAAAAGGTCTATTCAAAAAAGATGACAGAAAAAAAAGCCTCTGGAGGTGGAAATCCATAACACCTGCAGAGGCGATGCAATGCATCGTTCGTTACGCGTGGCTGAATGCCACCGCATGACGTTATACAAAAAGAGTAGGCTTGTACAATTTTATCCGGTGCAAATTGTGTGGTCTGAGGTGTCATGAAAGGGCTGTTTATAACACCCTCTTTTAGCCACAAGCTGATTAAGGATAGGGTCGCGCGGGAAGCATAAAATAATCTTGCGTAACGTGAGTTAAAGAGATAGCCACAACGCTTTGTAAGGGCAGCCGGTCTTGAGGTTAATTAAGGTTTCAATCTTATTGTTGCAATAAAAATACTGTTTAAAGAAGTGATTAAAAAAGCCCCCTGATTTGGGGGGCTAAAGGGTAGGAGTTAGTACATGCTCTGCGACCGGAGCGGATTTCGTCACAGAGCCATTTGAATATAGACAACGTTAAAAAAGATGTAGGGACCTTTTTTAAAAAAATAGAGCTATTAATCATGCAATTAAAAAGTATCTTTTGGTTATTTTTATTTATTACAGTTACTTGCTAAGCCTGAAATCGGTTACTAAGAATTATCTTTAAAAGGCACTGTGCTAAATATTTATCAACAGCCAAGGAAAAATAAAGCGCTGTGTAAAACTGATTCAGAGGCTAAAAATTTATAATGACGATAAATAAAAGGCGGGAAAGAGACGCTAGCGTGATGCCGAACGACAAAATTTAAGGAAAAGGCAGGCCACCTGAAACGTGGCCTGAGATGCACTGTCAATCCATTGAAGGCGGTTCATATTTAATGTACTGACGAACAGCGTCGTGAATGTCTCTGTTATCACCTTCATCCAGGCCGCGACCTGCATACTCTTTGGCCAAGGCTTCAAGCACGTCATCGAATTTGCCTTTGTAGTTAAGATTATTGAGGGCGATCTGCTGCCCCATAATTTCTCTTAATACGTGGGTTTCGATTCTCAGTTGATGCACCGTGTCTTCAAGGTTCTTGATGCGATCTTCGTCTGACATATTACCTCCACTGTTAAAACAGACAGAATAGTCAAGCGACTCCCCGGCAGGCAAGCGCAGTGTCGCACTAAAGTGACCTGTCCGCACATTGGCGGGCTTTATTACGCTTGCGGGTTAAGTAAACCTGGTATGTAGGCTTATCGACGCTACTTGCTGGGCGGGGTGTTCATGCGCTTTAAAGCATTCACACCGAGCAGGATGAAATAAAAACCCGGTAATAAAAGTAAGAGGGTGAGCAGCGGATTGAAACCCGTCTCTTGTGCTCTGCGAAAACACGCTAAGAGCAAGGTAAACCAGGCAAACAGACCTATCGCGGCCAAGGCTGCGCCATAATTTTTCATTTTGAATTCTCCCCATACGCTGAGGAGAGTATCGGCAGCCCAGCCGAAGGTATGAATAAATCATCGTGACCGCTGATGCCCTCCTGCTACGACTCAGGCCGTTCTGTATCAAACGTGGTTATCACGCGCATTGATTGCCGGAGCCTGCTGTGAGAGGCGTGAGAAATCAGTGCCTGCCGGGTGCTGATAGAGCCGCAAATCGAAGTAGCCGACAATGGCATAGATGTATTCGAATATCTCTGCTTGCGTATTCTCGTAATCGATCCACAAGGTGGAGGAGGTGAAGCAGTAAACTTCGATCGGTAAACCATCGGGTGAAGGCTTTAACGCACGCACCACGATATACATCTCTTTATTAATATCATCACGTTGAGAAAGATAGGCGGTGAGATATTTGCGGAAAACAGTGAGGTTGGTAATGCCATTTTCCAAAAACCAGCGGTCGCCAACGGCCGTGATATCACGACCATCAAGCAGCACCGAAAGCGGCTCACTGACCGCACGTATTTGGCTCATCGATTGAAGCATCTCCTGATTCACGAAAGTCACCGATCGCTGATCCAAATAGAAGCTTCGCATGATGCGCCGCGCGCCGGAGGAGAACATCGCCTGCCAGTTGGTATAGATTTCCGTCAAAAAGTTTTTAGTCGGAATGCGGGAAATCGTATTGTCCCAGTTACGTATGGTGATGGTGTGCAGGGCGATATCAATCACTTCGCCGCTGATACTGTTTTCAGGCATTTCAATCCAGTCACCGAGCTGCAGCACATCATTGGAGGAAACCTGAATATTTGCCACCAGTGACAGCAAAGTGTGCTGAAAGATCAGCATCAAGACGGCGGCCACAGCACCCAAACTGGAAATAATAATCGCTGGCGACTTATTAGACATAATCGCCAGAATCATGATCGCGGAGAGGATATGAACCAGTATTTTTCCTATCTGGATGTAGCCCTTAATCGAGTGATTTTTGCGTTTCGACTTTTTCGAATAGGAGTTATTAACGATCTCCAGCACTTCGGTAAAAAACAGCGAAAGATAAATAAAGAACAAAATGCCGCAAATGGTTTTGATAGCAATAAGTAAATGCTCGGGAAGTTCCGGCATAAATTGCAGAAAATAATAGACGGTAATGACAGGGATAAAATTCGAGAGTTTCTCTGAAATTCTGACATCTTTATCGAGGGGGACATCTTTTTTATGGCTGCTAAAAAAGACTTTTCTCACCACTTTAACCACAAAGAATTTACAGATCAGGTGCGCAATCATACCTGTCAAAATTAATAAAATAATGCTGAAGGTGGCGGAAAGAAACGCATTGCCCTCAATGAAATTCGTTAAATCCTTAATGTAACTCATCATAACCATATGCCTAAAAATGTTAGGGCGAATTCAAACATATTCAGGCAGGAAAGTGTATGCGGGGAATGCGCAAAATGAACAGGCGTTGCTGGGAGGTACTGACAGTTTGGCGGGGCCTTTATTCACTCATTTGAGGCGATGAGCACCTCCGCCTGTAAAGCCACGGCAACAGTCATGCCCCATCGCATGAGCCTAAAACAGCGCGAGTAACGTTTCGTTACCTCACTCCGACGGTGATTAGTGTGGATTCTGACTTACTTAACATTCATTCCTTCTTATAATGTTGTCACCATTTGCTCAGGAGATCCCACCATGTTGAAAGGATTGACCGTTGGCGCTGTGCTGGTTTTGTCTGGGTGCAGTTTGATGCACACGCAGCCCGAGCAGCCAAAAACGCTGCATTATCGTTGCGGAACGCTGCCACTGACTGTCACGCTGGATAATGCGCAACAGCAAGTCAGCTTTATTATGGATGGCAAGCCGCTCACGTTGAAGCAGACTCAGTCCGCCTCTGGCACGCGTTACAGCGACGATAATTATGTTTTCTGGTCAAAGGGCAACGGCGCATTTATCGAGCGTAATGATAAGATTGTCGTCAACGATTGTGAGCTGCAACCTGCCAATTAATTTGAAAGAGTCATCATCATGAGCGACAGCGCATCTTTTCAAACTATTTCCCATCTGCGTCGCGAGTACACCCGCGGCGGATTACGCCGTAAGGATCTGCCCGACGATCCGCTGGTTCTGTTCGAAAACTGGCTGAAGCAAGCCTGCGAAGCCCAGTTGCCCGATCCTACCGCCATGACTGTCGCGACGGTGGATGAAAATGGACAACCTTACCAACGCATCGTGTTGCTCAAACATTACGATGCACAAGGCATGGTTTTCTATACCAATCTTGGCAGCCGTAAAGCGCTGCAGTTAGCCAACAATCCGCGCATTGCGCTGCATTTTCCGTGGCACTTTCTTGAGCGCCAGGTAATGGTGCTGGGTGAAGTCGAAAAACTGTCACCGCTCGAGGTGCTGAAATACTTCCATAGCCGGCCGCGAGACAGCCAAATTGGTGCATGGGTGTCGAAACAGTCGAGCCGCATCTCTGCGCGTGGCGTGTTGGAAGGAAAATTCCTTGAGCTCAAGCAAAAATTCCAGCAAGGGGAAGTGCCCTTACCGAGTTTTTGGGGCGGATATCGGGTGAAATTTCATACCGTTGAGTTCTGGCAGGGCGGTGAACATCGTCTTCACGATCGCTTCATCTATCAACGTGAAAGCGATGGCTGGAAAATCGACCGACTCGCGCCTTAAAACTGTACCTTTCTCGCCTTTCAACGCTGGCACAGAAGTCGCCAGCGCTTTATGCTATAGCCCTCGTTTTTTTTGATTCCGCAACTCAGCGGAAAGCTGTGTACCAGCCTAGGTGCAGTCTGATCAATTTGGAGTCAGTGATGACCAGCAGTAACCTGATACAACAATTGCAGGAGAGGGGCTTGATCGCCCAGGTGACGGATGAAGACGCGTTAGTAGAGAAACTGGCGCAAGGGCCAATTTCGCTCTATTGCGGCTTTGACCCCACTGCTGACAGCTTGCACTTGGGCCATCTGGTACCGCTGCTCTGCCTGAAGCGTTTTCAGGATGCCGGACATAAGCCGGTTGCGCTGGTCGGTGGTGCTACCGGCCTGATTGGCGATCCGAGCTTTAAAGCCGCAGAGCGTAAACTCAATACCAGCGACACCGTAGGTGAATGGGTTGAGAAAATTCGTAAGCAAGTCGCGCCGTTCCTCGACTTTGATTGCGGCAGTAACAGTGCCATCGCGGCCAACAATTACGACTGGTTTGGCAGCATGAACGTGCTGACTTTCCTGCGTGACATCGGTAAACACTTCTCTGTGAACCAGATGATCAATAAAGAAGCGGTGAAGCAGCGTTTGAACCGTGACGATCAAGGTATCTCGTTCACCGAATTCTCTTACAACCTGTTGCAGGGCTACGATTTTGCCTGCCTGAACGAACTGCACGGCGTTTCTTTGCAGATCGGCGGTTCCGATCAGTGGGGCAATATCACTTCGGGTATCGATTTAACGCGTCGTCTGCATCAAAACCAGGTGTTTGGTTTAACCGTTCCCCTGATCACCAAATCGGATGGCACCAAATTTGGTAAAACTGAAGGCGGCGCGGTCTGGCTCGATGCCAAGAAAACCAGCCCATACAAGTTCTATCAGTTCTGGATCAACACCGCAGACTCTGACGTCTATCGTTTCCTGAAATTCTTCACCTTCTTAAGCATCGACGAAATCAATGCGCTGGAAGAAGAGGACAAAAACAGTGGTACCGCGCCGCGTGCGCAATATGTGTTGGCTGAACAGGTCACGCGTCTGGTACACGGTGAAGAGGGCTTAGCCGCCGCTAAACGCATCACCGCGAGCCTCTTCTCTGGCTCGGTCAACGACATGACTGAGGCAGATTTCGAGCAGCTGGCGCAGGATGGCATGCCAACCATTTCGCTGGGCGCTGAGGACGATCTGCAACAGGCGCTGGTGAAAGCGGAGCTGGTGCCATCACGCGGCCAGGCTCGTACCATGATTGGTTCCAATGCCGTGGCACTCAACGGTGAAAAACAGTCTGACGCCGAATATCGCTTCAGTGATACTGACAAACTGTTTAACCGCTACACACTGCTGCGTCGCGGTAAAAAACATTACTGCCTGATCAACTGGCAGTAAGCTTTCAGGGCCGACTTTCGGCCCTTTTTTATGGCAAGGGCAGTACAGGGTAAAATGAAAAATATTCTCGCAATCCAGTCACACGTTGTTTTTGGTCATGCCGGGAATGCGGCAGCGGAATTTCCGATGCGCCGCATGGGCGCAAACGTTTGGCCATTAAACACGGTTCAATTCTCCAACCATACGCAATACGGTCACTGGACCGGCACGGTAATGCCGGCGACGCACTTGACGGATATCGTTAAAGGCATTGCGGATATCGATCGCCTCAAAACCTGCAATGCGGTATTGAGCGGATATCTCGGTTCAGCCGAGCAGGGCGAGCAGATCCTTGAGATCGTGCGTCAGGTGAAAGCGGCCAACCCGGATGCATGGTATTTCTGCGATCCCGTCATGGGACATCCTGAAAAAGGCTGCATCGTTGCGCCTGGCGTGGCGGAATTTCACTGCAAGATGGCTTTACCCGCCAGCGATATCATTGCGCCGAACTTGCTTGAGCTGGAAATGCTCAGCGAGCGCACTGTCACCAGCGTGGAAACCGCCGTGGACGCAGCACGTCAGCTGATTACCCAAGGGCCGAAAGTGGTGCTGATTAAACATTTGGCGCGTGCCGGACGTCGTAGCGATCGCTTTGAAATGCTGCTGGTTACTGCCGATGAAGCCTGGCACATCAGCCGCCCGCTGGTGGATTTTGGTGTTCGCCAACCGGTTGGCGTCGGTGATTTAACCAGCGGCCTGTTGCTGGTCGATTTGCTGCACGGCAAGTCACTGCAAGATGCACTAGAGCACGTCACGGCAGCGGTATATGAAGTGATGCTGAAAACCCATGAAATGGGCGAGTATGAACTGCAACTGGTCGCCGCGCAGGATGCGATTGCGCAACCTACGCAGCACTTTGCTGCCGAGAAGTTATAACGCAAAAGGGCCGACTTGTCGGCCCTTGTCTCTACTCTAACCCTTCCGCCTTCAGCGCCGCCTGTACCGCTGGACGTTCCTTCACGCGACTAAACCAGCTTTCCAGTGCATCCAGGTGAGACAAGTCTAATTTAATCGCATGGGCCCATCGCGTGACGACAAACAGATAAGCGTCTGCCACGCTAAAACGCAGCCCCATTAGCCACTGCTTCTCCCGCAACGCGTCATCGACGTAACTGAATTTATTCTCCAGCTGCGCGCGTAGCAGCGCTTTATACTCTTCGGGTGTCGTCGAGCTGAATAACGGGCTAAATCGCTTGTGCAGTTCGCTGCTAATGAAGCTTAGCCATTCCAGAGTGTGATAGCGTGTCAGGCTGCCAACGGGGGCCAGAAGATGGCGATCGGGCTTCAAATCAGCCAGATACTGCACAATCGCCACGCCTTCCGTCAGCACCGTGCCATCATTAAGCTCCAGCGCGGGAACCTGTCCTTTAGGGTTGATCTGCCAGTAATCTTCACTGCGCTCGGTTATTTTCTTCGCCAAATCGACATTCACCTGCGTAAAGTCGTGCCCGCATTCACGCATTACGATGTGCGGTGAGAGCGAGCAGGCACCTGCCTTGCAATAGAGTTTCATCATGTTGACTCCAGGTTGCGATGGGATCTTTGCATAATAAATCGTCAACGCGGAATTGCCAGTGATGAGGATCAGGGAATTACCCGTAGGACAAAAACAAAAAAGCCGGGCATAGCCCGGCTGAGTGAAAACTGAAGTCTTACGCTTCGGCTTTCTGCATTTTTTGCTGTGGATCTTGCGTCATACGGTTCAGCAATGGCGCAGTAATCAGCATCAGCAGCGCGATGACCGCGGTAGCAATACCAATTTCCTGGAATACCTTGCTGTAAGTCACGAGCGAGATCAGCGGATCGGTTACGTTCTCTGGCACTGCCATCAAATTCGCCACTTTACCGGCGATAACGGCGGCACCTGCGGTGGTCAGGAACCATGAACCCATGATGAATCCCATCAAGCGCTGCGGCACCAGCTGTGCCACCATCGCCAGGCCCAGGCCCGAAATCATCAGCTCACCGATACTTTGCAATCCGTAGCTCAGAATCAACCAGTTTACCGAGACAATACCGGCATCACTGGCAAACTTCGCACCGACCGGCAGCACCAGGAATGCAGCGGAACACAGCACCATACCAATCGCAAATTTATGCGGCATGGGCAGTTTATCGCCCAGTTTGTTGTAAACCGCAGCCAGAATCGGGCTGGCCAGCATAATCCAGAACGGGTTCAGCGCCTGGAACTGCTCGGGGGCAAAGGTAATGCCGAGAATGCTGTGTTCAACGTTGCGGATAGCAAAGAAGTTCAGTGACGTTGGCATCTGCATGTACAGCACAAAGAACACAATCGCTTCAACCATCAGCAGAAAGGCCACGATCATTTTACGACGCGCGAGACCGTGCAGAGAAAACGCTTCTTTAGCGAAGACCAGCACGATACCCAAAGCGATGACCGCCAGCACTAAACGCGCAATCGACTGGTGATGCAGCATCCAGTTGGCCAGTGCAACCAGCAGCACCACACCGACTAACGTCATCAACAGTTTCCCGATGTTCAGCGGGGCGAAGTCCGGTTTAGAACCGTAATCTTTCACCATACGTTTGCAGAACAGGAAGTTGAACAGGGTAATCACCAGGCCGATAACCGACAGCGAGAACGCCACGTTATAGCCATATTTCGCTGCCAGCCACGGTGTCAGCATCATCGAGAACAGCGAACCGATGTTGATCGACATATAGAACATGGTGAAAGCACCATCAATACGCGGATCATCCTTCTGGTAGCAGGTCGAAAGCAGTGAAGAGGGGTTCGCTTTGAACAGACCGCTACCGACGGCGATCGTCGCCATACCGATATAAACGATGCTCACGTTGTGGCCAGAAAACGCCACCAGCGCATAACCCAGCGCCAACACCATGACACCTAAAACGATCACGCGTTTGGTGCCTAGCACTTTATCGCCCAGCCAGCCGCCAATCGCCACCAGGCCGTAAACCAGTGCGCTGAAAGAGGAGAACAGAGTGATGGAATCGGATTCGGACATACCCAGTTGTTTTACCAGATAGACCGCCATGATGGCCTGCAGGCCGTAAAAACCGAAACGTTCCCACAACTCGATTGAGAAGATTAAGTAGAACGCCTTTGGCTGTTTAAACGCGTTAAGGCTGACAGCCTCATCAGTGTGTTTGTTTGCAGTTGACACGAGTACCTCAGTTTTTTCATACCCTGCTTCGTGACAGGAATTAAGTCTGCGTCATGTGAACATTTCATGCGCAAGATTGTTATTAGAAGGGAAAGGCGGCGCCTAATTTGTCTGATTAAGCTCAGCAGGGCAAGAATTTTCTAACCACTGTAATACCTTGTTAAGGTAGGGTTAAAATCCTTATAAAAAACCCTTAATCGGATTTAAATTTCGAGTAGATGAATTATACCAGTATAAAAAGCATGGGCGCGAGGTGGTGAGATGATAAAAATAGCATTAGCTGCTGTTGGCGTGTTATCTGGTTATATACGTTGCTCAAGGTTATTTATGCAGCATAATTGCCGAGCAAATAGGGCTTATAGGGTCTTTTTGGCTAAATTGCGTACGCTCAACGCGCGGGATTGACGCATAAGTGAGCGAATGACGATCTTGCGCACAAATAGATGATTTAATTCAGGAAGAAAAAGAAGTAAACGTTTGCGTGGCTGAAATTTGCGCGCCAAAATTTTTCGCCCTTATCGTTTTAATAAGCGAAAAATAACCCGGTTAAGTGTCCTCTTGTGAGGCCATAAAGCGAAACGTGTCGGGTGAACGCCCATTCCTGTATTGACCTGGCGTAACGCACGTTTTCTTAACGTTCACTTTTCATTCGTAGGCTCATTATCGCTTCTGTTGCAAAAGCAGGTGCCTTCTAAACCAAGGAGGAGATAAGGGCTGTGCCGTAAAGCGTCCACCACAAGGATGCGGCGGACGAGTCTACAAGGCGGTATTTACGGCGGCTTTACGCATCGCCTTATCTCCGACTGAACACATTGATGTCACGCATCAACGCCATTCTCGACAACAACTTAACACTCCGCTAACCTCGTCATTTCCCCCTGAAGGATCTCATCATGTCTTCTGCTTTACGCTTATCTTTGGTTGGTGATTACCGTGCAAACGCTGTTGCCCACCAGGCTATTCCGCTCGCCATTGATCGCGCTGCCGCCCAGTTGAACATCGCTGTTGAAGCAAACTGGATACCCACCGAAACGCTCGGTGATCTGGACGTGATCAAGCAGAGCGATGCAGTTTGGGTGGTGCCAGGAAGCCCCTATAAAAATGATCCAGGCGTATTCGCCACACTTCGCTGGTTACGCGAAAACCACAAACCCTTCCTGGGGTCATGCGGCGGTTTTCAGTACGCGATAATTGAATATGCCCGCAATGTGCTGGGCTGGCAGGATGCAAACCATGCTGAAACGGATCAAGGCGGCAGAATGGTCATTGCGCCATTAAGCTGCTCGCTGGTAGAACAGCGCGGTGAAGTGATCTTTACAGCTGACTCGCGTATCGCTAAAGCGTATGGCGCGTTGAAAAGCGAAGAGGGTTATCACTGCAATTTTGGCGTAAACCCAGAATTCAGCGCGGCGCTGGCGGACCATAATCTGCGTATTACTTCCTGGGATTTAGCGGGTGATGTGCGCGGCATTGAACTGATCGATCATCCATTCTTTGTGGCAACGCTGTTTCAGTCGGAGCGTGCTGCGTTGCAGGAAAAAGATTCTCCGTTGGTGATGGCCTGGATGCAGGCTGCACTGGCGCAACGTTAAGCCAGAAATAGCCTGTGAAATCTCACAGGCTTATGGTTTACCTATCCAATGAAGCGAGTTCAGCCACGCAAAAGTGCAGGGCGTTTGGCATTAAACGTCCAGTTATCGATCAGAAACTGCATGCCCAGCGCATCGTTGCGGTTCTTATCTGGCAGTGATTGATAAAGCGCATGGGCTTCTTCCACGCGCTGCATATTGAGCGTAATGCCAAGTCCTGGTCCAGGCGGCAATTCCAGATGCCCATTGCGAATCTGAGGCGCTTCATGAGTAAGCTGTTGACCATCCTGCCAAATCCAGTGTGTATCAAAGGCCGTAATGCGATCGCCCGGTGCAGCAGCCCCTAAATGCGCCACCATTGCCAGCGAAACGTCAAAATGATTATTGGAGTGACAGCCGGTAATCAAGCCCCATTCATTGCACAGTTGCGCCACCGTATGAGCATTACGCATCGTCCAGAAATGCGGATCGGCCAGCGGGATATCAATCGCATTAAGCTGCAAGGCATGTTGCAACTGACGCCAGTCGTTGGCGATCATATTGGTGGCAACGCGTACGCCGGTGGCGCGCTTGAACTCCGCCAGCGTTTCACGTCCCGAATAACCCTGCTCGGCACCACAAGGGTCTTCCAGATAAGGAATGCGTCCGGCAAGCTGTTTACCGAATCGAATGGCCTCATCCAGAGACCAGCTGGCGTTAGGGTCGACCGTCACGCGCGCCTGCGGAAAACGTGCTAACAGCGCTTCAACCGTTTCCACTTCCTGTTCAGCGTGATGTACGCCACCTTTGAGTTTGAAATCGCAGAATCCGTAACGTTCGGTCGCCGCTTCAGCCAACCTGACGACGGCCTCGCTGCTCATTGCGGCCTGATGACGCAACCAAAACCACTCATCTCCCTGCTGATCGCCGGTTTGATAATTCATTGTGGTCAGTTTGCGGTCAGCAATATAGAAGAGATAACCCAGTACCGGAATGCGATCGCGCTGCTTACCGCTGGCCAGCAGATCGGCAACCGGTAAATTGAGATGTTGACCCAACAGGTCAAGTAGCGCGGCTTCTATCGCAGCAGCAGCATTGTAAAACTTTTCGGGATTCATCTGGGGAATATGAATCTCATCAGTGTGCGCACTTTGCTGTACCCGCGCATCACTGGCAAACAGCGTGCCGATGGTCGCATTGAGGCGCAACAGATCGCTGCCTTCAATCTGTGACCTAAAGCGTTCCAGTAATGCCAGCGTTGAGGCGTGACAAGGACTTTCCCCCACGCCGGTGCGTCCTGCTGAATCCGTCAACATCACCAGAATGCGGGTGAAATAACAGTTATGCGCGCCGCCGATATTCAGCAACATACTGTCGTATCCGGCGACCGGAATGACGCGCATGCTTTTAATGACTGGACTGTCTGACATGATCTTTCTCCAGTTGAGGGGAAGGCGGGGAAGGTTTACGGCGCAGCAACAACCACAAACCGGTGATAATTGACACGCTGGTCAGCGCATACAGGCCGCCGGTTGTTGAACCGGTTTTCATTTCGAGATAGCCAAAAACGGTTGGGGCGAAAAAGCCGCCGAGATTACCTATCGAGTTCACCAGCGCAATGCCGGGCGCGACAATAGAAGCAGGAAGCTCACCTTGCGGCATTGGCCAGAAGAAAGTGGCACTGACTTTTGACCCGATACACGCCACGATCATGGCAACGAAACCAAACCAGGGTGAACCCAACGTCGCCATAAAAGTGCCGCAGGCCGCGACCAACATGGCCATTCCCAGCGCTTTATCCAGCTTATTGCGATGGCGATCGGAAAAACCACTCAACAGGTTGATGGCGATAATCGCGCAGAGCCAGGGAACGGCGGTCAGCAGACCAATGCCAAAGCTACTGAAGCCCTGAATACGCTGAATAATCTGTGGTAGCCAGAACACCAACGTATAGCCGGTCATGGTCATGGTGAAAAAGATCACGCAGAAAAACAGCAGGCTGCGATTGCGCAACAGCGACATCTTGCCTGGCTCACGGTTGAGTTGGTCACGCTCAACATCTTCGTTATGAAGCTGTTGAGCCAGCGCGCGTTTCTCCTCCTCACTCAGCCAGCGTGCATCCATGGGTTTTGAAACCAGCACGCCTGCCGCAACGATCCCGACCAGAATCGAGCCGCCGCCTTCCAGGAACATCACCCATTTCCAACCGGCAATGCCCAACATGTCATGCATCATCAGGATGGAACCGGTCAGCGGCCCCGAGAACAGAAATGCCCCAGCGGTGGCGCTCAGCACCATGGCCGTCGCGCGTCCACGCCAGGCGTTGGGCACCCATTGACGAAAATAGAACAGCACGCCAGGAAAAAAGCCCGCTTCTGCCACGCCGAGTAAAAAACGCAACGCGTAAAACTGCACCGGCGACGTGACAAAGCCGGTCAGC
This sequence comes from Pantoea sp. T14, assembly GCF_036663535.1. NCBI lineage: Bacteria > Pseudomonadati > Pseudomonadota > Gammaproteobacteria > Enterobacterales > Erwiniaceae > Pantoea > Pantoea sp. T14. The sequence goes on from NZ_JAWUEB010000027.1 coordinate 582,554, forward strand.
ACCACCACCAGTCCCCAGGTAATCATGATGCGTGTCAGCCAGACTCGCGCACCGAAGCGTTTCATCATGATATTGCTGGGCACTTCGAACAGCGCATAACCGATAAAGAACAGGCCCGCGCCCAAGCCAAAGGCAGCGGCGCTGATTCCGGCGTCCGTTTGCAGTTCAGCTTTGATAAAGCCGATATTGGAGCGGTCGATTTGATTGATGATCAGCATTACCGCCAACATCGGGATAATTCGGGTAAAGAATTTTTTGATGGCGGAGGCGATCAAGGCATCGTGCTGAGTTGATACAGCGGTATCCATCTCTCTTCCTCATTGACGACGAAATTAGAGAGAGCAGTGTAGGTGGCTGAAAAAACAGGCTCTATAGGCATCGGCCCAAGCCAAACTGGGCGTTCGGCCTGGGCTGCTTTGTTATCAGGGTGTTACAATTTTACCGGTGCGATGTCTGTGATAAAACTGTGGGGTAGATCAACTTACCTGTTTTTTTATCAGAACGGGTCTGCGTCGTGACAGGTGCGGCATCGATAAGCAGTGAAGTTGTACACATGACGCGTTTGAGGTGATTCAGCTATTAAGCAGGCGGCGTTCGGCAATCTGCTCAGCACGCTGTAACAGCGCCTGCAAGTCATCTTCATCAATATCCAGCAGCTCACCACTTTGCAAAGCTTCATGCAGATCGGTGCGCGTCAGCGGTATCGGCAATGACAGCGGCTGCGGCTTCACCTCTTCTGGGGCCAGTGGATGAGGATAGCGGCGGCCCGATAAATTATTAAAAATAATCGCCAACAGCGCCAGCGTCGCAGAGTTGAGCAGCACGGGCGTTAATACAAACTGATAACCGAGATGCTGTACCGCAGGACCGCCAATCACGGCAGTGAGCGCTACCGCGCCGCCGGGTGGATGCAAACAGCGCAGTTGAAACATCAAGACAATGGCGAGGCAGGCGGCCACGCCACAGGCAAGTGCAGGATTTGGAATCAATAAGCTGACGGTTACGCCCGCAAACGCAGAAAGCGCGTTGCCACCCACCACCGACCAGGGCTGTGCCAGTGGGCTGGCGGGAACACCAAACAGCAGCACCGCAGAGGCACCCACTGGCGCCACAAACCACAGGTTCAACTCACCCAACATCCAGTGACTCAGCAGGCTGGTCAAAACCAAGCCAATTCCTGCGCCTAGGCTGGCTAAGAAAATCTGTTTTTTCCCCACGGCCAGCGGATGCGGCCAGAGACGTGACAAAAAAATACGCGTTCTGCGTAGCCAACTTTTGGGCTGTTCGTCCATTGTCTTGTTCACTTATTTTTTCACTGAGTGCGTCATAACATTTTCTTATGGTTGAGGCGGGCAATTTTCCATCATCAGCATCATCGTAACAACCCGACAAACTGTAATGGTTAAGCGCTTATGCCCTGTTTCCCACTTTAGATAGCACTTTTTCTTTTTAAACAATCGAGAGCAACAAGCTTAGATTAATCGCCATCGATGACGAAAAGAGAGCATGGAGATGAGTGATAGCGCATTACGTCTGAACCTTGAAAGCAACCTTGAACGGCATGCTGCCCGCTATATCGCGCTGGCTAAAACCATTCACCAGCAGCCTGAAACCGGCAATGACGAATACTTTGCCAGCGGTGAGTTAACCCGATTGCTCAGTGAGCAGCAGTTCACGGTCACGCGGCACGTCGCGGGTCATGAAACGGCCTTCTTTGCCGTGAAACAGAGCCAAAAACCAGGCCCGACCATCGCGTTTCTGGCTGAATACGACGCGCTGGTCGGGATTGGACATGCCTGCGGACACAACATCATTGGCGTCACCAGCGTGGCGGCAGCGATTGCACTTTCACAGGTGCTTGATGAAACCGGCGGTCGCGTGGTGGTGCTGGGCACACCAGCAGAAGAGGGGGGCAAAGGAGGAAAAGGCGGCCCGAAAGGCAATGTGAAAGCGCGCTTTGTGGCGGCGGGCTTGCTCAATGATGTCGATGTCGCGCTGATTATGCACCCGGCGGGTAAAACGCGGCTGACTGAAGAAACGCTGGCGAATAACCATCTCTATTTCCACTTTCATGGCAAACCTTCTCATGCAGGCAGTGCGCCGCATCTAGGGATTAACGCACTGGATGCGCTGGTGCTGCTCTACAACGGCATCAGCGTATTACGTCAGCAACTGCCGGATGGCGTGCGGGTACACGGCATCATCACCCATGGCGGACAGGCGCCGAATGTCATTCCTGACTATGCGGCAGCGCATTACTACATTCGCGCCGACAGCCGTGAAGTGGTGGAGTCACTGGAGCCGCGTCTGCGTGCCATTGCAGAAGGGGTGGCGCTGGCAACCGGCACGCGTGTCGAGATTGATCATCAGGTGGGCCCTCGTGATTTCAAACGCAACAGCGCGCTGGACGCCTTGCTGCATGAAGAGCTGACGGCGGCGGGTGAAACCGTCGATCTTTCGCCACAGCAGGGCAAAGTCTCTACCGATGCGGGCGATATCAGCCACGCGGTGCCGACAGCGCACCCCTTTCTCAAGATTGGCCCCGATGACCTGATCTTTCATACCGTGCCGTTCCGAGAAGCCGCTAATTCCGAACAGGGCTACCAGGCGTTGATCACCGGTGCGCGCGTACTGGCACGCAGCGGATTACGTTTACTCACCGAACCGGAGCGCCTGCAGCAGGTAAAAGCCCATTTTGCCCGCGGGCACGCTTAAAGGAGAATCTTATGACGCGTAGAAAACTAAAAACCCTGGTGGGTGCCGCGAACGTGGTCGCTGCCGCCAATGACGACGCGCCGGGAAAAGGCATCGCGCGTGCCGTCGCGTTGGCAAAAATTGCCGAGCGGGAAAAAATCACCGGTCTGTTCACCGCCGATCTGCTGCAAGCCGATCCCGCAGGGTTGGCAGGAACCACCGGCAGTCAGGATCCGTTAATCGTGCTGGCCGCGCTTAGCCAGGCGACCTCACAGATTGGCTTGATTGCCACTGTCAGCACCAGTTGGCAACATCCTTACACGCTGGCGCGGCTGATTGGCACGCTCGATCACGTCAGCGCCGGGCGCGCAGGCTGGAACGCGGTAACGTCTTCAGTGGGTGAAGAAAATTTCGGCGATACACCGCTGCCCTCACCGCAAGAGCGTTACGCGCGCGCCACCGAATTTATTGATGTCTTTAATGCGCTGTTTGACGCGAATGACCGCGACGCGGTACAGCGTAGCGACAGCGGCAGCATTCGCATCGATCCCGCGCGTCTGCATGCCATCAACCATCGCGGCGATTACTTCCAGGTGGCGGGACCGCTGAATGTGCCGCCACCACCACAAGGGCGTCCGGTACAGTTTCAGGCGGGTCAGTCAGACGCGGGCGTCACGCTGGGTGCGCGTTATGCTGAAGTGATCTACACCTCGCAGCCCACGCTGAGTGCCGCGAAACGTTTTGTCAGTGATGTGCAAGCGCGTGCGCGGCGCTTTGGGCGCGAACAAAATCTGCCGTTGATCATGAACTCCTTTCACTCAATCATTGGTGACAGCGACGCAGATGTGGCACGGCGCCTGCGTGAAAAGCATGAACGTATCGATTATCAGCAAGGTCGCCTGCGGCTGGCTGACATGCTCGGCGGGGAGATTGAACTCAACACTCTGCCGTTGGATCAACCGCTGCCGAGTTTTCTCATTCCCGATCTGGCGCAGGTAAACCGGCGACAAGGACGCGCGTCGATCTTCCGTGAATTTGCTCTGCAAGGCTTAACGCTGCGGGAACTGATTATCAAAGCGGAAGAGACCGGACACTGGTTTGTCGCCGGAACACCTGAATCGCTGGCGGATGCCATTCAGGCGCGTTATCAGGCGGGCGTGCTGGACGTGATTTCGCTGCATGGTTTGGGACAGCCTGATCAACAGGATCGCCTGCTGAACGGCTTGCTGCCGGAACTGCGTAAGCGCGGTTTGCTGGATGAGGATTATCAAGGTCACGATTTCCGCAGCAGCCTGGAGTTAGCCGCGCGACCAGACTCGCATTAATCGCTGCCAATGCATTGCGGCCCGGATAATGGCTCTCCAGGCCGTTTTTTCATATTTAAAACAACCTTAGCTGAAATTATTCATTGGTTTTCACCATAAGGTTTAAATAGTGATGCTGAACCCTAAGCGAAACTGAATATCCCATATTTCTCAAATCCATTGTCATATTTCTAGGTTTACATTTCTTCCTGCGAATTTTAATAATCGCTGCGTGATCAACCCAAGGAAACGGCAAAATGAGTCAATTTATTCAGACGGCAAAACCTGAAGATGCAGAAGAGATATTTGCGTTGCTCCAGCGCGCGTATGCGGATTTGCTGCCGCTGAATATCCATTTCACCATCAGTCAGGGCACCCTTGAGCAGGTGCGCGCCACTATCCAGCGTGAGACGGTGCTGGTGCTGCGCAAAGGGGGACGGGCGCTGGCAACGGTCACTGTGCGCTTTCCCTGGACGCAGGATCACAATGCCCCTGCCGATCTGCCTTTTATTCACTGGTTTGCCGTGGACCCCGATTTTAAAGGCCAGGGTTATGGCCGAGAAATATTAACCTGGGCGGAAAATAATTTACTGAGGGAGACTTTAAAAGCACCTGGCGTTTATTTGGCGACAGCGGTTAAACATCCCTGGCTCAGCGAACTTTATCAGAAACGCGGTTATCAACCTTTCCATCATCGCACCAATCCATTAGGTGAAGCGCTGGTCTTCTTGAAAAAGGATCTTAATTCCACGCTTACGCCAGCCGTCAGTAAAAATAGTCAACACGCCTGATATTGCGAAAAACAGGGCGAATAATAAACCTGCATTATACAAGGATTATATGAACGCGAATTCTTTGCGCATCGCGCTGGGCTTAACCTGCCTGCTGGGAACCTCTTTATCTCTTCACGCCGCGGAACAGCCCAAACAAGGCGGCTCGCTTACCTGGGGCGTGGAAACCGAACCAAGCCCCTTTAACCCGCAGCTAAATGGCCAGTCAAAAGCCGAAGTGGTACTGCGTTCGGTATGGGAATCACTGCTGGCTCGCCAGCCGGATGGCCGCTTTGTGCCTTGGTTGGCGGAGCGTTTTGAAGTCAGTGAAGATGGAAAATCCTACCGCTTTACCTTGCGCCGCGATGTCACCTTTTCCACTGGCGAAAAGCTCAATGCCAACGCGGTTGCGGAGAACTTTCGCCATACGCAAGATGCCGCTTACTGCGCCGGTTCAAGCCTCTGCGCGATGGGTAATCGCATCGCCAGCATTGAAACGCCTGACGAGCAGACGCTGGTGATCACCCTGAAACAAGCCTATTCGCCGTTTCTCTCTTTTGCTGCGTCGCTGGAGATTTTGTCGCCAGGCAGCTGGCATTCAACCCAGCTGAAATCGGGTGGCAAAGAGATTGCGGGCACCGGGCCGTTCATTCTCGAAAGCTACGAGAAAGGGCAGCAGGTAACTTTCGTGAAAAACCCGAACTACAACTGGGCACCCGCCACGGCAAAACATCAAGGGCCAGCTTATTTAGATCGCATCACCTATCGCTTTCTCCCGGAATCATCGGTACGAACCGGTGCGTTGCTTTCAGGTCAGGTTGACGTCATTGAAGGCATTTCGGGTAACGATGCCGGTGAGTTCAAAGAAAATGAGGATTTTAGCTATCAGCATGCGCTGAATACCGGCACGCCTTATTCGCTGTTTCTGAACGTTGAATACGGCGCAACGCAAGACGTTAAAGTGCGTCAGGCGCTGCTGCAAGGGTTGGATATCGATCCGATTCTCACGTCGGTGTACCGCGGCGAGCGCACCCGCGCGTGGGGCATTACGTCGCCTATCGATCCGCTCTACAACAACGATTTGGAAGGCAAATACGGCAACCAGCCTGATGAGGCCAATAAACTGCTGGATGAGGCGGGCTGGCAAACTCGCGACAGCCAAGGTTTCCGCAGCAAAAATGGCGAGCGCCTGAGCATTGAAGTGATTCAGGCGCAGGCGACGGTACGTGATCAACGCGATGTACTGTTACAGGCGATTCAGGCGCAGGCGCGCCAGCGGCTGGGTGTTGAGCTGAAGCTGCGTTACGTCGACTCCGGTACCTATACCGAGGTGCGTAACACCGGCAAATTTGGCTCAATTGCCAACTCCAATACCGAAACGGACGGCATCGACATCGAAAACCACTATCGTCCGGTTAAAGCGGGGGGATCGATCAACTACAGCCGCGTCAACAGCCCAGAGATCAACACGTGGTTAGATCAGGCGGCCGACACGGCTGATCTCACCCAGCGTCGCCAGCTCTACAGCGAGTTGCAGCGCTATGCGTTGCCGCAGCAGGCGCTCGCCGTGCCGCTGTATGAGCCGGAAGATCAGATTGCAGCCGCCCGCTATGTGCATGGCGTGGGTTTCCGCAGCTTCAAGCAGATGCCAGAAAATGCCTACGACGTCTGGTTAAGCGATCATTAATTCGGGAGAAAAAAGCATGAGCCTTGAGAGCATCATTAGCCGCGAACCGCGCATCAAGCCGGTGAAGCGATGGCGCAATGTGCTGGCACGTCGTATTGCCGGGCGACTGCTGGGTGGCGTGCTGGTGCTGTGGGCGGCGGTAACGCTGGCGTTTCTCGGCGTGCATCTGGCGCCGGGCGACATCGTGAGTTTGCTGATTGGCGAGCAGATACGCACGCCCGCTATTGAGGCGGCGATCCGTGCAGAATGGGGCCTTAACGAGCCGCTGTGGTGGCAATATTTGCATTATATCTGGCGCGTGCTGCACGGCGATCTCGGACGCTCTTACATCCTCAATATGGATGTCACGCAGCTGATGCAATCTCAACTCTGGCCGACGCTGAAACTCACGCTGGCGGCGTTGCTGGTCAGCGTGGTGTTTGCCGTCACTGTTGCGGTGGCGACGGCGAATCGTCGCTGGGGACGGCGCATTGCCAACGGGGTGGAGCTGCTGCTGGCCTCAACACCCTCCTTCTGGATGGGCATTGTGCTGCTGTTTTTCTTCAGCTTCACGCTGCGCTGGTTCCCGGTCGCGGGTGATCGCCATCTCTCTTCACTGGTGTTACCGGCTTTGTCATTGGGGCTGGCGCAGGGCGCAGTGATTGCTCAGGTGCTGCGCCGGGAGTTGGAAAAGGCGCTGGAATCGCCCTTTACCTTGACACTACGCGCCTGGGGCGTGGGTGAAACCACGCTTCGTCTGCGCCATGCGTTGCGGCATGCGGCGCTGCCCGCCGTCACGCTCACCGGTTGGCTGGTGGGCGGATTGCTCAGCGGCGCGGTGATCACTGAGCAGGTGTTTGGTCGCCCCGGCCTCGGCAAACTCACGGTTGACGCGGTGCTGGCGAGCGACATGCCGGTGGTACTGGCGGTGGCGATCCTTTCGGCGGCGATTTACGTGGCAATGAGCACCTTAGTCGACATTCTGGCGCTGTGGATTGATCCACGTCTGCGTGGGGAGGAGCAGCGATGACTGCACTATTACAACGTTTACCTGGTGCATTTCCACTGACAATTTGGAGTGCGCTGTTCTGCCTGTTGCTGGTGGCGCTGGCGGTTATTGCGCCTGGCTGGTTGAGCTCTGGCGATCCGCTGTTGGCCGATCCCGTCAACGCACAATTGCCGCCTTCGGCACAACACTGGCTGGGCACCGATCAGCTCGGGCGCGATCTGCTGACCCGCGTGATCTACGGTAGCCGCTACTCCATGTTGATCAGTATTGCGGCGATGGGGCTGGCGGTAGTGTTGGGTACGCTGTTGGGATTACTGGCTGCGCTGGCGCGCGGCGTGGTAGATGAAATGCTGAGTCGTGCGGTGGATGTGATCTCCGCCTTTCCCGATCTGCTGCTGGCGCTGATGCTGATCGCCTTTACCGGTCCCGGCACCAATAACTTGATCATTGCACTGGGCGTGGCGTCCATACCGCGTTTTGCCCGCGTGGTGCGGGCGCAAACCTTCTCAGTGATGCATTCGGGCTATGTTGAGCAGGCGCGCACATTCGGCTTGTCACGTTTTACTCTTATTACCCGCCATATTCTGCCACACGCCATTGCGCAGGTTCCCGCGCTGGCAACGCTGGGATTAGGTACTGCGATCATTGGCACCGCTGGCTTGAGCTTTCTCGGCATGGGACCGCAGCCGCCCACAGCGGAATGGGGGTTAATGCTGGCAGAAGGGCGAAATTACTTACGCAACGCCTGGTGGATCGCTGTGTGGCCGGGCGTATTTATCACGCTAACCGTGGTAGCGGTTAACACGCTAGGACGTTACTGGCAGGGGCGTTTTGAAGGAGGGGAAGCATGAGTCATCCCGTGATCGACATTCAAAATCTCTCTATCCGCTTCGGGTCGCAGCAGGTGGTGAAAAACCTTTCGCTGCAACTCTGGCCGGGCGAATCGGTGGCGCTGGTAGGAGAATCCGGTTCGGGAAAAACTCTGACGGCGCGCAGCTTGATTGGCCTGTTACCGCCAGGTGCAACGCTGAGCGCCGATCGCTTTGTTCTTGAAGGGTGTGACATGCTCAATGCTAGCCCGGCGCAGTGGCGTGCGCTACGTGGACGGCGAATCGGCTACGTATTGCAGGATGCGCTGGTGTCGCTTGATCCGCTGCGGCGCATTGAGCAACAGTTGGCGGATGCCCTGACGGCGGCGGGTCAGGGCGATAAAAGCACCTTGCACGCGCGCAGCGTGGCGCTGCTGAAGTCAGCGGGAATGCCTGATGCCGAAAGCCGGCTGGCGCGCTATCCGCACCAGCTCTCCGGCGGTCAGCGACAGCGCGCACTGATTGCCACGGCCCTGGCCGGAAGCCCAACCTTGCTGATTGCGGATGAACCCACCACCGCGTTGGATATGACCGTACAGCGTCAAATTCTGCAACTGCTGGCGCAGCGGCGTGAGGATGGTCACGCGCTGCTGCTGATCAGTCACGATCTCGCGGTGGTCGCCGAGTTGGCCGATCGCGTATTGGTGCTGCGCGATGGCGAAGTGGTTGAACAGGGCTACAGCCGCGTGCTGCTGCGTCAGCCGCAACATCACTGGACACAGCGTTTGCTGCGCGCCGTGCCGACGCCCGCGACGCGTGGATTGCGGCTGAGTGAAGCCCAACCGACATCGCTGCCGCCGCGTCCCCAACGCACGGCTGAACCGCTGCTGGAGGCGATCGGGCTCAATAAGTCTTACGGCGAACGGCAGGTGCTTAACAACATTCATTTTCAGCTTCATGCAGGCGAAACGCTGGGTGTGGTGGGCGAATCGGGCTCAGGAAAAACGTCGCTCGTTAAAGTGGTGCTGGGATTGACGGAACCCGACAGCGGCACGCTGCTGCTTGAAGGACAACGCTGGGATCGTCAGAGCGAAAAGATGCGGCGCAGTCGTCGCGCGCGTTTACAGCTGATTGCTCAGGATCCGTTCAGCTCCTTTGATCCGCGCTACAGCGTGGAAAAGATCATCGGTGAAAGCCTCGACAGCGTCGGTATTAATGGTGATGCGCGGCGTCAACGGGTGAGGCAACTGCTGGATGAAGTACAGTTAGGTGATCGCTTTATGAACCGCTACCCGCAGCAACTTTCGGGCGGCCAGCGACAACGCGTCGCCATCGCGCGGGCTTTTGCGCCAAATCCGGCGTTACTGGTGGCGGATGAGCCGGTGAGTGCGCTGGATGTCTCGGTGCAGGCGCAGGTGCTTGATTTACTGGCCGATATGCAGGCCGAGCACGGCACGGCGCTGCTGTTTATCTCCCACGATCTGGGCGTCATTCAGCACCTTTGCGATCGCGTGTTGGTGATGCAAAACGGTCACATTGTCGAAAGCGGCGAAATGCATCAGGTCTTTACTGCACCGCAACATCCGTGGACGCAAAAACTGTTACAGGCGCTGCCGGTGCTACCGGACTGGCAGCCGCAAATTTAAAGGAGAGAGTATGAGTCAGACACAACGCCAGCTTCGTTTAGGCGCCATCATTCAGGGCGTGTCCGAGGCGGCACGCCGACTGCGTTCGACGATTTTGTCGATCAGGTGATTCCGCTGCTACAGGCGCGGGGCATATATCGTACGGAATATGAAGGCGAAACGCTGCGTGAGCATTTAGGGTTGGCGGAGCCGCTGAATCAATTCGCTGTGCGCAAACAGCAGGTGCATGCGCTATCAGGCGGTATTTATTAGGCGTGGCGCACGCTTATTCAACTTTTTCAGCGTACTCGCACAGATCTTCGATCAGGCATGAACCGCAGCGTGGCTTGCGTGCCACACAGGTGTAGCGACCATGGAGAATCAGCCAGTGATGACAATCAACCTTGAAGTTCTTTGGCACCACTTTCAATAGCTTCTCTTCTACCTGTTCAACGTTCTTGCCCGGCGCAAAGTTAGTGCGATTACAGACGCGAAAAATATGCGTATCAACCGCAATCGTCGGCCAGCCAAAGGCGGTATTCAGCACCACGTTAGCCGTTTTTCGGCCTACGCCCGGTAACGCTTCCAGCGCCGCGCGATCTTCTGGCACCTCACCGCCGTGCTGTTCCAGCAGGATGCGGCAGGTTTTGATCACATTTTCTGCTTTGCTGTTAAACAGACCGATAGTTTTGATGTACTCCTTTACGCCATCAACGCCCAGCGCCAGCATCGCGGCCGGGGTATTCGCCACCGGATAGAGTTTAGCGGTGGCCTTGTTGACGCTGACATCCGTGGCCTGCGCTGACAGCAACACCGCAATCAGCAACTCAAATGACGAAGCAAAATTGAGTTCGGTGGTAGGGTGCGGATTGTTGGCCTGCAAACGGCTCAGGATCTCGACGCGTTTTGCTTGATTCACACGGCTTTCCCGGTATTGCCTGACAGTTCAGTCTCTGCAGCCGCTTCAGCGCGACGTGCTGCACGCTGTTTCATCTTCTGATCGATCAGATATTTACCTGCCAGCATCATGCCGAGGCCGATAAACGCGCCCGGTGGCAGCATGGCTAACAGCATCGGTGAATCGAAATGCACCACCTCAATACGCAGCACTTTGGCCCACGGGCCGAGCAGCTGATCGGCACCGTTAAACAGCGTGCCGCTGCCGATGATTTCACGAATCGATCCTAGCACCACCATCGCACAGGTCGCACCCATACCAATAGCGAAACCGTCGAGCGCGGAGAGGGGAATGCTGCTTTTCGAGGCGACCGCTTCCGCACGGCCCACCACAATACAGTTGGTCACAATCAGCGGGATAAAGATGCCCAATGATTGATACAAACCGTAGGCGTAGGCGTTGATCAGCATCTGCACGCAGCTCACTACCGAGGCGATAATCATTACGTAGATGGGAATACGGATTTCCGAAGGCACCCAGCGGCGCGAGGCGGAGATAAAGCTGTTGGTCAGCGTCAACACCAACGTGGTCGCCAGGCCCAGACCTAATGCATTGGTGGCGGTTGCAGTCACCGCCAGCAGCGGGCAGAGGCCCAGCAGCTGCACCAACGCCGAGTTATTTTTCCATAACCCGCCAACCAGCAGATTTTTAGCTTCACTCATTTGCGTCTCCACACTCGGGTAACGAAGAGAGTTCCCCAGGAAGGGTTTCAATTAACAGCGCGGCGCGTTTAGTGGCATTCACCACCGCACGCGGCGTGATGGTGGCACCCGTAAACTGGTCAAACTCACCACCATCTTTTTTCACTGCGAAGGCCGTATCATTGGCGCCATGTACCACTTTACCGTTAAAACTGTTGATCCAGTCGGAAATGCGCAGTTCGATTTTATCGCCGAGGCCCGGGGTTTCATGATGTTCAACCACGCGAACGCCCAGCACCTTGCCTTTGAAATCAGCCCCAACCAGCATTTGAATCGCGCCAGAATAACCATCTGGTGCGGTGGTCTCAAGTGCGGCGGCAACCGGTTGATCGCCTTTACGCGCCAGAAAGAGATGATGCGGATCACTATTACCCAATGCAGGATTAGTGACAACGTAACACTCTTTCTGAATGTTGTTGTCATAAAGCTCGGTAGGAACCACCTGATCCAACAGATTTTTTTGCTGCAACTGGGTTTGATGTTCCACCGTCGGTTTGGTTACGGTGTTCACTACCGCCGTAAAGCCTGTGGTGATCGCCGCGAATATTGCCAGCGTGACGCCGTTTTTACGAATCGTTTCCAGCATCGTTTATTCCTTGTGATGGCCGTAAACGCGCGGCTGGGTGTAATAGTCGATCAGCGGCACACAGATATTCGCCAGCAATACGGCAAAAGCAACCCCATCCGGATAGCCGCCGAAACTGCGGATCAGCCACACCAGCAAGCCAATCAGTGCGCCGTAGATCAGACGTCCGCGATTGGTGGTTGATGCCGTAACGGGATCGGTCGCGATAAAAAACGCACCCAACATCGTGGCACCTGAGAACAGATGAAGGGTTGGGCTAGTCAGTGTTTCCGGCGAAAAAATCCAGCCGATCATGGCGCAGAACGCCAGCGAGAGCAGCATGGCTGCGGGAATGTGCCAGCGAATGGCCTTTTTCCACAGCAAAAACAGGCCACCGACCAGATAACCCAGGTTGATCCATTGCCAGCCCAATCCTGCCAGCATGCCGCTGTAGATCGGTTGAGCCAGTAATTGATCGGCGCTGTGTCCGGCGCGCAGACCGGTTTTAAAGGTGTCGAGCGGCGTCGCCTGGCTCACTCCATCGACACCTATCTGCAACTGTTGCATGGTGTCACCGCCCAAGGTGTGGCCAGTAAACACCATACTAAGGGAGTCGAGCAGCGTCGGTTTAATCGCCTGCAGCGTGTCGGGCGGCATCCAGCTGGTCATTTGCACCGGAAACGAAATAAGCAGCACGACGTAGCCAACCATTGCCGGGTTAAACGGGTTTTGCCCTAAACCCCCGTAAAGCTGTTTGGCAATTACAATGGCGAACACCGTACCGACTACCACCAACCACCAAGGGGCCAGCGGCGGCAAGCTGATACCAATCAGAATGGCGGTAAGCAAGGCGGAGTTATCAGCCAGATTGCTGGCAATCGGCGCTTTGCGTAAGCGTAAAACGGCGGCTTCTGTGATCCACGCCGTGAGCGTAGCCAGCAAGACTTGAATCAGACTGCCATAACCAAAAAAATACCACTGAGCGGCGAAGCCGGGCACAGCCGCCAGCCCCACCAGCAGCATGATATTGCCTGTGCTGCGGCGGTTGTGGGTATAAGGAGAACTTGCAATACGAAAAGCCATTTATTCCTCAAACGTCGAAGTCGACTGCGCTTTACGCGCTTTGGCACGGGCGATGGCAGCAGCAATAGCAGCTTTGCGCGCATCTTCGGGTTGATTCAGTTCAGGAGCTTGTTCAGGCTCTGCATAGGCGCTGTTGGCTTGTTCTTCTGCCTGCTCAGCATCTTCGACTTGAGTGCGGGCGATATGCGCCATTTCGGCTGTATCACGCGCTTCTTGCCTGGCTTCAGCCGCGGCATTGTCTGCTGCCGTGGAGGCTGCGGCGGCTTTTTTCGCTTTGGCGCGGGCAATGGCTGCGGCGACAGCAGCTTTACGCGGATCTTCCGGCGCGTCGGCAACAGGCTCAGCAGCGGTTTCCACCATTGCTTCCGCTGCGGCGGCTTTTTTCGCTTTGGCGCGGGCAATGGCTGCGGCGACGGCGGTTTTGCGCGGATCGTCCGGCGCGTCGGCAACAGGCTCAGCCGCGGTTTCCACCGGCGCGTCCGCTGCGGCGGCTTTCTTCGCTTTGGCGCGGGCAATGGCTGCGGCGACGGCGGCTTTGCGCGGATCGTCCGGCGCGTCGGCAACAGGCTCAGCCGCGGTTTCCACCATTGCGTCCGCTGCGGCGGCTTTTTTCGCTTTGGCGCGGGCAATGGCTGCGGCGACGGCGGCTTTACGCGGATCTTCCGGCGCGTCGGCAACAGGCTCAGCCGCGGTTTCCACCGGCGCCTCCGCTGCGGCGGCTTTTTTCGCTTTGGCACGGGCAATCGCGGCTTCGACGGCGGCTTTACGTGGATCCGCTGCTGGCTCCTCATGTACTTCAACGGCTTCAGCGGGTGAGCTGGCTTTCTTCGCCTTGGCGCGAGCGATGGCGGCTTCAACTGCCGCTTTACGCGGATCGGTAACCTGGCGGCTCAATGCCTGGGTTTCAGCTTGTGTTTCTGCCTGACGCAAACGTGCCTGCGCATGACGCGCTTCACGTTGCGCTTCCAGCGTCGCGTCATCCACCTCGGCATCCTGCTTCGCTTTCACGCGCGCTTTAGCGGCGGCAAACTCAGCATTATCGCTGCGCGCAGCGCGCTGTTTAGCATCAACATGGCGTGCTTCACGCGCCAGTTTTTCACGTTCCAGCCTGGCCTGACGCGCTTCGAAACGGGCTTTGGCTTCTAATGTACGTTTTGCTTCAAGATCGATGGCGCGCAGTTCTGCTTTTTCCTGGCGGTAATATTGCACCAGCGGAATATTACTTGGGCACACATAGGCGCAGGCCCCGCATTCGATGCAGTCATCAATATGATGCGCGCGCGCTTTATCGTGATCGCCGCCCTGGCTGTACCAGTAAAGCTGCTGTGGCAGCAGGTTAGCGGGACAGGCATCGGCACAGGCAGAACAGCGAATACAGGATTGTTCTTCGTCGTTATTGCCCATTTCGTGGCTGGAGGGAGCCAGAATGCAGTTGGTGATTTTCACCACTGGAACATCTAACGAGGGCAGCGTGAAGCCCATTAACGGCCCGCCCATGATCACCATCTGTTGCGGTGCGGGACGAAAACCGACCTGATGCAGTAAATGGCTGATTGGCGTACCAAGGCGGCTCCAGACGTTACGCGGCTGCGCGATGGCTTCACCGGTTAACGTGACGACGCGTTCGGTAATCGGCTCACCGTTAATAATGGCGCGCTTCACCGCCCACGCGGTGCCGACATTTTGCATCAGTACGCCAATATCGGTGGAACGTCCGCCGTGCGGCACTTCTTTACCGGTGAGAATCTGGGTTAACTGTTTGGCGCCGCCCGAAGGATATTTGGTTGGAATGACGCGGATCTCTAAATCCCGCTCACTGCCTAAGGCGTGCTTTAACGCCGCAATCGCTTCCGGCTTGTTGTCTTCAATGCCAATCAGCACGCGCTCAGCTTGCAGCGTCCACGCCAGAATGCGGCTGCCTTCCAGCACTTCAGCGGCGCAATCCTGCATCAGGCGATCGTCTGCGGTGATATAAGGTTCGCATTCGGCTGCATTGATGATCAGCGTCTTGATGCCACGCAGACCGCCTTTGAGCTTGGTCGCAGTCGGAAAACCTGCGCCGCCTAAACCCGCCACGCCTGCGTCGTGAATGCGCTGCACGATGTCAGCACGTTCGTGTTGGCGATAATTGGGCAGGGGATCAAGCGGCATCCAGCGATCTTCGCCATCCGGCGTCATGAAAATACAGAGCTCAGACAAGCCGGAAGGGTGCGCTGTCATGTGCTGACCAATATCGTCAATCACCCCTGACGTTGGTGCATGGACTGGCAACATCCGACCCTGCCCAAAGGTCAGCGGCTGACCGCGCAGCACTTTATCGCCAGGCGAAACACAAATCTCGCCCTCATGACCAATGTGCTGCTTTAGGGGAATGATGAATCGGTGCGGCAGCGGCAGTTCGCTCAGGGGCGTGCCGTTGGACTGGGTTTTCATTTCGGGCGGATGAATGCCGCCCTGAAAATCCCAGATCTTATCTTTTTTGAAGAAATTTAACAGATTAAGCATGACGCTCTACCGGAATTACCCGAACAGGAATGGTTTCAAGATCCCACTTCCAGTTGGCAGTGGTGGTTGCCACGGGACGCATCTCAATGCAGTCGGTAGGACAAGGCGCAACACAGAGATCACAGCCGGTGCAAACGTCGCTCAACACGGTGTGCATAGCACGCGTTGCGCCTACGATGGCATCAACCGGACAGGCTTGAATACACTTAGTGCAGCCGATACAGTTCTCTTCATCGATAAACGCGACGGTACGCACCGGCGCTTTGGCCTCTTCGTCGCCGTCAATCGGTTGTGGATCCACGTTCAGTAATTCAGCCAGCTTGAGCATGGTCTGCTCGCCACCCGGTGCACATTTATTGATCGCTTCGCCATTATTGCCGACAGCGTCTGCATACGGACGGCAACCCGGATAACCGCATTGACCACACTGGCTTTGCGGTAGGATCGCGTCGATTTGTTCGACGATAGGGTCTTCTTCGACCTCAAAGCGGCGTGAGGCGTATCCCAGCAGGGCACCAAATACCAGGCTCAGGGCACTTAATACAGCAATAGCTATCCAAATCGCGGTCATCAGAATTTCACCAGACCGGTAAAGCCCATAAAGGCCAACGCCATCAGACCGGCGGTGATCAGCGCAATCGAGTTGCCCTTAAAGGGCATCGGCACATTCGCCAGCACCAACCGCTCACGCATGCCAGCAAAAAGCACCATCACCAGCGAGAAGCCCAACGAGGCGCTGAAGCCATAAAGCGCAGCCTGAAGAAAAGTGTGGTTGAGGTTAACGCTCAACAGCGGCACGCCAAGCACAGCACAGTTAGTGGTGATCAACGGCAGGAAAATACCCAGCAGGCGATAGAGCGACGGGCTGGTTTTACGCACCACCATTTCGGTGAATTGCACTACCACTGCGATCACCAGGATATAAGCCATGGTACGCAGGTAGACCAACTCCAGCGGAACAAGAATCAGGTGGTTTACCAGCCAGGCACAGATTGACGCCAGCGTGATAACAAAAGTGGTGGCGAGTCCCATGCCAATTGCCGTTTCCAGTTTTTTGGAAACGCCCATAAAGGGACAGAGGCCGAGAAACTTCACTAATACGAAGTTGTTCACCAGCACTGTGCCAACAAAGAGAAGAAGATAATCGGTCATTTTTTCGCCATAAATTCAAGAAGCGGCTTATTATCAGGGATAAAAGCCTCTATCTCAACTCCCACGCCCAATCAGGCGTGGAAGACCGCACTCAGAATTAAATTATTGACGTTTCTCACCGCGTTACGGTTGGACAAAAGTCGCTTTAACGCGTTGAGAACGTTTGAAGTAGGGCGCAAATACCGCTGCGGCTAACAAGGAAAACAGTAAAGTTTGCAGCGCTTTAGCATCTGAAACGGGTGAAAAGGCGAAGGTTTTCAGTGCCAGTAATACCGTAACCAATAACCACAACACATAGTGACGGGGTAAACGGTGCGAGCGTTTAAAGAACAGCCAGCAAACCCACAAGCTGTATAACCAGACAGCCGCAGCAGTCAGCAAAGAAAATCCCCACTGCATTAATAAACTGCTGCCGTGTGAAAACAGCGTGGTGCGCCATTCCGCATTAAATAAGGGCGTAAGGTACATCGCCATCACCAGCGCTGTGGTTAACAGGGTCATGATCAGCCAGGCCAGCGGCAGCAATAACCAGCCACCAATACGCGGCACAGCAACCTGTTCATTCATAGCAAGTGTTCCTGTTTTGGGATCGAAGCGCAGCAGAATAGCATGTCCAAACGGGGCACGCCCGACATGGACAAGAGGATTGATAAAATGGAGAAAAGTGGCGCGGCAAAAAAAGATTAAACCACGTAACGCCAGACCGTTTTGGGTACGCGGCCCAAATCATATAAACGTCCGCCAGAAGTGAGCTCGGCACGTCGATGATCGGCAGCGCGGTACATATTGATAATTTCTTTGTCGTCGGTGAGCGAATAATTGAGATGGTCGTAAAGCTTTTCCAGGCTTTCAAAATTATTCACTTTGCGAAATTTAAGCAGGTAATCGTGCGCAGTCATCATTGCCATAACAGTAGTGGGAACAAAGGAGTGCTCAGTATAAAGAGCAACCTTTAGCTGTCCAGATCTCGATTAGAAAAAAAGCGTAAATTAAGACTAACTGACGAGATGTGACGTTAAAACGGATGTTTTTAAGAGTTTCAGTGCGACTTCTTCACTTTCATTTTCTGGCTTAAACAGCACGTTAACCGGTTTTTCCGCCTCATTGCCTTAATTGACCCAAAAGCTAAAAATTTTAGCTGTGTTGTTTTTTGCGCGTTAACGCGCATTGTCCGCCCATAATTAGCCGTGTTTAGTGGCCTTTTTAGACGGTTAACCGCAGCGTGAGAGATATTCACGTTTTTCAATCGGCGTCACAAGGTTGCTGAATGTACTTAGGCCATAAGGCGCGCCTTTGTGCGGGTAATCACAAAATTAATTATTTATCTTTTCAGGTTACTCATAACCATTCTTTACGCATCCTTGTAATCGCTTCCAGTTGCTGAGCGCATAAGCGGTTCTGTTTATTACAATTATTTAACCTGACCACAATTTAAATGCAGTCAATTTATCCATAACCCTGTTGCCTGAAATTGCCTGTTAGTATGCGTAACTCCTTTATATTGCTCTATTTTGTGAAGCAGGTCGCCATTATTTGCGTGGTTTTAGTCCAGGCTAAACAGGCTCTTTACCCTATACAGCAAACGCCCTTCAGAGGAATGAAAATTATGTGGAAACGTTTACTTCTGACTACTTTGGTCAGCGCCGCGTTGACTGGTCCGGTGCTGGCAGCAGATATGACGGTTGGCTTCTCGCAGGTGGGTTCTGAATCCGGCTGGCGCTCAGCAGAGACCAACGTGGCGAAAAGCGAAGCACAGAAGCGCGGCATTACGTTGAAGATTGCCGATGGACAGCAGAAACAAGAGAACCAAATCAAAGCGGTACGTTCCTTTATCGCACAGGGCGTCGATGCAATCTTTATCGCCCCCGTGGTGCAGACAGGTTGGGAACCGGTGTTGGAAGAAGCCAAAGATGCCAAGATTCCGGTATTCCTGTTAGACCGCGCCATCGTGGTTAAAGATAAATCGCTGTATATGGCAGTCGTCACGGCAGACAACGTATTAGAAGGCAAACTGATTGGCGACTGGCTGGTTAAAACGGTGGGTAGCAAGCAGTGTAACGTGGTTGAGTTGCAGGGCACAGTAGGTGCCAGCGTGGCGATTGACCGCAAGAAAGGCTTTGCCGAAGCGATCAGCGGCCATCAAAACATCAAAGTGCTTCGTTCACAATCTGGCGATTTCACGCGCAGCAAAGGCAAAGAGGTGATGGAGAGCTTCATCAAAGCTGAGAATAACGGCAAAAACATCTGCATGGTGTATGCGCACAACGATGACATGGCCATCGGTGCGATTCAGGCGATCAAAGAAGCGGGTTTGAAACCAGGCAAAGACATTCTGACCGGCTCGATTGATGGCGTACCCGATATCTACAAAGCGATGCTGGCGGGTGAAGCCAATGCCAACGTTGAATTAACCCCTAATATGGCGGGCCCAGCTTTCGACGCGCTGGAGAAATTCAAAAAAGAGGGCACGCTGCCGCCAAAAATTATCAAAACCGAATCAAAACTGTTCTTACCTGCTGATGCTCAGGCCGAGCTGGACAAGAAAAAAGGCATGGGTTACTGAGTTGAAGACCGCCCTTTGGGGCGGTTTTTCATGACCTGAGGCGGAGCTAGCCGAATGACCATACACAACGAAGATGCACTGTTAACCATCAGCGGCGTCAGTAAAGGTTTTCCCGGCGTGAAGGCGCTGGATAATGTCTCTTTCAGCATACGCAAAGGCGAAATTATGGCGCTGCTGGGAGAGAATGGCGCGGGGAAGTCCACGCTGATCAAAGTGTTAACCGGTGTCTATACCCGCGATGCCGGCACTATCACATTAAACGGCAATGCCATTTCTCCTCACAGCACAGCGGATGCGCAGGAGATAGGCATTGGCACGGTTTATCAGGAAGTGAATCTGCTGCCCAATATGTCGGTGGCGGACAATCTGTATATTGGTCGCGAACCGCATCGTTTTGGCATGATCGATCGTAAACGGATGATCCGTGATGCGGATGCCCTGATGCGTAACTACGGTTTTGCCCTCGATGTCACTCGCCCACTTGGCCATTACTCAGTGGCGATGCAGCAGATCATTGCGATTTGCCGCGCGGTCGATCTCTCTGCTCAGGTGCTGATTCTAGATGAACCCACCGCCAGCCTTGACGCCAGTGAAGTGGAAATGTTGTTTACCCTAATGGCGCAGTTGAAAGCCAAAGGCATGAGCCTGATTTTTGTGACTCACTTCCTTGACCAGGTTTATCGCATCACCGATCGCATTACCGTGTTGCGCAATGGTCAGTTTATCGCCACGCGTGATACCGCCTCGCTGCCGCAGATTGAATTGATTAAATTGATGTTAGGCCGCGATCTGATGGAAACCGCCTTGCAACGTCAAGGCAGCACCTTGCGCAGCAATCAACCGGTGGTTTCATTCGAAAATTACGGCAAAAAGGGCACCATCGAGCCGTTTAATTTGCAGGTTCGGCCCGGCGAAGTGGTGGGTCTGGCGGGGTTATTGGGTTCAGGACGAACAGAAACCGCTGAAGTGCTGTTCGGTATTCGTCGTGCCGATCACGGCACAGCCACCATAAAAGGCAAAGTGCAGCATATTCGTACGCCTGCCAAAGCGTCACGGCTGGGAATGGGTTTTTGCCCGGAAGATCGTAAAACCGACGGCATTATTGGCGCGGCCTCGGTGCGAGAAAACATTATTTTGGCTCTGCAGGCGCAGCGCGGCTGGTTACGACCCATTAAGAAGCGCGAGCAGCAGGCCATTGCTGAACGTTTCATAAAAAGCCTGGGTATTCGAACGCCGCATGCCGAGCAGTCGGTTGAGTTGCTTTCGGGCGGCAACCAGCAAAAGGTCTTGCTGTCGCGCTGGCTGGTGACCAAACCGCAATTTCTGATCCTGGATGAGCCAACCCGCGGCATCGACGTGGGTGCGCACGCTGAGATCATTCGTCTCATTGAATCCCTGTGCGCAGATGGACTTGCGCTGCTGGTTATCTCCTCTGAACTCGAAGAGCTGGTGGGCTACGCCGACCGCGTGTTGATCATGCGTGATCTAAAGCAGGTGGCCGAAATCCCGCTGGAACAGCTTTCGGTGGCGTCGATCGTTAACGCCATCGCCGACGGAGGAGCACAACATGCTTGAATCCCATATGACACCTGAAAAATCACCACGTAAGTGGAAGCTGCCACCGGGAATGCCGCAAATTGCGGCGTTAATTCTGGTTTTGCTGGTGGACAGCTTCGTTGCCAATAACTTCTTTGCCGTGCATTTGCAGGATGGACGACTGTTTGGCAGCCCCATTGATATTCTCAACCGGGCGGCACCGGTTGCCTTGCTGGCGATTGGGATGACGTTGGTGATCGCGACCGGCGGCATCGATTTATCGGTGGGCGCGGTAATGGCGATTGCCGGTGCCACCGCAGCCACCCTAACCGTTGCCGGACACAGTTTGCTGTTTATTATTCTCGCCACGCTGGGAACCGGATTTTTGTGCGGTTTGTGGAACGGTGTTTTGGTGGCCTTGCTGCGTATCCAACCGTTCGTTGCCACGCTGATTTTGATGGTTGCCGGGCGCGGCGTTGCACAGCTTATCACGCAAGGCCAAATCGTCACTTTCGACAGCGACAGTTTGGGCTGGTTTGGCAACGGTTCGCTCTGGATGTTGCCGGTGCCAGTATGGATTACCGTGGCGGTGGCGCTGCTGGTTTGGCTGCTTACGCGCAAAACCGCGCTGGGCCTGTTTATCGAAGCGGTGGGAATTAACCTGCGCGCTGCGCGTAATGCAGGCGTAACCGGCTGGCTGGTGGTGATGTCAACCTACGTGATCAGCGGCATTTGTGCGGCAGTAGCGGGTTTGATTATCGCCGCAGATATTCGCGGTGCAGATGCTAACAATGCCGGTTTGTGGTTGGAGCTGGATGCCATTTTAGCGGTGGTGATTGGCGGCGCGTCGCTGATGGGCGGGCGCTTCAATATTGCGTTGTCACTGATTGGTGCGTTGATCATCCAGTCAATGAATACCGGCATTTTGCTCTCTGGCTTCCCGCCTGAACTGAATCAGGTCGTGAAAGCGGTGGTGGTGATGTGCGTGCTGCTGTTGCAGTCGCCGCGCTTTATAGCGATGTTTAAACGGAGACGTTCATCATGATCAAGCGCCATCTTCCCTTGATGATCACTTTGCTGGTTTTTGTGGCGGGTTATCTGTTCTGCCTGAGCCAGTTCCCGGGATTCGCTTCCACGCGGGTGATCTGCAACATCCTTACCGACAATGCTTTTCTCGGCATTATCGCTGTCGGCATGACGTTTGTGATTCTGTCCGGCGGAATAGATTTGTCCGTAGGCGCAGTTATCGCCTTTACCGGTGTGTTTCTGGCACGCGCAATTGGCGACTTCCATCTTAATCCGCTGGTGGCCTTTGCCTTGATTTTGTCTCTGGGCGCGTTGTTCGGTGCCATGATGGGGTGGTTGATTGATGCGCTGAAGATCCCGGCCTTTATTATTACGCTGGCGGGGATGTTTTTTCTGCGCGGTTGCAGTTATCTGGTTTCTGAAAACTCGATTCCGATTGATCATCCGTTCTACACCACGCTCTCCAGTTTTGCCTGGAAAATCCCCGGGGGAGGTCGGCTCAGTTTGTTGGCAGTGATCATGTTGCTGGTGGTGTTTGTGGGCATAATTCTTGCCCACCGCACGCGCTTTGGGAATCAGGTTTATGCCATTGGCGGTAGCCTGACTTCAGCCCAGTTAATGGGCGTTTCAACCCGCGCCACCACCATCAAAATTTACATGCTCTCTACGACGCTCGCGACGCTGGCGGGGATCGTGTTCTCAATATATACCTCGGCAGGCTACGCGTTAGCCGGTTTGGGCGTTGAGTTAGATGCCATCGCGTCAGTGGTGATTGGCGGCACGCTGTTGTCGGGTGGGGTTGGAACCGTGCTGGGCACGCTGTTCGGCGTCTTGATTCAGGGACTGATTCAAACCTGGATCAACTTCGACGGCACGCTGAGTTCCTGGTGGACCAAAATCGCCATCGGTATTCTGCTTTTCGCCTTTATTGCGTTGCAACGTTTGCTCACGGTGATGTGGGATCGTCAGAAGAACGCGCCCGTTAAACGCATCAGTACCTCTTAAATAGGATGTTATAAAAATGAGGTGTTGAACATCAGGCGGCTCAAAACGAGCCGCCTTTTTAGTGTCATGAATCGAGCGACATAACCATTAATGTCACCTCTTCGTCAGCAATGACCCGTTGCTCAACTGCCTGCCAGCCTAAGCGTTGATAAAACGCCTGTTGATCTGGCGTGTAGAGCCACAACGCTTTAATACCGTTCTGCTTCGCCAGCGCAACGCAGCGGCTAATCAATGATTTAGCAATGCCTTGTCCGCGAAACGCGCTGTCAGTCACCACTTCGCCCAGCCAATATTCACGCGCCAAAGCATCATTGAGTTCATAACGGATCACGCTACTGGTGGCGATGACTTTGTCAGCGTGCTCCGCAACCAGTGTGAATTCGCTGTGCGCTGAATCATTGCGCGCATTGAGCCGTTGCAGGATGGCGGATTGATTTGACCAGGCAGGTAAGGCAGACCATTCGCGGAACAGGAGATGTGCGGTTTGAGCAGCAAATGAGGACGCTTCACTAAGAAGTTGGATTTTCATTGTTATCTTCCATGCTGGGCAACATTAAAGGGGTTTTTGAAAGATGAAAACACGGTGTTGTTAATTCACGCAAGGGGCAGGTTTGAAAACAAGTGAAGCGAGGGAATAAAGGCGTGAATGATGGGTAGAGGAGTAAAACGTCCGCCACAGAGATGCGGCGGACGTGACTACAGGGATGTATTTACGGCGGCGTTACGGCACTGCCCATCCTATGCGACTGACCGCGCCGTTTTTTTTACCGCTAAATGAGAGTAAACCCGCTAACCTATCAACGTTTCATGCGGTAATAGGCTTCATTCCAGCGCAGCGCATCTTTGAATGATGGCAATTGCGTCTGTTCATCAATCACCAACACTTCGATGTCGTTCATCTCGCCATACAGATACATATCATCCAGTGTTAACGCCTGGCTGAATACCGTATGGTGCGCGCCACCGGCTAAAATCCACGCTTCGGAGGCTGTCGCCAGCGAGGGTTGCGCACGCCACAAGGCGCGGGCCACCGGCAACTTCGGCAGCGGTTTTGGCTGTTCAATCGCATCGACCACGTTCACCAGTAAGCGGAAACGATCGCCCATATCAATCACGCTGGCATTAATTGCACGGCCTGCCGGTGTAGAGAAGATCATGCGCGCCGGATCGGCTTTGTCGCCAATGCCGAGGAACTGCACATCGATCAGCGGCTTCTCTTCAATCGCAATAGAAGGGCAAACTTCCAGCATGTGCGAACCCAGTACCAGATCGTTGCCCGGTGAGAAGTGATAGGTGTAATCCTCCATAAAGGAGGTGCCGCCAGGCCGATCGCCCGCGAGGATTTTGAAAATACGCAGCAGCGCGGCAGTTTTCCAGTCACCTTCACCGGCAAAACCATAACCTTGTCCCATCAAGCGCTGCACCGCTAAGCCGGGCAACTGTGTCATACCGTGCAGCGTCTGGAAGTTAGTGGTGAACGCGTGGCAGCCTTCGCCTTCAAGAAAACGCTTTAGCCCCAGTTCAATACGGGCTGCATCCAGAACGTTCTGGCGCTTTTCTCCGCCGGTTGCCGCCACGTCGGTAAAGCGATAAAGGCTTTCATACTCATCAAGCAGCGCATTTACGTCGCCATCGCTGACGCTGTTAATCACGTCGACTAAATCGCCCACGCCCCAGCCGTTTACTGAATAACCAAACTGGATTTGTGCGGCCACTTTATCGCCTTCGGTCACGGCCACTTCACGCATGTTGTCGCCAAAACGGGCCACCTTCAGCTGCTGGCTGGCCTGTTTTGCCACCGCTGCACGCATCCAGTTGCCGATACGCTGCTGGCTTTGTGCATCCTGCCAATGGCCGGTTACTACGCTGTGTTGTAACCCCATGCGTGCGCCGATGAAGCCAAACTCACGGCCGCCGTGTGCGGTCTGGTTCAGGTTCATAAAATCCATATCCATGCTGTCCCACGGGATCTCAGCATTAAACTGGGTATGGAATTGCAGCAGCGGCTTATTCAGGACGCTCAGGCCACCGATCCACATCTTGGCGGGGGAAAAGGTGTGCAGCCAGGTAATGATCCCAACGCAATGTTGATCGTGATTCGCGTCACGACACAGCGCCAGCGCTTCGTCGGGGGATTTCACCAGCGGCTTAAGCTCCAGACGCAGCGGAATGCCAGACGCCTGATTCAAGCCTTCCACAACCTGTTGTGCATGCTGTTCTACCTGACGTAACGTTTCCGCTCCGTAAAGATGCTGTGTGCCAATCACAAACCATACGCTGTGCGCTTTAAACTGTTCCATAAACTCTCTCCTGACTACGTAGCGGAAACGGAAGCGGGACGTGCGGCGTAATGCGGTTCTGCCGACACGGACCATTCTTGATAGCGTTGATAAAGCTGCTGATAGCGTGCCACGCGCGCCTGATCGGGCTGTAAGGTGACGGCAATCGGGCTGGCCATTACCTGTTGGGCATCGGGTACGCTGGCGTAAACGCCTGCGGCGACTGCGGCAAAAATTGCGGCGCCCAGGGCGCAGCACTCATCTGAGGCGACGATATCCAGTGGACGGTTCATCACATCGCAGCAAGCCTGCATGATGGCAGGGGATTTACGTGCAATGCCGCCCAGCGTCAGGATGTTCTCAACAGGAATCTGTTGCTGCTCAAAACATTCCATAATGGCGCGGGCACCGAAGGCCGTGGCAGCGATCAATCCGCCAAACAGTGCAGGCGCGTCAGTGCCGAGGTTAAGATCGGTGATCACGCCTTTCAGACGTTGATTAGCATTTGGGGTGCGACGACCGTTGAACCAGTCCAGCACCACCGGTAAATGCTCCAGTTTTGGATCCGCTGCCCAGGCATGGGTAAGATTTTTAATCAGATCTTTTTGTAGCGCGGCGAGCTGCGGCTTCAATTCAGGATGTTGCTCAGCGGCCTGTTGCAGCGGCCAGCCCAGCAGTCGGCTAAACCAGGCGTAGATATCGCCGAACGCCGATTGTCCCGCTTCGCAGCCAATGGCACCAGGCATCACGCTGCCGTCAACCTGACCACAAATCCCCTTAATGGCGCGATCACCCACGGTTTCAGCATCGGCGATCAGGATGTCGCAGGTTGATGTACCGATCACTTTAACCAAGGTATAAGGCTTGGCACCGCCGCCGACTGCGCCCATATGGCAATCAAAGGCGCCGCCTGAAAGGGTCACTTTTTGCGTCAAACCCAGGCGCTGTGCCCAGTGATCGCTGAGGGTGCCGACCGGAATATCTGCGGTCCAGGTCTCTTCAAACAGCGGCGAATCGAGTTGCTGCGTCAGCAACGGATCCAATGCGTTGAGGAAATCTACATCCGGCAAACCATTCCACTCGGGATGCCATAACGCTTTATGACCGGCGGCACAGCGTCCCCGGCGCAGTTGCGCGGGTGCGGTAGTTCCGCTCAGTAAAGCGGGTACCCAATCACACAGCTCCACCCATGACACCGCCGCTTCACGTACCGCATCATCTTCACGCGACACGTGCAAAATCTTGGCCCAAAACCATTCAGAGGAGTAAATGCCACCAATATAGCGGCTGTAGTCCGGGAAGCGGCCGCTGTGACAGAGCTGATTGATCTCTTCAGCTTCTTCAATAGCGGTGTGATCTTTCCACAGCACAAACATTGCGTTGGGATTGTCAGCAAATTCCGGACGCAGCGCTAATACATTGCCGTCACGATCAATCGGGGCGGGCGTTGAACCGGTGGTATCCACGCCAATGCCAACGACGGCGGCGCGTTGTTCCGCACTCAGTGCGTTGAGCACACCCAGCATCGCCTGCTCCATGGCGTCGATGTAGTCCTGCGGATGGTGACGAAAGCGGTTGGTGTGAGGATCGCTATAAAGGCCTTGCTGCCAGCGCGAGTAATTAACGACTGCGCTTTCAAGCTCTTTGCCGCTCTGGCAATCCACCGCCAATGCACGTACCGAATCACTGCCAAAATCCAGTCCGAGGGTGATGGCCCGCATCGGATATCTCCTGTTGTGTATTGATGCTCCTATCCTGGAATTGACACAGATTAAGGGTTAGTCATCGCTGGCTGAGAATATGCACTTTTCTGCCATCAGTAATGATTTTGTGATCCATGGCAAAAGTTAAGTACCGGTTAAAATCGCTGAATATATGGACCAATTTGCCGTGATTTGAAGATGTGATACCGCTCTACATTTTTCTTCTCCATTCCAGCTAAAACTAGCGCAGCGTTTGAACAGGCAATCACCAACTCGCTTCCTAACGCACTGATTTACATCTGTCCCTAAAAAACAAAATTGACTGGTAGCGTTTACACCGATTCGTTATTAGCAGCGATAAAACAACTAGCGCCGGAGAGCATCATGCATAAATTCACTAAAGCGTTCGCGGTCATTGGGCTGGCAGCGGTTATGTCACAATCCGCTATCGCCGAGACCATGAAGCTTGGTTTTTTAGTCAAGCAACCGGAGGAACCCTGGTTCCAGACCGAATGGAAATTCGCCGATAAAGCCGGAAAAGATTTGGGCTTTGAGGTGATCAAAATTGCCGTTCCCGATGGTGAAAAAACCCTTAATGCCATCGACAGCCTGGCCGCCAGCGGCGCGAAAGGTTTCGTTATCTGTACACCCGATCCCAAACTCGGTTCCGCTATTGCGGCCAAAGCCCGCAGCTATGACATGAAAGTTATCGCGGTCGATGATCAATTTGTGACGGCCAAGGGTAAGCCGATGGATACCGTGCCGTTAGTGATGATGGCGGCGACCAAAATCGGTGAGCGTCAGGGACAAGAACTCTATAAAGAGATGCAAAAACGCGGCTGGGATGTGAAAAGCACCGCCGTGATGGCGATCACCGCCAACGAACTCGACACGGCGCGCCGTCGTACCGGTGGTTCAATGGACGCGATCAAAGCAGCCGGTTTCCCGGCTGGCCAAATCTATCAAGTCCCGACCAAATCCAATGATATTCCTGGCGCGTTTGATGCCGGTAACTCTTTGCTGGTGCAGCATCCTGAAGTGAAACATTGGCTGATTGTTGGCATGAACGACAACACCGTGCTGGGTGGTGTGCGTGCGACAGAAGGTCAGGGCTTTAAAGCCGCTGACGTTATCGGTATCGGTATCAACGGTGTGGATGCCATCAGTGAACTCTCCAAAAACAACGCGACCGGATTCTACGGGTCGCTGCTGCCAAGCCCGGATGTACACGGTTATAAGAGCAGCCAGATGCTCTACAACTGGGTAAGCAAAGGGGCAGAACCGCCGAAATTTACTGAAGTGACCGACGTGGTGTTGATCACCCGTGACAACTTTAAAACGGAACTGGCGAAGAAAGGGTTGATGTAAACCCGCACAGCGCTTCCGCACCTGTATCAAGGTGCGGAATCTCCTCGGCTAACCCAATGGAGTTTCCATGAACACTGATTCAGCCTTTCTGTCGTTTCATGGCATCAGTAAAACCTTCCCCGGCGTGAAAGCGTTGCAGGATATCTCGTTTGAGTGTCACGGCGGCCAGGTTCACGCGCTGATGGGTGAAAACGGTGCCGGTAAATCGACGCTGTTAAAAATCCTCAGCGGCAGCTACCAGCCTAGCGGGGGTGAAATCCGCATCAAAGGCAAGCCGATGAGTTTCCAGCTCACCACCGATGCGCTCGATGCAGGCGTGGCGATTATTTATCAAGAGCTGCATCTCATCCCGGAAATGAGCGTGGCGGAAAATATCTATCTCGGTCAGATGCCACACAAACATGGCTTGGTTAATCGCAAGCTACTGCGTTACGAAGCGGGTTTGCAGCTTAAAAATTTGGGCATGGATATCGATCCCGACATGCCGCTGAAATACCTGTCGCTGGGTCAGTGGCAGATGGTAGAAATTGCCAAGGCGCTGGCACGCAATGCCCGCATCATCGCCTTTGATGAGCCGACCAGTTCGCTGTCAGCGCGTGAGATCGACAATCTCTTCCGCGTGATTCGTCAGCTGCGCGCAGAAGGACGCGTGGTGCTGTATGTATCGCATCGCATGGAAGAGATCTTTGCACTGAGCGATGCCATTACCGTGTTCAAAGATGGCCGCTATGTGCGCACATTCACCGACATGGCTACCACGCATCACGATGATTTAGTACAGGCAATGGTCGGACGAAACCTCGGCGACATTTACGGCTATGCGCCACGTGAAAAAGGCGCGGTGCGACTGGAGCTGGACAAGGTCGAAGCGAAGGGCGTACGCACCCCGATTTCGCTGCACGTTCATGCAGGGGAAATTGTTGGCTTGTTTGGTCTGGTCGGTGCAGGACGCAGCGAACTGCTGAAAGGGCTGTTTGGTGCGACGCGACTGCGCGGTGGGCAGGTCAGGCTGGACGGTAAACCATTAACGCTACGTGAACCGATTGATGCGATTCGCGCGGGCGTCATGCTCTGCCCGGAAGATCGCAAAACGGAAGGGATTATCCCGGTGCACTCGGTCCGTGACAACATCAACATCAGTGCGCGACGCCATAACCTGGCGGCGGGATGCCTGATTAAACAGGGCTGGGAAACGAAAAACGCGGATAACCATATTCGTTCGCTCAATATCAAAACGCCCGGTGCCGAACAGCTGATCATGAACCTCTCCGGGGGGAATCAGCAAAAGGCGATTCTGGGCCGCTGGTTGTCGGAAGAGATGAAAGTGATCCTGCTGGATGAACCGACGCGCGGCATTGACGTGGGCGCTAAACATGAAATTTATAACCTGATTTATCAACTGGCGAACAGAGGTATTGCGGTGCTGTTTGCCTCCAGCGACTTACCGGAAGTCATGGGTCTCGCTGACCGCATCGTGGTCATGCGTGAAGGTGCGATTGCCGGTGAAATAATGCACGACGATGCTACGGAGCAGCAAACGCTGAGCCTGGCGATGCCGAAAACTACTCAAGCGGCCGCCGTGGCCTGACAGGAGATCAACATGGCTTCATCCACGACATCTAATACGCCGCCGCCAGCCTCACGCAGCGGCCTGCAGTTTGGGCGTATCTGGGACAACTTCGGCATGCTGGTGGTGTTTGCGCTGCTGTTCGTTGCCTGTGCAGTCTTTGTGCCGAATTTCGGCTCGTTCATCAATATGAAAGGCCTGGGATTGGCGATGTCGATGTCTGGCATGGTCGCCTGCGGCATGTTGTTCTGCCTGGCATCCGGCGATTTTGACCTGTCGGTTGCGTCAGTGATTGCCTGCGCCGGTGTCGTCACCGCCGTGGTGATTAACATGACGGAAAGCCTGTGGATTGGCGTTGCCGCAGGCCTGGTGCTGGGCATGCTGACCGGATTCGTTAATGGGTTCGTGATTGCGCGTCTAAAAATCAATGCGCTGATCACCACGCTGGCAACGATGCAAATTGTGCGCGGTCTGGCCTACATCTTCTCTGACGGCAAAGCCGTAGGGATTGAGGACGAGCGCTTTTTCGCTCTGGGTTTTGCCAACTGGCTGGGGATTCCCGCGCCGATTTGGCTCACCATCGCGACCATGCTGATTTTCGGTTTCTTGCTGAATAAAACGACCTTTGGGCGTAATACGCTTGCGATTGGCGGTAACGAAGAAGCTGCGCGTCTGGCGGGTGTGCCCGTGGTGCGTACTCGCATCATCATCTTCATTCTTTCCGGGCTGGTCTCGGCTGCAGCGGGCATCATTCTGGCTTCGCGTATGACCAGCGGTCAGCCGATGACCTCGCTGGGTTATGAGCTGGTGGTGATTTCAGCCTGCGTGTTAGGCGGCGTGTCCCTTAAGGGTGGGATTGGCAAGATCTCCTATGTCGTCGCCGGGGTGTTGATTCTCGGTACCGTTGAGAATGCGATGAATTTATTGAATATCTCGCCATTCTCACAGTATGTGGTGCGGGGTTTGATACTGTTAGCCGCGGTAATTTTCGACCGCTACAAACAAAAACACAAAGCCTGATTCAGGGGCAATGACGCCGTTTTCAGTAACCACGCGGACGCAAGCAGCGTCCGCGTTTGAACAATTAACGACGATGTGAGGGCACTATGTATCACCGTGAATTGGCTGCGGAACAACACAATCCCTTGTTGCCGGGTTACTCGTTTAACGCCTGGCTGGTAGCAGGTTTAACGCCGATTACAGCGGATGGACCGCTGGATTTCTTTATCGATCGTCCGCATGGCATGAAAGGCTACATCCTGAATTTGACCATCAAAGGCAAAGGTCAGGTTTTTGATGGCGAAAAGGCTTTTGAGTGTGAACCGGGCGAAATGCTGCTGTTTCAGCCAAAAACGGCCCACTATTATGGTCGCGCGCCCGACAGTCCTCAATGGTTTCACCGTTGGGTCTATTTCCGCCCGCGTGCTTACTGGAATGACTGGCTGCAATGGCAAGATGAGAAAGAGGGCGTAGGTCGATTACAGCTTCCTGAATCACTGCGGGGGGAATTTGATCGCCTGTTCGCCAGCATAGAGCAAACCCATAATTCAGGCCGCCGCTTCGCTGAAGAGTTGGCGATGAATTTGCTCGAGCGGCTTTTGCTGCGTGCGGTAGAGGAAGATCCGCGCAGTCATCAGCAAGTGCGCGATCCGCGCGTGATTGAAGCTTGCCAGTACGTGACAAATCATTTGGCGAGCGAAGTGAAAATTGAAGACGTAGCGCGTCACGTTTGCCTTTCGCCTTCACGACTTGCGCATCTGTTCCGCGAACAAATGGGTGTTAATCTGCTGCGCTGGCGCGAAGATCAACGGGTTATTCGCGCGAAACTGCTGCTGCAAACCACCCAGGAACCGATTGCGACTATTGGCCGTGAAGTCGGTTATGACGATCAACTCTACTTCTCACGCGTATTCCGTAAACGCGTTGGCGTGAGTCCCAGCGATTTCCGCCGTCGCAATCTGGATGGGCACGACAGCCTGGCTGCGCAAACTGCCTGGCCAATGGCACGAAGTGCTATCTCCTGATTTTTAGGGGGATTCCTCCTTGTCCTCGCCTGGCTAATGGTCTTAAATCAGTCACACTAGCGAACAAGAGGAATGAGAATGAGCGATAAACTTCGTGTTGGTTTGATGGGATATGGCTTCGCCAGCAAAACGTTTCATGCACCGCTGATTGCGGGCACGCCGGACGTTGAGCTGGCTGCTATTTCCAGCAGCGATGCCAGCAAAGTGCACGCCGACTGGCCATCTGTTCAGGTGGTAGCTGATCCTCAAGCGTTGCTCGATGATCCTACTCTGCAATTAATTGTTATTCCCACGCCGAACGACACCCACTTTCCGCTGGCAAAAGCGGCCCTGAATGCGGGTAAACATGTGGTGGTAGACAAGCCTTTCACCGTGACGTTGTCACAAGCGCGTGAGCTGGATAACCTCGCCAAGGCCAAAGGTCTGCTGCTTTCTGTGTTTCATAATCGCCGCTGGGACAGTGACTTCCTGACGCTCAAACAGCTTTTGGCTGAGGGCACGCTGGGCGAAGTCCGTTATCTGGAATCGCATTTTGATCGCTTCCGTTTAGAAGTGCGCCAGCGCTGGCGTGAAATGAAAGGTGCAGGCAGCGGCATTTGGTACGATTTAGGCCCGCATTTGCTGGATCAGGCGATTCAACTGTTTGGTTCACCGGTTGCGATTAACGTTGATCTTGCCGAGATGCGTCCTGGTGCGCAGACCACCGATTATTTCCACGCCACGCTGACTTATCCGCAACGTCGTGTTGTGCTGCATGCCAGCATGCTGGTGGCGGCTGAATCACCCCGTTATGTGGTGCACGGCACCAAAGGCAGCTACGTTAAATATGGTCTTGACCCGCAGGAAGATCGCCTGAAATCTGGCGATTTCCCACCGAAAGAAGAGTGGGGTTACGATATGCGAGATGGCCAACTGACGCTGGTTGAAGGCGACGGCATGACCGAAAAAACGCTGATGACGCAGCCAGGCAATTATCCTGCCTACTATGCCGCAGTGCGTGATGCGATAGCAGGGCGCGGCAATAATCCGGTCACCGCTGAAGAGGCTATTCAGGTGATGGAGCTGATCGAACTGGGTCTGCAATCGGCTGAGAAACGCCAGACCTTGTCGCTGAAGTAAAGGTTACTGAAGCACCTGTACGTAACAGAAAAGAAAACGGGCCATGCAGGCCCGTTTTTTTATGCATCCATGACGGCATGTTTTACTGAATTTTCGCCCGAATTGCCGCTTTTTCGTCGTTGCTCAGAAAAGCGATAGCTAATCCATTCTCCTGCGCCTGGCGCATCTGAGCCTGGCTCAAACCGGCAGCAGGCGCGGCGTGCTGATACTCATGCGCCAGCTCAATGCCCTGAACGGCGGGATCATCGGTGTTGATCGTGGCAAGAATGCCATGCTCCAGGAAGGTCTTTAACGGATGCTGCGCCAGTGATTTCACGGTGCTGGTTTGAATATTGGAGGTCAGGCAGGACTCAATACCAATATGATGCTCCGCCAGGAAATCCATTAATGCGCGATCTTCAATCGCTTTCACACCATGGCCGATGCGTTCTGCGCCTAGCTCACGGATGGCTTGCCAGATACTTTCTGGGCCCGCAGCTTCACCTGCATGCACCGTAACGCGGAAACCGGCATCACGCGCACGAGTGAAATGGCTGAGAAATTCGCTGCCGGGGAAACCCAGTTCGTCACCGGCTAAATCCACTGCAGTGATATGATCGCGATGCGCCAGCAATCCTTCCAGCTCATTCAGGCACGCTTCGTCGCCAAAAGTACGGCTCATAATGCCAATCAGACGAATATCAATGGCGTGCTGCTGGCAACCCGCTTTGATGCCGTCAATCACCGCTTCCACCACACCGGCAATCGGCAGGTTATGGTTCATCGCCATGTAACCGGGTGAAAAACGCAGTTCAGCGTAGTGAATGCCTGCGCGCGCGGCGTCTTCGACATTTTCCATTGCGATACGGCGGCACGCGTCCAGATTGCCCAACACTTTTACGCCCCAATCCAGCTTCTGCAGGAAGCTGACCAAATCCGGCTCGTTTTGCGTGACCTGCACATGTGGGCGCAGCGCCTCTAAACTGTTAGCGGGCAGGGTAAGATTAAACTGGCGGCCTAAATCGAGAATAGTTTGTGCACGAATGTTGCCATCAAGATGGCGATGAATATCGGTCAGGGGAAGGTGTGATTCAATCATGGCGCACTCGCTCAGTTGTCGGTTATTTATCGAAGAAACTCTATCGAAGATACTGTCGATAACGATATCGAGAAGTACTTGAGAAGTTTTAGAGAAGTCGATGAGAAGTGCAGAGGATTATAAAAACATCTTGCGCAACTGCGCCAGCAATTTGCGCAACAGCATGGCTGGATGCTGGTTAATTGTGCGGGAAAGCCAGGCGGTGTGGATTGCCGCCCGGCCAATAAGCGCGTAAAGGCTTGAATTATCAGGTCTGAAGGGCTGCAATCAGGCGAGAGACGCCGTCTTCCACTTTGCTGCGTGGGCAGCCAACATTAAGACGTAAAAAACCGCGGCTGGCAGCGCCATACGTCGATCCCGGCATGATCGCCACTTTTTGCTGGTGAATCAGCGTTTGCTGCAAAGCGTCTTCGTCAATGCCCAGTGGGTTAAGATCGATCCACGCCAGATATGTCGCTTGCGGCAGGCGCCAGTTGAGAGGCGGAAACGCGCCATTCAGGCGTTCAGCCACGCAGGTCAAATTGCTTTGCAAATAGGTGCGTAAAGCATCTAACCACGTCGCGCCCTCACGATAAGCAGCGATGTGCGCAGCAACGGCCAGCACGGCAGGTGAAGAGAGGCCATCGCTGTTTTTCAGTGCCTGAAACCAGGCGGCACGATCGCATTGACGGGGAATGATTCCCCACGCGCCAGTCAGTGCCGGGATGTTGAAGCTCTTTGACGCCGAGGTAAACAGCGCCCAATCGCTGCGCGCCACTTTCGCCCAAGGCGTATGCGGCTGGCTGCCCATCACCATATCCATGTGGATTTCATCACTGATGACACGCACACCATGCCGCTCACACAATGCAGCCATCTGCTGCAACTCCTCCAGCGTCCAGACTTTGCCGGTGGGATTGTGTGGACTGCACAGCAGCATCACCTTACAGGTTGGGCGGGCCAGCAGCGCCTCAAGTTTAGTCATGTCACAGAGCCAGCCTTGCGCGCTGTTATATAATGGCATGTCCAAAACCTGGCGTTGATTAGCCAAAATGGTTTTATAAAACGCGTCGTAAGCCGGCGTGTGGATCAGCACTTCGTCATTCACATCGCTCCAGTGGCGCAGCATCTGCGCCACCATGTAAATCACCGAAGGCCCGTAAACCAGCGATTGTGCTTCAGGCTGATAGTCGAAACGGGTATGCATCCAGTGAATAATCGCCGAAAGAAACGCGTCATGCTGCCAGCGGCTGTAACCGAAGACACCGTGCTGCACGCGCTGCTCCAACGCCTGCAAAATGCAGGGCGCGGTAGCAAAATCCATATCAGAAATGGTGAACGGCAGCAGGTCGGGAACGCCAAAGCGGTCAGCCACGAAATCCCATTGCGTACATGCCGTGCCGCGACGGTCAATGACCTTATCAAAATCAAACATCGGCTTTTCTCTTCAGGTTGCAGGTTAGGTACGTTACGCGGTCACGTCCATCAAGTGTGACAACTCGTCTTTCACCGACTGCACCTGCGGGCCAATCACCACTTGCAAGCTGGTTTGATTAAGGTGAATCACGCCGATCGCGCCGTTGGCTTTCAACGCAGCATCATCCACTTTGCTCATGTCGGCGATAGTTAAACGCAGGCGCGTCAGGCAGTTATCCAGTGAGGTAATATTTTCAACGCCACCCAGCGCCGAAAGAATGGCCGGTGAGTTGTAACCTGACTTGCCTTTGCCCGCGCTACTGACTTTTTGCTCTACGGAATTTGCCGTTTCGACTTCCCGCCCTGGCGTTTTGATATTAAACCGCACGATAGCAAAGCGGAAAATGGCGTAATAACCGACAAACCAGACGGCGGCAACCACGGGAACCCAATACCATTTCGTGGATAATCCATGCAGTACGCCGAACACCACGAAGTCGATAATATTGCCGTCGGTGTTACCAATCGTGACACCAAGAATCGCCATCATGGTGAAGCCTAAACCGGTCAACAGCGCATGGAGTAAATAGAGGAACGGCGCTACAAACAGGAACAGGAATTCAATCGGTTCGGTGGTGCCACCCACCACGCAGGCTACCACGCCGGAAATCAGCAGCCCTTTAATTTTATGGCGATTTTCAGGGCGTGCGCAGTGATAAATCGCTAATGCCGCGCCGGGCAATCCGCCCAGGAAGGCCGGCATTTTACCCTGCGACAGGAAGCGGGTCGCGCTCTCAGCAAATCCGTGGGTTTCTGGACACGCCAGTTGCGCCTGGAAGATGGTCAGCGCACCGCTGACGGTTTTGCCGCAGACATCCAGCGTGCCGCCCGCATCGGTGAAACGCATAATCGCAACCAGAATATGTTGCAGGCCAAACGGCAGCAGCAAGCGCTCGCCGGTACCGAAGATCATCGGGCCGAAATCACCTGCACTGTTGATCATCCAGCCCAAGCCGGTAATGGCGCGAGCAAAGAACGGCCAAATCAGCGGAACGATCAACCCAACAACACCCAGCACCAGCGTGGTGATGATGGGAACGAAACGCGTGCCGCCAAAAAAGGCCAACGCGTCGGGTAGGCGGATATGATGAAAGCGTTCATGCAGCCAGAACACGATAATCCCGACAATCACCGCACCCAAAATCCCGGTATCAATGGATTGAATTCCAAGAATCGATTGCACGTTATTGGCTTTCAATAACGCGGCATCGGTGGTCGGCAGAATACCGTTGATGTTCAGCCAGAAGTTAATACTGAGGTTAAGCACCGCATAGCCGACAAAGCCGGAAAACGCGGCCACGCCTTTGTTCTCACGCGCCATGCCGAGTGGAATAGCCACGGCAAACATCACCGGTAAATAGCTGAAGGCGAATGAACCCAGTTTTGCCATCCATAAAAACAGATATTGCAGCAAGGGTTGATCGAGTAAAGGAATCAGCGTCAGGACATCGTGACTGCTCAGCGAGCTACCAATGCCAAGCATAATGCCGCAGAACGATAACAGCGCAACCGGCAGCATAAAGGTTTTACCCAGGCTCTGGAAAAACTCCCAGAGTGACATTTTTTGTTGTGGGGCGGGCATCATGACTCCAGCAAGGATTAGTAACGGTTAGGAAGTAATGCGATGATAAAACGTTTTATCAAGCCGTAATGCGCGATAAATCACACTGTTTGTGCGTCATGCGATATTAATTTTTCCCTCAGCGGTGTAACGTTTTATCGAAATGTTTAAGGCTTTATGACCGCTTACGTATTGAGAAACCATGTCGCAGCATAAAATCACCATTAATGATGTCGCCGATGCGGCGGGCGTTTCCGTTACCACTGTTTCGTTGGTGCTTTCTGGAAAAGGGCGCATTTCCGCTGCTACCGTGTTACGGGTTAATCAGGCTATTGAGCAACTGGGCTTCGTACGCAACCGTTCTGCATCAACCTTACGCGGCGGCGAAAGTGGCGTGATCGGCTTGATCGTGCGCGATCTCAGCCATCCTTTTTATGCCGAAATGACGGCGGGTCTCAGTGAAGCATTGGAAAAACAGGGCAAATTGCTGTTTCTCACCCAGAGCGGCACGCAAGGTCAGCATCTTAATCGCTGTTTTGATTCGCTGGTGTCGCAGGGCGTTGATGGCGTGGTGTTAGGGGGTGGCACCGATCAGGCCGCAGAAATCATTACGCGGGTGCGTGAGCAAAATATCGCGATGGTTTGCGCTGCACGTGCCAGCAGTGTTGATGACGTTGATACGATTCGTCCTGACAATGCACAAGCGGCGCGGCTCGCGACCGAATATTTGATTCGTCAGGGACATCAGCGCATCGGTTGGCTGGGCGGAAACAGCGCGTCGTTAACCCGAGCTGAACGTATTGGCGGTTACTGCGCGACGTTACTGCAATACGGTTTGCCGTTTCGCCCGGAATGGATCGTAGAGTGTGGTAACACGCAAAAAGAAGCCGCCGACGCGGCTATTCAACTATTAAAACAGCATCCTCGATTAACCGCGATTCTGGCCTATAACGCATCAACGGCAATGGGATGTTATTTCGGCCTGTTGCGCACCGGGCGTGATATTGGTCGCGGCGCGGTAGACAGCTATTATGGTCAGCAAATGGCGCTGATGGGATTTGGTGATGAGCCGCAGGCGGAATTAACCGATCCACCTTTGACCTTTGTGACCAGTTCGGCGCGAGATATTGGCCGGGCAGCGGCAGCGCGTATTTTATATCGCATGGCAAATCCCACGGCGGAGCGGCAAGATCTAATTATTCCGCCGCAGCTGATTGTGCGGGGGTCGGCCTAGCGTGTTCGTCATATATCTTTTTCTCCGCGTCAGGCATACCCACGGCCTTGCGCGATTTCATCCCTTTTGAATATTTCGCGTAAAATTTGCGCTATTTAGCGGATAGATTTGCAGCGTTAATTTAGGAAATTTCACATTTTTTCCCGCGAATTTTAAAGTCGCCATGGCTGGCTATAAGATTTGGCTGCATTCAATTTCTAATAAAGGGAAGAACCGATGAAAACAACATTACTGGCGGCGTTATTACTTTCTACCTCTGTTTCAGCCATCGCGGCGCAGCCTGAAGCGATGAAAAATCCGCTGAGCGTTCATGTCCTGAACCTGCAAACCGGCGTGCCAACCGCAGGTGTTGAGGTTGAACTGGATCAGCAACAAGAGGATAAATGGATTAAATTGGCTACTGGCGTGACGGATAATAATGGCCGCATTCCAGCGCTCTATCCACAAGGTAAAACGCCGACAAGCGGCAATTATCGCGTCGTGTTCAAAACCGGGGATTATTATAAAAATCAAAAACAGAAAACGTTCTTCCCTGAAATTCCCGTTGAATTTACCTTAGAAAATAATGGTCAGCATTATCACATTCCGCTGCTGTTAAGTCCGTTTGGTTATTCCACTTATCGCGGCAACTAATAAATTAAACGTCGCCGACCAAACGTCAGTGAAAGCATAAAAAAATGCCGGCCCCTTTCAGGGTCGGCATTGTTATTCATTCACGCTAAATAGCGAAATTTTATTGTGGCATGCCTTCATTGGTTGGCATACCGAGCATATAACGAGACAAAAACTGCTCCAGCGTCATTTTGTCGCCATTCATATTAACCTGACCATTAGCATATTGCAGACTGGTAATAATATTATCATCCTGCTGCTGCGTCAGACGGAACATCTGTCCCATTGCCGCTAAACCTTTGACCTGCTGATCGGCCAGTTTCTGCGCCTCATCTGCCTGATATCCTTCTGCCAGCCCAACATGGCGCATGGTTTCGGTAGCCATTGGCATATTAATGTTCAGCTTGGTGTCGAGCGTTTTCAATACACGATTAACCATTGCGCTCAGGCTCTGTGGTTCACCCGTCACGGTTGCCGGATCGTTAAAGTTAGCGGTGAGATTAAAGCTGCTTTCGCCTTTCTCATTCTTCCAACTCAACGGCGCGATGCTGATGGCTGGCGAGCCCTTCAACAGCGTCGGTAGGTTGTTCAGCAGAATGGTGTGAACGCCCGCTTGATAACGGATAGGATCATCCGCCAGGCCTTGTTGGTTAAGCAGATCCTGCATCTGCGCATTGTAATTATCAGAGAAGGTCTTAACTGCCTGCGCGTCAAACTGCGACAGCTTCATTTTCAGCGTGGCTTCGCCAAAATCTTGCTGCTGAAGCTGGATGCTGTCGACGTGATAATCGATATTGCCACCGATTTTTCCAGACTGATTATCAAAGGAGGAAGTGCCTTTCAGTTTTTGCAGTGTTAATGCATCTTGTCCATTAATGCTGGCATTGACCTTTTCAACTTCAATAGCCTGATCGCCGATGCGCACGCCTTCCGGGCTAAGATGAGTGTTACCACTGACTTTTAAGCCATTCAGCGTGAACAGCACCGGCTGGCCCATCTCATTTTTGCTGGTTAACGCAACGCTACCGATATCGCTATCCAGTGACACTTTATCGCCCTTGCTGTCAGCGCTGACGTTAAGCACGCCGCCATTCGTTGCAGCACGTTCACCGGTTTGCGCATTTTGATAATCAATAGGCAGGATTTTCAGCGCGGTGTCGGTAGCACCGCTGTAACCGATGCGCGTCTCCGCGTTGATCAGAGACTGATTGTTGGTCAACTCAAACAGCTTTTTCACCGCATCGGTATTAGCCAGTTCGGTATGTACCGACGCCATGCTCGGAATAAGATTGAAGTGTTTTAACTGGGCAAACGGGAAAGGGCCGTGGCTGATGTTTTCATTCAATACGATGCTTTGACCCGGCTTCAGCAAAGCATTGTCTTCCGTTTGCGATGTCGCCTGAATCACCAGTTTGGTCTGACTGCTGAAGACACCACGCTGATAATCTTGATAGCTAATCTTCAGTCGGCTATTGGGTGCGTAAGCGTTCAACTGGGTGTTGGCGTTTTGCACCAGTTGATCCATGTGCGTTTCGAGCTGCTTGCCAGTGAACCAGGCTGCGCCGGTCCAGATTACGCCCAGTGCTACAATCACACCCACGGCAACGTTGGTCTTTTTCATTGCTGAGTCGTCCTTATCCTTGAGTCCGCCTACGCCGCTGATCGTGTTCGGCGCGTGAAGAAAAAACGCCCGCGGGCGTTATTTAGCTAATAGGTTGAAATAATAGCAGTTAAGCGCCAAAACGTCAGCCGCATCCGTGTAAGTCGTTAAAGACGCGCGCTAAACGTCCCGTTCCGGCCACTGTGATCGGTGCCTCATTTGCGGCAACGAAGCAGGATTCACCAGGCTGGAGCACCACTTGCTCTGTGCCTTTAGCGATGATTGCCTGACCTTCAATACAGAACAGCAGGGCAGCGCTCTCCTGGCTCACCGCCTGCGGCACCGCATTCAAGGTATGAATAGCGAAGGCAAAGTCATCAACCGGAATCGGAAAGCGTAATTCACTCTCCTGTTCCTCAGGCTGTGTCAGTAACTGATCGGCAGGTTTCTCGACGAATTTAACGTTCGCCATCAATTCAGGAATATCGATGTATTTTGGCGTTAAACCCGCGCGCAACACGTTATCCGAATTCGCCATCACTTCCAGCGCAACACCTTTCAGGTAGGCGTGAGGCGTTTCGGCAAACAAGAACATCGCTTCGCCGGGTTGCAGCGTAATGACATTGAGCAGTAAAGGAGAAAACAGGCCAGTATCGTCTGGATAATCGAGCGCAATGGTTTTGATGGTCTGCCAGGGTTCGCCTTCGCGGGCATTAAGGGCAGATTTCAACACGCCAAGCGCCAGTGATTTAGCTTCGCCTTGCAGCGAAAGCAGCGTGGTGAACAATTTCGCAAGATTCTCTTGATCGGGATGCTGAAGAAAATGCGCAATTTGAGGATGCGCGCCCGCAACGGGCTCCAGCAAAGAAACCATTTCTGAGAAAGCGCGAAAACCGTTCATCGCCTGAAAAGGGGTTAAGGCGTAAACCAGCTCAGGTTTATGGTTGGCATCTTTATAGTTACGTTCGGCGGCATTCAGCGGAATAGACGCAGCATTTTCCCGTGAAAATCCCTCTTCAGCAGCGCTTTTACTGGGATGCACCTGAATAGAAAGGGGCTGATCAGCACACAAAACCTTAAACAGAAAAGGCAGTTCACCAAAGCGCTTAGCCACCTGATTGCCCAGCATGGCGTCTGGATGGGCATCAATTACGTCGCGCAGCGAGCGAACTTTACCGTGGTCGTCTACGGTTGAAGGGCTTTTGGGATGCGCACCCATCCACATTTCCGCCATCGGTAAACCTTTTGGGTTAGCGATGCCATAAAGTTCTGTTAAGGCCGTTTTGCTGCCCCAAGCGTAATTTTGCAGCGAATTGTTCAGTTTTTGCATCATTTACCCTTAATCACGGGAAGTTATTGTGTTTATTAAAGCAGAAAGTGTTAGTGAAAATACATATCAAGTGCAATAAGCATGGCAGGCTCGCATAATGTTAAATTATTGTATGTAAGAATCTCGGCCGCCCAGATCAATTTATGGGCGTTTAAATCCCAAAAACTGTGCTAAAGGAGACGTATTCATGGCAGCCAATCGCATTGAAAAAGATTCAATGGGGCCCATCGATGTACCGGCAGATAAGTTATGGGGCGCGCAGACTCAGCGCTCGCTGGAACACTTTCGTATTTCAACTGAAAAAATGCCGACCGCGCTGGTGCATGCATTGGCATTGACCAAGCGCGCTGCTGCCAGCGTGAACCGTGATTTGGGCTTGCTCCCGGATGAACGTGCGGAAGCCATCCTTAAAGCTGCAGACGAAGTGCTCGCCGATCAACACAGCGATGAATTTCCGTTGGCTATCTGGCAAACCGGTTCCGGTACCCAGACCAATATGAACATGAATGAAGTGCTGGCGAACCGCGCCAGTGAAATCCTCGGCGGCGAGCGCGGCATGTCGCGTTTAGTGCATCCTAATGATGATGTAAATAAAAGCCAAAGTTCTAATGATGTCTTTCCGACGGCGATGCACGTTGCCGCGGTGATTGCGCTGCGTGAGCAGCTGATCCCGCAAATCCATGTGTTAAAGAAAACCCTGAGTGAAAAGTCTGAAGCCTTCAAAGACATTGTGAAGATTGGTCGAACGCATCTTCAGGACGCTACGCCGCTCACGCTAGGCCAGGAAATCTCCGGCTGGGTGGCGATGCTGGAGCACAACCTTAAACATATCGAGCAGAGCATTCCGCACGTTGCCGAGCTGGCGTTGGGCGGCACCGCGGTAGGCACCGGCTTAAATACGCACCCGGAATATGCGGTTCGCGTGGCTAAAGCATTGGCAGAGTTAACGCAGCAGCCTTTTGTCACCGCACCCAATAAATTTGAAGCGCTGGCAACCTGTGATGCTTTAGTGCATGCGCACGGTGCGTTGAAAGGGCTGGCAGCTTCATTGATGAAAATTGCCAATGATGTGCGCTGGTTATCGTCGGGCCCGCGTTGCGGCATCGGCGAAATTGCTATCCCGGAAAACGAGCCGGGCAGCTCAATCATGCCTGGCAAAGTGAATCCGACGCAGTGTGAAGCGATGACGATGTTGTGCTGCCAGGTGATGGGTAAC
Organism: Pantoea sp. T14; assembly: GCF_036663535.1. Lineage (NCBI taxonomy): Bacteria > Pseudomonadati > Pseudomonadota > Gammaproteobacteria > Enterobacterales > Erwiniaceae > Pantoea > Pantoea sp. T14. The sequence goes on from NZ_JAWUEB010000027.1 coordinate 625,671, forward strand.
GACGTGGCCATTAACATGGGCGGCGCATCCGGTAACTTCGAGCTCAACGTCTTCCGTCCGATGGTGATTCATAATTTCCTGCAATCGATTCGCCTGTTGGCCGATGGCATGGACAGCTTTAATCATCACTGTGCGATCGGTATTGAACCCGTACGTGAGCGTATTGAGCAATTACTGAATGAATCGTTGATGCTGGTTACTGCCTTGAATACGCATATCGGTTACGACAAAGCGGCTGAAATTGCTAAGAAGGCACATAAAGAAGGACTGACGCTGAAAGGGTCAGCGTTGAAACTCGGTTATCTCACCGAAGAAGAGTTTGATGAATGGGTTCGCCCGGAAGAGATGGTCGGCAGCATGAAGCAGTAAGTGTTTTAGTCGGGAAGGCCAGCGTGATGCTGGCCTTTTTTATGACCGGCTTTATTTGCCTAAACCGGCACATCCACCCAAAGATGCAGGCGGGGAATCAGCAAATATAGCTGTTCAGCGGCGGGTTTATGGCGGTAAGCGATATTATCCGCGTCATAATTCAGCAGTTCACCCAGCACAGGCACCTGTGTGCGATCGCGGCATAACACCAAAATCGGCGAAGGGCAGGCAAGCTGAGTTTGTTTCTTCTCATCGGCACGCCAAACACGCGCAATAGGCTGTACTTTTACCGGGCGCTTGATTTTCAAGCGAGCGGATGTGGGTAATGCCCGCACGCTTTCCAACTCCTCCTGAACTTTTTGCGCCCACTGTTCGCGCGACCACGGTGCTTGCGAACGTCCAGCCTTGAGGCTTTTATCCAACTTTTCCATGATTTCTTCGCGCGTTACATTCTTGATCACATGTTTGTTCGCCCAGCCAAAACGTAGGCTGTCTGGCGCTTGCAGTAAAGAAACGGTGCGGTAAGCGTTTAATGTAATCAATCCGCGAAAATGGTGGTGGACGAATTCGAAGCGCGCTTCACTTGGTAAACCCGAATCAACGGTGATCAGTTTTTCCAGCAGCGCTTTCAGTTGATTCACCTCATCAACTTGCGCAGTGATCGCCTGCTCCATCGCGTCATCGCATTCAATGCAAATCGCCCCCGGCAGGCGCACCGCTGCTTTGGTACTGAGTTTTTCCGACTGATACTGCATGAACAGGCGACAATAATGATTCAACGCCATGTCGCGCGCGGCTTCTCCCAGATGTTGCTCAACTTCAATTTGCGTAATGGGATCATGCTCGCGGCCTTTTTCAATTGGCGGCAGGCTAAATACGCGTGCAATCAGCAACGGTTGGGATTCAAGGGTCGCTCTCAGGCGGCCAAGCGCCCGTTCTAAATCATTTACGCACTGGTGTAGATCTGCCACTAAGTCGTAGCGCGCCATATTCGCCTCCTTAATTACAACATCCTTACTGTCGCAGAAGTTAATTTCCCCCGCAATAGTGATTCTAGTTACAACATACTTTAAAAGTATTCGTTAAAATCGTGCCTGCATTTAGGCTAAACAGAGAAAAGCGGGTAGCTTCGCTTCTGTCACCATTTTTCCTTATCCCAGAACATGTTATAAAAATGCTTTGCCAGCTAACGGATTTCAGTAGTGAACCAACCAAACAAACCAGGCGTGGCCGCCATTATCACGTTGGGTTTAGTGCAGATACTTTCCTGGGGCGGATCGTTCTATTTGATGGCGGTGATGGCGAATCCCATTGTTGCGGAAACCGGTTGGTCGCAACAATGGGTTTACGGCGCATTATCGACCGGCATTTTAGTGTCAGGATTGCTGGCACCGCTGAGCGGACGCATCATTGCCAAAACGGGGGGGCGCCTGCTGCTGGCCTTAAGTGGGGCAGTCATGGCCGTAGGCTTGGTGATCATGGGCTTGAGCCAATCACTGGCGCTGTTTCTGTTTGCCTGGGTCATTATCGGCATTGGCATGGCAATGGGTTTATACGATGCGCTGTTTGCCACGCTCGGAACACGTTATGGCGGCCAGGCGCGTTCAGCGATCACCGGCATCACGCTGATTTCTGGATTTTGCACCACACTCGTCTGGCCCGGCACCGCGTTGCTTATTCACTGGCTAGCGTGGCGTGGCGCCTGCTTTGCCATCGCCGCTATGCTTCTGCTCTCTGTTCTACCTGCCTACTTTTATGCGCTACCCAATGTCAAACCGGTTCGCAACCTGAAACCGAAATCCGCAACGCAGACTAACAGCGACATCGCACCGTCGCTGTTTTGGCTGCTGTGCGCCATTTTCACGCTTGCGTCGGTGATTATGACGGCGATTTCAGTGCAGCTGATCAGCCTGCTGCAGGCCAGCGGTCATAGCTTGACGTCGGCGTTGGCCATTAGCGCCATTCTGGGCCCGTGTCAGGTGGGATCGCGCATTGTTGATATCGCTTTTAAGCGTGGGCATCCTATCTGGACCACCTTTTTTTCGGTGGGATTAGTGGCGATCGGCTTGCTGCTATTAGCCTGCTTTCCCCACATGGCCTTGCTCAGCATGGTGCTTTACGGTGCCGGAAATGGATTACGTGCCATCGTGCGGGGAACTTTACCGCTGGCGATGGTCAAACCGGAAGCCTATGCAATTGTCGTCGGGCGGATGGCGCGCCCGGCGTTGATTGGTCAGGCACTCACACCGCTGGTAGGGGGTTATGTGTTCGAAACCCTGGGCGCACCCGCCACGCTAGGGTTGCTTTGCGTCCTGGCAATCATTAACGTGTTATTGGTCATGGTGCTAAAACAAAGGCTTCCCGCACCTACGGCAGCGATAAACTAACGCCAGAACAATTTGGCAGTTAGCAGGCTAAGCACCTTGTGCTATCGTGCCGCGGGCTTTGGTGAATACGTGCCTTGTCGCTGTGGCCTTGCTTCAAAAAAGCAACAGTGTTTGTTATATTTATTGCTCATTCAGTGTTCACTTATGCGGCAATAAAACAATAAGATGCACCGCAACTCAGGATAAAGAAATGCTTGATTACCGCTTCCCGACAGCTTTGCAAATGGTTCTTAGCGTAGCGATGGCGGAGCAAATGGGAAAACGCTCAACCAGCGCAGTTCTGGCTTATGGCCTTGAAGCCAATCCCAGCTTTATACGCAAACTGATGGTTCCTTTAACACGTGACGGTATTATCGTCTCGACGTTAGGCAGAACCGGTTCGATTCATCTGGGGCGTGCTGCTGCAGACATCACGCTACGTGACATCTATGTCTCTGTGATTGAAGACAAGAAAATCTGGGCATCGCGCCCTGATGTCGCACCACGTTGTCTGGTCAGCGCCAACCTTTGCTGGTACTTCAAATCCATCGCAGACGAAGCCGAGCAGGCGTCGCTGGATGTGTTAGCTAAACGTACCGTCGCCGATGCGCTCAATGAGCTAAAGAAACGCGACACCAGCAACTGTACCGCTGTGCCTGAACCCGATGAGGTCGAAGACTTCTGTAAGAAAAGCCGCTGATGCGGCTTTTTTTCTGTCCGGGTTTCCATGCTTTAAGCCTGTTTTAAAAAACGACGCTCAATCTTTTTCCAAAAAAAAGGCAATCCGAAGATTGCCTTTTTTATTCACATCACGCCGGTTGCAACGTTTCTTTCGGTGCCTTACGAGTCACCCATTTACGCAGAGTGACATAAAATACGGGCGTCAGGAACAAACCAAACAGTGTGACGCCGAGCATCCCGGCGAACACGGTAATCCCGGTAACACCGCGTACTTCTGCTCCAGCACCTTCGCCTAATATCAGTGGAATGGTGCCAGCAATAAAGGCAATCGATGTCATCACGATAGGGCGTAAACGCAGGCGACACGCCTCCAGCGCAGATTCCACGATCCCTTTGCCCTGGATTTCCAGTTCGCGGGCAAACTCCACAATCAGAATGGCGTTCTTACACGCCAGCCCCATCAATACCACTAATCCAACCTGAACAAACACGTTGTTATCACCGCCAGTTAACCAAACGCCCACCAGCGCCGAAAGCATGGTAATTGGCACAATCAGGATCACCGCCAGCGGTAACGTCCAGCTTTCGTAAAGGGCGGCAAGCACCAAAAACGCCAGCAGAACGGCAACCGGGAACACAATCAATGCGGTGTTGCCTTGTGTGGATTGCTGATAACTCAGATCGGTCCATTCGATATTCATGCCATTTGGTAACAGCTGATCGGACATCGTTTCCAGTTGCGCCATCGCCTGCGCCGAAGAAAGCACCCGCGGATCGGCATCACCAATCAAATCCGCCGCCGGATAGCCGTTGTAGCGAATCACCGGATCGGGCCCGTAACTGGTGGTGATATTGACCATGCTACCAATCGGCACCATTTCGCCGCGATCGTTGCGGGTACGCAGGTTGGAAATGTCCTCTACGCTGTCACGGAAATCGCCATCGGCTTGCGCCATGACTCGCCAGGTGCGGCCAAATCGGTTGAAGTCGTTGACATAGGATGAACCTAAATAGGTTTGTAGCGTGCTGAATAGCTCCGTCAGCGACACACCTTGCGCTTTGGCTTTATCGCGGTCCACTTTCACATCCAGCTGCGGCACATTTGCCTGGTAAGATGAGATCGGGAACTGCATCCCTGGCGTCTGCATTACCGCGCCGGAAAGCGTATTAATTGCGGTTTGCAGTGCCCCGTAGCCTAAACCCGCGCGATCCTGCACATAGAGCGAATAACCCGATCCTTGCCCCAGACCCAAAATCGGTGGCGGCATAATCGAAAAGCCAAATCCTTGCTGTATCTGGGCAATCTTCGCATTGATCTCTGCGTTGATTTCCGCCGCGCTGTGCTTGCGTTGATCAAACGGTTTTAAACCAAAGAACACCGTGCCGCTGTTGGGCGTGTTGGTGAACTGCAACGCGTTCAAGCCGGGGAAGGCCACCGCATACGCCACGCCCTCGGTTTGCATACCGATTTCGCTCATTTTACGAATCACGGCATCGGTGCGCGCCAGCGATGAACCCTCTGGCATTTTCACGCCGCCAATCAGGTACAACTTATCCTGGGTGGGAATGAATCCCCCCGGCACGCTGTGGAACATCCAGCCCGCGCCCGCCAGCAACAGCACATATACCGCAAAGACCGCGCCGCGACGTCGCAACGTTTTGCCCACCATCGACTCATAACCGTGCGCACTGCGCTGGAAAAATCGGTTAAAGGGACGGAACAGCCAGCCAAACAGGCGATCAATCAGGCGCGTTGGCATATCTTTTGGCGCATGATGATCCTTCAACAGCATGGCCGCCAGTGCGGGTGATAGCGTGAGCGAGTTAATGGCGGAGATCACGGTGGAAATCGCAATGGTAACCGCAAACTGCTTATAGAATTGCCCGGTCACGCCCGACAAAAACGCCATCGGGACAAACACCGCACACAGCACCAAAGCAATAGCGATAATGGGTCCAGAGACTTCACGCATCGCCTGATGCGCTGCCGCTTTGGGCGACAATCCCATCTCAATATTTCGTTCCACGTTCTCTACGACCACAATCGCATCATCAACCACGATGCCTATCGCCAGAACCAGCCCGAACAGACTCAAGGTATTGAGGGAGAAACCCAGCAGGTAAAGCACGCTAAACGTACCGACCACTGAAACCGGCACCGCCAGCAAAGGGATGATCGACGCACGCCAGGTTTGCAGGAACAGAATCACCACCAGCACCACCAGCACCACCGCTTCCAGCAGCGTTTTGACCACCGCTTTGATCGAGTCCCGCACGAATACAGTCGGATCGTAGGGGGCAGCCCATTTCACGTCGTTGGGGAAGCGGGTGGCCAGTTCATCCATTTTGGCACGTACCGCATTTGAGAGATCAATGGCATTCGCGCCGGGTGCCTGGAAGATACCAATACCGACGGCATCTTTGTTGTTGAGCTGCGAACGCAAGGCATAACTGCCTGAACCCATTTCGATGCGCGCTACGTCACGCAGTCGCACCAGCGAACCTTCATCTGAGGTTTTCAGAATGATGTCGCCAAATTGCTGTTCGCTTTCCAGTCGGCCTTGCGTGTTGATCGACAACAGAAAATCGCTTTGTTTTTTCAACGGTTCCGCGCCAAGCTGACCGGCAGAAACCTGCACATTCTGCTCCTGCATCGCGGTAATCACGTCCGAAGCGGTTAAGCCCCGAGCGGCCACTTTGTTGGGATCAAGCCAGACGCGCATCGCATATTCGCCTGCACCAAAAATCTGGATCTGGCCTACGCCCGGCAGACGCGCCAGCTCATCTTTCACTTTTAAGGTTGCGTAGTTGCGCAAATAGAGCGAATCGTAGGTGCTGTTCGGCGAGAACATGTGCACCACCAACGTTAACGTCGGCGACTGCTTCTGTGTCGTGATACCCAGGCGGCGTACATCTTCCGGTAAGCGCGCTTCGGCCTGCGCCACACGGTTCTGCACCTGAACCTGCGCCTGATCGGGATCGGTGCCCGGGCGGAAAGTCACGGTCGTGACCAGCACGCCATCGGAGCCGGCAACCGATTTCATGTACATCATGTTCTCAACGCCATTAATCGCTTCCTCAAGCGGCGTGGCCACTGAATCGGCAATTACTTTGGGGTTGGCGCCGGGATATTCAGCACGAACCTGTACGCTGGGTGGCACCACATCGGGATATTCGCTGATCGGTAACAGCGGAATGGAAATAGCGCCGGTCACGAAAATCAGGATCGACAGCACGGCGGCAAAAATCGGCCGATCAATAAAAAAGCGGGAAAAGTCCATAACGGCCTCGAATTAGTGAGCGGCTGTCGCACGCATGGCGACTTGCTGTGCAGTCACCGCCATGCCAGGCATAAACACTTTTTGCAGACCATCAACAATCACCCGATCGCCCGATTGCAGTCCCGTCTTAACAATACGTAAGCCGTCAACCATCGCGCCGGCTTGAATATCTCGGCGTTGCGCTTTGCCCTGACCATCAACGACGTAAACGTACTTGCGATCTTGATCGGTTAATACCGCTTTATCGTCAATCAACAGGGCATCAAACTGCGCGCTGCCAGGTAAACGGACGCGCGCATAAAGGCCTGGCGTGAGCTGGCGCTGGGGGTTGTCGAGCAGGGCGCGCATACGAATGGTGCCGGTGCTGGCGGTTAATTGATTGTCGAGGAAATCGATCTTGCCCTGATGCGGATAACCTTGCTCGTCCACCAATCCAATCTCAACCGGCAGCGCGTTACGCTGTTGGCCCTGGCGCGTCATCGCTTGATAATGCAGGAAGGTCGCTTCATCGACTTCGAAATAGACGTACATTTTCTCTTGCGAAACTAATGTGGTGAGCACGCTGGCGCTGTCGCCTGCGCTGACTAAATTGCCGGAGGTGATCATCGCGCGGCTGGCGCGGCCATCAATCGGCGCGGTCACGCGCGTGAAGTCGAGATTCAGCTGCGCCATATCCACTGCGGCTTCAGCCGCTAACACATCAGCCTGCGCCTGGCTGGAGGCCGAACGACGCTGTTCCCACGCTTCGCGAGAAATCGCCTGCGTTCCGATCAGTTTCTCCGTACGCGCAGATTCGCTGCGTGCCAAACTGGCCTGACTGCGCGAGCGCGCCAGTTCCGCTTTTGCCTGCTCCAGCGCGGCGCGATAACTGCGATCGTCGATCGTGAAAAGTACCTGGCCTTTTTTCACTTCATCGCCTTCGCGGTAATTCACTTCATTGATATAACCAGAGACGCGCGGACGCAGCTGCACGCTTTGCACCGCTTCAACGCGCCCCGTGAAGCTATCCCATTGGCTAACCGGTTTGATCAGCACGTCTGCTGCACTCACTTGTGGTGGTGGTGGCGGGGCGTTTTGCGCCACACCGTTATCGCAGCCGCTCAATTGGCTGATGAGCAGCACCATCCCCAGAAGGGTAGAACCCTGACGAACCCACTTCGTTTGTCTGTTCATTATTGTTATTCCGCCTAAAAGGAAAAAACGGCCCGCAGGCCAATATTTGCAACTTTGACGATTGCAATTAATTACGAGGAGTGTAGGCTTGTGCAACTCGCAACTGCAAGAATATCTGATACACTTTATGTGCGGTTTGGTAGGCGCCCTATTGAGGTGTGAATCGCGTTAGAAAAACCCTATAAGCTGTGCGGCATTTAATGTACTAATAAAACTTGCATTAACTGGCATAGTCAGTCACCCTTTAAGTGTAACTGCAATTGATACTGATACCATTCGTCAACGCGACGGGAGAACATAGAATGATGAGCGATGCCTTTATTCACGATCTAATCGACTGGATTGATAACAACATTGAAGCACGTCTGGATTTGGACACGGTTTCTGAGCGCGCAGGTTATTCCAAGTGGCATCTGCAGCGTATGTTTAAAGAGCACACCGGTTATCCGCTGGGCGAATATATCCGGGTGAAAAAACTCAAAAAGTCGGCAGATCGCCTGACCAGCACCAACGAACCGATTCTCAACGTCGCAATTTCTTTAGGTTTCGATTCGCAGCAGTCATTTAATCGCAGTTTTAAACGTCAATACGGTGTTGCACCGGGAGCATGGCGACGTGATAGCGCGCATTCGCACGCTGCCTAAGCCGCTGGGGCCAGCTTGTCTGGCCCGCGCTGTTTCTGGCCGTTAAAACTGTTATGATCCGCATCCTGCTGTCACGGATGCCATTATGTCGAAAAAACTCTGGATTGGACTTTTCTTGGTCCTTGCCGCCTGCTGGGTTGGCCTCAAACCTTATTTACCCTCTTCTTCTGCACCTGCTGCCAGTGATATCACTGCGCTCACTGATGTGCGCACCGTTGCCCGTTATATCCTGCAAAACCAGCAATTACCTGACTATTATCTGACCAAAAGTGAAGCGCGTCGTCGCGGCTGGAATCCCAGCAAAGGCGATCTGTGCGATGTTTTGCCAGGAAAAGCGATTGGTGGCGACCGATTCTCGAATCGTGAAAAGCGCCTGCCACAAAGGCAGAATCGCCAGTGGTATGAAGCGGACGTGAATTATCGTTGTGGGCACCGCGAAGCGGATCGCCTGGTCTACTCTTCAGATGGGTTAGTTTATCTCTCAACCGATCACTATCGCAGCTTCAAACAGGTGCCATAATCATGCTGATTCTGAGCTTTGATTTTCGTCAGTTGGCGGATCGTGATGCGTTTTATGATCAGTTGGCGCAGCAAAGCCATTGCCCGTTTCCGTTTGGCAATAATCTGGATGCGTTGTGGGATTGGTTGACGGGCGGGATGGCGTTGCCAGCGGAGATTCATTTACGCCATGTCGATAAGCGTCATCACCATGATACGTTCGCGCCGGTGTTGGCGCTGCTGGAAGAAGCGGCGCAGTCGCTGGAAGGCGAGCTGCGCCTGATCGTCGATTAAGCGCGCAGCGGTTTCAGCAATGCAATCAACGCGTCACGTGCGGCAACGGGTAAATCACCGCCGCCGGTGTAACCGTTGTTCTCAATGATCACCGTATTGAGTCCCACTAACCAATCATAAATGTAGTAAGCGGTATGATTGGCGGGCGCGACCGAAAGACGGGTTAAACGCTGTCCGGCACCGAAGCTAACGCTGGGCGCAGGCGGGCGAGAGAAGATCGATTGCCCCCGATTCACGCGACTCGCTGGACGCTCCGATTCGGGTCGCTGCAAAAAGCCGAGCCAGGCAACAAAATCCCCTAACACTGTCATCGCGCGCGTCACTTGACGATCGGCACGCGACTCATGCGTCACGGTATGCGCATCGGATTCATGCAGCGCCTGCTGCAATTTCTGCGTCATCTCAGCGCGGAAACTCGCGGTGATCAACTCTTCTACCAGCCATTCCATGGTGGCTTTATCGATATTCAGTAACGCCAGCAGGCTGCGATTTTCCGGCAGTTGACGTAAATGATCGAGCCATAAACTGAACACCTGATGCGGAAACTGCTGGGTGTTTTGGCTGGCTTTGCTCTGCTGCACGGGTGCCTGCTCGACTTCTGCATTGCTGAACAGATCAAACTCAAAGCCAATACCAAACTGATTTTCAGCCGCATTGAGCGGCGTCAGGCTGGTGGCGTTAGGCGCAGCAGATTGATTCAGCCACAATTGACGCAACGCTTCACGCGGCGGCTGCAAGCGCTCCAGCAATTCACCGTGCAAACCGGTGCGGTGCTGCAAACATTTCAACAAAATATCGGCGATGTTCTGTTTACGCGCTGCCTGTTCTGGGCTGGCTTCTGCCTCGGTCCAGGGTTGTAAACGACGCTCAACCACGGTGTGTTGAATCTGCGCCAGCTGCGTCACCAGCAACTCACGGCGCGCTTCCGGCTGCATTTCTTCTTGCAACCAGGCCGCCATGCGATCAACACCTGCGCGATCCAGCGCCAGCATCGAGCCCCAGCGTTGTCCCGGCTGACCAATCTGTCGCTGAACCGCTTCATCTACATTCATCTGTTGATGGCGCGCGTCATAAGGCGTGATGGCCCAAATCAGACGCGGCTTTTCGCCACTTTCATTCACCGGCTGATGACGCTGCCATTCGCGTAGCGCCTTGCTGGCGATATCCGCATCCTGACGCTGGCTGGCCGCAGTGCAGACCAGTAACAGATCGATACTCTGACGCGTGGCGTAAAAGCCGGGCAGCAGGGCGCGTTTCTGTTCCAGCAGGCGCGCCCGCAGCGGATCTTGCTGCTGTAAACGCTGAAGCTCTTCCGCCGAAGCGCGGTCAGCCGGCACGCCTGGCGCAGGCAATTCCAGCATATCGGCGTCATCGTAGAGCGCGGTACGCGGCGTAGAACTCAGCGGAATCAGCACTTCCAGCGTCAGCAGCGCCAGTTGACCCAGCGGTACGCTTTGCGGTTTGCCGATGCGATTGCCATTTAATGGGCAAACATCAATGAGTCGTTGCTGATCCTGCTCGCTGGCCGGGACGATCAACTGTTCGGCTGGCAATGAAGCCTCGTCCGTCAGCAGGCTCAGCGGGGCCAGCACGCGACTGCTGTTGCGCAGTTGATGACGCAAATGCAGCAGGCCGCGTAGCCACTCATTCAGTTGCGGTTCAGCTGGCCACAGCAAAGAAAAGAGCTGTACGCGGTCATCCACGCTGAGCCACGGCGCCAGTTCTACCGCCTGTGGCCAGAAATGACGATCCAGCAAGGCATCATAAAAATGATGGCGGCGACACCATGACCACAATGTCACTAGCGCATCACTTTCCAGCCCAGCCAGCGGCGTGGTCAGGCGATGACGCTGCAGGCGCTGCATCACGCTGTCAATCTGCGCAATATTAGGTTGCGTTACGCCGCCACCGCAGGCAATCGCCAGACGTAGAATTTCCGCTTCGCTCAGCAGCGTTAATTCCACTGGCCATTCACCCGACAGCGGTTCGCGCTGGTGGCTGAAACGCGTGGCGGTCGCATAATCAAGGTTATCGGGATTGATGTGTTGAAAGTAGTTCAGCGATTTGTCGCTCAGACGCGTCACCAATTGGCCTTGGGCATCGGCGACCATCTCGCTCAACAGCCAGGCTTTACCCGCCTGAGATTGACCAAACAGCGCCAGCGTCACTGGACGCGCAACCTGTTGGGCCAATGCATGGGTTTGCACGCGCGCCTGTCGCAGTTGTCGTGTCAGCGTTTCCGCTTCCAGCGCCAGACGCGGCGACTGCGCACGGGTAGTATCAATCCAGTCAAGGCTGGCATTCAGGGCGTCCTGCAACAGGCTAAGACGTTTTGCCAGCGTCTGCGGCTGGCGCGTTTTTAAAGATTTCATCGTTTACACACGCTCCCGCTGTCGATCCAATATTGCGCATTGGCGTTGCCGGTCGCTGAAAGCGTATTCAGTTTGAGGCTCAACTGATCGAGCGGCACCCGCGTGCCGTCGTCAAGACGCGCATCACTCAGCACCAGATTTTCCGGGCCTTGCGCATCCGGGCCAGGCTTAACCGCTAACTTCACGCGCAATACGCTTTCACCGGCGACTTTACGCGCCAGCGCGGCATCATTCAGCGTCAGGCTATACAGCGGTGAAGCAGGCCAGCGATCGTTATCCAGCTGACGGAAGCCAAGGCAGACGTTACCGCGAATGCGGAAGCTGCTTTTACGATCCAGCGCGAAACTACTGTCATCGAGATCGATCTCGCTGTAGCAAAGATTCTCATCGGTCAGCGCCTGGTTTTCATCCAGCATGCCCAGATACCGAATGGTGGAGTAAGGTTCGAAATCGCCCGCGCGGAACCAGAAGCTGCTAAGACGCAGATCCAGCGCCAGCAAGCAGAGCATGGCACCCACGGCCGCGGTGGATTTTGGGTTATCGATGCGGCCCAGTTTGTTAAACGGATACCAGTCGCTGGTGTGATAGCCTTCCAGCGACAAAATACGGCTGCCCGGCAGCGGCTGTAAGTGGCGTACCAGCGCCTGAATACCCGGGAAACGCGACGGCCGACCGGTTAGCAGCAACACATCGCATTGATACAGCGACACCACTTCACACATTGAACGCAGCGCAGGAATAATCGCCATGCGGTGCTGCATAAACTCGGCGTGCAGCTGCGCCATGCTCACCACCAGCGGCACATCAAGCAGATCAAAGCGGCTGTTGCCACCCAGTTCGCGCTGAATTTCACCGTTCACAAACGAGAGAACGGCATCGCTCGGACGCTGTTCAACCAGCTCGCCAAACAGCGCATTAATCTCAGCGTGACTCTCCAGCGGATCCCAGTTTTCGTAACGCTCTAACACGGCCTGCGCCAGAGGAATAAACAGTTGCAGCGTGGCCTGTTGGCGCAGCGTAGCTTGTCCATCCATGCGGCTGTCATGACCAAACAGCTTGTTGATCAGCGGTTCAGCCAGCGTCAGTCCCGCTTTTTGCAGGCCATTTTGCAGGGCAGGCAGGATCCACAGCTGAATCACATCCAGCAGAATATCGTCGCCCGCCACTTTAAATCCTTCGCGGAACAGCAGGCGCGGCGTGATCTTAACGTTGTTGCCCTGACCATCATCAAGGCGATATTGGGTAATGGCTAAATCGGTGGTGCCGCCGCCAATATCGATGGAGGCGATGCGCAGGCTTTTACCGGGCAGCTCATCGGTTTCACGCGGGCGATCGGGACGCGCCATGCTGCTGAAGAAATCTTCGGCGCGACCAGCAAAATTGACCTGAGTTTCATTAAACAGCCACACCATCTGGCCGCAGGTGGCTTCATCCCACTCCATCTGCACGTCGGGTACCGGCTTGCGGCTTTGTGCCTGGCTTTCTGGCGTAAAGTCAGCATCAGCGTCGTGCCAGCCTTCCGCTTTCCACACCAGCGCAATCGCTTCCTGCATACGGCGACGGAAAATTTCACGCTCCGGTTTTGGCATCGCCGAAGGCAGCGTCAGAATCACATGACGTAACTGGCGCGGGGCGTGGCTTTGCGGCATGCGTTGACGCTGTGCGGCGCTGTTCATTTGCATCATGGCCTGCGCTAACAGTTCGCACAGCATAAAGGTCATCAGCGAACTGCGGCTGTAATGGGCAGAGAACACCGGCAAGCGATCGTCAATCGGCAGCGCATGCAGCGGCTGGCCTTCATCATTAACCAACGTAGTGAAAGGGGCGGCGCAGGCCAGCGGTTCCACTTGCAACCCTTGCTGGTTGAAACGCCAGCCTGGCTGATAGCGTGCTTCATCCCACAAATAGCGGCGTGGACTGGATAAACCGGTGCTGCCTTCCAGCCCGGCGCGTTGCAGCGCAAGACGGCTCGCTTCGCGACCGACACGGGTGAGTGACGGCCACATAAACGCAGATTCGCGCCCGCTTTCCAGCGAGAAACTGGCCTTGCCGAAACGCGCTTCGGCGAACTCCAGGCGGCTATCGAACAGCTCGTTATAAACCTGATGCGGCTGTGACAGATCGCGCAGTTGCAGTTCGTAGGTTTGTTTTAAACCGTTAGTTTCTTCGGGATGATCTTCAACCAGAATGCCGCAGGTATGCGAATTACCGACATCAAGAATGATATCGACGTTTACGGCGGGCGTTTGCAGTGAAGCGGCCTGAATATGAATATCGCTGAGAGTGAGTTGCTCACCGAGCAGCTCCAGCAAATTCAGGTAGTGCGCCTGATATTCAAATTCGCGCAGCGCCTGATTGATCGCTTGTTCACGACGATCCTGCACGCGATCGGTAAAGGCTTCACGCAGCCAACCGTCAACCCAAGTGTTGTCAAGAAACTCACCCAGCTCGTAATTGTGCCAGGCCAGCGCAAAGGTCACGCCGTTTTGTGCGTCTGCGGGAGAGAGGCCCAACTGCTCGCCACCCTCGTCATTGGCGACGCAGCGGGTGTCAAAAGCCAGGCTAACGCGATGGGTATTGCCTGCAGCATCCGGTTTATCCAGCGCGACCAGACGCATGCGCGCCCAGTTTTCGGGTCCACCAATAAAACGGCGTCCACTGGCGCAGCGCAACATCGGCAGCGGCAACCAGCAGGCGGCGAGCAGCGACAGCGAATCAGCCAGCGCAATGTCAGATTCAGGACGCACCACTTCCGGTGCGCCGCCATCTTCAGGATAAAGCAAAAATTTACCGCCATTCCCGTCAACGTTCAGGCGCAGCAGCGGGCCATTAGCGGTCTGGCGCACAAACTGGCGGCGCGCCTGGGTGGCTGAAAACTGCAAGCCGAAGTCGAGAAACTGCACGCCACTGTCTTCAATCAGCGTAATTTTTTGTTTGTCATCGATCAGGGGAGCCAACATGTTTATTTACTCTCACGCTTAATCGTCATTGGGAATACGTTGTCATTGCCATATTGCGCTTCGCAAACTGCCGCGCCAATGTTGGCATGGCACACCAAAAGCGGCATGCGGTAGCGAGAGTTATCGCTGCATCTTGCGGTATAACGACTTTCAATCACCAGATTACCGGCGCTGGTCATGGCGGCGCTGACGTCAGCTTTGCAGCGGGTGTTGCCTTGTGCAATCTGCACACTGCCTTTGCCGTTGTTGAACTGAAAGCGCATCTCGGGCTGCTTACCGGTCGGCGTTTTGATCTGCTCAATACTGACGCGCCAGCGACCATCAATCACGCGCACCAAACCATCACGTACTGCATCGGGTGTCACCACCAGATCGTCCGGTTTTGCTGGCACCGCAGGCGTCACCACACTGGAAAGGGTAGCAGACGGCGCAGCGCTTTCAGTGGCAACCGATGCAACCACGCTTGCTGGGGTTTGCGGCAGCGTATTCGCTAATTTTTCGGCAGAAACCAGTACCGCAGGCGGTTTACTCACACTTGCTGTGACGGGCTGGGCTGGCGCGGCGGGTTTACGCTCAGCCGTCGCTGGCGTATCAGGCTGTGAAGTGTGCAGCACCACTGCCATGGCTACCGCAGCGGCAATCGCGACAGGCGGCAACAAATACCAGACACGGAAACCGGCACGGCGTGCTGCTGGTGCTGGCTCAGGTGCCATAACCGGCTCAGGTTCAACCGACTCGACAACCGATTCTGGCGCGACATTTTCAATAATGGGTTCGATAACCGGTGCGACAACTGGCTCGGGCTGCGGGTCGATCACTAATTTTGGTAAGGTCACTTCCAGGCTGTCACGCAAACAGGCCAGCGCGTCATCGCGACTGCGTTCCTGAGCATCAACGAAGCCCCAAAAGGTGATAACCGGTTTGCCATCCACCAGATAAACGTATTGCTGATCGGGAAACTGCAAGGTCTTGCTTAACAGCGCGCCAAACAGGCGCATGGCAGGATTTTCCGCTGCGCGCGCGCGTACACTGAGATCGTTCATATCCTGCTGATAAGCAGTAAGCTGCTGCAGCGCTTGGCGGCGTTCGTGATCGCTGGCACCCAGCCAGGATTTTACCTTGCCGGAAAAGGGCGCATACCAGTCGAGGCGATCGCCGCGCTCGTTGGCTTGGGGAATAGCAAGGCAGTTTGCCAGCGCGCTTTGACGGCGCAGGCGCAGGGTTTCACGAATTTGCAGTGCAGAGGCGTAGACCGGCTGGCCGTTTTCACCTAAGGCCAGCACCGCATCAAGATTACCGCTGCGCAGAAAAGTTTTTGCCACCTGTTGGGCCCTTATCGGTCGTTGTCTGAGGCAGAAAATCGCGAGTTATCGGCGATTACGGTAATTTTACGCGGGGCAATGGCAAATCAAACGGCAGATAAAGGGGATAAATGCGTGGTTTTTTCACGCGCTGCCGGAAAAAGCAGCAGCACGCAGGACGATCAAACCGATTTTTTGCTCAACAGCAGATGCGCTGCTACGCCGCCGACCAGCCCCCAAAAAGCGGCGCCGATGCCCAGTAGCGACACGCCCGATGCGGTAATCAGAAAGGTGATCAACGCGCTATCACGCTCGCTAGAGTGCTCCAGCGCGCGCTGCAAGCTGCCGCCGAGCGTTGCCAACAGCGCCAGACCCGCCAGCGCCTGAATCAGCACCGCCGGCAATGCGCTGAACAGCACGCCAATCAACGCACCCGAAAAACCCGCCAGCAGGTAAAACAGGCCGGCAATGGCTGAGGCTAACCAGCGGCGACGTGGATTGGGGTCAACCTCTTCGCCCATGCAGATCGCCGCTGTGATGGCTGCCACGCACACCGAAAACCCGCCAAATGGCGACATGATCAAGGCGATCAATCCCGTCCAGCTCATTAGCGCGGATACCGGCGGGGTATAGCCGTGCGCCTGCAATGTGGCGATACCGGGCGCATTTTGCGACGCCATCGTGACCAGAAAATAGGGCAGACCTATGCCAATCAGCGTGGTCAACGTAAAGTGCGGCATGACCGCATCGGGCAAAACAAAGCCAGGCGAATGCGAAGGAAAATGGATCGCGCCTTGGGCCATGGCGACCGCAACGCCCACCATCAGCGTGACCAAAATGGCGTAACGCGCCAGCCAGCGGCGCGCCAGTAACCAGGCCAGGCACATGCTGCCGCACAGGGTGAAATCAGTGTGCAAGTCGGCGAATGTTTGCAGGCCAAAGCGCAATAAAATGCCCGCCAGCATCGCGGAAGCCAGCGATTGTGGAATGTAGTTCATCAGCCTGGCGAACAATCCCGTCACGCCGCACAGCACAATCAGCACGTTGGCAAAGACAAAAACGCCCACCGCGTCGTTGATGGAAATGCCGTGAAAACTGCTGGCGAGCAGCGCCGCGCCCGGTGTCGACCAGGCCGCGAGAATCGGCATGCGGTAAAGCAGGGAAAGGCCCAGAGAAGCGATACCCATGGCGATGCCAATCATCGAAAGCCAACCACCAATCTGCATTGGGCTGGCACCCGCCGCTTGCGCGACCTGATAAATAATCGCGCCGGTGCTGCTGTATCCCACCAGCACGGCGACAAAACCTGAAACGACCATCGGTAACGTAAAACCAGAAGTGGCGCGGAACATGGCTGAGATCCTTTGTGCGTTATAGCGCACATCCTCGCATGATGCGCTATAACGCACAAGTGGTACACTGCCGTTCAGCAAGCAGGAGCCTGTAAGCAGGAGAACGTATGGAAAATTGGCATCAACATCTCAGTGATGCGCTGAAGCAGCTCAGACAAGCCAATGGCTGGAGCCTGACTTTAGCGTCGGAGCGAACGGGCGTCAGCAAAGCGATGCTGGGCCAAATTGAACGCGGCGAATCCAGCCCAACGGTGGCGACCTTATGGAAAATTGCTACCGGATTTAACGTTCCTTTTTCTTTCTTTATTCATGACAGCACGCTGCAAGAGGGCGAAACAGCGTCATTCAGCCAACCCAATTCACAGATGATTGTGCGGCCACTGCTGCCTTACGACGCTAAACTTCGTTTTGATCTGCTCGCGGTTGAACTCGCTCCCGGCGCACAAAGCGATTCTTCGGCGCACGAAACGGGCGTGATTGAGCAGGTAGTGGTGCTGGAAGGGGAATTATTATTGAGCCTGGAGGGTATTTGGCGGCGGTTACAGGCGGGAGAAGCCTTTCAGTTTGCCGCCGATGTGGCGCACAGCTACCGCAATCCGCTGAAAGTGACGCTGCGTTTTCATAGTCTGATTCACTATTTAGCCCGCGCCTGATTTTACAATTTGATACGAAGGTAAACTACACAGTTTACCTTCGTATTTGTAGAGTGATGCGTTCACAGTAAGGAGCAGGCAATGAGCAATAGGGATGTCTCCGCAGCGGAACTGCGCAGCGTAATAGGTAAGCTAGGTCGCCGATTACGCGAATCAGCCCCGCCGGGCGAGCTGAGCTGGTCGCAGATACTGGTTCTTGGACATTTGGTGCGGGACGGCGCGATGACCATTACCGAACTGGCTACAGCAGAAGGGGTGCGTACGCAATCTATGGGTGCCACCGTCGCCAGCTTGCAGTCAGCAGGGATGGTACAGGGCGAACCGGATGCGCAAGATGGCCGTAAAACACGCTACACACCAACGCAAGCCTGCCGGGAACTGATCGCCGCCAATCGCGCTTTACGTGATGACTGGCTGATTAAGAGTATTGAAACCCGGTTTTCAGCCGCTGAGCAGCAGCAGCTACTGCTTGCCATTCCCTTACTGCAACGACTCGCTGACAATTAATCCTGAGAGGACTCAACATGGCTGTAACCACACTTGATGCAAAAACCGCGCTGATCGTTATCGACCTGCAGCATGGCATCGTCGCATTGCCGGTGGTACATGAACCACAACCGATCATTGACCTGTGCGCGCAGCTTAAAGATGCGTTTCACGCCAAAGATTTGCCGGTGGTTTTGGTAAACGTGGCGGGCGGTGCGCCAGGCCGCAACGAGCAAGGCGGTCACAGCGGTGAGCTCCCGGCTGATTGGGCCACACTGGTCCCGGAAATGACGCCGCAGCAGGAAGATATCACCATCACCAAACACAGCTGGGGCGCATTCAACAACACGCCGCTGCATGAAGAGCTGCAAAAGCGTGGCGTGACGCAGGTTGTGATTTGCGGCATTGCCACCAGCATTGGTGTGGAGTCAACGGCGCGTCAGGCGTATGAGTTAGGTTACAACGTCACGTTGGCGGTGGATGCCATGACCGATCTCAATGCAGATACCCATACCAATAGCGTAAAACTGATCTTCCCACGTCTGGGTGAAACGGGCAGTACTCAGGATGTGCTGGCGCAGGTCAGCGCCTTGTAATCAGTAGAGGGATTGTTCCAGGGATTGAGCAGCACACTCATTCCCTGGAAACTTTTGACAACTTCGCAGAATTTGTGCCTCGCATAATCCGTATGTCGAGGCATGTTCACTGAAGATTTTTACTGAAACGCGTAACTGACATTCAGGCCGACGCTGTAATTACGGCCCGGTGCAGATTCGAAATAACGACCGTTGCTTTCATTGACGATCACCGAACCGACGTAGTGACGATCAAACAGGTTATCGGCACGGCCAAACAGATCCAGCGTCCAGTTTTGCACCAGCCATTTGTAGCCACTGTTTATTGACGTGACGGTATAAGACGGCGCTTTCACATCCCCTTCATCGTCAGCGGCAATATTGCTCATGTAACGCATCTCAGCACCTGCATAGAAGCCTTGCTCTGGCGCGTATTCCAGACCGGCGTAGGCCATATTACGCGCAATGCCGGGAATGCGATTACCGTCGCAGCTCTCATCGCCACAGGCGTTGGTGCGATAGCGTGCATCCAGTAGGGTGTAAGCCATCTTCACACGCCAGTCGTAAGCGAACTGCTGATCCAGGCCCAGTTCCAATCCGCGACGACGGGTTTCCCCGGCATTTTTATAGGTGGTGCGCCCGCCGCTGCTGGTGTCTGCCACAATCTCATCCTGCGTATCCGTCTGGAACACGGCGGCGGTAATCAAGCCATTGCCGATACGCTTCTTGGTGCCTAACTCGAGGGTGTCGCTGGTGGCTGGTTTCAGGCCAAGGTTCAGCCCCGACTGACCATCCGAGCGATAAGAAAGTTCGTTGATGGTGGGCGTTTCAAAGCCGCGGCCCGCAGAAAGATAGGCATTCCAGCTGTCGTCAAACGCATATTTCAACGACGCCGCAGGCAGCCATTTGTGGTAACGCGCATCGCCGCTGTCATCGCCATTACCTGCGGTGACGTAGTTGTCGTTAGAGTCGAAATTAACGGTACTGAAGCGCACGCCAGCGTCCAGCGAGAGCTTGTTAGTGAATTGCCACGTCGTTTGCAGATAAGGATCAAGGTTCCACATCAGGTTGCGTTCATTACGACGCAAATTGCCCTGGCTACCGTAATCATAAACGCCGTTGTTGATAGTGTAGTTTTCGAAGCCTTTGCGCCGCTCGGTCATGGTTTCATAATCGAGGCCGCCGGTTAGCGTCACGGGAATTGAGAACAGCGCGTCGCGGTGCGTCCAGCGTGTATCAACACCTTGATAATGACGCGTCAGTGAAATCACGCCGCCGGGATGAGCAGGATTGCTCTGAACGCTGGCAGGAATAGACTGGAATTGTGTGGTTTCCCGCATGCCCGCATACATCATGATGCTGAGATCGTCGTTTTCACTCATCTGACGCTGATAGTGCAGCCCGCCTTGCGTCTGATCCACCGTTTTACGCGTGTCATACAGCGACACGTTGCTCACCACCTGACGCGGATTATCGCGCCACTGATCGGGCGTTAATCCGCCCGGATCTTGCGCATCAATGTGCACGCTGTTGAACAGCAGCGTCAACGTGCTGACATCATCAATGCGCACACCCAGTTTGGCGTTGCCAAGGTTTTTCTGTGCCGAGCTGTGATCGCGGTATCCGTGAGTGGTAAAGCGTGAGGCTGAAACGGTGTAATTTACGTCGCCTGCGTGCGTGCCATCGCCGGTTGCGCCGCTGGCTTTCACGCTGTTGCGCCAGCTGCCGTAGCTGCCGTACCAGGTTCCCGCTTCAAGCGTGGTGGGTTGCTGTCCGGTTTGGGTATCAACGTTAATCACGCCGCCAGACGCGTTGCCATACAACGCTGAAAATGGCCCGCGCAGCACTTCTACGTGATCAATCGATCCAATATCAATGTTTGAGGTTTGACCCTGACCATCTGGCATGGTGGCGGGGATGCCATCCACATAGATACGTATTCCGCGCACGCCGTACGTCGAACGTGAACCAAATCCGCGCACCGACAACTGTAAATCTTGCGCATAGTTTTGCCTGTTTTGGATCTGCAAACCCGGCACGCTGGTTAAATTTTCTGACAAGTTAACGCGAGGTGCGGCCTGACGCATGTCATCACCTGTCACCACGCTGACGGCGGCGGGCGTATCCAGTTCAGAAAGCCCTGAAGGTCCTGGAGCCGCACTGACAACCAGAGTATTACTGCTCTCATCCGCAGCCAGTAACGGCAGAGGGAACACCGCAGGCAGCATCAACAGCGGAAGGTGCGCCTGACGAAGTAACGCTATTTTCATTTATTAGAAGCCTACAAAAAAAGAGGAATGAACCAGCTGGAACATTGTGTGCATATGTTAAGGGTTTTGTTGCATCTTTTAAAAGCGTAAATGATAAAGCGCTGCTTAGCGAAAACCTATGGCTGAAAATGTTCAATGCTGTTACGTATTTAGGCTGGATTTTTTGATCGATTGCCGCCAGTCTGAATGTTTTGCTTTTCAGGGCTATACGCAAGGAAACCGGCATGGAACTGCTGTACCGCGCCAGCGAGTCAGAGATTGCGCTGCTGAGCCAGATTGGCGAAACAAGCTATCGCCACCATTTTGCGGCGTTATGGCATAACGCCAAAGAGTGCGATGACTTCATCGACAGCGTCTTTTCACCCGCCAGCTTGCGTCGTAGCCTGCATGGCAGCGGCAGTCAGTGGTATTTACTGATGCAGGATTCGCCCTGTGGCGTGGTGCAAATTGGCACCGATCAGCGGCGGCCAGGCAGCGAACTCAGCGGACTGTGCCTGCATAAGTTTTATCTGCTGCCAGACATCACCGGGCAAGGCGTGGGGCAGCGTGTATTTAATGAAATTTGCGCCAAAGGGCGTGAATTACGTCAGCCGCTGCTGTGGTTGGAAGTGCTCGAACAGAATAGTGCGGCACGTCGCTTTTATACGCGTCAGGGTATGATGCAAACCCACGAAGTGCTGTTTCGCAGCCCCACACAGCAAAGCCGGGTACAGATTTTAAGTCTCGATTTATCCTGAATCTGTTCTGTTGCACAGGTTCGCCAAATTTAACCTTAAGAGGGAATCAGCATGAGTCAGAAACCTGAAGTGGCGGTATTGGGATTGGGCGCAATGGGCCACGCGTTTGCCGCTAACCTGCTGAAAAAAGGCTTTACCGTTCATGGCTGGAACCGCACCCGCGCACGCGGCGAGGATTTAGTCGATGCAGGGCTTAAATTAGCTGACACGGCATCTGATGCGGTTAAGCTGGTCGACGTAGTGATCACCATGTTATCCGACGGCGACACCACCGAAGAGGTCTTGCACTCCTTAAAATATGCGCTGAAGCAGGGGGCAACAATTTGTCAGATGGGCACCATCGGCGTTGAAAAAACGGATGCGCTGATCGCTTTCTTCGCCGATGTGCGCGATGACATCCTTTTCATTGATGCACCGGTTTCGGGGACCAAAGCACCTGCCGAGAATGCCCAAATTTTGGTGATGGCCAGCGGCGATCAATCGCGCGCTGGGGCGGCTGAAACGGTCTTTGCTGCTATTGGGAAAGGGACGCAGTGGCTGGGCGAAGCGGGAAAAAGCTCGCGGATGAAATTAGTGGTCAACAGCTGGCTGATTGGCTTGATGCAGAGTCTGGCGGAGAGTACCCGACTGGCTGAACAGTTTGGTTTTTCCACCGACGACCTGTGGAAAGTGCTGGAGGGCGGCCCGCTGGCTGCGCCTTACGCCAAAATGAAGCTGGGCATGATTGCCAGCGACGATTACACCCCGCAAATGCATCTGATCTGGGCATTAAAAGATGCGCGTCTGGCGCTGGACGCTGCCGACAGCAACCTGCCTGCGTTAGAAAATATCGCTGATGTCTGGCAACAAGCGGTGGATGCGGGCTACGGTGAGCAGGATCTGGCCGTCATCTATAAGTATTTAAAGGCCTAAATGAGCACCACGCTGGCATTTAATTTTGCTACGCGCCCGCTGGTGCCGTTGGCGCATGACTATGCACACGGTGCCAGCGAACCCTGGCATCACCATACTTGCGCACAGTTGATTCATACGCTGAGCGGCGTGGTGCGAGTGGAAACGGAGCAGGGAAGTTGGGTTGTGCCGCCTAGCCGTGGTGTCTGGCTTCCTGCCTATACGCGGCACGCGCTGCATATCACCGGTTCGGTGGCGGCGCGGACGCTGTTTGTTGATCCCCTGGCGCGAGCGGATTTGCCTGCCAGCTGTCAGGTGGTTCAGATTTCACCGCTGCTGCGTGAACTGATTATCAGCGCGATAACTTTGCCTGAAGCTTATACGCCGGGCAGTCGCACGGAACGCATCTATGAACTGCTGCTGGATGAAATTCGTGGCATGGATGTATTGCCGTTTGAACTGCCATCGCCGCAAACGCACCGTTTGAAAATGCTCTGCGATCTTATTCAACAACGTCCTGGCGAAAGCTGGACGCTGGAGCGTGCCAGTGAACAGCTCAATGTGTCGAGCCGCACACTGGCGCGCTATTTTATCCGTGAAACCGGGTTGCATTTCAGTGACTGGGTGCGACGTGCGCGTCTGGCCATCGCCCTGACACAGCTGGCGCAGGGCGAATCGGTGTTACGCGTGGCGCTGGATCTCGGCTATGAAAGCCCAAGCGCCTTCAGCGCGATGTTTCGTCGTCTGCTTGGCATGTCGCCTGCAGATTATTTTCCGGTGTCAGAAAGCGACTTGCCGCGTTAAACAGCGCCTGCAGCGAGGCGCGCGAGGTATCGTTATCGATGCTCACGCCCCATGCACGCTCTCCCGCCATGTTCAGGCAGCTGACGTAAGCCACCGATCGGCTGTCACTGCGTTTGCCTAGCGTGTGCTCATGATAATCCTCAATGGTCAGCGCCAGCCCGAGTGATTGACGCAGCGCATTCACCGCTGCCGACAGCAAACCGTTACCGCTGCCGCATAAGCGCAAGGCTTTGCCATCCTGCGCTGCGTTAGCGTTAAGCTGCGTTTGCGCGCCCGCATCGCTTTGGCTTTCTGCATTCAACAGGCGCAGCGTTGGCTGCTCCACGCCATACTGGCGACAAAAGAGCTGCCAGATAGCATGTTGCGTCATCTCTTTGCCGTGGCGATCGGTTTCACGCTGTACGCATCCACTGAAATCCTGCTGCAAGGCGCGCGGTAACTGCAAACCGTGATTCTGCTCCAGCAACCAGGCCGCACCGCTTTTGCCCGATTGGCTATTCACCCGAATCACCGCTTCATAACTGCAACCTATATCGGCTGGATCCAGCGGCAGATAAGGCATTTGCCAAACGGTCTCGGCGTTTTGTCTGCGGATGGCGAACCCTTTTTTGATCGCATCCTGATGCGAGCCGGAGAAAGCGGTAAATACCAGTTCACCGGCGTAAGGATGACGCGGATGCACTGGCAGCTGATTGCAGGCGGTCACCACTTCAATCACCTCATTCATCTGGCTGAAATCGAGCTGTGGCGCAATGCCTTGCGTGTAGAGATTCAACGCCAGCGTAATCAAATCGACGTTACCGGTGCGCTCGCCGTTACCGAACAAGCAGCCTTCAACCCGATCTGCACCCGCCAGCAGAGCCAATTCGGCGCAAGCTACGCCGGTACCGCGATCGTTATGCGGATGCACGCTGATACAGACATCCTGACGGCGACTGAAGTGACGGCAGAAATATTCAATCTGATCGGCGTAGACATTCGGCGTGTTCACTTCAACGGTCGCCGGCAGGTTGATGATCATCGGACGTTCTGCGCACGGCTGCCATATTTCCGCAACGGCTTCACAAATTTCCAGTGCAAATTCTGGCTCGGTAAAACAGAAGGTCTCGGGTGAATACTCAAAGGTCCAGTCGGTTGCGGGTTGCGCTTCGCAGCCGGTTCGAATTTGACGCGCGCCTGCGGTAGCCAGCGCAATGATCTCCGCTTTGCTCTGCTTGAAAACCCGCTCGCGGAACAGCGGCGCGGTGGCGTTATACATATGAATAATGGCGCGCGGCGCATCCTGCAACGCAGCAAAGGTGCGTTCAATCAGATCCTGGCGTGCCTGGGTTAATACCTGCAAGGTAACGTCGGCAGG
Source organism: Pantoea sp. T14 (assembly GCF_036663535.1). Taxonomy (NCBI): domain Bacteria; kingdom Pseudomonadati; phylum Pseudomonadota; class Gammaproteobacteria; order Enterobacterales; family Erwiniaceae; genus Pantoea; species Pantoea sp. T14. Next base: position 650,735 of record NZ_JAWUEB010000027.1, read on the forward strand.
CACACGCGCCTGTTCAATTAAGTCACGGACAAACTCAAAATCGGTTTGCGATGCTGAGGGAAACGCGACCTCGATCTCCTTAAAGCCACAGCGCAGCAGCAGATCCCAAAATTGCAGCTTACGTGCGCGGTCCATCGGCTCTGCCAGCGCTTGATTGCCATCGCGCAGATCGGTTGAAAGCCAGCGCGGGGCGTGCGTCAAACGGCGTGAAGGCCATTGGCGATCGGGCAGAGCGATAACCGGCTGCGGGCGATATTTACTCTCGGGTTGGGTCAGCATCGTATTCTCCTCATTAAGTGCCTTTAGTCTGGACCGAACGCCGTGTCTGAATCGCCCGCAAAACTGACAACCCATCGCGCAAAAGTGACAATCGCATATACCGTAAATGGCAAACCTCATGAGGAATCGGCATCGCTGAAATTCTCGTCGCAGTTTAGGCTGAAGCTCTTTTGCACGATGAGAATCAATAATGAAAAAACAGGTAATTGTCCTCAGTGTATTGCTGGCGGGCACCCCATCAGCGCAGGCGGTGACGCTGCGCATTGCCGATCAAAAAGGGAATATGCATGCCGAAATGGAAGCGGCGAATCAGCTGCAAAATCTGGCTTACAAGATCGAATGGGCAGAGTTTCCTGCTGCCGCGCCACTGGCTGAAGCCTTGAATGCCGGAGCCGTTGACGCCGGGATTATTGGCGATGCACCGCTGCTGTTTTCGGTGGCAGCGGGCTCGCAGGTCAAAGCGGTGGCGGTTAGCAAATCAGTGCCGGTCGGCCTGGCATTGCTGGTGCGTCCCGATTCTCCGGTTAAAAATGCCGCCGAGCTTAAAGGTAAAAGCATCGCTACCGGACGTGGCTCTATCGGTCATTTCCTTGCCCTGAAAGCGCTTGAACAAGCGGGGATCAGCGACAAAGAGGTGACATGGCGCTTTTTGACACCTTCCGATGCGCGCATCGCGCTGGAGAGTCATTCGGTTGATGCCTGGTCAACCTGGGATCCTTATACGGCGTTAGCCGAAGTGACACACAGCGGGCGCGTACTGATAAACGGCAAAGGCTTATCAACGGGCAACAGCTTTTTAGCAGCGACCGATGCGGCGCTGGCGGATCCCGAAAAGCAGGCGGCATTGCAGGATTACGTTAATCGCCTGGCTGCTGCCGATCGCTGGGCGAATAAAAATGTGAAAGCTTATTCGCAAACGTTGGCGAAAATTATTGGTTTCCCGGCTGAAGCCGCAGAAAAATCGTTTTCGCGCCGCCAGTCGCACTGGCAGGCCATCGACGATTCCACTGTCCAGCAACAGCAAGAAACCGCTGATTTTTATACCAAATATGGGTTAATTAAGAAAAAATTAGATGTGAAACCGACCTTTTACCACGGTTTGAGCGTGGCGCAAACCGGCTAGCCGACCTTAAAGCAATACGTGCGCTGCGGTTTGGCTAACCCGCAGCGCACGCGTAGCATGGCGCGATGTTTTACAATCCTGAATCCTCTATGCTGACTTTCGACGGTCATAACGACTTACTCCTTAATCTGTGGCTTCACCATCGCGAAGCACCTGCTGCGGCCTTCTTTGACGGCATTGAGCGCGGTCATCTCGACTTTCCACGTATGCAGCAGGGCGGTTTTGGTGGTGGCCTGTTCGCTATCTTCATCCCGCCGCAAAACTACATCGCTAAAATGGTGCCGCAGCAGGCAGATCATCCTTATCAGCCGCTGGAGATCATGTGGCAGCAGCTCGATATTTTGCAGCAGATTGCCGATGCCTCTGGCGGGCGAGCCAAAATTTGCCGTACTGCAACTGAGATTGCGCAGTGCCGCGAACAAGGCGTGCTGGCGATGGTGGCACATATCGAAGGCGCAGATGCGCTGGATGGCGAAGGTGAATTGCTGGCGGCATTCTACGCAGCAGGCGTGCGCAGTATAGGGCCGTTCTGGAACTTGCCTAACCGTTTTGGTACGGGCGTTAGCGGCAGTTTTCCCGCGTCACCCGATACCGGGCCGGGGCTGACGGTGGCAGGCGAAACGTTGATCCAGCAGGCGAATGCGCTGCGGATGATGATTGATGTATCGCACATGAATGAAAAAGCGTTCTGGGACACCGCGCGGATCTCTACCGCTCCGCTCGTCGCCAGCCATTCCAACGCTCATGCGTTGTGCGCTCAGCCGCGTAATCTAACCGATGCGCAGTTGGGCGCGATTCGCGACAGCGGCGGTGTTGTCGGGATCAACTTTGGTAACGCCTTCTTACGGCCAGACGGTAAACGTGACAGCGACACCCCTTTGGCAGAAATTGTTAAGCATTGTGATCATTTGCTAAGGACAATGGGCAGCGATCATGTGGCGTTGGGGTCCGATTTTGACGGCATATCCACGCCCGATGCGTTAGGCGATGTCAGTGGATTACCTAAGCTGTTCGCCACTCTGCGCGATGCAGGCTATGATCAGGCATTGTTAGAAAAGCTGGCGTGGGGAAACTGGCAGCGCGTTTTACACGCGACCTGGCAGCGATAACAATTTCCTTACGTCTTGCGGGTTGATCTCGTCGCAGCATTGGCGCAACATCTGTCGGCAAAATTGTGATGGGGATCGCATTTGAGTCCCTGCCGCAACTGTTTCAGACAGATAATCATCTGTTCATTACTTTATGAGGAAGAGAATTATGTGGAAAAAACCAGCATTTGTTGATTTGCGTTTAGGTCTGGAAGTGACGCTGTACATCTCCAACCGTTAATGTTTATGCCCGCCACTCGTGCGGGCATTTTTATCCGTCATACTTCAAGCTGCAGATGCATTGGCTGAATGCGCTCCCGGTCATTGACGTGAGTCAGCGCTTGGGAAAAGGCCGTTACCGCCCGCATGCAACATGAATTATTCAGGATATTATTTCAACACGTGGTTTTCCTTCATGTTTATTAAAGTCCTCGGATCGGCCGCCGGTGGCGGATTTCCTCAGTGGAACTGCAACTGTGCCAATTGTCACGGCGTGCGTAATGGCACTATTCAGGCCCAACCACGTACCCAATCCTCAATCATCCTGAGTGATAATGGCGAAGACTGGGTGCTGTGTAACGCCTCGCCAGATATCAGCCAGCAGATCCTCCACACCCCAGAATTAACTAAAAAGGGCGTTCTGCGCGGCACGAATATTGGCGGCATCATCCTTACAGACAGCCAAATCGACCACACTACCGGCTTGCTGAGCCTGCGAGAAGGCTGCCCGCATCAGGTATGGTGTACGCCAGAAGTGCATAACGATCTCACCAGCGGTTTTCCGATTTTCACCATGCTGAAACACTGGAACGGCGGCTTGCAGCATCGTCCCATTGCGCCGCTGAACACCTTTAGCGTGGATGTGTGTCCCGACCTGCAATTCACGGCTATCCCTATTTTAAGCAACGCGCCGCCTTATTCGCCGTACCGCGATCGCCCGTTGCCGGGTCATAACGTGGCGCTGTTCATTAAAAACCGCGCCAATGGTCAAACCCTGCTGTATGCGCCGGGCCTCGGTGAACCTGATGACGTGATTTTGCCGTGGTTAAAACAGGCCGATTGCCTGCTGATCGACGGCACCGTCTGGCAAGATGATGAACTGCTGGCCACGGGTGTGGGTAAAAACACCGGCAAAGCGATGGGGCATCTGGCGCTGGCAGAAGAGCAAGGTTTGATGGCGCTGCTGGCGTCATTACCGGCCAAACGCAAAATTCTTATTCACATTAACAACACCAACCCGATCCTTAATGAGCAATCACCCCAACGACAGTTCCTGACGCAACAGGGCATTGAGGTGAGCTGGGACGGGATGGCGATCCACCTTCAGGACTAAATCATGCAGATCACTGAAACGCTGTCGCCACAGGCTTTTGAGCAGGCGCTGCGCGACAAAGGCGCCTATTACCATATCCATCATCCTTACCATATCGCCATGCACAACGGTCAGGCGACGCGCGAGCAAATTCAGGGATGGGTAGCAAACCGCTTCTATTATCAAACCAATATTCCGCTGAAAGATGCAGCGATCATGGCGAACTGCCCGGACCCGGCCACGCGTCGTAAATGGGTGCAGCGTATTCTTGACCACGACGGCAGCAACGGCGAAGAGGGCGGCATCGAAGCCTGGTTGCGTCTGGGTGAAGCGGTGGGCATGAATCGCGAAGCGCTGCTGTCAGAGCAGCACGTGCTGCCCGGCGTGCGTTTCGCGGTCGATGCTTACGTTAACTTTGCCCGTCGCGCCAACTGGCAAGAAGCGGCATGCAGTTCGTTAACGGAACTCTTTGCTCCGCAGATCCACCAGTCGCGCCTCGACAGTTGGCCGCAGCACTATCCGTGGATCAAAGAAGAGGGATATTTCTACTTCCGCAACCGTCTGGGCCAGGCGAACCGCGATGTTGAGCATGGTTTGGCGCTGGCGCTGGAATTCTGCACCACACCAGAAAAACAGAACCGCATGCTGGAAATTTTGCAGTTTAAGCTCGATATTTTATGGACGATGCTGGATGCCATGACCATGGCCTATGAACTTAAGCGTCCGCCTTATCACACCGTCACCGACAAGGCGGCGTGGCACACCACTCGACTGGTATAAATGATGAATGACAACACTATCGCCGCGTTTCGTCGCGGCTATCGTATGCAGTGGGAAGCCGCGCAGAATAGCCATGTGGTGCTTTATCCTGAAGGCATGGCCAAGCTGAATGAAACCGCTGTCGCGATCCTGGAGCTGGTCGATGGCAAGCAAGATATTGCAGCCATTATTGCCACGCTTGATGCGCGTTTCCCGGAAGCGGGTGGCGTTGGCGCGGACGTAAAAGAATTCCTGCAATCAGCCTATGAACAGAAGTGGATACAATTCCGTGAACCCGCTTAAACCCGGCGTCAATCCGCCACTATGGCTACTGGCGGAGCTGACTTATCGCTGCCCGCTGCAGTGTCCGTACTGCTCGAATCCGCTGGATTTTGCTCAGCAAGAAAAAGAGCTCACCACCGATCAGTGGATTGAGGTGTTTCGTCAGGCGCGTGCCATGGGCAGTGTGCAGCTGGGCTTTTCCGGCGGCGAGCCGCTGGTGCGTAAAGATCTGCCTGAGCTGATCCGTGCCGCCCGCGATTTAGGTTTCTATACCAACCTGATCACCTCTGGCATTGGCCTGACGCACAACAAACTGGATGCGTTTGCTGACGCCGGGCTTGATCATATCCAGATCAGCTTTCAGGCCAGCGATGAAACGCTGAACGCCGCACTGGCAGGGTCGAAAAAAGCCTTTCAGCAGAAGCTGGAGATGGCAAAAGCGGTGAAAGCGCACGGCTATCCGATGGTGCTGAACTTTGTTTTGCATCGCCATAACATCGACCAGATCGACAAAATCATCGATCTCTGCATTGAGCTGGAAGCGGATGATGTTGAACTCGCCACCTGCCAGTTTTATGGCTGGGCACAGCTCAATCGCGAAGGTTTATTGCCCACGCGTGAGCAAATTGCGCGGGCAGAAGGCGTCGTTAACGACTATCGCCAGCGCATGAGTAAAAGCGGTAATTTGACCAATCTGCTGTTTGTTACTCCCGACTATTACGAAGAGCGACCGAAAGGCTGCATGGGCGGCTGGGGTGCGATCTTCCTCAGCGTAACGCCGGAAGGCACCGCGCTGCCGTGCCACAGCGCGCGCCAGCTGCCGGTTGAGTTTCCTTCGGTGCTTGAGCAGAGCCTGGATGACATTTGGTATAACTCGTTTGGTTTTAATCGTTATCGCGGTTACGACTGGATGCCGGAGCCTTGCCGCTCTTGCGATGAAAAAGAGAAGGATTACGGCGGCTGCCGTTGTCAGGCTTACATGCTTACCGGCAATGCGGACAACGCCGATCCGGTTTGCAGCAAATCGCCGCATCACGGCAAAATTCTTGAAGCCCGTCGCGAAGCGGATTGCAGTGATATCAAAATTGGTCAATTGCAATTCCGTAACCGCAGCAATTCTCAGCTGATTTATAAGTCACGTAACATCTGATGATTCGCCGCCTGAACCTGAATGGATTAGCCGTGACGCTGGTGCATCAACCCGATGCGCGCGATTCGGCAGCGTTGATACAGGTTAAGGCGGGCAGTCATGACGAACCGGATCGCTGGCCAGGTTTAGCGCACTTGCTGGAGCATTTACTGTTTACCGGTAGCCAGCGCTGGCCCGATCGCGATCGGTTGATGAGCTGGATTCAGGCTAACGGCGGACGTGTTAATGCCACCACGCTGGCGCGGCGCAGCGCCTATTTTTTTGAAATCACAGCGGATCGATTTGAGGATGGATTAGCGCGGTTGCACGATATGCTCTGCGCGCCCTTGTTTGAAACTGCGGCGATCAAACAGGAAATGGCCGTCATTGATGCTGAATATCGCTTACTTCAGCATCACGTGCCTGCGCAGGCTGAGGCGGCGCTGTTTAGCCTGGTCGCTGAGCCACAAACATTTCATCGCTTTCAAATAGGTAGCGCGGATGCCTTTGGCGCTAACGTTGTCGCGTTGCAGCAGGCGCTGCGTGATTTTCATCAGCATTTTTACGTTGCCAGTAGCCTGCAGCTTTGGCTGCAGGGACCACAATCGTTAGATGACCTGGCGCATCTGGCGCAGCGATTTGCTGAAACGCTGCCGCAAGGTCAGGTTCAACTCACTGTACCGCCACTGCAATTACTCCCTGAAATGAAGCCGCACGCCATGCTGAGCGAGGGCGTAGCCCAATACTGGCATTCGTGGATCTTAGATGCTCAATGGAGTGACAACGTCACGTTATTGCGTGAGTTTTTACTGGATGATGCGCCCGGCGGTTTAATGGCATCTTTGCGCCAGCGCGGTATTGCCAGCGAAATCGAATTGAAGTGGCTTTATCAATCGGATAAGCAGCTTTGGCTGGTGGCGATTTTCACCACCGAGCAGCCCGATCGGCTGAGTGAAAGCGTGCAACACGCTTTACAGGCTATCGGGGAAACCTGTGAAGAACAGCAGATGCATTATCTGCAACTGGCGCAGCAGCGTTTTAACGCGCTGTCACCGCTGGAGCAGCTGCGTCAGCGCGTGTTGGGGTTTGCGCCAGCCGAGCCGAAAAGGTTTCACGCTTTTATCGCGGCATTGCAGGCTGCGCCTTCCGCTACGCTATTTTGCTCGAATGCCATTTATTCAAATAAAGCGCTGGGCGAAAGCGTCAAAACCCAAGGGTTTGAGCTTAGCTTAGCGCCGCGAGTAACAGCGCCACAGCGTCAATCTGCTGTTACCGCTTTCGCTTTTTATCCGCTAAAAACCGAACTCATCTGCTCGCCACTGCCAACCGCTGCCGTGACGCTGTTGCACCTTGCGTCAGACAAAGCAGCAACCCTGATTCTGCGTCCTGAATTTTTCAGTAATCTTTCCGCTGAGTCTGGTGAGGCGTGCGCGAAGCGACTGCGCCCGCTGTTTGCCACGTTGCGCCATGCAGGCGGCGGCGGTGAATGGGGGGAAGCGCAGGGCGTTTGGCAGTTGACTCTTCGCCTGCCGGATAACCAGAAGCTTGCGGACTGGGCGCTGGAACAGGTTGCTGATGCGCTCGCGGATAATCGTTCTGGTAGTGATCCGCAGCAACCTGAAAGCATCGCCATTCGTGAGCTGCTGAAGAGGTTGCCTCAGCACTTAACTTCTGCAAGTGGCCCGACCTGCTGGCGGGCCGTGCTGTGCGGGGGAAGTGAAGCTCTGCACCACGTCATTGCACGGCGCTTAGCCACGTTTTCACTGCCCGTTAATCCACTGCTGCGCAGTGCCCATGTGTCTTCACGCAGTGGTGTGTCGCGCATTGAGCATCCTGGTCGCGATAACGCGTTGTTACTGTTTATCCCCCTAGATCAACGACACCCGCTCGCGGCACTACGTGCTTTAGCGCAGATCTATGAACCGCGTTTTTTCCAGCGTTTACGGGTGGAACAGCAGATCGGTTACGTGGTGAGTAGCCGTTATTTACGTAGCGCGGATCACGACGGCGTACTGTTTGCGCTGCAATCACCCAACCTTAGCGTCGGTAGGTTGTTACAGCATTGCAAAAGATTCTTACGCTCGTTGGACAATGAGATCGCTACACTGGATATCGAAGCATTAAAAGCGCAGCTCCGTGTTGATGAGAGCAATGCGGCCTTAACGGCATTGCGAAGGGAGCAGGGTTTGCACGATTTGACGCAAACAAGCATTGATGCGCTGACGTTAGACGATCTGCAACAGTTACATACTCGTTTAACGAATCAGCGTCGCCGCTGGCGGGTACTTTTTACGGCTGGACGTTAATGTGATAGTCACGCTGCGATATTGCTGAATTTATTTGAAAAATATCAGCAAATCTCTTCACTGTTTATTCCTGCCATATTAGACGACACTCCTAATGAATCTGTTTTTTAATAAGGAATGTCGTGTGAAAAACGTTAAGCGCATTGCGCTGCCACTGTTAGCTGTTGCCAGCCTGTATGTCCCTTTCTCGCAGGCGGAAGCCATGCATTATCAGCTCAATCCTGAGCACACTTCGGTTATTGCGACCTGGACACACTTTGGTTTTTCACATCCAACCGCCGATATCCCTGACTCAACGGGTTCGCTGGTGTTTGACAAAGATCATCCTGAGCAATCACGCGTAGACGTTACGCTGCCGGTGAGCAAAATCGACAGTCATGTTGCGGCGCTGACCAAAGAATTTAAAGGCGCGGAATACTTCGACGTGGCTAAATATCCTAATGCGACGTTCCACAGCACCAAAGTGGTGGCGAAAGGCGACAATAAATTTGATGTAGAAGGTAATCTGACGCTGAAAGGCATCACTAAACCGGTTACGCTGCATGCCACGCTGAATCAGCAAGCGATGCACCCGATGGTGAAGAAGCAGGCAATTGGTTTTGATGCCACCGGCACTATTAAGCGTTCTGATTTCAAGCTGGATAAGTATGTCCCTGCGGTGAGCGATGAGATCACGCTGACGATTTCGACTGAAGCTTACGGTAAGTAAGTCGCCGTTTGCTTTAGGGCAAATGACCTCATCTGCGCGCTGGCCCCCATCCCGGCCTTCCCCCGCGACGCGGGGGAAGGAGACGCTGCCACATGCAGGTAAATAGCTGGCATAGGGCAGCATCTTCCTCCCCCATTTATGGGGGAGGATTGAGGTGGGGGACAAACGACCTCGCACTTAAGAGGATTGAGGTGGGGGCCAGCCAGCTACTCTTGCCTTCAGGCCCAATACTTTTTCTTACTGGTTTTGCCAATTCCCGGATTACAGCTATTGGTCGGATCCAACTGACGCCAGTGCTGCTCATGCTCACAGGATGCGTGGTACAAATGCCCGACATTATGCTCCGCCGGATATTTCGCGCCGCGCTGCTCCAACACCTCAATCACCGCCGCTTTAAACGCTTTCGCATCTACGCCAGGTTTTAGCACGTAATCCTGATGATTGACGAAGCAGAAGAAATGCCCACAGCAAGAATCCACCTGAACCTGGTCAGCCAGATGATCCGGCAACACCAGCCGCCAGCTCTCGTCGTTGCGGCGCAGAGCTACATCAAACGCCACTAACCGCTCATCCGGGTTATAGCCAAGATAATCGCAATACGAAATAGTGCAGCCGCCCACGCCAAAACGCACCAGAAACGCATCCGCGGCTTCGCGTGCGTTACAGAGAAAAAACTCGCCGTTTTGATCGCGGAAGAAATTTTCCAGCAACTGCTGCAGTTCCGCCGTTTGCTGCGCCTCAACTTTAATCATCAAATGATGTTCAAAGCGTGCGTGGTAATCAAGAATGCGCGGCGCAACGAAGCGCGGTGTGACCTGATTAAAAAATTGCAGCATTTTATCGATGCTGTTTCTGGGCAGAAATTTGAGATGACTGACGCGTACATCCCACTTGGCTTTCCTGGCCATCAAGCCGGGCAGTGCCTGTGCGCCCAGCTTGCCGATCGCCAGATACATGTGCTTGCTGTAACGCACCGTTAAATCAAACGCGTTGCGATGGATATATTCAGCCTGTAACGGTAATTCGTGCATGTTCGCCAATAAATAACGGCGCAGCGCCACCAGCGCTTTCTCATCTTGGGTGCCGATATAAAATGTATCGCTTTGCTGGCTGGCTTCAAACGTCGGCAGACGCACGGCAAACACCACCACTTTGCCTGCGCTGCCCGAACTTTCATGCAGGTAACGCACGTCGCCATTAAAGCGAGAAGGGCTGTCAGCCTGCGTATCGCGCAGCTGATCGGCGTAATCATCAGCCCAGATTTTACCGTCCCAGTCAGGCTGATCGCCGGTGGTAAATTCCTGTTGCTCAAGGCGACGCAGCATCTCTTCCGGCGTATCGCCTAACGCAATGCCGAGATGATTGATCATCTCCAGCCGACCGTCGTCATGAATACGCGCAAAAAGCGATTTTTCTGTGAATGCCGGGCCACGTCGAATCAGAGAGCCGCCGGAGTTATTGCAAATACCGCCAATCACCGACGCCCCAATGCAGGACGATCCGATCACTGAATGCGGCTCGCGTCCCAACGGTTTTAAAGTGTTCTCCAGTTCGGTCAATGTGGAGCCAGGGAAGGCGATCACCTGACGCGATTGATCGATAACCTGCACGCCTTTTAACAGCCGCGTACTGACAATGACGACATTGCGATCATAATCATTGCCGTCCGGCGTCGAGCCGCCCGTCACGCCAGTATTGGCAGCCTGCATTAAGATAATGGCATCGTTTGCAACGCAAACTTGTAGCGTTTGCCACAGTTGCCACAGCGTTTGTGGCAGAACAACGGCAAAGGCTTCGCCACGTCCAACCCGGAATCCTTTGGTGTACCAGGCTTTATCATCCTGATGGGTCAATACCTGTTTAGCGCCGACCACCTCACCCAGTTGGCGGAGCATTTCCTGCGAGGACGTCATGATTTCTCTTCTGAAGTGAATAAACGCCTTATTGGACAGGCTGACCTTGGGGCAAGTCAATCATTGATCGGCGCTAAATTAGGTTTTAGGCACTATTTATCCCTGCTGTTTTTAATTATGAGGGCGGACAAGAAATTGGATAAATAAGCGACTGAACCGCTGAAAATGAGGTGAAAATCACAAATTTGAATTGTGCTGTTAAAGCGAAAAAAGAGAAAGCACGTGTTAAAAAATCGCGCGAAGTTATTAATGGTTAATCTATTGATGTGTAATGTTTTTTTATTATTTAACCTGAGATTCATATTGTGATAATCATCACATAAATCAGTCATGAAAACCCGGTGTCAACGCTCTGTATTTAAAAATTCCTGTCATTAATGTGATCTTCATTGCAAATACAAAGCTCTTATCCCGCAACAATGATTTCCAGACGCAATACAGCCAATGGAGTGTCCAACATGAGAATTGGGATGGTGATCAGCGGCGGTGATGTCACCGGCATTAATAATTTTATTTTCCAAATGGGTCGGATGGCGCAAGCGGATATGGTGTTATTTAACGGCGGCATACCGGGTTTATTAGCCAATCGTCATCAGGACGTGTCCCAACGCGACTTAATGGATTTTTCAATCGCCTCAATTCCGGTCATGCAGTCTGGCAGGACCGATAAAAAATTAGTACGCAGCGAATATGAATTAATTGCGCGCCAGCTGAAGTCGCTACGCATTGATGTATTAGTGATGGCGGGTGGCGATGGTTCACTGCAATTTTTGCATACACTCAGTGAATTTGGCGTTAATTGTTTTGGCGTCGGCATGACCATCGATAACGACGTGTTTGGCAGTGATTACACCATCGGATTTTCTACGGCTTGCGAACAAGTTTTAAAAGAAGTGGCGAAATTGCGTAATACTGGCCGCGCGTTAACCGGTCGCGTTTTTATGGTGGAATTGCTGGGTGGCTATTGCGGGGAATTAACGTTGCAATCCGCGATTAAATCCAATGCGGATTTTGCACTGATTCCAGAATGCCAAATCCCCACGCCGCAGTTGGCTGAGCGTATTACGCAGCGACTGGCCGCGCAGAACAGCGTGGTGATCCTCTGTTCAGAAGGTTACACCCGCGAATATTCTCCTGGTTTTCAAGGGGCGATCGATACCCTGATTAAACAGCTTGAACCGATGATTGGCGTGCGTATTCGCAAAACCATTATCGGTTACGGTCTGCGTAATGGTGATCCTACCTGTGAAGAGATTTACCAAGGCACCATTATGGCCAGTGAAGTGGTTCGTTGTATTCAATCTGGAATGCGGAATAAAGCGGTCATTATTAATGGCAGCAATAAACCGATTCCCATTGATTTAATAAGCATGAAGAAACGCTTGGTCGATATTGAAGGGCACCATTATAAACTCGCTAAACAACTGAATATCTTGTGAGGAGAACACCATGCTGAAAATTTTATGTGTTTGTGGTTGCGGTCTGGGATCCAGTTTTGCAATTGAGATGAGCGCTAAATCGGTATTAAAGAAACTGGAAATTGAAGCGGATATTGATCACACCACCATATCTGAAGCCAACGCCTTTAAATCCGACATCATTCTAACGCAAAAAGCCTTTGCTGATGTATTGAATGCCGACGCCAGCCCGGAACAGATTAAACGCGTCATTATTCTCAATAAGCTCACCGATAAAACGGAAATTGAGGAGAAGCTCGTGGCGTTTTTAAAAGAACACAACATGAAGGTTCCTAGCCATGAATAGTGTGATTGATTTCCTGGTAAAAGACTTATTAGGGCAGGCATCAATTCTGATCGCCTTTATTGCCCTGATTGGTCTGCTGCTGCAAAAAAAATCTGCAGGGAAGGTGGTGGAAGGCACCTTTAAAACCCTGCTGGGGTTCTTAATTATGATGGCCGGTATTAATATCATTGTCGGCACATTAACCTTCCTGAACACCATATTTACGCACGGCTTTGGCATGCAGGGTTATATCACCGATGTGGCTGCCATCGCCGGGTTAGCGAACCGCGAACTGGGTTCTGAAGTGGCACTGACCTTGCTGGTGATTTTCATCGTCAACATTATCATTGCGCGCATTACCCCGTTCAAATATATCTTCCTGACCGGACAAGCGTTGTTGTGGATGGCCACAATTGGCGCTGTCATCGGTTATAAAGCGGGGCTAACAGGCTTACCTCTGATCCTTACTGGCGGCATTTTTGGCGGCATCATGGCGGTGGTTATGCCTGCGCTGGCACAACCGGTAGTACGGCGTATTACGGATTCTGACGATGTCGCGCTCGGTCACTTCTGCACCATTGGCTATCTGGTGACGGCGGCGGTGGCGAAAGTGGTCGGCAAAGGATCGCGCTCAACCGAAGACCTCAAGCTGCCAGACAACTTCAAGTTTCTGCAAGACACTTACTTAGCGATGGCGGTGGTGATGGTGCCGATGTACCTGATTCCGGCCGTCGCCGCAGGCCCGGCATTTATCGCGCAATACAGCAACGGCATGAACTACCTGATGTATGCGTTTATGCAGTCGATCCAGTTCGTTGCTGGGGTGTTTGTGCTGTACAGCGGCGTGCGTCTCCTGCTTAACGAGTTAGTTCCTGCGTTTCGTGGCATCGCCATGCGTCTGGTACCTGATGCCAAACCGGCACTTGATTGCCCGGTGATGTTCCCGTATGCACCGAATGCCGTGATTGTTGGCTTCCTGGCCACCACGCTGGGTTCGGTGGTCGGCATGATCGTCTTCCCGATGTTTGGGTTGGCGATGATCCTGCCAGGCCTGCTGACCAACTTCTTTGCAGGCGGCACCGCAGGCGTGTTTGGTAATGCGTTGGGCGGACGTCGTGGTGCGATAATCGGCGGCTTCGTTCACGGTCTGTTTATTACCCTTCTGCCTGCAATTCTGGTCCCGATGCTGGAAAGCTACGGCTTCACCGGTGTCACCTTCAGCGATTCCGACGTCATCAGCACCGGTTTGGTTCTGGGACATGCGTTCCAAAATAACTGGCTGTTCGTCGCCCTGTTTATTGCCTTTATTACCGCTATTGCCTGGTTTGTTAACGGAAAACCCACTAAGCCGCAAGAGGAAAAAATTCATGAAACTTTATAATTTCGCCGAGCTGTTACATATCGCTAAAGACCGTGAATTCAAAGCTGTTGGTTCGTTTAATTTACATTGCCTTGAGATGTTGCCCGCTTATTTCAAAGCGGCGGAAAAAACCAACAGTCCATTAATGATTCAGATTTCGACCGGCACCGCAAAATATCTTGGGCACAGATTATTGGTTGATGCGATTAAATCGCTGGCAGAAAGTAAAAATGTTCCAACCTGTTTGCATTTAGATCACTGTTCTGACCTCGACTCCATTCAACTGGCAATTGATACCGGCTTCAGTTCTGTGATGTATGACGGTTCGCATTTATCTATCGAAGAGAATATTGCGAATACCCGTAAAGTAATTGATATGGCGCGGCCATTAAATGTCTCTGTTGAAGCAGAACTGGGCGCGATTGGCGGGTCGGAAGATGGCAAAGTGGTGGCGATGGAGGAGATTGCGTTCACCACCGTGAATGACGCCAAGCGTTTTGTCGATGAAACCGGCGTGGATATGCTGGCTATCTCTATTGGCACGGTTCACGGCTTGTACACCGGCAAGGCGCACATTCAGCATCAACGTTTAGCTGAGATCACCGAGGCGACGCGCACGCCGCTGGTGTTACACGGTGGCACTGGCGTCAGTGATGAAGATATGCGGTTAGCCGTCCGCAGCGGTATTGAAAAGGTGAATGTCGGCACGGAAATGAATGTGCAATGGGTAAGCCAATGCAAAAATACCTTTGAAAAAGGCAAAGTGAACGACAGCGTACGTAATTTTCTCGTCCCGGCTAATGATGCAGTCACGAGTGTATTAGTCGAGAAGATGCAGTTATTCCGTTAATTTTTTAATCCTAAATGATGCATTAACCTGAGGTGCCCCGGCACCATTCGGGGCGGGAGACGCTATGTTTGGATTCATGAAAAAGAGTGCGGCAAATAATAGCCAGCAAGAGGAAGAGCAGGATCGTCTGGCTGAATCAAGCCGTGAGAAAATAACGGCATTAGAAAACAAGCTGGCTATTAATCCACGCGATGGCGAAACGCAGAAACAATTAATGCTGGAATATAACCGTGCATTAACGGTATTTGCGAAAAGTCGACGTTATCGCAATGAAATTGATCCGCTGTTTGTCAAAATCGATGAATTGCGCAATGTTGTTCGCAAATCGATTTAAGGAGCCGTAATGACGATTAAACAGTTATTGCAAGAGGCAGACGCGATTCAGGTTGGCATCGACGCCACGGATTGGCGTCAGGTTATCGCTATGGCGGCGCAACCGCTGGTCAGCGGAGGCTACGTCAAAGCCTCTTACCCGGAAGCGGTAATTGCCAACACCCTAACGCACGGCGCCTATTACGTATTTGAAGAGGGGATTGCGATTCCCCATGCCCGACCCGAAACCGGTGTGATCCGCGACTGTTTCAGTATGATTTTGCTCTCTGAGCCGATCTCATTTGAAGGCAGCGACAAAGCCGATATTGTCATTATGTTTGGCGCGCGCGACAGCAATGCGCATATCGAAGAGGGCATTCGCGCCATTGTATCGTTGCTGGAGGATGAGGATACGCTGGTTCGCTTACGTCAGGCCAGCAGCGTCGCGGAGGTCATCGCCATCTTATGACCCATGAAACTCCCCTAAAACGTGTGGTGCTGATAAACGGCATTCCTGCCTCGGGTAAAAGCACCTTAACCCGGCTGATGTCGCAGCAGTTTGGTTTGCCGGTGCTGACCCTCGACAGCGTGAAAGAGCCCTTTATGGCCAGCTTCGCGCCCGTGGATCGCCAGCGCAATCGGCAGCTGGGCTGCGCGGCCTATCAGGCGATTTGGCAAATAGTCGGTCAGGCACCTGCAGAGTGCATTTTTCTGATTGATGCCTGGTTTGGTTTTCAGCCTAAACATGTGCTGGAGCAGGGATTGCAGCAGGCGGGCGTAAGCGAAGTGCTGGAGCTGTGGCTGCAAATTACCCCCGATGAAGCGGTGGCGCGCTATCAATCCAGACTCGCGCAACGTATGCCAGGCCATCCGGGCGCGGAATACTTACCTGAGCTGCGGCGGTTGGCGGAGCAAGCCCAGCCGATGGCGCTTGGGCCGGTATTACGCGTGGGTTCGCAAGAGGCCGATCAGCTACGCGCCGTTAAATGGTTGCGCCACCAACTTGCGACAACAGGCTACACTTTTCCTCTGAGTGAACGCGTGAAAGAGGATGATCATGTCACCACCGCCTTATCTGCAACCGGGCGAGAGCGTCGTGCTTTATGACGGCGTCTGCAAACTCTGTAATGGCTGGGTAAATTTCCTGCTGCGTCATCGTGTGGCGCGGCAGGTTCGTTTTGCCTCAGTGCAAAGTGAAGAGGGTAAAACCTTGTTGAAGTGGGCCGGTTTACCGCAAGAAAATGTCAGTACCATTGTCTATATTGCCGATCAACAGCATTGGCTGCGTGCGCAAGCGGTGTTTCGCGTTATGCAGAAAATGGCTGGGCCGTGGCGCTTTCTCAGCGTGCTGCGCCACTTTCCCGACAGCATCAGCAACTTCGCCTACGACCGCATCGCCCTCAATCGCTACAAGCTGTTTGGCCGCTACGACAGCCAGCATAGTCTTACACCCGACTATCCGGGCCGTTTTCTGCATCAAAAAGAAAAAAGCGCTGAATAGGTTTGCTGACGGGGAATCGGTCCGCGTTTTTTGCTGCTGTTGAACGGGTCTTCAAAAGGCTCAACGTTTTGTAACCGGCCAGCAAGATGGGTTACAAAGCATGTTCGAACAATGCTGTTTTCTCTCTTTCAGCCAGGCTCTTACCAAGAAAATCGATTCTTTAGCCACTTACAGGAGTGCAGCATGAAAATAGATCTCAGCGGAAAAGTCGCCCTGGTGACAGCGTCAACGGGCGGCATTGGTTTTGCTATTGCACAAGGGTTAGCTGAATGCGGCGCAGAAATCGTGCTCAACGGACGCAGCGAAGCCACCCTCGCTCACGCGCAGCAGAAGCTGAATGCCGCCGTGCCGGGCGTGAAAATTCACAGTGCCATTGCCGATCTCGGCAGCGCGCAAGGCGTGGACACGCTTCTGAAAGGCTTGCCGGAGATCGATATTTTGGTCAATAACGCGGGCATTTACGGGCAAAAAGATTTCTATGACATCGATGACGCGCTTTGGGAACAATACTGGCAAACCAACGTCATGTCTGGCGTGCGTTTATCGCGTGCTTTATTGCCTCACATGGTCGAAAAAGGCTGGGGCCGCGTGGTGTTTATCTCTTCTGAATCAGCACGTAATATTCCAGCAGACATGGTGCATTACGGAGTGAGCAAAACCGCGCAGCTTGCGCTGGCGCGCGGTTTGGCTAAATTTGTGGCGGGATCGGGCGTCACCGTGAACAGCGTTTTACCGGGACCAACGCTGTCAGACGGCTTCGCCAGCATGATGGAAGATGAAATAAAACGCACCGGTAAATCACTCGAAACGCTGGCGAAAGAGTTTGTCATGGCGCAACGGCCTAGCTCGGTCATTCAGCGCGCTGCCTCGGTAGAAGAGGTGGCAAACATGGTGGTTTATGTCTGTTCACCTTTGTCATCGGCGACCTCGGGTGCAGCACTCCGCGTAGATGGGGGAGTGGTTGACGATATCGTCTGATGACGTTAACTCGACAAAATTTTACACAGCGACGGGTTGTGCTTAGGGTCAGAATGCATACCATAAGCACACTTTTCTTTTGGACCCGATCATGAAGATTTCGCAACAGCGCGCAAAATGGATTTTAGTGGTGGCTTGCCTGCTGCTGGCGCTTTGCGTAATTGAAAGAACGGTGCAGCGCGTGGTGAATCCACCTGTACCTGCTCAGCCAACTCTCTCCGCTTCGCAAACGAATGAAAGCCTGGTGGGCGAAAGCCGTTGCGCGCTCAGTGCAAAATCTTTGCCTGGTCATACGCCGCTACTCGATCTCGCCTTGCCTGTTTTACTGATGCTGTGGGTAATGTCCCACGCTATTACGCTGCCGATTTTGCGCAGTGCACTTACACTTTCTTCTCCGCTAGCGCCTCGACGGCGACATCTGACTTTCTGCGTTTTCCGACTGTGATACGCGCGCTTATCCCGCGTTAATTCACTTTTTTCGGAGAACATCATGACTATTTTTATCAGAAGCTTGCTACTGCTGCTGGCGGTGAGTTTGCCAGCGGTGCATGCGGCAGACAGTGGCTGGCTGCGTGATGCGCAGAACTCGCATGCAGAAGTACGGCTGCGCAGCGCGCCACACAACAATACGCAACAGGTGCTACTGGATATTCGGCTGCAACCGGGCTGGAAAACTTACTGGCGTACGCCAGGCGAAGGCGGTGTTGCGCCAACCATTCGCTGGAAGCAATCCACCCTTCAAAGCCGCTGGTATTGGCCAACACCCGCCCGCTTTGATGTCTCAGGACTGACCACCCAGGGTTATCACGGCGATGTCAGTTTGCCGCTAGCCATCAGTAATCTGCAAGGCAACCGCCTGGCGGGGACGCTCACGTTATCTACCTGTTCCAACGTCTGTATCCTCACTGACTACGCTTTTTCGCTGGATCTCACGCAGCCCGCTCAGAGAGCGTTTGCCACTGACTATGCCCGCGCGATGGGCCAGGTTCCCGTGTCATCGGGATTGACCGACAAGCTGCAAGCCCATTACGTCGCAAATGAAGTGCAAATCCGTGCCGAGCGCCAGGTAGGATGGCAACAGCCTGAACTGTTTTTTGATAATCCTGCCGGCGCAATGATGGGTAAACCGATCATCAATGTTGATGGCACGGTGTTGGAGGCACGAGTACCGGTCAGCGATGAGTGGGGCGATAACGCGCCGGAGTTGGTCGGTGAAACCGTGTCACTGGTGATTGCCGACGGCGGGATTGCTCAGCAGAGCGAAACGATACTGGGCCAACACGCGCTGTTGTCGTCGGACAGCACCCACTTTTTAGTGATCGCCTTGATGGCGCTGTTGGGTGGATTGATCCTCAATCTCATGCCCTGTGTGTTGCCGGTGTTAGCGATCAAGCTCAGCGGGCTGGTGCAGCAGCAGTCGCTGAGCCGCGCTCAGACGCGGAAGCAATTTCTGGCTTCCAGCGCCGGTATTATCGCCTCGTTTTTACTGCTGGCGCTGCTAATGACCGGGCTGCGATTAAGTGGTCAGGCGCTGGGTTGGGGCATTCAATTCCAAAGCCCTGGCTTCTTGATTTTCATGGTGTTGGTCACTTTTTTATTCAGCGCAAGCCTGTTTGATCTGCTGCATTTACGGCTGCCATCCTCGCTGAATACCCGTCTGGCGACGCACGGTAACAACGGCTTGCTGGGGCATTTTACCCAAGGCGCGTTTGCCACTTTGCTGGCAACGCCGTGCAGCGCACCTTTTCTGGGCACCGCGCTGGCCTACGCCTTGACCGCGCCGTTGCCACAGCTCTGGCTGCTGTTTTTCTTTCTCGGCGTTGGCATGAGTTTGCCTTGGCTGGCGGTGGCGGCGTTGCCCGGCGTGGCGCGATGTTTGCCGCGTCCGGGACGTTGGATGGTGCATCTGCGCAGTGTACTGGCATTGATGATGTTGATGGCTTGCTTCTGGCTGCTCAGCTTGTTGATGGGCCACTGGGGGCGCAACGCGGTAATGCTAACAGCCGCTGGGTTGATGCTACTGCTGGTCGGCTGGCTCATTAAGTGTGGGGCGCTGCACAAGGCGATTGCGCTGTTTTTCACTGTGACGCTGGCGGCGGCCTGGCTGTTAATCACCCGCGTTCCGTCTGAACGCGATGCACTCAACTGGCAACCATTAAGTGAAGAGGCGATTGCCGCTGCGCAGGCCAATCACCAGCGGGTATTTATCGACGTTACGGCCGACTGGTGCATTACCTGCAAAGTGAACAAATCGCGCGTGCTGTCAGATGCCGAGGTGCGCGACGCGTTGAGTGCCGAAGATATCGTGCTGCTGCGCGGCGACTGGACGCATGCCGATCCACTGATCGGGCAATTCCTGCAACGTCGCGGCAGTGTCGCAGTGCCGTTTAATCAAATTTATGGCCCGGCATTACCGCAAGGCCACATTTTATCGCCGTTGCTTTCGCGGGATGCGGTGATCTCTACGTTAAAAAATGCCAAGGAAGAATAATGAAAAAGTCCCTGTTACTGACGTTGATGTTGAGCACGGCCTCAGCTTTTGCCGCTGCGCCCTTTACCCCGGAACAAGAAGCCCGCATCAAAGAACTGATCCGTGAAACACTGGTGCAGAATCCAGCGATTCTGGCTGAAGCTGCCGATGCTTTTGATAAGCAGGCCGCGCATGCTCAACAGGATAGTGTGAAGCAGATGATCGTGAAAAATCATGACCTGATTTATAACGACGCCGGTTCGCCGCGTGTGGGGCCTGAGAAAGCCGCGTTGACGCTGGTTTATTTCACCGATTACAACTGCGTTTTTTGTAAAAAATTTGAAGCAGATATTGAGCGCGTCATGAAAAAATATCCGCAAGTGGCGGTGATCTTCAAACCGCTGCCGTATCGCTCCGAAACCTCACTCAGTTCAGCACGACTGGCGCTGACAGTATGGGAGCAGCAGCCGAAAAACTTCCTGACGCTGCATGAGCGATTAATGGCGAAAAAAGGCAATCACGATGAAGCCAGCATTAAAGCCGCACTGAAAAAAACGGGCATTACCTTGCAGGAGCCGAGCAAAACGAGCCTGGATACCATCAACACGAATCTGACCTTAGCGCAGCAGTTGGGTGTACAAGGCACACCCGCCACGCTGGTAGGCGATCACATGATCAGCGGGGCGGTACCCTACGAGCAGCTAGAAACGGCGGTGAAGGCGGCACTTAAGGCGGCTAAATGATGCGATTCAAGCGTTGGCTGCGAGAAGGCGTCTGGTTATTGTTGATTGCTGCCGTTGCTCTGTGGGGCGTTGATCGCTTGCGCGCACCGGCTTTACCGGATGATTTAGCCACGTTGGTAGTGAAAGATATGCAGGGGAATCCGCTTTCTTTGGCGGAACTCAGCGAATCGCAGCCACTGCTGATTTACGTCTGGGCCAGTTGGTGCGGTATTTGCAAACTGACCACCCCCAGCATTGCAAAGATGATCGCCAACGGTGAGACGGTGTTAAATGTGGCGCTGCGTTCAGGTGATAACGCTCGCGTGCAGCAGTGGATGAGTAAGAAGGGGCTTAACGGGCCGGGCATTAATGATGAAAAAGGGGAGCTGACGCAACATTGGGATATTGCGGCAACGCCGACTTTTATCGTGCTGCATAAAGGCAAAGTGACCAGCAGCACCAGCGGCTGGACCAGTCGCTGGGGGCTTGAATTCCGATTGTGGTTAGCTCATTTTTAAATCAATACGTTATTTGTATGCGGCAACGGCCTGTTTTTAGTCGAATAGTCCAAAAATAGTGCCAGCCCCTTAAACGTTCATCGTGTATATATGACAAAAAGTGGCTGGCGCAGGACGCATGTTCTCGTCGTTGAATAACAGCAACATAGCGCGTTTAAAGTATTAAATTTTTGACACTGAACATATAAACATGTCTTTAAAAACAGTGTTGACACTGTTAAAAAAAGCGGTAAATTAGAACTCAACGGAGAGAGAAAAATATATTTCCGTTACATCAAGCCCAGAAAGTTTGATGTGGGCTATACTGTAAGAGTACGTTGAGAAGTTCCTGAAGTTGTAGTAAATCGCGATGATGTAAGGCCATGTTTTTTAAGTTATTTACGTTACGGCAGGGTGGGTTTGTTGATTCATAAAGCCGTAATGAAAGTAAGGCAACGCATCAAAAAGTATATATCGCGATGGGGTGTGCAAGTTTAGCCGGGCCTGACATGACTTTGCCTCTAAAAAAGCCTATCAGGTGGTTTAAAACCGTTAATAATAATGACGTTTGATTCTGAGGAGCCATTATTATCTGTGAAAACTTGTTCATAAAGCAGTATTGAAAGTAGTAAGTCTCTATTAAGTTAATTAATGTTAAATGTTGAAAAAGTAGTACCCTAAAAGCCCTGGCTATCACAGTCAGGGCTTTTATCATTTCTACGGTCTATACTGCTTTTTTCTCTTAACAACTCCTTGAAAACATTTCCAAAGCCAGCGTCATTCCACGATACGCCAGGCATAGCGCCTTTCTGTTCAGTAATGAATCGTAAACAATGCCGCGCTAATTTCATAATGCTATAGCCTTAATCAGCCTGCAGGAGTGTAGGTATCGTTTCCGCCTGATAAAAAGGAAGAGGCCCACTGAATGTTTTCCCGCTTTTTTATTTATCGCCCAGTGTTTGCCTGGGTGATAGCTATCTTGATTATGCTGCTCGGCGCGCTTTCCATTACCCTGTTGCCCGTAGAACAATACCCTGACGTCGCACCGCCTGCGGTCAACATCAGCGCAACCTATACCGGTGCATCGGCCGAGACGCTAGAAAACAGCGTTACCCAAGTCATTGAGCAGCAGCTGACCGGGCTGGATAATTTGCTTTACTTCACTTCCAGCAGCAGTTCACAGGGCAACGTTTCGGTGACTGTCACGTTCAGCCAAGGAACCGATCCAGACACTGCGCAGGTTCAGGTGCAAAATAAGGTGCAGCAGGCACTGACTCGATTACCCAGCGAAGTCCAGCAACTGGGCGTGACCGTAACGAAATCGCAGTCAAACTTTTTGCTGGTGATGGGGCTGTATGACACCACCGGGAAAAGCAACAGCACCGACATTGGGGATTGGCTGGTCAGCAACATGCAGGAGCCGTTGGCAAGGACAGAAGGCGTGGGGGATATTCAGGTGTTTGGCGGGCAATATGCCATGCGAATCTGGCTTGATCCTTTCAAACTCAATGCCTATTCACTGCAACCCTCGGATGTTTCCACGGCCATTCGCGCGCAGAATATTCAGGTCTCTGCCGGGAAGATCGGTGGGCTTCCCTCTCCAGATAATCAACAACTTACAGCAACCGTCAGGGCGCAGTCGCGTCTTCAAACGCCTGAACAGTTTCGACATATCATCGTAAAAAGTGACAGAAATGGTGCGATTGTTCGTGTCGGCGATGTAGCTCGCGTTGAGTTGGGCGGTGAAACTTACGATATGACCACGCGTCTCAACGGACATCCGGCTGCGGGTATCGGTGTGATGCTGGCACCGGGCGCGAATGCACTCGATACCGCCACGCTGGTTAAGCAGAAAGTCGAAGAGTATCGACATTCCATGCCTGCCGGGTATGAAGTGGCATACGCGCTGGACAGTACCGACTTCATTAAAATTTCCGTAGAGGATGTGGTGATTACGCTGATTGAAGCTATCGTGCTGGTCGTCGTCGTCATGTACCTGTTTTTGCAAAATATTCGCGCAACCATTATTCCTGCGTTGGCGGTGCCCGTGGTGTTATTGGGGACGTTCGGCGTGTTGGCGCTGTGCGGTTATACCATCAACACGTTGACGCTGTTTGCCATGGTACTGGCCATCGGCTTGCTGGTAGATGATGCCATTGTGGTGGTCGAAAACGTCGAACGCATCATGCATGACGAAGGTTTGCCAGCCAGAGAAGCAACAGAAAAATCGATGAAAGAGATCTCCGGCGCATTGATTGCTATCGCGCTGGTGCTATCGGCGGTGTTTCTGCCCATGGCTTTTTTCGCCGGTTCAACAGGCGTAATTTATCGCCAATTTTCTGTCACTATTATCGCCGCAATGACTTTTTCCGTGCTGGTGGCATTGACGTTAACACCAGCGTTGTGCGGCATGTTGCTTAAACCTGGCAAGCCGCATCAAAAAGGATTTTTTGGTGGTTTTAACCGCTTTTATGCGGCAACCGAGCGTAAATATCGCCATAAAGTCGTGAGCACGCTGCGTCGGCCGCTGATCATGATCTCGCTGTACAGCGCGATGGGGTTGGTGTTGTTTTTTATGTTTACCCGCCTTCCGGGCAGTTTTCTGCCGACAGAAGATCAGGGCAGCATCATGCTACAGGCAACGCTGCCAGCCGGGGCAACAGCCAGCCGAACGGAAGCGGTTAATAAGCAGATTGTTGACTGGTTTCTCACCCAAGAAAAAGAGAATATCGATGTGGTATTCACTATCAACGGCTTTAACTTCAGCGGCGCGGCGCAAAACGCCGGTATGGCATTTATCAAGCTTAAAAACTGGGATCAGCGTGAGGGACGTGAAAACTCAGCGGAGGCGATAGCCGGGCGCGCTACCTATGCGCTTTCCTCAATCCGTGACGCGCAAATCTTCGCGCTGACGCCACCGTCCGTGCCAGGTTTGGGACAGAACAACGGCTTTACCTATGAACTGCTCGCCAGCGGCGGTACCACGCGCAGCGAACTGGAAAACCTGCGCGATCAGTTGTTGCAACAGGCCACCCAAAGCCCGGCACTCTCTGCGGTGCGGGCAAATATTCTGCCGCAAATGCCACAGCTGCAAATCGATATTGATACCAACAAAGCGGTGGCGCTGGGTCTGCAGCTGGATGACATCACCGATACGTTAACCAGCGCGTGGGGCGGCGCATATATCAATGATTTTATCGATCGTGGTCGCGTCAAACGCGTTTACATTCAAGGTGATGGACAGTATCGATCGGCGCCTAACGATCTGGACAAATGGTTTATCCGCAACAGCGAAGGCGGCATGACGCCTTTCTCTGCTTTTGCGTCAACGCGCTGGACTATGGGACCGGAAAGCCTGAACCGCTATAACGGTTCTGCCGCGTTTGAAATTCAGGGCCAAAATGCTGAGGGATACAGCTCGGGAGATGCGATGGCGACCATGGAGCGACTGGCTAACGCGCTGCCTGCGGGAACAACCGGGGCATGGAGTGGACTCTCATTGCAGGAAAAGCAGGCGGGGGGGCAATCGACCGCGCTGTATGCCATCTCCATTTTGGTGGTGTTTCTCTGCTTAGCGGCGCTGTATGAGAGCTGGTCTGTGCCGTTTTCTGTGTTACTTGCCGTGCCGCTGGGTGTGCTTGGCACGGTGATAGCCGTGGCGCTACGCGGATTAAGCAACGACATCTACTTCCAGGTCGCTTTGTTAACCACGGTTGGGCTGACCTCGAAGAACGCGATATTGATTATTGAGTTCGCAGAAGATGCTGTACGGCAAGGACGCTCACTGAGTTCAGCCGCGCTACAGGCTGCCCGAACGCGTCTGCGCCCGATCATGATGACCTCGCTGGCCTTTATTGCCGGTGTGGTGCCGCTTGCGATTGCGACAGGTGCGGGCGCAAACAGCCGCATTGCGATAGGCACCGGGATTATCGGCGGGACGTTAGCCGGTACAGTACTGGCGCTGTTCTTCGTCCCGCTGTTTTTTGTCTTGGTTAAACGCTATCTCACCCGGCATGGATCCGCTAAATAAATCGCTGAAACCTCAAGCCTGTACGAGCATGTGCAGGCTTAAGGTGCTGCGGCAAACAGTCAGATGATTAAACAGCAAAAGCGCGATTTACTGCGTATTGGCGGTCAAAAAATCTTCGCGCTGCGGCGTGAAGGTGTCCAGCAGCGTTCCCGCTTCCAGACAGACACAGCCGTGCACCACGTTGGGTGCTTTATACAAAGTATCGCCCGCAGCGACTTCCTGCGTGACACCCCCAATCGTAAAGGCGAAACGTCCGCTTAACACATACGTTAACTGCTCATGTGGATGATGGTGTAAAGGACCAACCGCATCCTTTTCAAAGATTACTTCAACAGCCATCATGCCGCCGCCGTGAGCCAAAAGGCGACGCATAACGCCATTGCCTAAATCTTCAAGCGGGCGGTCTTGTTTATAGATAAACATGTGAACTCCTGATGTTGGTCGGGCATGCGGTGGTCGTTTTGTGACAGCACTCACAGCGATGGGGTGATTTAACCCATGCACTTTAGCGTTTTTTTATTAAAATGAAACGGTGTTTCAATTAAATGCTAAGGGTAGATCATGAAAATTGCGTTAATGATGGAAAATAGCCAGGCGGCTAAAAACGCCACCGTAGTGAAAGAACTGGAAGGCGTTGCTCAGCCATTGGGCCATCAGGTTTTTAACGTCGGGATGAGCGACGAGCAAGATCATCATCTGACCTACATTCACCTCGGCATTCAAGCCAGCGTGCTGCTTAACAGCCAGGCGGTGGATTTTGTGGTAGCGGGTTGCGGTACCGGACAAGGCGCACTGATGTCGCTGAATATTCATCCGGGTGTGGTCTGTGGCTACTGTATCGATCCTGCGGACGCCTATCTTTTTGCGCAAATTAACAACGGTAATGCGCTGTCGCTGCCGTTTGCCAAAGGCTTTGGCTGGGGTGCGGAACTTAACCTGCGCTTTATCTTTGAGAAAGCCTTTACCGGCGAAAAAGGGCTGGGCTATCCACCTGAGCGTAAAGAGCCACAGGTGCGTAACGCTGGCTTGCTGAATCAGGTTAAAGCGGCAGTGATTAAAGAGAACTATCTGGATACGCTGCGCGCTATCGATCCTGAACTGGTGCGCACCGCAGTGAGCGGCCCACGTTTCCAACATTGCCTGTTCGAGCACGGACAAAATCAGGAAATCATCAGCTTTGTACGCCAGCTGACGCAGTAAATTAGCGACGAAGTGAAAGGGCGGCTCTGGCCGCCCGTTTTTTTTATTCCTGTTCCGCCAGCGCCGGATTGTAATGACGACTCGCGTCCACCAGCATCCGCGTGTAGGGCATGGTCGCCCGATCGGCAACCAGCGTGTCAACATCCAGCGTTTCCAGCACCTTGCCATGCTGC
This sequence comes from Pantoea sp. T14, assembly GCF_036663535.1. Classification (NCBI taxonomy): domain Bacteria; kingdom Pseudomonadati; phylum Pseudomonadota; class Gammaproteobacteria; order Enterobacterales; family Erwiniaceae; genus Pantoea; species Pantoea sp. T14. The sequence continues at coordinate 677,471 of NZ_JAWUEB010000027.1, forward strand.
ATCACCGCCACGCGATGGCAGATATGCGCCACCACGCCTAAATCATGCGTCACCATTAAATAGGTCAGATTACCTTGCTGTTGCAGGTCGCTGAGCAGGTTGAGGATTTCTGCCTGCACCGAGACATCCAGCGCGGAGGTTGGCTCATCCAGCAGCAGCACGCGCGGCTCAAGAATCAGAGCGCGGGCAATGGCCACGCGCTGACGCTGACCGCCAGAAAGCTGGTGCGGATAACGCGTCTGAAAAGCGCGGTTCAATCCCACTTTCTCCAACATGCTGATCACCCGCTGTTGCCGCTGCCCGATGCCGTGAATCTGCAAGGGCTCTTCCAAAATATCGCCAATAGTATGACGCGGATGCAGCGAGCCGTAAGGATCCTGAAACACCATCTGCACCAGGCGGCAGCGCGTGTGATCGATTCGATGATCAAGAGGCTTTGCGTTAATCGCCAGTTCGCCTTGCCAGTGATTAAACAGGCCCGCCAGACATTTCAGCACGGTGGTTTTCCCAGAACCCGATTCACCCACCAGACCAAAAATCTCACCCTCTTTCACACTGAGATTAACGTCGTACAGCACCTGATTACGCGCGCCATCTTCGCCAAAGCTCAGGTTGAGATTGTTAACAGTAATCATCTTGACTCCTTACCCGTTCATCCAGCTAACGTGACGTTGTAACACCGGCAGGCGCGCACGGCGATGATCGATATCTGGCAAAGCGGCGAGTAAACCTTGGGTGTAAGGATGTTGCGCTTGATCCAGTTCGCTGGCGGCCAGCGATTCCACCACCCGTCCGGCGTACATCACCAGGACGCGATCGCAGAAGCTGCGCACCAGATTGATATCGTGACTGATAAAAATCAGTCCTAAACCACGTGCTTTTACCAAGTCGTCAAGCAGCGCCAATACCTGCAATCGCACCGATACGTCCAGCGCTGAAGTCGGTTCATCGGCAATCACCAGTTCAGGCTCGGTAATCAGCATCATGGCAATCATCACGCGCTGGCCTTGCCCGCCAGAGATTTCGTGCGGATAGAGTTGGTAAACACGCTCAGGATCGCGGATGCGCACCACCTCCAACATCTCCAGCGCCCGCTGACGGGCGGCGGCATGTTGTCCGCGATGATGGCTGCGCCAGGCTTCAGCGATCTGATCGCCGACGCGGATCACCGGATTAAGCGAATATTTTGGGTCCTGCATGATCATCGAGATGCGTTTACCACGTACGGCACGCATTTGTGCCGGGCTGGCGCGCAGCAGGTCGATATCGCCGAATTGCATGCGGCTGGCTTCAATACGGGCTTTCGCGGGGTGCAGTTGCAGCAGCGCACGGCCCACGGTGGATTTGCCGGAACCCGATTCACCCACAATCGCCAGCTTTTCTTGTCCAAGTTGAAAGGAGACGCCCCGCACTGCGGCGGTGGTCTGGCGTCCGTTGACAAAGTTAACGTGCAAATCACGCACGTCGAGCAACGGCGAAGCGTTACTCACTGCGGGGATCGAGCAGGTCACGTAGGCCATCTCCTAAAAAGTTAAACGCCAGGCTGTTAATCAGAATCGCTAAACCCGGAACGGTCACTACCCACCAACATTCCAACATGTAGGTGCGGCCGCTGGCGATCATCGCGCCCCATTCAGGATCGGGTGGCTGTGCGCCAAGGCCGAGGAAACCCAGCCCAGCAGCAGTCAGAATGATACCCGCCATGTTCATGGTGATGCGGATAATCACCGAGGGCAGACACAGCGGCACGATGTGTTTCCACAGCACGCGCAGCGGAGAAGCACCTTGTAGCCGCACCGCAGAGATAAAGTCAGCCTGACGCAGCGACAGCGTTTCAGCGCGTGCCAGACGTGCAATGGGTGGCCAGGCTGTCAGCGTAATCGCAATGACCACATGTTCCAGGCCGGGACCTAGCGCCGCCACGAACGCCAGCGCCAATACCAGACTGGGAAAAGAGATAAAAATGTCGGTCACGCGCATCAGCACGCTGTCGACCTTGCCGCCAAAGTAGCCAGCCGTCACGCCCAGCAGCAGCCCGAGCGGGCCAACAGTAATCGACACCAGCAACACGATGTAGAGCGTGATGCGTGCCCCCCAAACTAACCGGCTAAAGATGTCGCGACCAAATTCGTCGGTGCCGAACCAATGCTCGGCGCTGGGCGGCGTTAACGCATTATTTAAATCCTGAATCAGCGGGTGATAAGGCGCAATCCAGGGTGCGAACAGCGCCACAATGCACAGCACCAGAACAATGCCGCCGCCAATCGCCGTCAGCGGATTGCAGGCCATGCGCCAGAGAAAATGAGCGGTACGCGCAGCAAAGCGTTGGCAGCGCGCCAGCTTTTCCCGCGTCGCGCTGACATGAGGCGTGTCGTAGGAGATCGTCATACTTTGGTCCTCGGATCAAATACCTGATAAAGCAGGTCAGAGAGCAGGTTAAGCATCACAAAAATCAGGCCGACCACCAGCACGCAGCCCATCACCGCATTCATGTCGCCTAGCATTAAACTGCCGGTCAGGTAAGAACCAAAACCGGGCCATGAAAACACCGTTTCAATTAATACCGCACCTTCCAGCAGGGAACCGTAGGCGAGGGCGACCACCGTGAGCAGCTGAACCAGAATGTTGCGGAAGGCGTGCTGCCAGATCACCTGCCATTCCGTTAATCCTTTGACGCGGGCAGTAAGAATGAACTCTTGCGACAGTTGCGCGAGCATAAAGCTGCGCGTCATGCGGCTGATGTAGGCCAGCGAATGAAAACCCAGCAGCGAAGCGGGTAACACCAAATGATTGAGCGCATTCCAAAACACCTGGCTGTTGCCCGCTATAAGCGCATCTATCAGCATGAAACCGGTACGGCGCGGCACAATGCCGTCAAGACTGAAATCAACCCGACCCGCGCCGCCCACCCAACCCAGATGCGCATAGAACAGCAGCAAACCAATCATTCCCACCCAGAAAATCGGCGTGGAATAACCCGCCAGGCTGATCACACGTACGACGTAATCGATCACGCTGTTGCGTCGAGCCGCTGCCAGCACACCCAACGGCACACCTAATCCGGCGCCAATAACAATCGCCAACGTGGCCAGTTCAACGGTGGCGGGAAACACCCGCAGGATATCGTTGACCACCGGTTGGCCGGTAAGCAGCGCATGACCTAAATCGCCATGCAACAGCGCGTTAAGGTAGATACCGAACTGCACCCACAAAGGTTTGTCGAAGCCGAGTTGCTGATAAACCTGCTGATAAGTGGCGTTGTCAGCGTCGGGTCCAACAATCGCTAATACGGGATCCAGCGGCATCACGCGGCCAATGAAAAAAGTCAGCAGCAGCAGGCCAAACAGCGTAATAAGCACCTGTACGCCACGTTTGCTGATGCGGCGAACCTGGTTTTGAGTCAGCGTCATGGGCGGCCTCCCGCTAAGGTATCCGGTGTTTTCCATACGTCGCGCAGGAAAGTGGTGGCCGATGGATGCGGCTGATAATCCTGCACACGGTTATTGACCACCACCGAATCCACCATTTGTGATATCGGCATCAAGGCCGGCACCAGTTGGTCATATCGGCGTTGAATCGCGAAATATTCTTGCTGCTGTTTGGTGCTGTCGCGCTCGACCAGCGCCTGATCAATCATGCTATTGAGTTGGGCATCGTAGAAACCGGTGCGCCAGCCCTGAAAATTGGTCAGGCGTGCGCTATCGGCATTGTTTGGGTTATAGACCAGCGAACGCAGGCTGGAGTGAGGATGAGGTTCAACGCCGCTGCCGCCACGGCCCACCAGCAAGTTAAACTGGCGATCGCGCATTGCGCCGTAGATCTGATTACCGGTGCCAGTGACAATTTTGGCGCGGATGCCGCCTTGCAGCAGCGTGGACTGTATCGCGATAGCGATGTTCAGAAAGGGTTGGTCAGCTAATACGCGCAGCGTAGTGTCAAATCCATTGGGATAACCCGCTTCAGCCAGCAACGCTTTGGCGCGTGCAACATCCAGTTTGTAGCCAGGATCGGGCAGGGTGGCAGGCATATTTGCCTGAATCGGGCGCTGATGCAGCACGCCATATCCGGTCATCAAGCTTTTATTAATTCCCTGATAATCTACCAGATACCGTACCGCTTCACGCACTTTGACATCCGCGAAGTGGTCATCCTTCATGCTCATCGCCAGATAGTAAATAGTGCCTTTCTGTACCGCGTCGATAGCCAGGTCGGGATCGTTACGCAGGGCGCGTACGTCGGGAATCGCCATGTTGCTGGCAATATCCAGATCGCCTTTTTGCATCATCAAACGCAGAGTTTGTGACTCTTGTAAATGGCGAAATACCACGCGTGACATTTTTGCCTCGCCGCGCCAGTAATGATCTGCTCGGCTCATGCGCAGCACATCTTTGGCCTGCCAGACATCAAGGCGGAAGGGACCTGAACCCGCTTCGTTGGTGGTTAACCAGCGGTTGCCCCAATCGCCTTTCACTTCATGCGATTTCACCGTTTTGCTGTCCAGCACCACCATGCTGCCCAACGCCGCCAGCGAATAGATCACCAGCTTGGGATCATTGGGTTTCGGCAGGGTCATCACCACGGTGCGTGCATCGGGTGCGGTGATCATCTGATCCACATTTTCTTTCGTGAAACCATAAGATTTCCACACCGATGCTTGCGCCAGATTCAGGTGCAGCACACGACGCATTGACCAAATCACATCGTCACTGCTCAACGCATTGCCGGAATGAAAGGTGACACCGTCACGAAGGTGGAAGGTGAGCTGCTTGTTATCCGGGCTGATCTCCCAGCGTTCCGCCAGTGCAGGGCGCACGTTGGTCAGTTGTTTAGGATCGAGTTCAACCAAGCCGTCATACAGATTCACCACAATACCCACCACTTCATTACCGGTCATGGCGGCGGGATCCAGCGTGAGCAAGTTATTCATGTTCATGCCAACGATCAGCTGATCGTCAGGCGTTTTCGCCTGTAACGACGCGCTGCCCGCCAGCAGCAGCAGCGTGACAAGCCACGCGCCGCAGCGGTTGTAGAGTTTCATAATGTCAGTCCAGCAGGTCAGAGGTTATTATTGTTTGCCGTACTTGGTTATGGCGATTTACCAGCGTTCGAGCGTATGGGTTTCTATCCAGCTAAAGTTAATGTCTTCTCCTAATCCAGCGCGGGTTGGCAAATGCACAAAACCCTGGTCATCCATCGGATCGACCAGGCTGTTGAGATAGGCAGGAGGCTGTTCGTAATCAAGGAAAGGGTGTAACAGGCCGCGTTCATACCAGCGGCAATTGCGGATCGCGCCGACCACCGCAATGCTGGCTGCGCCATTGCCATGGACTTCGCAATCCATACCAAAGGCTTCTGCGAGGCTGGCAACTTTCATGGTCGCTGAGATTCCCCCTACGCCATTGGCACCCGCACGCAAAATGTCGCAGGCGCCTGCTCGCACCCAATCAGCACGGCTGTGATGTTTACCGCCGAGGCTTTCCGGTCCCAGCACATCAATCGACAGGTTTTCAGCCAGCCAGGCGTAAGAGGCCATGCTCTCTTCTTCCATCGGCTCTTCAAACCAGCTGAAATTTAATTTTTCTAAGGCTCTGCCGATGGTCAGCGCTTCGCTGCGGCTGTACCAGTGATAACCGTCCAGCATCAGCGCAATATCGGGTCCTACCGCTTCGCGTACCGCCGCACAGGCTTTAATATCCATGGCCGTGCTGGGCGCAAACGAAACGGGCGGCATCCATGTGTGGAGCTTGATCGCTTTGTAGCCGCGCTGTACCAGCTTTTCAGCAAAGCGTGCATATTCATCAGGGGTTGATAATCCCCCCTCCAGTTCATCACCACACATGGTGCTGCCGTAGGCGGGAATCTTCTCGCGATAGCCGCCCAGCAATTTGTGCACCGGCTGCTGCAGTTTGCGACCAATTAAATCCCACATCGCTTGTTCAACGGCAGAAAGCGCGCGTTCGGTGAGCTGATGTGCACTTCCGCGTTGCCAGTGCACCAGATCTTGCCACAAACGTTCGCGGTCAAAGGCGTTTTGCCCAATCAGCACTTTGCGAAAAAAGGCATTCACCACATGTGAACGCACCACTTCGGCAGGTGCAAAGGCATAGCCGCAATCCCCTTCATCACTGGTGATCGTTAATAACGCCATTTGCGCATCTGTTTCGGGGCCGGGATGAGAGTGGCCGGCGCTGTCTGAGCGGCGCTGAGTAGGATAAGTAAAAAGGGTGACATCGATTGCGCTGATCTTCACGGTTAAGCTCCTGTAGCTGATCGTTTGGCGTAATAAATAAAACGCCGTTTCATTTTTATAATCTAGCCTTCACATTTTATTAACGCATTAGCCAAAACAAGAACATTGCTGACTAATATGTGTGCAGTTGCCTAAGGCGTTGTGAACACATTCACGAAAGCGCGGCGTTTTGTGAGCCAGGGCACGCAGAGATAGGGTTTAAGCAGATTGGGCAGTGATACTTTTCAGCGTATTTTCCCCAGTTAATTCAAAAATTAACGCCTGTTAGCGAAGCGTTAATAATCTCTGTTTTTCCTTTCATTATTTAAAGTGCTATTTAAGAAGCTGATCACTTTTACCGCTGCGTATTTATGGGCGGAAATTTTAATAGGATTAAATAAATAATAAATTTTAATAAAATATATTATTAATATAAAAATCAATAAGTTATTTTCGTAAAATATAAACATTCCACGCCTCGCTTTCTAAAGTTGGCTTGCGGGTTATCTGTTTCTCTTCAATAAATTAATAGTCACATAATTAGCGGGTTTATCCTGAGGTGCAGTGAAAAGCGCCTTAAATGCAGATAAGCCTTTTAGCGAGATTGATTGACTTTATCTGGAGAGCGCAATGTTTCGTCATGTTAAACAAATGCAATATACCGTTCGCGTTGCTGGTCCAAATCCGGGGCTGGCTAACTTACTGTTAGAACAATTTGGTGGGCCTCAAGGGGAACTGGCGGCAGCATGCCGTTATTTTACCCAAGGGCTGGGCGATGAAGATCCGGGTCGTAAAGATATGCTGCTGGATATCGCTACCGAAGAGTTAAGCCATCTGGAAATTATCGGTAGTCTGGTTGGCATGCTCAACAAAGGTGCTAAAGGCGATCTGGCTGAAGGTGTGGAAGAGGAAGCCGAACTTTATCGTTCACTCACTAACGGCGGCAACGGCAGCCACACCACCGCGTTACTTTACGGTGGCGGCCCGGCGTTAACCAACTCCGCCGGTGTGCCCTGGACAGCAGCCTATATCGATACCATTGGCGAAGTTACCGCCGATCTACGATCCAATATCGCCGCTGAAGCGCGCGCTAAAATCATTTACGAACGTCTGATCAACGTAACCGATGATCCCGGCGTAAAAGATGCGTTGGGCTTTTTGATGACGCGCGAAGTGGCGCACCAGATCTCGTTTGAAAAAGCGCTCTATGCAATCCGTGATAATTTCCCGCCAGGAAAATTACCGCCAATCGAGCAGTACGCGCACACGTATTACAACATGTCTGAAGGGGGCGATATTCGCGGTAGCTGGAATTCAGATGAGAATTTCGATTATGTAGCCGATCCGCAACCTGCAGTAGACGGTGGTGATGGTTTATCCAAAGTGACCTTGTCTGATAAACAAAATACGCATGTTGAAAATATGGCCATCCGCACCCAATCCGATCCCACCATCAATCCTTTAACCGGAACCGATCTGGGCAAAGGCATACCAAAAGAGCAGCAGTGATTGGGAGACGTGCCTGTTTACGCAGGCACGCTGAAAAAAAGGAGAAGTCATGCGCATTCATCATCTGAACTGTGGATGTATGTGTCCAGTCGGTGGCGCGTTGTACGATGGTTTCAGTGCATCACCTTTCGCCCATTTAGTGTGTCATTGCCTGTTGCTGGAGACCGATGCACACGGCTTGGTTTTAGTGGATACCGGCATGGGATTACAGGATATCCAACGTCCCGCCGATCGCCTTTCGGGCTTTTTCCGCGCCATGAACAACATCCGTTACGATAAGCAACTCAGCGCCTGGCAGCAGGTGGTGAATTTAGGGTTCAAGCCCGACGATGTTCGCCACATCATTCTGACGCATCTGGATTTTGATCATGCTGGCGGCATCACCGATTTTCCACAAGCGCGTGTGCATCTGTTACAGCGAGAACTGCAAACGGCAACCGGGCAACAAAGCTGGTTACGACGTCAGCGCTATCGGCCTCAGCAGTGGGGCAGCCACGATGGCTGGCGTGGTTATCCTGATGGGGGCGAGCGCTGGTTCGGTTTTGACGCCGTCAGGGCCATTGATGAGTTAAGCGATGACATTCTGCTGGTGCCGCTGCCGGGACACACATTAGGGCACGCTGGCGTCGCGATCCGTCATGGAAAAGGCTGGATGTTGCATGGTGGCGACGCCTGGTTTTATCGCGGCGAAATGCACCAGGAAACGCGCCATTGCACGCCCGGTTTGCGCTTCTATCAGTGGATGATGCGCAGCGATACACAAGCATGGCGTACTAACCAACAACGATTACGTGAACTGTCGTTGCAGCACAATGATGAGGTCACGATGTTTTGCAGCCACGATGCACGCGAGCTTCAGGCCTTCACTTCACGGCGCTAATAGTATTCCTAAAATCATTTTCATCGATCGCTTCCCCTTATCTGATTTATGAGTGATAGTAACGGCGATTTACAATAATAATTCTCATTATCATTTATATGGGTTATTTCGATGAAAAAATGGATGTTAGCGCTGGGGTTAATCACGCTGGTAGGATCGGCATCGGCTAAAACAATTACTGATGTCGCCGGGCGTCAGGTCGATGTCGCCAATGAATCAAAACGTATTATTTTAGGTGAAGGACGACAGATCTATTTGTTGGCTGCCTTTGATACCGAGGCGCCGTTTCAACGGGTAGTTGGCTGGCGCGATGACTTTCACAAAGCGGATTGGGATGGTTATCAGGCGTATGAACAGCGCTATCCGCAAATTAAAAAACTGCCGACCTTTGGCGGGGCAAAGGATGGCACGTTTAACGTAGAGCAGGCGCTGACGTTAAAACCGGATTTAGTACTGATGAACCTTGAGTCCAAAGCGGCAACGGATGAGGGCAAACTGATTGAAAAATTGCAGGCTGTTGGTATCCCGGTGGTGTTTATCGATTTCCGTGAAGCGCCGTTTGTGAATGCTGAGAAAAGTATTCGTATTATGGGTGAGTTGGTGAACAAACCAGCCCGTGCGCAGGCGATTATCGACTTCCGCCACCAGCAAATTCAGCGTGTCACTTCACGTTTGCACAGTTTCAACGGCTATCGCCCGAAAGTCATGATCGATCGTGCAGGCGGTTACAGCGACGAATGTTGTATGTCATTCGGCAATGAGAATTTTGGGCAAATGGTGGAAATGGCCGGCGGCGATAACATTGCCAAAAATCTCATTCCTGGCACCTTTGGTACTCTCAATCCAGAGCAAATCATTGCCAGCCGCCCAGATGTGGTGGTGGTCACGGGTGCAAACTGGAAAAATTACAATACGGTAGGGAAGTGGATTGGCGTTGGGCCGGGGGCTGACGTCACGGAGGCAACGGCGCGCTTAAAAACGCTGATGATGCGTGATGCTTTCAAAACCTTACCGGTTGCACATAACGGCAATGCCCATGCCATCTGGCATCAGTTCTATGACAGCCCTTACCAGTTTGTTGCTATTCAGGCATTGGCAAAATGGCTGCATCCCGATCTGTTTGCCGATCTTGATCCAGATAAGACCTTCCGTGAGTTCCATCAGAAATTTTTACCGCTACCTTACCAGCCGGGTTATTGGGTCACGTTACCCGCCGATAAAAGTTAATGTTCCCCTCGGCGGCAGAGATGCCGCTGTTTAATTTTTTTTCTTACTGAATTAACCTGCCACTTTTCTTCATGTTTACTAATATTTTACAGGCGCGAAGTCGGTTGCTTGAGGAAGCGAAGTGCCGTCTTCACCCCGTTTATTAACAGAATATGGAGAGGAAAATGCGCACTACCTCGGGAAGGTCGGCTTTCGCCGTTACGCTTTACGCTCTGCTTGAGCCGCTGCCGTTGGGCTTTTTTAGCGCCGCCTGGCTATTCGATATTATCTACATGCGAGGCTTTGAAATCATGTGGACCGATGCCGCCAGCTGGCTCATTGTTTTTGGTTTGGTCATAGCGGTTCTGCCACGTTTAATCAGCCTTATTTATCTATTTCGTGGCAGTGCAGCACCCGAAAAAACCCACTTTTGGCTCTCGTTGCTGGCCATTATCCTTGCTGTGCTAAACGCCTTCATTCATAGCCGTGATGCTTATGCGGTGGTGCCATTAGGCGTCATACTTTCTACGCTGGTGGTGGCACTGTTGCTGCTGGCAAATGTTCAACTCGCGTTACGTCAACGCACCGCTTAAGGAGAAGCCGAGATGAAAATGCAGCATAAAACGTTACTCGCCGTGACCTTAATTGCCTTGCTGGCGGGCTGTGACGATGGCGCGCTGATTGATCCGCAAAAGCAAACCGGCCCCAATCCTGAACTGCCACAGGCGCAAAATTTTGTTATGCCGCCAATGCAGGTGCCAGAGGGCGTACCGTGGAAAGCGGGTGAAATGCCGAAAGTGGCAAAAGGGCTAAAAATCGAGAAGATCGCCGAGAACTTGCAACATCCACGTCAAGTCTACGTACTGCCGAATGGCGATGTGCTGGTGGCGGAGTCTAACGGGCCACCAAACGCGACAGCCAGGCCGAAAGAGCTGATAACAGGCTTGATTCAAAAATCTTCGGGCAAAGGCGGCGCAGGCGGCAACAGCATAACGCTGCTGCGTAACGTAAACGGTAAGTGGGAAAAACATCGCTTTATCGAAAATCTGTTTTCACCGTTTGGTATCCAGCTGGTGGGTAATACGCTGTATGTCGCGAATGCCGACAGCCTGGTAAAATTTCCTTATACCGAAGGCGAAACGGAGATTCGTACCGCGCCTGAAGAGGTGACTGACCTGCCGGGCGGACCGATCAATCATCACTGGACGAAATCGCTGCTGGCAAGTCCCGATGGCAGCAAGTTGTATGTGGGAATAGGATCCAACAGCAACATCACTGAAAACGGCATTGGCGCTGAATATCGCCGCGCGGCGATCCTTGAAGTCGATGCTGCCAGCGGGGCAAGTCGCATTTACGCCAGCGGATTACGTAATCCTACCGGTATGCAGTGGGAACCGCAGAGCGGTAAGTTGTGGGCCATTGTGAACGAGCGCGATGAAATTGGTTCGGATCTGGTGCCGGATTACCTGACGTCGGTGCAGGAGAAAGGCTTCTACGGTTGGCCTTACAGCTATTTTGGTCAGCACATTGACCCCCGTGCCGAACCGCAGCGTCCCGATCTGGTTGAGAAGGCCATCAAGCCCGATTACGCGCTGAGCTCGCACGTCGCGCCGCTGGGCCTCCTGTTTTACCAAGGTGACAACATGGCGCAATATCGCGGTGGCGCGTTTGTGAGTGAACACGGGAGCTGGAACCGCAAGCCGTTAAATGGTTATCAGGTGGTGTGGGTGAAATTTGAGCAGGGTCAGCCGGTGGGTCAGCCGCAGCCGATTGTTACCGGTTTTTTGACGGATGATCAAAAGCAAGTTCGTGGATTGCCAGTAGGATTAGCTGAAGATAAGCAGGGTGGCGTTTTGATCGCCGATGATGCGGGTAACAGCATCTGGCGCATTAGCGCAGCAAACGAATAATCGGTTAAATGCTGGGCAATAAAAAAGGATTTGGCTTGAGGCCAAATCCTTTATTTTTTTGTTCGTTCCCCGGCTGGTAACCGGCTTCGAACGAGGTGCTCAGCACTCTCCACAAAAGTTATTCTAAATAGTGCGGCGAAGGTTTTCAAGTTTGGCTAAAATACTGTATGGTTATACAGGTGTTGAGGGATGAGTTCAGCCTCAAGATTGACTGGCCGCTCCCAGGGGCACGGTTTTTAAATCCCGGCAGGCATCAGGTGGTGCTGGCCTGTGGCTTTAACCTTGAGTGCCGCTCAGCTCTCTCCACAAGATGTGCTTAGGCACCCGGCGGGTAGAGTCAAAGCCTCGGTAGCCGAACAGCGCGCTCCTGTAAAAGGAGAAGGAAAGTGATGGAACTGACAAGGCTGATTCTGGATATCATCCGAATCATTTTGCAGATCATCGTTGCCCTTATGCAACTGACCGGTAAAGCATACTAACCGGAACTTGAGACAAGGCGGAGCTAACCACTCCGCCTTTTTTCACAGCCGTTAATCCGTTTTTTTCAGTGTCAGTCAGGCAATACCAGCACGCTGACTACGCCCGCTAATCGCCAGCCATATCAACCACAACGGCGAATTTATCATCTAAAAAATCAGCTGCACCTTGGCGGCGCGCTCTTTATCCGAAGCGAGCTCCAGAGCGGAAGCGGCTTCCTGCATAATCATTTCTGCTGACAGCAGTGGCAGAGGGTTAATTTTGCCGAGTTCAAGCCAGCGAACCGCAGTGGTAAACTCGGTGGTAAAACGGAATGAACCGCGCAACTGTACCTCTTTCACCAGCAACGGACCAACAGGATAGTTCACCTCTGCCGCGCCCATGCCAAGCTGAACAATAATGCCGCCAGGCCGTGTAAACGCCACCAGCGAACTCACCGCGGATGCCGCACCGGACGCCTCGAAGCAGACATCAAAATGGCCCCCTTTTTCTGCCCAGACCGCAGAGTGTTTTTCATCACGCGGGTCAACCGCTTGGCTGGCACCCATTTCTGTAGCCAGCTCGCGACAGCGCTCACTGATATCGGTTGCGACCACTTCTGTCGCGCCAGATGCCAGCGCTGCGGCAATCACCAGGCAACCAATCGGCCCTGCACCCGTCACCAATATGCGCTTCCCGGTCAAATCGCCTGCCTGGCGTACCGCATGAATGCAAACCGCGAGCGGTTCAGCAAAAGCGATGACTTTAGCCTCAGCCCCGTCGTTGTAGGGCACGCACTGCAACGGATTGACCACCACATACTGGGCAAAGCCGCCGTTAACATGCGGGAAAAACTGCGCGCTACCCATAAAACGCATTGAGCGACAGAGATTCTGTTTCCCCTCCTGACACAGCATACACTGCTGGCACGGTTGAGAAGGGTTGATTGCTACACGCTGGCCGGGCTTTAGTTCGCTGTCTTGCGGTGCCTGCTCGATAATGCCGACAAACTCATGGCCCAGCACCATTGGCGCTTTAAGCACTGACATACCGGCGCGGCCATGCTGGAAATAGTGTATGTCAGAGCCGCAAATACCGCCGCGCTCCACCTTCACCAACACCTGTTCATCGTTCCATTGAATCTCGCGCGGTTCACAGCGCACATCATGCGCGGCATTGACGATCACGGCGTTCACTGTTTTCTGATGCATTATGCTTCTCTCTATGCGTTAGACGGGGTCTCAAATTTTTTCTTTTGATCGGCGTGTTCTTCTCCGGGCGGTGTCATGACTTCAATTTTTCCCACCAGCATCAGATAAGCCAAAAAACCCATCAGCGCGACGGCGGCGATATACCACATGGCGTACTGGAAATTGTGGGTTTTCTGCAGAATAACGCCAATGATGATTGGGCTAACAATGCCGGAGAGATTGCCGAAAATATTCAAAAATCCACCAATAGTACCGATCAGATGGCGAGGAATGACATCGCTGCACACGACCCATCCGAGATTGGAGAAGGCGTTAGCAAAAAACGCGATCGACAAGATAACGATGGCGATCACCGGGCTGTCTTGGAAGAAGTTCACTAATACAATTGAGCAGGTCAGCAACATGCCCGTCATTACCGGCAATTTACGCGCAAAAGTGCGACTGCGGCCGCGCTTCAGCAGGAAATCACTTAGGGTTCCGCCGCAAAGCACACCGGCCATCGCCATCATGTACGGAAACATGGCACCGATGCCGGCCTTATCAATCGACAAATGCAGGCCTTTTTCCAGGTACACGATAAACCACGTCAGGAAAAAGTAGAGGGTGGAGGAGGCAGCGAACTGGGCAATAAACAGGCCCCAGGTGGTGCGCTGACGAAGAATATATTTTACCGACGACCAATTGACCTTACTGCTACCACTTTGCTGGTTGGCTGAACCGTGACCGCCACCCTGGCGAATAAGCGTCAGTTCAGCGCTATTTACCTTGCTGCTGTGCTGTGGATCGCGATAGGCGATGAGCCAGTAAAGACCAAACACAATACCGACTAAGCCAGAGAGATAAAACGACATCTCCCAACCCCATTTGCTGACAATAAGCGACAGCAGCGGCGTCAGCAGCGCCAGACCAATATATTGCGCGCTGGAGTAGGTTGCGGTTGCTCTGGCGCGTTCATGATCGGGAAACCAAGTAGCAATGATCTTGGTATTGGAAGGGAAAGAGGGCGCTTCAGCCACGCCAATCAACCCACGACACACCAGCAACATCATAAATGAGGCGGTTGCCGTGGTGAAAAAATGGTGCGAGGCCAGTCCCATCAGTAGAGTAAAAAGACTCCAGAGTACAATCGCGCTGCCATACAGCCAGCGCGAACCAATGCGGTCGAGCAGATAGCCGACCGGAATTTGGCTCAGGGCATAAAACCAGGTAAACATCGAGAAGAGTAAACCCAGTTGTGTCGCTGAGAGATAAAACTCACCCTGAATATGAGAGCCTGCGACGGCCAGATTAGCCCTGTCCATGTAGTTAATGGCGGTGACAACAAACAGCATGAGCAGAATGTTTAAGCGCGTATGGGTAGGTTTAAGGGTCATCGATTATCCTCTCTCAGTAAACAGAGGGGTACGAGCAGCCGGTGTTGCCTGGCTACTAAAGGTGGTGAAGGCAGTAAGCAATACCGCGACAATCAACGATCCCCCCATGAAAACATAGGATGCGGCAGGGCCGCCGGTTAAGCCGTTGAGATAGCCGACAATCCAGGCACCGACAAAAGAACCCAGCGCACCAAAACAGACCACAAATGACATCGCGCCAGCGACCACATTTCGAGGCAGCATTTCAGGGATAGCGGCGAAGAAAGGTCCATAAGGTGTGTACATCGCGCCACCGGCGATCACTAACAATCCCCACGAGATCCAGAAGTGTGTTGCGCCAAGTGTAAATGAAGCGATAAAGCAGACTGCGCCTAATCCAAGGAACAGCAGCACAATAGCTTTACGTTGCTGAAATCGGTCAGAAAACCAGGAAGCACCTAGCATTAGCGGAACGGCAAGCAGATAGGGGGCGGCGGAAAGCCAGCCAGTTGCAACAATTCCCATTCCTGAAGCGCTTTTTAACATGGACGGCAGCCACATAATGAAACCGTACATGCCGATGTTCCAGAAGAAGTGAATAAAGGCCAGCGCCAGAACTTTGGGCGAACGAAAGGCTTCTCGATAATTCTTCACCGGTTTGATTGACTGTTGTTCAGCCGCAAGAGCGTTTTCAACGGCACGCTTCTCAGGTTCACTCAGCCATTTTGCATCGCGTGGGCGATCGGCATAGACCCGCCACCAGATGAAGGCCCATAAGATTGCCGGCACACCTTCAATAATAAACATGCCGCGCCAGCCAAACGAATTCACCAAATAACCTGAAAGAATCGACATCCACAATACGGTGATGGGATTGCCCAAGAATAAAAAGGTGTTCGCTTTTGAGCGTTCTTCTCGCGTAAACCAGTGGCTTAGAAAAATCAGCATGGCAGGCATCACTACACTTTCCGCAACCCCTAACAGGAAACGAATAGCTGCCAGTAATGCCACGCTGTGCACCATACCGGTGGCGGTGGCCAGTGCGCCCCACAGAATCAGACTCCAGAAAATCAGCCGCTTAGCCGAATGTTTTTCTGCGTAAATGCCACCAGGCACCTGAAAGCAAAAGTATCCAAGGAAAAAGAGTGCGCCAAGCAAGGAAGAGATCGCTGGCGTAATATGCAGATCTTCTGCCAGCCCGGCTGCAGCACCAAAGCCGTAGTTGGCACGATCAAGGTAGGCGAGACTATAGGTAATAAAGGCGATGGGAATGAGTTTTCGCCAACGACTGGCGGGTAAAATCCCTGCAATTTTCTGGTTCATAGTGTGACCTCGGGTCGCTCATTGAGTAGGGTACGGCCAAGTCTTCATGCTCAGCTCAGATCGTCCTGGGAAGTCAGTTACAGCGTTGCCAGCCAGCCGCCGTCGACGTAGATCATCTGGCCGTTAACGTAATCCGACGCCGAAGAGGCCAGATAAATTGCGGTGCCTACCAGCTCTTCGGGTTTTCCCCAGCGGCCAGAGGGATTACTGCTACAGACCCACTGATTGAAGGCTTCGTTAGCGACCAGCGCTTCGTTCATGTCAGTCAGGATGTAGCCAGGTCCAATGCCGTTGGTCTGAATGTTGAAAGGCGCCCATTCCGCTGCCATCGACTTAGTCAGCAGCTTGATGCCGCCTTTGGCCGCCGTGTAAGGCGCAACGGTAGGACGAGCCGCTTCGCTGGTCAGCGATCCAATGTTGATGATTTTTCCGCCGCGCTGGCGTTCAATCATGCGTTTCGCTGCGGCGCGGGAAACCAAAAAGGCGCTGGTCAGATTCACATCCAGCACCCGTTGCCAGTCACTTAAAGCCAGCTCCAGCATCGGTTTTCGGAACTGAATGCCGGCATTATTGATGACAATATCGACCTGCACGCCTCTTTCATCGAGTTGACTGAAAACTGACTCAATGGCGGCTTCATCCGCCACGTTAAAAATAAAACCCTCTGCTTCAAGCCCCTGTGCCCGTAACTTCTCCAACGCCGTGGTCATGTGTTCTTGTTGCGTGCCATTCAGAATGACGGTTGCACCTGCTTGTGCGAGACCCTGCGCATAGGCGAATCCTAAGCCGCGCGTTGAGCCGGTAATTAGCGCGGTTTTTCCGCTCAGGTTAAAAAACGTCTGCATGATAATATCCGCCTCATGTAACATGACTAACAAGTTAAGTGGATTTGTTTTACGTCAAGCGTCTTAAAGCGGCAATTAGCACAGCGTAAATTTGTAAGATGCTTCACAAATTTTTAACTTAAGAACGATGCGATACGATGAAGGAAATTCAGATAACTTCATGATAAATAAAATGTGTTTGCTGGAAACGTAAAAAGACCCGACAAATTTTCTCTTGTCATGGCAGCGGCGACACGTTAAAAAAGCTCCAGACATGTAGGACAAGTGAGTAATGCTGTGGCGCTGGAAAGTATCCAAAAACATAATGTAGTCGATGTGATTTACGAGCAGATGAAGCAGAACATCCAGGATGGACTGTGGGAACCCGGCTGCAAACTGCCATCAGAAGCTGAACTGACGGCCACCTTTCAGGTCAGCCGTGTGAGTGTCAGAAGTGCAGTTCAGAAGCTGCGGGATCTTGGTGTGGTTGTGACGCATCAAGGTAAAGGCACGTATGTGACCCGCGAAGTGGCACGCTACGGGGCATTCAGTGATAACCAGCCGATTCTGCATTTATCACAGGAGGAATTCGATGATATGCGTGTTTTCCGTCAAACCGTGGAATTTAAGTGCATGGAGCTGGCGGTACAGAACGCCACTGACGAGGATGTGAAAGGGTTGGAAAATGCTTTAAATCGTATGCTGGTGAGTAAGGATGACTATAAAAAATATTCGCTGGCCGATTATGATTTTCATCTTGCCATCGTCAAAGCTTCACACAATAAAGTCTTCATTCACGTGATGGAGTCGCTGAAAGGGATATACGTACATTATCTCGAGGAGTTGAACCGGGTTTTGGGCATCACGCTGGAAAGCGTAGAGGCGCATATCAAGGTCTTTATGGCGTTGAAAAATCGCGACGCTTCGCTGGCGGCTGAGACGCTAAACAGTGCTATGACGCACAATGTTCATGCGATAGAAGACGTACGTCACAACTGATTCATCGAAAAGCCCTGAAGGGCTTTTTAAAGTGCCCAACATGTAGGACATCATACAACATCTTATCCAGAATACGTGAGGAACATCATGAGCAATCTGAAGATCACCGATGTAAAAACCATACTGACTGCGCCCGGCGGCATCGATCTCGTGGTAGTGAAAATTGAAACCAGCGAACCGGGTTTATACGGTTTGGGCTGCGCAACCTTTACTCAGCGAATCTTTGCCGTAGCCGCGGCGATTGAAAATTACATGAAACCGTTTCTGATTGGCAAAGACCCGGCGCGGATTGAAGACATCTGGCAATCGGCAGCGGTAAGCGGTTACTGGCGCAATGGCCCGGTAATGAACAATGCGTTATCCGGCATTGATATGGCACTGTGGGATTTGAAAGGCAAGGTGGCTAATTTACCGGTGTTTGAAATGTTGGGTGGCCAGTGTCGGGATGGCGTTCCGCTTTATCGTCACTGCGACGGTGCAGATGAAATTGAAGTGGAAGATAACATTCGGGCGCGCATGGAAGAGGGCTATCAATATGTGCGTTGTCAGATTGGCATGTATGGTGGAGCGGGAACCGACGATATGCGTCTGATCGCCGGCAAGCTGGCTAAAGCGCGCAACATTCAGCCAAAAGTGTCGCCGCGCAGTCAGACACACGGCATTTACTTTGATCCAGATGCGTACGCGCGTGCGGTTCCGCGCTTGTTTGATCATCTGCGCAGCAAGCTGGGATTTGGCGTTGAGTTTATTCATGACGTTCACGAACGTATTACACCGATAGCCTCAATACAGATGGCAAAATCGCTTGAGCCTTATCAGTTATTCTTCCTTGAAGATCCGGTTGCGCCTGAAAATATCGACTGGCTGAGCAAATTGCGCAGTCAGAGCAGCACCCCGATTGCGATGGGTGAACTCTTTACTCAAATCAACGAATGGAAGCCACTGATTCAAAATCAACTGATTGACTATATTCGCTGCCATGTCAGTACTATTGGCGGGATTACACCGGCGAAAAAACTCGCGACCTTTGCTGAGCTTTACGGGGTGCGTACCGCCTGGCATGGTCCGGGCGATATTTCACCGGTTGGGGTGGCTGCGAATTTGCACATCGACATGAGCATCCCCAATCTGGGTATACAGGAATACACGCCGGTGAATGACGCGTTGCAGGACGTTTTCCCCGGTTGCCCTGAAATTGATCGCGGTTATGCCTATCTGAGCGATCGACCTGGATTGGGCGTAGATATCGATTTAAAAGAAGCCGCTAAATATCCGGTATCCGGCGGCATTCCAGAATGGACCCTTGCGCGTCTACCCGATGGTACGGCCGCACGTCCTTAATACCTCAGGAAAAGGCGTTCAGTGGTGGCAAGGCGAGCATAGTCGCCTTATGCAACTAGCCGGAACGTGAGACAAGGCGGAGCTAACCACTCCGCCTTTTTTCATGTTAACGCGCTGATGCGCCGTCAGGCCGTTTGCTGCGTCACGTTAGCCTCAGTTTGAGGGTGCAAGCGCTTCTCCGGTTGCAGCAGCGTCATCGCCAACATGCTGCCAAACGCGATCACAGCGGTGACGGTAAACATGGCGTTATAGCCATAATATTCGGCCAACCAACCGCAGAGCATCGGGGAGATGATCGCGGCGAGATTGGCAATAGCCAATGTCATGCCGCTGTAGGTTCCGACCGATGATTTCGGCGTTACGTCAATCACCACAGACCAGTAAACATTGTTCACCAGGGCGTTCAGTGCGTTGCCCAGCGTCATCAAGGCGATAATACCCGCCGCTGAGTGCATCCACGGAATCGCCATAAAACAGCAAGCGGTGCCGCACAGCGTGACGGCGGCAAAAACATTACGTGCCAGACGCAGATTGTTGAAGCGAGCCAGCAGCCAGTCGGCAAAACGTCCCCCGAGCAGCACGGTAATACAGGCACCGCTCCATGGAATCATCGCGACGTACCACAATGCGTGCAGATCGTAATGAAAGTTATCCTGCAGATATTTCGGCATCCACGTCACCAGCGTAAAGGTGATGTAGAGAAAGGAGAAATAGCCCAGCGCATTGCACACCAGCGTGCGGCTGGTAAAAAAGCGCCACCACGGCAGCGGGGTATCGTCGTGTTGAGTCACCTTTTGTCCGCGGTGAATAAACTCACGTTCTGCGGCATGGGTTGCAGCGCTGGTATCTGGGCTATCGCTGAAGGTGCGGGCAAAAAGCAGCATTGTCAGCAGCGACATCACGCCAAGCAGGATAAACATCATGCGCCAGTCGTTGGTCAGCAGCAGCAGACCGACAGCAATCGGCGCTGTCAGTAACGATCCAACTTGGGTGGAAAGCAGGCCAATGCTCAGAGCGAAACCGCGTTCGTTATCGGGTGCCCAGTGCGCGATGGCTTTGTTCATCAACGCGTACGCCGGGCCTTCCGAAAAGCCAAACATGATGCGTAACGCCGCAAACCCCATGATGGCCGATCCGCCAAACAGCGCCATGCCTAAATCACCCGCCCAGGCAGTGGCAATTTCCAGAATCGACCAAAGCACGCCAGCCATCATCCAGACTTTTTTAGTGCCGATACGATCGGCCAGAAAGCCACCACACAGCGATCCAAACAGATAGCCAAAGCCAAAATAGCCCAGCACCGCGCCAAGCTGCACTTTTGAAAAGTGATATTCCGCTGAAATGGCATTCGCGGCAAATGAGAGTGCGCCGCGATCAACATAGTTAATCAGGGCAATGAGAAACAGCATTGAAAATATAGTGTAACGATAGCGACCCGGGTTCATCTCATCTCTCCTGAATAAAAAACTGACAGAAGTGATAAGCAAAATAGATGCCTGAAATGATTAACTATCGCAAAAACAGGGACATAAAACTATAAAAGAGGCCCGTAGCGAGACGGAACATCAATATTGCTGATTAATTTTACGGTTAATAATGAGCCTGCGCATCAATTTGGTGCGGATTTTGCTCGCTACATGACAACCAGATGCTTCTGTTGACGCTGTCAGGTTAGCGTTAAAATCCATGATATAGGAATTATTCCGCGCACCCGGCTAAAAGCCTGACGGTGCGAAAGGATTGTGGCTGCAAGCGGTGAGTGCGCGCCTTGAACAAACAATCGCTTACCGCATGGAGGGACGGCATAAATCCTTTGAACGAACGTCAGGCAGCCGTTTCATGGGAAGAAGCCAAAGGCGGCTGATGAAGGGTGATCGCGGCGGGTGTGGTTTCATCGATATGACACAGAATTTGTTGCTGATAATTGCTATCCAGCACAGCGCTATTTTCACTTAATAACACACCCACTTCGTTTACGTTTTTCCCTTCAACTTTTATTTTTGTGGTAGCTGAAGCCAGCATCCACTCATATTCGATATCTACATGCCCACTATCAATACAGCGAATGCCTTGCAAACTGAGATCATAAGCCAGCACGGTTGCCGTCGGGCCCAGTGAAATAAGGACCAGATCAAATTCACTGGCGTGGACTAAAATAGAGGCATAGAGCGGGTCATAAACTGAAAAAGCGTTGCGATTAAGCGTGGTTATCCGCTTAATTTCTTTTGCACCATCCAGTAAGTCGTTACCTAATCCCAATCGTGTTCCGCTTCCTTCAACGATTAATACTTTTCGGTCTTTAAACAGTAATTTAAATTTGTCGAAAATGGCGCGTGATAAATTTTTGCTTTTGTAATCATGATAAGGGCGCGTTACGGACGTATTGCCATATTGATAATTCTTACTCAACAAGTTCTCATAGCGTGAAAAGTAAAATGATTTATGGAAGAACCAAAACAGGGCGGCACCTGAACGCATCTGGCGGGTGTTACGAAAACCATCGGGCAGGCAGATCAGACAATCGGGATTATCCTGCGGACTGCGCTGCAACAGCGTTTTAAGCCGGGCAGAGAGGCGCTCATCAAAGGGTTGAAAGCCAATATTCTTGTAGTAAGTCATTTCCAGTTCGCCATCACCGTACCGTGCCAGCGAGAGCTTTTCATTTCTTAATAACAGATCTATCGTTTCTTCAATTGAAAGGATAGCTATTTTATTTACTTTTTTCTGTGCTGCGGGGTATTTAACCGAAGCGTGAAGGAACTTGATCGGAAAACGGAATTTTCGATAGATAGAATAAAGCATGGCCATTATTTACCTGCCTTTAAGGTGGCGATTTAACGCATTCTGGTGGCGTTAAAACAGAGAATCATCAGGAGCATGTTAATATTATCTATAACACGTTAGGAATTATTTCAAAGCTGCGAAATATCCTAAAGAGAATAATGAGCATGAAATACAATCATTAATTAATGTTTTATTAAAAAATGATTTTTATGAAATAAGAAGAAGTCGAGATGAATGATAAGTTTCAATAACGAGAATGGAGGGCGCTGAAAATTCAACCCGCTGAAAATATTAGTAATTATTTTATTTCGGTTCTTAAATCAATTTAAATTGATCGTTATACTTCATCCGCTATTAAGAATAATTGCAGGACAATATGAATTAACTGTTAAACCATTTTTGATCTTTCAACAGGATTTACGTAAAGATTCGTACGAATGGGTGAGAGAATTAATCCTTGTTTTGCACAAAAGATGCGATAAATCTGGGGAAATGGTTAATTTTATGTGATGAATGTCACGGAAAAGTCTTAACAAAAAGCCTTCAAAGCCCGCCGCTACGCTAATCTTCGCCCGCCAATTCGTTAATTAAACTAAACACTCGCCCTTTACAGTGATTTTACAAAATCATTACGTTGGTTAAAATCGCGTTGATTTTATGTGTTTTTATTTGAGTAATCATCATTATTGATGGCCTGAGGAAGGATCATGGTTAACAAAATTACCAGTGTAATCATCGCAATCGTCGCGGTTGTGATGTTGTACATGGGGGGAGAACTCCTGCTGCTTGGAGGCAGTGCATTCTATGCGCTGATGGCGGCAGGTTTATTGATCACAGCAATTTTACTGTTCCTGAATAAACGCAGCGCCTTAACGTTTTATGCACTGCTGATGTGGATCACATTATTTTGGATTATCTGGGAAGTCGGTTTTGATAAGTGGCAATGGATTCCACGCGGCGACCTGTTTGGCGTAATCGGCGTATGGCTGGCGCTGCCGTTTGTCGTCCGCCCGCTTTATCAAGGTCAACGCCGCTTCCATCCGCTGCTGGGCAGTACGGTTGTGATCATGGTTGCCTTGGTGATTGGCCTGTGCTTTTACGATCCGCTGCCGCAACAGGGCACTATCAGCAATACGCGTGCGCCTTCTGCCTCTATGGGCGCGGGTAATGACTGGAGCGCGTATGGCGGTTCAACCAACGGCCTGCGTTTCTCGTCACTGAATCAGATCACCAAAGATAACGTCAAGGATCTGGAAGTGGCCTGGACGTATCACACGGGTGATTTGCGCCAGGGCGATGACGCGACCGAATACACCTTTGAAGCTACGCCGCTGAAAGCCAACGGTATGTTGTATTTCTGTACACCGCATAACGAAGTGCATGCGCTTGACCCCGAAACGGGTGCGGTGAAATGGAAAACGACGCCGGATAAAAATCGCTCTTATCTGCAACAGCATCAAACCTGTCGTGGCGTGAGTTATTACGAAGAGAGCAACGCGGCTGCAGAAAACAGTGCTGCGCAACCCGCAATGTGTCGCAAGCGCATCTTCAACGCGACCACCGATGCACGTCTGATTGCCTTTGACGCTGACACCGGCAAACGCTGCGCCGATTTCGGCCAGAACGGCGAAGTCAATCTGCGTGACAATATGGGCGAAGTGCGTCCACACGCTCTGATGCAAACTGCGGCACCGCTGGTCGCTGGCAATTTGGTGATTGTTGGGGGCTCGGTGATGGATAACGGTTTTAACACCGGCAATCCATCGGGTGTGATCCGCGCTTACGATGTGATCACCGGCCGTTTGGTCTGGAACTTCGATCCAGCAAACCCGGAAAACACCGCGCCGGTTGCGGCTGATGCGACCTATCCACAAGATACGCCAGTCGCATGGGGCACGCTAAGCGCTGACCTGAAAAATGGTCTGGTGTACGTGCCATTTGGTAATGCGTCACCGGACGAAGTGGGCATTGAGCGTGATGCCAACAGCAACACCGAGAAATTTCGCGATGCGCTGGTCGCGCTGGATCTGAAAACCGGTGCCTTCAAATGGCGCTATCAGAGTTCAAACCACGACTTGTGGGATCGCGATAATCCTTCTCAGCCATCGTTGGTTGATATCACCTACAAAGGTAATGCGCAGCCTGCTGTGATTCTGCCGACCAAAACCGGCAACCTGTTTGTGCTGAACCGTCTTACCGGCGAACCGGTTTATCCGGTTGAGCAAGTCAAGGTCTCAACCGAAGGTGGGGTGGAAGGCGAGAAGTTTGCTGCTACGCAGCCCGTTTCCAGCCTGAACTTCATTCCGCAACCGTTGACTGAAAAATCGATGTGGGGCATCACACCGTTTGATCAGATGAGCTGCCGTGCGAATTTCCGTGAACTGCGTTACGACGGCAACCCATGGACGCCATCAACGGAAAAAGGCACGTTGGTTTTCCCAGGTAACATCGGGGTGTTTAACTGGGGTTCGGTGGCTATTGATCCTGAACGTCAGATGTTAATTGCGACACCTGTTCGTCTGGCCTACAAATACAACTTGATCAAACGTACGCCTGAGACCGCCACTCAGCGCACCTTCACCAAAGATGGTCAGCCTTACTGGAATGAAAACTTCCACGGCGACTATGCCATTCATATCCAGCAGCTGGCTTCCGGTCTCGGTATTCCGTGTATCGCGCCGCCGTGGGGACGCATGGTGGGTGTTGACCTGAAAACCGGTAAAACAGAATGGCTGCGCCGCGTAGGCACCACCAAAAACCTGAAAACCAGCTTCCTGCCGGGCCGTTTCCCAATCGGATTCCCGATGGGTATGGTGGCGCACGGTGGGCCGCTGGTCACTGCGGGCGATGTGGTTTTCCACGGCGCAACGGCAGATAACTTCTTCCGCGCTTATGACAGCAGCACCGGTGAGTTACTGTGGCAGACTGAACTGACTGCTGGCGCACAAGCCACGCCATCAACCTTTATGGGTAAAGATGGTAAGCAATATGTGGTTATCGCTGCAGGCGGTCACGGCTCGCTGGGTACACAAGCGGGTGACAGCGTAGTCGCGTTCCGACTGAAGTAAGCGTAACAGGCTGAGTGCCAGCGTGTCTGGCACTCAGCTTTTTGATTTGCCGATTATTTAATTCAATACTTCTACACCCATTCCTCAGCTTCGCGCTATCGAAAACAGCCACCTCAACCTATAATTACAGCCCTTTTTGGCATCCTGCCGCTTCGCTATCCTTACGTTCCACTAAAGAGAAAAAATGAAAACGTTTTTTATCTTCCTGCTGACAGGTTTGGTC
Source organism: Pantoea sp. T14 (assembly GCF_036663535.1). NCBI lineage: Bacteria > Pseudomonadati > Pseudomonadota > Gammaproteobacteria > Enterobacterales > Erwiniaceae > Pantoea > Pantoea sp. T14. The sequence continues at coordinate 702,786 of NZ_JAWUEB010000027.1, forward strand.
TTGCTGCTCTCGACCGCAGCGCAGGCAGTTGATTGCCAGCGTGCAAGCAGCCCGACCGAACAAATGGTGTGTCGCGATCCCGAGTTGCGCTGGTTGGATCACACCTTAGATGCCCGCTGGCTTGAACAGCTGGTGGGGCAAGCACAGCCCAACGGCAAACTCTATACCGAGTGGCTGCAACAGCGTAAAGCCTGTAGTAGCCCGTTTTGCCTCAAGCGCGCCTATTTTCAGGGTTACGGCCAACTGTTTAACGCTAATCGCCATATCGACTGGAGTGGTGAGTGGTGGAACGTCAGCGCCACCAATGGCGAAAGCGGACGTCTGGTGATTAAAAACGCCAGTGATTTTTCTGCCGAACTGGATCTGCACGCCGTACGGGGTGCTTACAAAATTGATATCGATAGCGAAGCGCGCCGCTACTATGGCGTGCTCTATGTCAACAATATCAACGGGGCAGAAAATTGCGCCATGATTGTGGTACCGCGTCAAGACGGCAATCTGGAAGTCAGCACACAAAGCAATGGCAGTTGCGCATTACTTTTCCCCACCGACGTACGGCCTGATGGCGTTTATGTAAGGGGAGATCACGATCCCCGTCCAGCCTCGACGCTGCTGAATACAGGAATCTTACCCGATGAAAAACTGGACAGTGCGTTTCGCCAGTTGGCAGGTGACGAATATGCACAATACGTCGCCACGGCTAATGCCCTGCATTACACCCAAGATCTGGATAATGTGTCAGCGAAAGCCATGACTTTGCGCGTCATTGGCGAAGCCAATCGCCGTGCGGCAATCATCATGTACAACCCAAGTGGCAGTATTTGGGCAATGCGTGTTGCGCCCAATGCGCAGAACAAACTGGAATTCCATTACCTGACCAATCAGGAAGACAAAAGCGCTATCCCTAAAACGATTCAGGGATGGCGCAGCCACTTTATTGTTACGCAGTAAATCACGCTGACCACGTCGATCTTATTCAGGTTGGCATCATCAACGTCCGCCGATTTAATCTTCAAATCGGCTTGTGGCGTCACGGTCGCCTTCATAACGCCTTATCAGCGGAAACGGAGGCAACCAGGATTCACGACGCACGATCCAACTTTCGTAAGTCGGCTTTAACTGGTCGGCGCTATCCAACGATCCCAGATTTACTTCGATTTCATCGTCGGAGCGTGCGAAAACAGACGAGCCGCAGTGTGGACAGAAAAAGCGTCCAGCATAGTCACGCATTTCTCCCACAATGGTCACCGCCTGCTGAGGGAATATGGCAGAGGCGTGAAAAAGCGCGCCATGATGCTTACGGCAGTCAAGGCAGTGGCACAGGCCAACCCGGTAGGGAAGTCCTGAAGCCTCAATACGCACATTGCCGCACAGGCAACCGCCCGTAAATTTTTCCATACGCTATCTCCTCAAAATAAAGGAAGTGGAATAGTTACCCTTAGGTCGAAACAGGGCAGTTCTTACTATTCAGCGATTGCGCATAAAGATGAAGTTTTTAAACCTGTAGTGTGATGGAGGTGGCAGAGTTATCGCCACACAGCAAAAGGCGAAACCATCGTCGCTCCCGTTAAACCGCACTGATAAATAACCGCTAGCGCCTCAAGGTCTTCTGCTTCCACTGCGTTTCCAGCGGCCAGGCAGAGAACAGCGTGAATAGGGGATCTTTGGCTGATTATTATTTGCTTTAACCTATTGATTTATAATTTAAAGTGAGGGTTTTCTAAACTGGAAGACGGGGGTGATTAGGTGTAAAATACAGCATGAAATTATTTTAATTACCGTTGCGCGCAGGATAACAGTAAATGATTGAGCCCTTAGAGCAGAGATTACAACGCGAACTTGACCACATTAACACAACAGAAAAAAGAGACGACAAACCCTATTTTGATATCTCCTTTATCAAGGAATATTCAGGGCTTTATGCTCTGATGTGGATTCTTTTTCTCATCACGTTGGGCGTGCTTCTGTATGTCGATACCTTTGGCAAAGCCGAAGTCATTGTCTGCTGCCTGATCTTTTTCGTGCTTAACTTTTTCTTCTTTTTCCATATCAATCCCTCTTATAAAGCCAAAGATATCGATAAAGGGGCGTGGAAAAACTGTTACACCGGCGACTGGTATATGGAAGTTCACGTTCGGGAAGCGTTTATACAAGAACTATTGAACGGAGACCTGCTCACGCAGGAGGAAAAAGCCACTCTTGACCGACAATACCAAAAGAAAGGTTATCTCTATTTTGCTGATATCTACAGATTAAGACATAAATAAACGGGTGTTGTGTTGGTAAGTGCCGCTGTTTTTAATTTCCGCTTTGATGCCACACAATGCTTCGTCTCTTCCCCATGAAGCAGAGAGAAAAACGCCATCCTAAATAAATCTGGGATGGCGTCATCACTGAATTACTCGTTAATGCGTTGTTTCATCTCACGCGTATGCCTGGAATAATCCTCACCGCATTCGGCTGAACAAAATGCGGTATCTGATACGACAGGTTCATCTTTGCACCAGATGCATTTTCCGTCAGGACTTTTGAGTCGTGGTTGTCGGGCCGAAAGTGCGGCTGTTATCAACGCTTCCTCGCGTTCCTGAGCTAAATCAGCATCGTCCATTATTGCTCCTTTATTTTGACCTTTCAGGTAGTTAAAAAAGACAAACAAAAACATCCAATTTCAGCGGTAAGTATAACCTAACGGCCTCGCTTAAACTTTCCACGTTTCACCTAATCAAAAATATCGGCTGGTGCCGTTTTAATTGACTGCAAGTTGGGTAATGCTAGCAAAAAAAGGGGAAAACGCTTTAACCGGTCGTTGATTTACTCTAATTAAAATAGAAAAACTTAAACGCCAGCCCCAACATAATTCCAGGGATGACGTCAGGGCTGTCCAGTCAATCACTCCACCACGCCAACCACATTCAGGTTAGCGTCATCCGGGATCTCATTGTAAGAAAGCACATGCAGGCTGCTGGCGAACAAGCGAGCGTAACGCGCAATCAGCGGACGCAGTTGCGGCGTAACCAGTAAGACCTGCGTCAGGTTTTGCGCTTTCAGTTGTTCGGTGATCACCGGCAAGGTTGACTGCAACTGCGTCAAAATATTGGGATCCACCGGGAAGCTGTCGAGCGAGACTTTGCCCGCCTGCTGCGCCTGATTGAGTGAGTTGAGCAACAGGTTCTCCAGTTCGCTGTTCAGTGTGTAAGCCGAAAGCGGCTTGTGGTCTGGCGCGATAGCCGCCACCATGGCGCGGCGCAGCGCGAATCGCACATCTGAAGCCAATAGAATCGCATCTTTGGTCACGGCACTTGATTCCAGCAGCGTGGTCGCGATGGTGGTGATATCTTTCAGTGAAACCTGGTCAGTCAGCAGCAGACGATAAACGCGCAGCAGTTGACTGTGATTCAACGCCTGACTGAGATCTTCAGCCAGTTTGGGTGCCATCGCAGCCAGACGATCATGCAGTTGAGTAATGTCATCGTAATTGAACAATTCAGGCAGATTTTCGCGCGCTATCTTGTTGACGTGCGTCGCAATAACGCTGGCACAATCCACCACTTGATAACCAAGATTGAGTGCCTTGGCTTTCTGCTCAGCCAAAATCCAGGTCACGGTTAAGCCGTAGGCGGGATCGGTATCCAGCACACCATCAATTTCGCCATATTGTTCCGGGGTCGGGATCGCCATCAGGCGGTCGGGATGCACTTCGCCGGTTGCCGAGCGCACCCCGTTGATCTGAATGGCGTACTGGGCGGGTTTAAGGCGAAAATCTTCGCGAATGGCAATTTCAGGCAGCAGCACACCACTGGTTTCAGAGACCACCTGGCGCACGCCGCGTACGCGCTGTTTCAGCGGGCTGCCGCGTGAGCTATCAACCAGCGGCACCACTTTGTAACCAAGGTTTAGGCCAATCGGCTCAACCATTGGAATGCTTTGCCAGTTTATCGGCGCAACGTCCTCTTCCTGCTGGAGTGCCTGAGTCAGGGCTGCGATCTCTTCAGGATTCTGGGTGGGTTTTGCCACCTGGCGGCTTTGACGCCATCCGGCAAACACCAGCAGGGCGGTGAACAGCAGGAAGACGGTGTGTGGCATGCCAGGAACAATCGCGAGGATAAACATCACCAACGCTGCGCTATAAAGCGTGGTCGGCTTAGCCAAAATCTGCGACTTAACTTCTTCGCCAATGTCGTTACCATCGCTGACGCGGGTCACGATGATCGCCGCCGCTGTTGACAACAGCAATGACGGAATCTGTGCCACTAAGCCATCACCAATGGTGAGCAGAACATATTGTTCAAAAGCCTGACCGGCGGGCAAGTTGTGTTTGAATACGCCAATTAAAATCCCGCCAATCACGTTGATCAGCAAGATCATGATGCCTGCGACCGCATCACCACGAACAAATTTAGAGGCGCCGTCCATCGAACCATAGAAGTCCGCTTCGTTGCCCACATCGCGGCGGCGGTCGCGCGCCTGTTCCTGATTAATTAAACCGGCATTAAGATCGGCATCAATCGCCATCTGTTTACCGGGCAATGCGTCCAGCGTAAAGCGCGCAGAGACCTCTGAGATACGTTCTGCGCCTTTGGTGACCACCACAAAGTTGATTATCAAACGATCGGCCAAAAAAGCGCACAACGCACATCATGGCGGTGCGTGGAAAGTGGCCTTCGCGGACTTTACCCTGGCGATGATGGCGCTGTTTATGGTGCTGTGGATCATGGGTTCGGTAACAGAAGAGGAGCGCAAAGAGATCGTTGCACAGCTGCACGGCACCTCTATTTTTAACGAGTCTTCCTTTAATCCGCTGCAAGATTCCGGGGAACAAGGGGCAGTGCTGGTGGGAGAAAGCCTCGCAGCACAGTCTGAACCCGTTCGCGAGGAGGCTGACAGCGTGCTGGATAGCGCCTTAGACAACGCGCCCAAAGAGAGCCTTGAAAGCGTGTTAAGTCGATCGGATACCGAGCTGGAAGCGTTACGCCAGCTAATAATGCGAATCATGCAGAACCTTAATACCCAAGGCAACTTAGTGCTGGAAAAAGTGCCGCAAGGGCTGCGTATTCTGATTCAGGATGACAGTAACCGCATGATGTTCCCGCGAGGCAGCGCGGTATTGACCCCTTATTTCAGCAAGTTGCTGGTTGAACTTGCGCCAGCGTTTAACCGCCTGGATAACAAGATCATGATCAGCGGTCATACCGACGCCGCGCAATACAGTGGCAAGGCGGCTTATAACAACTGGAATCTGTCGGGCGATCGTGCTTTAGCGGCGCGTCGTACGCTGGAGCAGGGTGGCCTGGAACAAAATCGCATTATCCAGGTTAACGCCATGGCGGGACGCATGCCGCTGGATACGGAGAATCCGCTGGCCGATCGTAACCGTCGTATTGAAATCATGGTACTGACCGAAGCCGCAACAGACTCTCTTTTCCAGTTCTACGGCGTTAATGGTGAAAAGGTGGTTAAGCCGATTACTCAGCATCTCAGGTAGCGGCAATAAAGGGCAGTTTTGTCGTCATCCATGAAGCGAAGTGCCATTGAGCCGATTTGGCTCGACCGGTGGTAAGTGCCACCGGTTCTTTTTAGCGATCAAACTCAAAGAGGCCAGCTGGGATGGATGCTCCACCGCTTGCAATCCCCATACCGCATTACGTTTTTACAGCCGCGATAGACAATTGCTGAAATACAGGTCAACACCCGCCAGGGAAAGCCACGGGCCAAAGGGAATTGCACGGGACAAGGCTTGGTTGAAAAGAGCTTTATTAAGCAGCATCCAGGTTAACCCACCTCCGGCAGCAATAAGCAACAGTTCAGGCAAAGATTGCCAGCCAAGCCAGGCGCCCAGCGCAGCCAGCAGTTTGGCATCGCCCATTCCTAATCCCTCACAACGCCGCAAGCAGCGATAGCTGGTGGCCAATAGCCACAACAGGCTATAACCTGCGGCCGCGCCAATAACCGCATCGCCTAAACTTCCCGGCAACAGTGCATAAACGTGCAGTAATAAACCTAGCCAAAGCAAGGGAAGCGTTAAGGCATCGGGTAACAGCTGGTGTTTGATATCTATCAGCGTTAAAGCCAACAGCGTCCAACACAGCACCAGCGTTATGATTAAAAAGCGATCCTGTGGCAGTTGCCAGGCGGACACGACACCGATTAACAAGGTCAGGGCTTCAGTAAGCGGATAGCGCAGGCTAATCGGCGCCTGGCAGTGAAAGCATTTACCGCGTAGCAGCAGCCAACTTAGCAAAGGAAGGTTATCGCGCCAGCGTAAAGGGGTTTTACAGTCTGGACAATGGGATCGAGGGCGACAGAGCGTCACCGGAGACGTCGGCTGAAGAAGCTGTAGTGGCAATCGATAGACCACCACATTAATAAAACTGCCGGCAGAAAGTGCAATTAAAACAGTAATCGACCCGGTAATGATGTCAACATCCATGCTGTTACCTCTGATGAACCAATTGCAGCGGAAAGAGTGGATGCAACAGTAAACGCAACCACGCTCCGCCGCTATTGCGTCTCGGTGATTACAGGGGATTTCATTGAGTTTTATGCGCTGTGCCGAAGCGTTGAGATTTTGCTGCTTAACCCGTGTCAGAAAGGGCTGACACGGGGATAAGTGAAGCGTCTTAGCGTAACGCCAACGGGCTACTCTGAAACTTTCACCACGGTCTTGCCGAAGTTTTTTCCGTTGAGCATATCGATAAACGCCTGTGGCGCGTTTTCCAGCCCATCGATAACGTGTTCGCGATAATGAATCTTCTTGTTCTCAACCAGCGGCGTCATGACGGATAAGAACTCAGAATAACGATCACCGTAATCCTGGAAAATGATAAAGCCTTGCATACGGATGCGGCGCTTGAGGATGCCCGCCATAATTAACGGCGTTCTGTCGGGGCCTTCCGGTAAATCTTTTGCGCTATAGCCCGAAACCAATCCACACACTGGCACGCGTGCAGCGGTATTTAGCAGAGGAAACACCGCGTCGAACACTTTTCCGCCGACGTTTTCGTAATAAATATCAATGCCATCTGAACAGGCTGCGGCGAGTTGTTCAGCAAAATCGTTGCTGTGATGATCAATACAGGCGTCGAAGCCCAGTGTCTCTACCGCATAGCGGCATTTTTCTTCACCACCCGCTACGCCAACCACGCGGCATCCCTGCATTTTACCTAGCTGACCCACCGTTGCGCCCACGGGGCCAGTGGCTGCGGCAACCACTAAAGTTTCACCCTTTTTAGGTTGCCCAATATCCATCAATCCCATATAAGCCGTGAAGCCAGGCATTCCCAAAATACCCAGCGCCCATGAAGGATGGGGCAGGTCATTGCCTAACTTCGCTAAACCGGAACCGTCGGAGAGGGCATATTCCTGCCACCCGCTTTGGCCTAAGACCCAATCTCCTTCCTGATAATCAGCATGTTTTGATGCGGCGACCTGAGAAACGGTGCCGCCCACCATAGGTTCATTCAATTCGGCAGGCGCGGCATAAGACTTTCCGTCATCCATGCGACCGCGCATGTAAGGATCCAGCGACAGATAAGCGGTGCGCAACAGCACTTCGCCCTCTTTCAGTTCTGGAATCGGCTGTTGAACAAAACGGAAGTTATCTTTGGTAGGTTCGCCATCAGGACGTGAAGCCAAAAGCCATGCGTGATTTTGCGGTTGCTGATTCGACATTGTTTCTCCTTTTTCATCTTCAGTGTGCTGCATTAACGAAGGTGTTCTTCCGTTAGAGTGTAGGTCTAGCAGAGCCTGACCAAGAGGGATTAGCGGTTTGTGGGGTAAGAAATTTTTTATCGTGACGCATTTAAACGGGTATTACCGCACGGATGTCGCAGACATAACCTGTTGAAGAGGCTACGCTTCATGGCGAACGGCGGTTGAAGTGACGTTATTGCCTCGCAAGAGTGCGATGCCATAACGCTCAACGCGTTCTCAACAATCCCTAACCTGCAAACGACAGGCTCGGGCTTCATTTGAGTGAGCCTTTTGACAAGGAGTTAAAGATGACCGTACCCGTGGTGGCTATTTTTACCGCTAAAGCTGGCAAAGAAGAGGTTGTAGAAGCGCTGTTCAAAGGCGTGGTTGAGACGACGCTGGTGGAAGAGGGCTGCATTACGTATCAGCTCAACCGTGACAATGACAATGCACGTCGTTTTGTCTGGACTGAAGAGTGGGCGTCGCGTGAGGCGCTGCAAAAGCACCTGGAAGCGCCCCATATCGTTAAGCTTTTTGCCGATCTGCCAGCGCATATTGAATCTTCAGAGGTGATCATTCTGAATAAGGCCGCAGGCGGACACGCTTAAGAGTTATCAATGTACGATGAAAAAACGGGGCCGCGATGGCCCCGTTTTTATTCCTTCATCAATAAAGACGCTGACGCGTTTTGCGATAAGTCATTATCAATTACTCGTTTGACTCCAGTATGCCTTTGACGCCGTGCGGTTCAGAGCGCAAATATTGTGGCGGAACACTGACTTTGCCTTTTAATTCTGCTGCTGCGTGCCATGGCCAGCGTGGGTCGTAGAGAATGCCGCGAGCCAGCGCCACTAAATCGGCCTCGCCCTCTTGCAGCAAGGTTTCTGCCTGTTGCGGTTCTGTAATTAGCCCAACCGCAATCACTGGAATCGTCACTTGCTCACGAATATCGCGGGCAAACGGAACCTGATAACCCGCTTTGACCTCAATTTTCTGATCCTGCGACAACCCTCCGCTGGAGACATGGATATAGGCGCTGTTCAGTGATTCAAGCTGTTTAGAGAAAGCGATAGATTGCGTCACATCCCATCCACCTTCGACCCAGTCTGTTGCTGAAATGCGTACGCCAACAGGGATGTTTTCTGGCACGGCATCTCTCACCGCGCGAAAGACTTCCAGGGGAAAACGCATTCTGTTCTCTAAAGAGCCGCCGTATTGATCTGTGCGCTGATTCGATAATGGAGAAAGGAATTGATGCAATAAATAACCGTGCGCGGCATGTACCTCGATCAGTTGAATCCCCAAGCGAACGGCACGCTGCGCGGTTTCAACAAAGGCTTTTTTAACGCGTTCCAGAGCGGCTTCATCCATGGCGATAGGTGGGTTTTGTTGTTCGCTGTAGGCCAGCGCTGAAGGCGCAACAGTTTGCCATCCACCCGCATCCAGACTTAACTGCTCACCGCCTTCCCATGGCGCAGCACATGACGCCTTGCGACCTGCGTGACCCAGCTGAATACCGATCGGTATAGATGAATATTGGCGTATATCTTCCAGCACTGTGCGAAGCGCAGATTCCGTTTCATCATTCCATAGCCCCAAATCCTGCGGGGTAATGCGGCCAATATCTTCAACGGCAGTTGCTTCGATAATCAGCAAGCCGGCACCAGAAAAGGCCAGTTGACCGAGGTGTATGCGATGCCATGCTGTTGCCTTGCCCGCGTCAGCAGAATATTGACACATGGGCGCAATCACGATTCTGTTATCCAGTGCTAACTGACCAATACTGATGTTGGAGAAAAGTTGACTCATGAAAACCTCTTTTTGCTTTACCGACTGAAATGGCCTTCAACAACTATAGAACTGACTGTTTTCTTATGCGCCTTAAAAGATGAATAGGGTGCAAAAACAGCAAGATATGTTAATGATAAGCGGGCGACATGCCTGAGCCGCGCAATTATTTATCAACATTCTGGCTTTGCAGGAAGTGATAAACCGCACCCAACATGCCTGAATCATTGCCGTGGGTTGCCGTATCAATCGAGATATCCTGACTGAACCATTCGAGATGAAACTTGACCTCGTCTAAAAAGGATTCCCGTTCGGCGATACCGCCGCCAATGAATATCGTTTCGGGGTCAAATATGGAGGCCAAATTAAAGATGCCAGAGCAGAGATCCTGGTAGAAGGTCGTCACCATGCGGCTGGCGATGGCGTCGCCTTGGTCATAGTGATCAAAAACATCTTTGCCAGAAACGTCTTTAGTAGATAAACCTTTCTGCTCGCTGTAATACTCGCGCAGCGCGGTCATGGTGCAGGTCTTACTCATGCTGTAATGCATGATATTGCTGCTGGCAGGGCGAGAGGTGAGGAGGCAGCCAAACTCACCGGCACGATCGCGTTTGCCGCGTATCAAGGCGTTATTACAAAAGGCGGCACCACCCAGGCCTGTGCCGATGGTCAGCATCAAAAAATCTGACATTTTGCTGGCTTTACCCAACCAATATTCTGCCAGCAGGGCACAATGCGCATCGTTTTCGACGCTCACCGGTAATGCGGTTTTTTCTGATAACCATTCGGCAAGCGGGAACTGATCAAACTCTCTGACCGTGCCTCCCATGGATATAAAGCCGCGCTGTGCATCAACGTAACCCGGCACGCTAATCGCAATACCTTCACACTCACTGTTTTTCTTCAACCAACCCAATATTTCATTAAGGATTTTATCGCGAGAATTGTGCGAGATATCCGCGCTCTCCTGACACAGCATCTCACCCTCATTAGTTACAACACCCATTTTCAACGAAGTACCACCGATATCAAACGCCGCAATCTTCATTTTTTTCTCCCAGAAAGACAATCAACGCTTAGAAGTATAGAGGGCGATGAAAACACCAGACGTTAAAACGCGTTCAAGTGTCTTTAATCACTGATTTGCCTAGTGGGAGCGAAGCTGCAAAATGCGACATCTGGCTTTTTTGAACTGGATCTGATTAAAAATTACTCACCTGTGAAATGGTTACCATAGCGATTACCTAGACCAGCCGGACGGCGTCATAAAGGAGGTTGTCTATCCTGTTGTCTCACAGAAAATGCTGCAAAATCTGGTCGATGAATTAAAAACACTGGGGGTAAATACCGAACAGGAAGTACATGAATCCATGCGTTCTTCTTACGGTAGTCACTATCTGACCATGCAGGTGATCTCAGCTATCGCTGAGTTTGAGAAGGATCAGCTAATCGAGCGCGCACATGCCGGTATTGCACGGGCAAAAGCATCAGGGAAACGCTTTGGACGCCCCGCTGCACTGAATGATGAATAAAAGAAATCGGTTCTGGAACGATTCAGCATGGTGATAACTGTGAGTGCCGTGGCCCGTGAATTTAGCACTACCCGACAAACTATTCTCAGGTAAAAGCAGCCAGTTTAGTGAGTTAAAGTGCCGCACCTTACAAAATTTACTTTTGTGTGTCTCCCCGGCAACGGCGATAAAATGCCTGCGGTGTATGATGGACCGATACTTAACCTGAGAAACTAAAAGGATTTAAATGCATGGCGGACGCGAAAGATAACACAACAGTGACCTGCCTGAGCCACAAAATGAAGTACAAAGAGGTCACCTGTGATAAGCAGCGGATGCACTGGCTGGAACTGCAGTTTGTAGACGAGGACAACAATGCGGTATCCGGCCTGAAGGTTCAGCTGGAGTACCATCATTTGGCAACGCCGGAGGAGCTGGCGCTGTGGGCCAGGGGCGGTCACGCCCGGTTTGACCCCACACCGCCGGCGAATCCGCCCGTCGGGGTGACCGACAGCCAGGGTCTGGTGCGGTTCGACGACCTGTACTGGATTAGCGTTGACGTGAAAACAGACGGCCAGCAGCTGGCCGACGAGATGGAACAGCGTCCGCTGGGCCTCAGCCGGAACCCGAACAGTCAGCCGGTAAGTAATAATATTTTCCGGCCAGAAACGCGCGATCCGAAATGGCGTTCAAACGTGCAGATTAGCGCTGAGCAGCACGGCTATGACCACCATTATGTGACCATTGGTAAACTGTGTGACCGGATGCCCGATATCCCTGAATGGACAGATAAAGAGCCGCCACGGTTTCACTTTCCGCATGGAACATCGCTGAAAGGCACGGAAATCCCTCGGGAGATGCTGGAGAAGCGGCATGTGATAGAAATCTGCCCGTTTCGGGCGTGGACACTGGTGCTGCATGACACGAAAGACTATTCGCTGGCAAATGGCTATAACCTCGGCGTGATGGCTGATATGGCCTATGCGAAAGGTGGGAATAAGGTTATTAAGCCGTTTTTCTTGGAAAAATGCCTGGATTTGTCCACGACACCGAGATATGAAGAATTTCCATCATTTCCTTACGCGCTTGTTGTTGATGTACCGTTCCGTGAGCGGTACATCACTGCTGAATTTCTGGACTCATCCCGCTTAAGTCACAAAGCCCCCGCCCGCTTATTGCTCGACAGCACCCAGCTTTTTTACGTGGAAAATGCGGCCCATGTGATCGTGGCATGGCGGGGAACGCAGGAGGTGCCGGACTGGATCACCGACAGCTGGTATTTACCGCAACCATGCCCGGCTGAGCTGGCTAAAGCCGGTCGTATTCACGGCGGTTTTCTGGAGGCATACCAGCTGGCGAAGGAGCGGTTTAAGGATACGTTTACTCAAATAAAAGATGATCTGGCAGACGCTAATGGAACGAAAAAGCTGTTTATCTGCGGGCATAGTCTGGGGGGAGCGCTAGGGCTGACTTACGCGGCAGAAATGAAAGCAGCTGAGCCGATACTCTACACATACGGAATGCCCCGGACCTTTACTGCGGATGCTGTGGGTAACCTGTATCAGATCACCCACTACCGGCACGTCAACGACAGCGACACCATCACCAGCGTGCCGTTTGATGCCAATCTGGATAACTGGTTGTACGGTAAGTTTGGTCCTCTCGGCGCCACGCTGGGCTTTTTCTGGACACTGACGGCCGAGCTGCCGGCGCAGATGGCAGGGGCTTACATTGGTGAGCATTACTGGCATCACGGCAGCCCGGTGGTCTTCTTCCGCGCCACACAGACCCGAACCTGGCTGGAATGCAAGGCGATAAATAATTATTCCTGCCGCCGCCTCAGCTCCAGCGATATGCACAAAGTTAAACTGTTCCTTGTCCCGTCGCTGTCTGAGGCAGAAAACACGGAGGCGAAAGAGGCGCAGGAGGCGTTTGTGCGAGAGTTCCCGGCCGCGGATATTCAGACGATTTTCCCCCGGAACACCAATCCAAATTTTGACCATATGACCAGTCCGGGCCAGCACTCAATGGCGAGTGAGTATCTGCCGTTCCTGAACAACCAGCTTCTGGAATCGGCATGGCCGGAACTGAAACTGAGCCGGAAAGAGTACCGTGAGGATTTCCGGCAGCAAATGGCGGATTACGGGACAAGCAGTCCACCGGAAGAGTTGAAGCGAAACCGGATGTTCCTGGCCCTGCAGGATATGGTGGGCAGTTCGCTGACGATTACCCGGAAGCTGCTGGGCGGTGAGAATGCCCTGACCCGTTTTAAATCGATTACGGAGGAAGAAGTTGAATCGACACGCTAAATCTCTGGCAGGATTGCTGCCACTTCTGGCGCTGTTACCCTTGAGTGGCTGTGCCAGTCGCCCGGACTATACTCTTAGACCCCCAGCCAGTAGTGAATGGGTAACGGTAGCGGTGAAACTGCCAGCTGAGACGGAGGTATTACCGCTGGATGTGCTTTATCGCTCTGAGACATGCCGACGGAAAGTTTATGATCCCACGACTGAATCACATGTGAGTACGGAAAGGGGACTTAATCCCATGCAGATGGATCTCAGTCCAGCCGATGGTAATGGTGTTCGCCAGATTCGTATTGCCTTTGACGGTGGAACAAAGTGTGGCTGGACCCTAAGCGGTATCAGGGTCGGAATACAGTTAGCCAAAACCTCTGTACTGGCTAACGGGAAAGATATTATTCCTGCAAACTATGTATTTGATTTTGATGATGAGGGCTACAGCAATGCATTTGGGAAAGGAAAACCAAATTTTGTCAGTGGTGACTTAATGTTTAAAACTGAGTTTTTCCCGATGGTCATTACCAATAATATGTTCATTGAGACGTATGCTCAGCTGTTTGCTGGGAATACAAAATATGAGAAATGGAATAGGTACTACAGGCTTAGTGGTACAAAAAATATACGCATTGAACCAATAGTGTATTCCAAAAAAGTTGTCAAACTTGAAAGTCCTAGAAATCGGAAAGATAGCCCGGGGATGACCGTGTTATATCCAGATGGTACGACCGAAAAGATTAGAGGTATTATTCCCGACTATACAAAATTACTTTCTATGAAATAATGATGCATTCATCCATCTAAAAAGGATCTTCTTGAGATCCTTTTTTTACACTTTAGCCTTCGAACCTGCACATTTAGTAAAATGTCGCATTTTGCAGCTTCGCTCCCATTGGGCCGATTTCACGCTTAAAAATAAGCTTGATGAAAAGAGGATCTAACAATCGAAGTAACCCGGGATGTGTGGGGCATAAGCCGCCCGGCAGGCGGCTTAACCGTATCATTTAACAGACAAATCCTTTCTGTTATCGATTGTCTGCCGATGTTCATCTAAAAATGGCTTTTCAGCGGCATCTAAACGATCCATGCCGCTGGTAAACCGATGCCAGTAAGGATATTGCGGAGCAGGACGGGTCACTTGTTCAATTTTCTGCCGCTGTTCATCGCTTAAAACCAGATCGACGGCAGCCAAATTGTCGCGCAAATGCGCTTCAGTGCGGTTGCCAATGAGTAATGACGTGATGCCTGGACGGGTAGCGAGCCAAGCCAGACAAACTTGCGCTACTGAGGCATCAAGTTCTGAACCGACTTCAGCCAGCACATCAATCACGTTATAGGCGTGTTCCATATCGTGCACATAGGGTTCCGGCCAGCCATTACCTTGACGTGACGATTCAGGCGTTTTGACATTACGGCGCACCGTTCCGGTTAACCAACCTTCACCAAGTGGGCCCCAGACCAGCGTGCCAATATCTTGATCCCGTGCCATCGGCAGCAGTTCATATTCTGCTTCACGCGATTCAGGCGTGTAATAAATTTGCTGGCTGATGGGTTTGAGAAGGTTATATTTTTCAGCGCAACCCAGCGTCTTCATCATTTGCCATGCCGTGTAGTTTGAGGTGCCGAAATAGCGGATTTTCCCGCTTTTTACTAAATCCTCTAACGCTCTAAGCGTTTCTTCAACGGGCGTAACACCATCCCAATTGTGGATTTGATATAAATCGATGTGATCGGTTTTCAACCGGCGCAGGCTCGCTTCACAGGCTCTGATTAAATGATAACGGCTCGCACCGCTGTTGTTAGGATCGTCGCCCAGCGGACTGCGCGCTTTAGATGTAAGAATAACGCTGTCGCGCTTGTCGCCCAACGCATCACCCACAACCTGTTCTGCGCCGCCCATTGAGTAAAGATCAGCGGTATCGATCATATTCACGCCATAATCCAGCGCAATGTCGATAAACCGGCGCGCTTCTTTTGCATCAACGTTACCGGTTTTTTCAAACCCAGCTTTACCTGCGAATGGCACCGTGCCCAAGGCGAACTGCGAGACCAGTAATCCTGAATGACCTAGCTTGTTGTACTGCATATTTCATTCTCCCTTTCTGGTTAATTAAGCGGTTTGGCACAGAGGGCAAGCATCTTCTTGTGATAAACGTCTTGTTATAAATGTGATGGAAGGAAAGGGTAGAAAGCATCTGTGATTGTTGCAAATGCCCAAAGCACATTAACGCAAGCCGTTGAATCATCTCATCGCGGTGCATTACGTTGTGTACACGTCTCTATAAGTGGAAAGTCGCTAAATTTTTCAGCGCCCGGCTGCGGGTTTGTTAGACTTATATTGTTATTTTTAAGGGATGTATAAGAGGATGAGTAATGAAATTAGGCTTCGCATGTAAATATATCAATTCAGATTTAAAACAACTTTTTCCTCTGAAAGGTACTACGCGCACCCGGTTTTTAAGCCTGAATGAAGCGCAAAGAGAAAGCGTATTAGCCGATCTGGCAACGTTGAATTTAACGCATCTTCGCTCAACTCTGGAACAGTTAGCTTTATTACCTGAAGCACTGAGGATGATGAGAATAGGCAGCGATTTATTGCCGTTATATACCGTTCCTGAAGCAAAAAAGCCTTATGCGAATTTATTACCCGATTTATACCCACTGTTTTTAGCCTGCGGCAACGTTGCCAAACAAAATAATATCAGGCTCTCATTTCATCCAGGGCAATATACCGTATTAGCCTCAGACAATCCGGCCGTGGTCGAGCGCGCTATCGACGATGTGGAGTATCATACAACTTGCGCTAAATTAATGGGTTATGGTCAAGAATTTCAGGATTTCAAAATCAATATCCATATGAATGGCAAGCTTGGGTTCAGTGGTTTTAAGGCATCATTTTTGAAGCTCAGCACCGAAGCCCAGCGTATGTTAACCGTGGAGAATGACGAGATATCATGTTCACTTGATGATGTGTTACAAGCCAAGGATCTCTGCCCAATCGTGCTG
This sequence comes from Pantoea sp. T14, assembly GCF_036663535.1. Classification (NCBI taxonomy): domain Bacteria; kingdom Pseudomonadati; phylum Pseudomonadota; class Gammaproteobacteria; order Enterobacterales; family Erwiniaceae; genus Pantoea; species Pantoea sp. T14. The sequence continues at coordinate 719,080 of NZ_JAWUEB010000027.1, forward strand.
GATATTCATCATCACTGGGTTAAAGAAAATGAATTTATTAAACCTGATGACCCTCGCATCGCATTAATCAAAGCATCGTGGCGAGGCGTAAGGCCCGTTCTACATTACTCAATTTCCCAAGAGGGATTAATTCCTGAGCAAGGCTTTCCTGATCAAAACATTTTAGGTCTCTCTAAATCGAAGTTAAGGGCGCATTCTGATTTCTATTTTAATGAAACATTAAATGACTGGGCTTTATCTTTCACAGATTTCGATATTATGTGTGAAGTTAAAATGAAAAACTTAGCCAGAGATCCGTTATATAAGCGTTTACTTGCCAATCTTGATCGCTGATGGGCCAGCATGCTGTGCGGCTCCTACGCTGCTCTTGGTTGTCGCCGTTGTTTTTCTCTGTCAGTGGGTTGGCTTCTCGGCTTGCTGAGCGATAACGTCATACGCCTGCTATGCCTTCTGCTCAGCCAGAGTCTATAAAGACATAATCCCCTCTGACAAATCAGCCTTGGCGCTCCTCGTCAGGCTTTAGGAGGCGTTATGAGTATAGTGGTGATTACGGGCGGAACGGCGGGCGTGGGTAGAGCAACAGCCGAACGCTTTGCCCAAGCGGGTTTTGATGTGGCGGTAATTGCCCGCAGTGAAGCGGGTCTGGCAGAGACCGTGAAAAACGTAGAGAAGTACGCTGTCCGAGCGCTCGGCATCAGCGCAGATGTCGCAGATGCCCGCCAGGTTACGCAAGCAGCAGATCGTATTGATGCTGAACTCGGCCCACCTGATGTGTGGATTAACTGCGCCATGTGTACGGTTCTGGCACCTTTTGATGCCTTCAGCGATGACGAATATCGCCGCGTAACAGACGTGACTTATCTGGGCAGTGTCAATGGAACCCGAGAAGCGTTGCGACTCATGAAGCCGCGCAATAAAGGGATCATTATCCAGGTAGGTTCTGCCTTGGCGTATCGCTCAATACCGCTCCAGTCTGCTTACTGTGCTGCAAAAGCCGCTATTCGCGGATTCACCGATTCACTGCGTTGTGAGCTTATTCATGAGAAAAGCGCGGTCAGGCTGACGATGGTGCAGTTGCCGGGAATAAATACGCCGCAGTTTGACTGGGCGCGCAACAAACTGGATCGTCCGCTTCGGCCTGTTGCGCCGGTTTATCAACCTGAGGTGGCTGCCAACGCTATTTTTAACGCCTCACAGCGCAACGTGCGTGAAGTTTGGGTAGGTAAAACCAGCTTTCAGTCCATTGTGGGCCATTTTCTCTTTCCTGACTTGCTCGACAAGATGATGGCAAAACAGGCTTGGGAAGGGCAGAAAGAGTCAGCGCCCATCACGACACCAAAACCGGACTACCTGGATAAGCCAGTGGAAGGTTTACATCAGGCGCACGGACGTTTTGATCACGAAGCAAAAGAGAAGGCGATAACGGTGGATGCCCGATTACCCGGCAACTTCGTGCTCACGGTAGCCGGGCTGGCGCTGCTGGCGTTGTGCAAACGTTACGGAAAAGCACGTTAATGTATGGACACTGTCGGCGTTTTCCGGCATTGCCCAGCAGATTTACCTGGCGATTTTTTAACCGTGAACCCGCGATAACCATAACCGCTGAGATCATCTTCTCACGGATATTTTTTAAAGCCGGAAAGCGATTATTCGCTTCCGGCCAGCTGTTCCGTGAGTTCTTCAGCGCCCGCTTTGCTGATCTCCACCTTCAGCGGCTTCTCGCTGAAATTTGTCAGTAACAACACTGCGCCGTTGTGATCTTCTGAGCAAAGGGCATAAGGCACGGTGACTTTCTGCCAAGACTCTCTGTATTCTTTTTTCGTACCGATTTTTGTCAGTCAGCGGCTGATTGACGCGGTGAAACTGTCGCAAAACGTAGGCATAAACTGTTTCGGTATTATTTTCTATGGGTGTCAGAGTGTAACTTTATGTGAATTTACAGCTGTAAAGACTCGCTCTATGCGTGGCGCTAAACCCGCATAATATAAGTAAAACTTATCGCTGCCGCTTTGTTTATAAATGTACATGCTAATGTGTCCTGTACAAATATGCCTAAAAATCCCCTGAAATATATTTGCAAGCCTGGCATCCTTCTCTACTATTAATCCTGCAACACGAAGAAAACGTTCAGCGTAATTAGCATTATGCTGTTTGCCATTAAATTAATGACAATATGTTCAGGAGGAATTTATGGCCGAACATCGTGGTGGTTCAGGTAATTTTGCGGAAAATCCTGGTAAAGCATCTGAAGCCGGTAAAAAAGGCGGACAGAACAGCGGCGGTAATTTCGCAAATGATCGTGAGAAGGCTTCTGAGGCTGGTAAAAAAGGCGGCCAAAGCAGTCATGGTGGCGGACGCAAGTCTGAATAAAAGGGCGATTAGCTTCTTTTAGCCACAGGCCCCGGCACGTTCAGTGTCGGGGCCATGTTTTTTTTAGTACGCTATTTTTAATAAAAGTACCCGCATTGTCAGTCGTGGAATTAATTTAAATATCGTAGTGCTCATTTATTTTTAAAGAATAGTTCTTTGATCTTTCCGTCTAAATTGCAATTTTGTTCATTTAAATTTCATAATGCGCTTAAGTTTAATAGATATATATTTAGCGCATTAACGCAAGGCTAAATAAGTCAGTCTGTTTTGGTAAACACAACTGAATCTTCTACATCCGCCCAATCCTCTGCATACAGATGATTTTTTTGCTTTATGCATCCGCTTACGGTTCACTAATAACCCCATTCGCTTTTGTAGATTATCGAACTCATAGCGCCACCCGATTTCGCCCATGGTGTTTGGCGCGGTAAAGGGCAGCATCTGCATGGGTGAGAAGCTGTTGCACATCTTTCTCTTTTCCACTTGCCGTGATCGTGGCACAACCGGCACTGATAGTGACGATACCTGCTGGAACGTCAGTTGTTTGGTGAGAAATCGAGAGGCTACGGACCGTTTCAACAGCGCGCATAGCCACGCGTAAAGCGTCTTTTTGCTGAGTGTTCGGCAGGATAATTGCAAACTCCTCACCGCCATAACGCGCCACTAAATCAGCGCTGCGATGGGGCATTTTACTCAGCGTATCACCCAAACGCCGTAGGCATTCGTCGCCATTAGTATGACCATACGTGTCGTTGTAACGCTTAAAATAATCGACATCGATCATCAGCAACGAAACGGGTTCCCCGTTTACAGCTGAGCGCATTAGGCACTCGTGCAGATAGAGATCAAACTGCCTGCGGTTAGCCAGTCCAGTTAGCCCATCAATCATTGCCATCGATTTTAAGCTGTTGTTCACGAGCGTTAATTCATCACGCAGTTGAGTCAGCTCAGCTTGATAACGCAGATTCATGCGCGCCTGGCGCAGAATGAAAAAAATCATGATCAGGATGCCTGCCAGTAGCGCCAGGTTTAACGTGACATCCTGCACCCGGCTTTTCATCCACTGTTTTATCAGGCTCTGTTTGTCATAACCGGCGGCGACCACCAGCGGATAACGCTCAGAGCGTGCGAATCCAAAGATGCGTTTTTTTCCATCCAACGCCGCACTCCATTGTCCGCTACCGCGATCAGACTTCATCAACATTTCGCGAAACAGACAACTTGAAGAAAGGTTTTTTCCTATGTAACTGTCTGGCATTGGGCGGGCGTAAAGCACCGTGCTATCAGCAAGCATCAAGACCAAAACATCGCTGTTGCCCATCTCATAATAGCCGTAATAATGTCGGAAATAATCCACCTTTATTGTGGCTAACAGCACGCCGCCAAACCCACCACCCGCGCTGGTCACTCGCATGGAAACCGGTATAACGAGCTCGCCAGTACTGCGGCTGCGAATAACCGGCCCGATATGTACGCTGTTGCGCGGATTGTTACGGTGATAGACAAAATAGTCGCGATCGGAGTTATTAATGCCGACCGGCACCGGTTGCGCCGAAGTAGCAATCCACTTACCGCTGGCATCATAAAAAAACAGGCCATGCAGCTGGGGCAGGCGGCTCTTAAGGTCTCGCATGGTTAAACTCAGCCTGGAACCCTGGGCACCCGCGGCGATGTTACTCTGAAGATCGCGTTGCAATTCTCTAAGCGTAATTTCCGTTTGCAAGAAAGTATCTTCCGCCTGGCGCGCCTGAGAAAGTGAAAGGTTGATGGCTGTATCCTCAGCGTTGCGAATCATTCGTTGCCAGGATTGACTGAGTGACCAGGCATTAATGGTCAGCACGGCAACGATCAGCAGGCCGCCAAAAATCCAAATGCTTCTGACCAGCGGGGAACGAGCAATGCGTTCTGCCTCCGGTTGCGCGTTGGGCTTCTGTGTAAAAACGTTTCTTATCTCCATGCATAAAGTAAAGCACAGTTAATTATTCCCTGATGATGAGGTAACACGGGTAAACCAAGGCTATTTGGCTGTTTGTTACAAACATCGCGCTTGTTAACGTCACGTATTTAAGAGGGAAAACGGGTTGAATATGTCACTATATAGTGACATTATGATGAATAACGCATTATTGTCACTATATAGTGACATTTTGAGGGCTTATGCTGCCGGGTTTGAAAGCGATAGGAATGAAGTGCCGTGAAAAACGCAAAGCAAAAGGGTGGACGCAATCCGCTGCGGCTTTGCGTGCTGGCATTCAAAGAACGGTAATTTCAGAAATTGAGAACGGTGCCTACACCGGCTCGCTGAAATCCTTGACCCTTTATCTGACGGCGGTGGAACTGATATTAACCGTTCAGTCTTCAGGTTTACCGCAGTTGGATGAACTTGAGGCGCTCTTTGACGATGACTGACCTCAAACAGCTTTCACAACCTGTACGTCATATCGATGTGTATAACGGCGGTGAATACAGCGGCAAGCTCATCCACGAACACGGCAGTTACAATTTCACCTATGCTGACACCCGTCGGCGGCGCGTGTCGCTGACCATGCAGCCCGATAACAAAATGAGTTACAACGCCAGTCGGCTGTTCAACATCTTTGAAATGAATATCCCGGAAGGCTACGTTCGTTATCATATTGCTGAACGTCTACGCCGCTACGTGGGAAACATTTCAGACATGCTGTTTCTTGCTTTGCAACAGGATACGGGCATCGGTGCACTCTCATACGTGAGCAATATTGATTTGCCCACGCCAGCGCCAGAAAAGCTTGAAGAGCTGCTGAAATGGGATCACAAAGAGAGCGCATTCGAATATCTACTGAATAAATATCTGCTCAACACCTCTATTTCCGGTGTACAACCCAAAGTGATGATCAGCACTGAAAGCCGAGGCGCAGTGCTTTATCCCAATTTGATCGCGAAAACCGGCGATGAAGAGTATCCACGGCTGGCAGAAAATGAATTTATCTGCATGTCGTTGGCCAAAACCTGTGGATTACCGGTCGCGCCGTTTTGGCTGTCCGATAATAAAGAGCTGTTTATCATGGAGCGTTTCGATATCGCGGGCGATAAGCGTTTAGCGATGGAAGATTTCTGCGTCCTGGCGGGGAAAACCTCTGATCATAAGTACGCCGGCTCTTATGAAACCGGCGCCAAAATTGTCGCTCTTTTTACACGCGATCAGTCTCAGGTTGAGCTTTACTGGCGCTACGTTTTGTTCAGCTGCATGGTGGGCAACGGCGATGCGCATCTCAAGAATTTCTCACTGTTATATTCCGCAAACGGTGAGCCGACCCCAACACTTTCGCCGCTTTATGATGTGGTTAACACGTTTATCTATCCCACCAACGATAAAGAAATGGCGCTGAAAATGAATAAAAGCAAGCTATTCCCAGACCGGGATAGCCTGATCAAATTTGGTCGCGAACTTAAAATCGTTAAACCTGCCAGCGTATTGGAAGAGTTCGCTGATTTGATTAGCGATCAGTTGGCAAACCCAGATCTGTTTGGCGAGTTTCCTGAGTTGCAGGCGGCGATCAGCCGTTCTTTAACCAAGGCGGGCGCAACCAATAACCTCTTTTTAAAAACGGATGTGAAACGGCCTAAAAAACGCAAAACAGATTCTCTGCTGTAGCCTTTTTCGACTCGCTCATACAGGCATGATCGGCGGCGGGATGTTGCTGCCTGGCTTACTGTTCTGGTGATGTCGCCACCGCCAGGGTATTTCCCCTCCGTTTCTGCCTTGAAGCGGAGGGGAACCGTTTAAATCCCATGGAGCTTAGCCAGTAACCACATCCTTTCCGACGCAACGTCAGCGTTATCGAGTAATCCCGCTTCGTCAGCCAGGCGGAACAGCGTGCAATAATGTGTGAGACTGCGTGCGCTCTGCATACCGCCCAGCAGGGTAAAATGACGCTGATGTCCATTGAGCCAGGCCAAGAACACAATGCCCGATTTGTAGTACTGCGTTGGAGCGGCAAAGATATGTCGTGCCAACGGCAACGTCGGAGCAAGAATCTGATGATATTTCTGCTGATCGCCTTGCGCCAGCGCATGCAGCGCGCCAGAGGCTGCCGGTGCAATCGCATCCAAAATCCCTAGCAGTGCGTGTGAATAGCCCTGACTGTCGCCCGCAATCAATTCGGGATAATTGAAGTCGTCGCCGGTATACATTTTGACGGAGGCGGGAAGCTGACGGCGCATCTCGATTTCGCGATCTTTATCCAGCAATGAGATTTTGATGCCGTCAATTTTCGCTGCGTTGTTGCGTATCACCGACAGGCAAATTTCCATGGCGCTGTGGATCTGCCCGGCGCCCCAGTAACCCCGCAGCGCCGGATCAAACATATCACCCAGCCAATGCAGAATCACCGGTTCACGCACCTGCTTTAGCACGGTGTCGTAGACGGTTATGTAATCTTCAGGCCCCTTAGCGATGGCGGCCAGTGCCCGACTCGCCATCAGGATAATGCGACCACCGCAGGCTTCAATGGCCGCAATCTGCTGTTCATAAGCATTGATCACATCATTTAAGGTCAAACCCGTGAAATCAGTCAGGTGATCGGTGCCCGCGCCGCTGGCAATAGTAACCTGCGGAAAATCCTTTGCCTGGGCCACACTGCGTTGAATCAGCTCAAGGCTGGTTGGCCAGTCAAGTCCCATGCCGCGCTGAGCGGTGTCCATCGCTTCTGCCACGCCAAAACCCAGTGACATGAGATGGCGTCGATATTCCAGCGTTGACTCCCAGTCGATAGCCATATCACCTGTAGGATTCTGCATCTTTACAGGATCAGCGACCACGTGTGCCGCGGCAAACACCTTGCGGTTAAACACCGGTTTTTGCGGTACGCTCCAGTGTCGTTGGCCTTTCACCACATAGCTGAACGGTTGCCCGTCGCTGTCCACTAAACGCACCTTATTACTGATCGTCATTTTCTGTCCCTCTCGATTAATGCTTAACCAGACGCCCATGCGGCACGGCGTCTGCGGCGTTTTTTGTGGCGGAAACGGGGAGTTTACGCACACCCAGCAGCACAAAACTGCTGCAAAGGATCACTGCGGCAGCTACCAGCCACACGGGTTGCAGCGTGTAGGTTTGAGCGAAATAACCTGCCACGATGGGCGAGATGCCGCCTGCCGCCATTCCCATATTCATAACAAAGCCAATGGCCGAGCCGCGCAGAGAAGGGGGAACCAGTTCGGCGGTAATAGACAGCACGATAGGCGTGATGGGATAGCCCAAAAAACCCAGCAGCATCACCAGCACAATCACCAACGGAACGGAGAGATTGACAACCATCGCCGCCATCAGAAATCCGCTGGCAATGGTGATGGTCATCAGGATGTTGCGGCGGCGAAGAAAATCGCCTTTATCGCAGTAACGGCCAAGCAGGAAGCCACCCAGCGCGCCGGTGAGTCCCAGCAAACTGGCGATGGTTCCAGCGGTACCGATCGTCAGATTTTTTACCTGCATGAGATAGCTCGGTGCCCACAGCAGCACAATCCACCAGCCGGCCAGCAGCACGAAGTAATAGCAGGCCATCATCATCACTGGCGCATGACGAAACAGCGTGCGCAGCGGCACTTTCTCAGCCGCCTGGCGGGCAACAAGGTCGGCCGGTTTGCGATCGTTTTTGACCAATACGGCATACAGCAACGCCACGAGCATGCCCATCGCACCGGCGACATAAAACACCACGCGCCAGCCAAACACCGGCCCCAGCACCGCGCCCATCCACGTGCCGAGAAAGCCACCAATCGGATAACCCATCCAGTAAAGCGACATTACCGTAGTACGTTGCTTATCACTGGTGACATTGGCGACCTCCAGTGAGGCGGCAGGCCAGAAGATGCCTTCACCGATGCCGGTCATCACTCGGTAAAAAATCAGGCTCGATAAACTACCCGCCACGCCAGTGAACAAAGTGGCGAGCGAAAACATCATCAATCCCAGAATCAAAACCGGTTTTCCGCTGAGCTTGTCGGCAATAATCCCGGCAATAAACAGAAAGAGAATAAAGCCAAAAAAGAAGGAGGAGAGCAGAATGCCGCTTTCGCCTTTACCCAGACCAAACTCAGCGGCAATCAGGCCAATCGCCGACGACACCGTCATTCGATCAACCGAGTACATCATGTATCCCAGGCCGCAAAGCACGGTGACCAGAATCATTTTTCGGGTATCTGTATTCATATTTTTCTCGACATGTCTGTTGACCGACGAAAACAGCTTTTCAGCTCTGTCAGATACAAGTGATGTTTAACCGTGTTCCTGATGGCGCATTTTGCAGGTGCGCAGCACCTCGTCAGGATCTTTCATCCACCAGTTGAGGCGGGAAAAAATTTCGACTTCATGAAAACCGTCATAACCCAGTGCTTCAACGGCCAGACGAAAACCGCGAATATCAATCACGCCATCGCCCATCATGCCGCGATCTTCGAGCAGGTCCTGTGTCGGGTTAAGCCAGTCGCAGATGTGAAAAGCCAGCAGTCGTTTCTTTCCCGCTCGCTGGATTTCGTGATGAAAATCCGCATCCCACCACGTGTGATAGAGATCGACCGCGAGGCCCAATCCCTCATCACCCAGATCGTCAATCAGATCGTTGGCCTGCTTTAAACTATTGATGCAGGCCCGATCAGCGGCATACATTGGATGCAGCGGCTCAATGGCTAACGGCATTCCGCGGGGCCGGGCATATTCCAGCAAGGTGTTCAGGCCGTCATGTACTTGCTGACGGGCGCCCGCTAAATCTTTGGAGCCAGCGGGTAATCCGCCCACCACCAACACCAGACAAGCCGCGTTTAACTCAAGCGCTTCATCCACGGCGCGAAAATTGTCGCTGAGGTTGTTATGGCGCTGTTCAGCGGTATTAGCCGGAAACATCCCGCCGCGGCAATATCCGCTGACGCTAAGTTCATGTGTTCTAATTAGCCGGGCCGTTTGCTTGAGCCCCAGCTCGGCGACCTGATCGCGCCAGGGTGAAATGCCGCGAATCTCGTGGCGGGCACAACCTTCAATAATCTGCTGGAGATTCCACTGCTGGCGAACCGTTGCCGTATTCAGAGAAAGTTTATGTGGATTAGGTCTCTGCATGATGTGATCCTCAACGCTCTAATGAAGGCACATCAATCCAGCGCCGCTCTTTCCAGCTTTTAAGTGCCAGATCCACCAGTTGCAGACCTTTGGCGCCTTCCAGCAGGCCCCAGCGATAATCGCCTTCGCCCCAAACGTGCCGCAGAAAAAGTTCCCACTGCACTTTGAACGCGTTGTCATAGGTTTGGGTTTCAGGCACTTCCGCCCAGTCGGCAAAAAAGTTATGCGTCTGGCGAACATCGGGGTTCCACACCGGTTTTGGCGTGTTGACGTTGGCTTGGGTGAAGCAATCAGTTAGACCGGCAACCGCCGAACCGTTAACGCCATCGACTTGAAAAGTCACTAAATCATCTCGGCGAACGCGAACACACCAGGAACTGTTGATTTGCACAATCGTGCCGTTGTGCAGCTCAAAGGTCGCGTAAACAGCATCATCCGCCGTGGCTTGATAGGGTTGATGTTGCTCATCCCAGCGTTGAGGAATGTGGGTTGCGCCAATACAGCTGAGACTTTTAATCTCACCAAACAGGTTGTCGATGACATAGCGCCAGTGACAAATCATATCGAGAATAATGCCGCCGCCATCTTCACTGCGATAATTCCACGATGGGCGCTGCGTAGGTTGCAGGTTGCCTTCAAATACCCAGTAGCCAAACTCGCCACGCACCGATAACACTTTACCGAAAAAGCCCGATTCATTTAGCAGCTTGAGTTTCTGCAAGCCCGGCAGCCAAAGTTTGTCCTGAACGACACCGTGGCAAACGCCTTTTTCCTGGGCGAAATGGTAAAGATCCAACGCGTCATCCAGGCCCATCGCCACCGGTTTCTCACTATAAACATGTTTACCTTTGCTGATGGCTTTTTTCAGCAGAGCAGGGCGCGCCTGGGTGGTCGCCGCATCAAAAAAGATGATGTCACTCGCGTTATCAAGTGCTTCATCAACATCCGTTCCCCAGCGGTTGATGCCAAATTCCTGCGCCAGTGCGGCGATCTTTTCCGCGTTGCGACCTATCAGAATCGGGTCAGGCATGAGGCGATCACCATTGGCCAACGGCACGCCACCTTGCTCGCGAATCTGTACAATCGAACGGATTAAGTGCTGATTTTTCCCCATCCGTCCTGTAACGCCATGCATGATGATGCCAACGGGAATCTGAGCCATTCATTCACCTCATTGTTGAAAATCGCTTTGCCGCGTGAGTTGTGATCGAGACGACATAACGCCTCAAATCTTCAGGAAACGATGAGCAAGCCGGTTAATAGTTATTCAACTAACTGGTTGATGGCTTCACTATAGGAGTCAAAAATCATTTTAACTTTGATCAATTTCACATAACCAACTAGTTGGTTGAAAATTTTTCCTTGCTTGTTTTACCGACAAATTAAGGCACTATACTGTTGAAAAGCGCAGCGAAAATGAGGAGAGGAGTTTGGCTAACAGGAGCGTTAAAGATAAAAATGATTCGGCTGATAAACAGCAGCGTATTCTCCAGGCTGCCCGTGCAGAGTTTGCAGAGAAGGGGTTTGACGGGGCGCGTGTAGACAGTATCGCAGAACGTGCTCAGGCGAATAAACAGCTTATTTACTACTACTTCACCAACAAAGATGTGCTGTTTACTCGGGTGTTGGAAGATGCGTATCGGGATATACGTGAGCACGAAGCGGCGCTGTCGCTGGATGAAGTTCCTGCCAATGAAGCGATCCTCAAACTGGTTGAGTTCACCTGGCACTATTATCTAAAAAATCCAGAGTTCATCCGTCTGCTGAACAGTGAAAACCAACTCAAAGCGCGGCATCTCAAAGATTCATCTGTGACCGTAGAGATCAACCAGAGTTGGATCAGCATTACCAAAAGCCTGCTGGAACGCGGCGTCCTTGAAGGTAACGTTAGGACGAATATTGATGTCATGCAGCTAAATATCAATATCTCAGCGCTGGGTTTCTTTTATCTGATCAACCAATCAACGCTGTCGATTCTGTATCAAAAAGATCTCAGTGAAAAAACGGCGTTGGCAGAGCGTTTGCGCGTGATGAAAGAGTGTATAGCCGCATGGATTAAACCCTGATGCGCGCTTTTTATGTTAAATAAACCCGGCGCCAACACGCCGGTTTTAGCCCTTGAATCATGTTAAGTTGTAATGGTTGTCTGGCTTCAAGGGCTCGGGAAGCGGGTAATCACCCTGTAGCGCCTTTAAATTGCGCTCGATAATCACACAAAGCGCATCCAGCGGCAGGTCGTTGGCAGCCATACCAAAGGGATCTTCCAGTTCTTCTGCCAATGATTCCAGCGACAAAAAGGTATAGGAAACAAACACGGATACCAGCGGCGTCATGTAGTGCAAATCGGCGACCAGCGCAAAAGGCAGTAGGGTACAGAACAGGTAAACGGTGCGATGCAATATCAGGCTGTATGCAAAAGGAATAGGCGTTGTCACGATACGCTCGCAACCGCCCAGCACCTGAGAGAGATGATTGATATTGGCATCAATACTTTGCCAGACAATATCAGAGATTACGCCACGTTGACGCTGTTCACCTAACCAAAATCCCATACAGAGTAACAGCTGATTGCACGGCGACGGATCGTTCATCACCTGATCATGCCAGCGTGGCGGCAGTAGACGGAGCAGATCAGCGCGTCCGTCGGTTTGGCGCAATTGATGTTTCAGGCTCCAGTTAAACGCCATCATCAGTGCAGAAATTTCGCGAACCGCAGCGTCATCGGACAACAGCGTGCTTTTGATTTGGCGTAACAGCGAGCGCTGAGTGATCAACAATGAACCCCAAAGCGTGCGGGCTTCAATAAAGCGGGCGTAACTGGCGTTGTTACGAAAACCAAGGAAGATAGCGATAGCCACGCCAAGTAAGCTAAAAGGTGCAAGAGTGAGGTGAACGCCCAGCGACTCGTACCATTGGTAACTCAGTACCGCAATAACAGACATCAACACGTTGAGTGACAGGCGAAACATAATTTTTGATAACACGGAACCATGCCAGACAAACAAACGGCGGAACCAGTGTTGGGAAGGACGAATAATCATAAGGTGTGATGAGGGCTGTTTAAATGTCGTTGCTAAAGAGTACGCTGCTGTAAAAACAAAATCGACCTCGAAAGCTGAGAGGATCATTTGAGATGCGCGTTGTAATGAAAAGCCGGGTTTGAATGAATGAAGGTAAGACTGAAAAGGGAGTAAAGGGCTTATAGGCAGGTTTAACCGCACCGATGTTTATCCCATTTAACATAATATACATTATGCGTACTTTAGCTTATGGCGGCTAAATTCAGATGTCCGCGTCTGGCTATATTGATATGGCAGCTTTACCGCTCTTTTTCAGAGCTACCCATTTTGACGCTGCTACGCGAAAGTTACGCCGGTTTCGGCCTGCACTTGCCGCAGAAAAGCTCAGCAAGCGTCAATTTTTTGGCCGAAACAGAAACACTGCGCACTTGCCGAAAATATCCTTTAAAAGGCAAACATCTTCGCCAGAACTTGCTTACCGCTTTTGATTTTTTGTCGGAGGTGGAATTTCGCTTTGAGCAGATAGTAGGAAAAGTCCCTCTCTATCTCCTTGATGTTGAAACGACTCTCCAGCGCCAGGCGATCTTCTGCCACTCTGCGTCGGGTGAACTTCTTACCGGATAAATCGATAATACGCAGCCCGTGTTCAGAAAGGATAAAGTTGCCTTTATGGGCGTCACCAGAAATGAGTTTATGTTGATGCAATAACGCCATGTTATGCACAAGGTCCTGTTTGATTACCTCAGGAATGACATCAAACTCATTCAGCACCGTGCCGGGAATGTATTCATTCAACATAATGTAGAGATCGGTATAAGGACCCTGTTTGCGCTGCGCTAACAGGTAAACGTCATTTTGAAAACGCATGCCTCTTGACCAGAGCTCGTCGTTGAGTTGAATCAGACTTAAAAAGTAATCCTTTCTGAAAAAGGATTTAAGCACCCTTTCGATTTTTTTACCGTTGGGTTTGAATACTTTCAATATATATAATTGTTCCTGGTGCTGGACCAGCATGACCTTGGTATTGTCCTTGTTGCGGAACACTTTACGTATCGGAAGACGTAAATGAACAAAATCCTCCAGGATCTCGTTATACGGAACACGACTCTCTTTGAAGCACAGCGTAAGATTATTATATTTAGTTTTGTGCAGCATAATTAGCCTACGGCCAGAGTGAAAAAATGGATAATTCCGTTAGGTATAGACCCGATCTGCGCCCTTCGCGACTCTGCGGCGGCGGAAAAGCCATACAATCGTAATAGCGGTAAAAATATCGCCATAAATACCTCCTGCAATATCTGCCAGGCCGCTGACCTTAACGGGTAAGCACCTACAAAAAGGCAGACAATAAAAGTAGGAATTATCGACATATAGATATAACAATCTTGTTAGAAAATGCTTAAAAGTAATAAAATTTCACCTTTATTACAGAGTGATAATAACGTTAATTAATCATTTAAGTCTCATGATTCTATTATGCGAAAATTTTCGAGCAGATTATTTACGCGCATGTCTAAACCTTCAGTAAATAACATTGAGATTCACTGAAAATAGCACGTTGGGCGTATCTTTATTACGCCTTATCCGTTAAGAAGCAGATTAATCTGTTTAACTTCGCTTGACCGAATAGCCTGCATTATATGGATATCGTTTTATGCCTGTGGCCAACACGTTGGCTTCTTCGTTATGTACCCCCTTCTCTTTTTAACCACTGACGTCCGCTGCAGCGGGTTCATTTCAACGCCCACTCTTTCCAGCAACGCTTCACCTGCTCTGCTGATAACAAGGCCACTTTTGGCATTGTTAATTCATCAAATATCGTCCGGTGATGCGCTCTGTTCTTCGGGGTGGTGAAAAGCAGATATTTCAACATGTCGCTATTAATGCGATCGCGCTGATGTTCTGCCAGCACGCCACCTATTCGTTCACGCTGGAAGACGGTACGGCGGAAATAACGCATTAGCATCAAGGGTAAACTGATATCCAGTAAAATTACGCCTGTTGCGCGATCCATTCTTTCCTTCAGGCAGCTGGAGTAATTACCCTCAATAATCCAACACTCTTGATCGATAGCCGCTCGATGCAGGGCTAAAAAATGCGATTTAGGTCGCGCCTGCCAATGCGTGCCAGGTAAATGATAAAGCTGATCAAGGTGTATTGCGGGGTAAGATGTTTTATGAGAAATCGCATTGGCCAGCGTCGATTTTCCACTGTTAGATGGCCCTATAATAGCGACTCGCGGTCCAAGAAAAGATAAAGATTTAATGTCACTGCTCATCGTTAACGCCTGTTAGTCATAAAGTAAATGCGACCTGCTCATTACTTAACGCGAACCAGTGCGCGAGTTTTATCCAACAAAAAAGGACGCAGATAACCTACCGTATTAGAAAGTAAAATCACCTCATCTGAAACCTTAATATTTAATACCTCTTTCAAATAACGTTTGCGAATTTCCATCCTTTTCCATACTTCGGGGAATTGTGCCGCTAGCTGCTGTTGCAATGTAATGTCTGCCAGCCCAACCGTATCTTCTATGCTACTGCCGCCATAACCCGGCAAAGAGGGAATAATATCAATCTGCAATAGCATCCCGCTGGTTAATGGAATTGTGGAATCAGGATAGATTGGTGAGCAAAGCCACTCTTCATCCGCCACCAAATGCCCCGGATTCAAATGCCAGTGATAACGCGCTTTTGGTAGAACATTCTCGACAATGGCATACATTTCTCCGCCCGTGATGCCTACCCGCAAACTCTCGAGCCAGGTCACCACGGCATGATAATACGGCGTGGCTAACTGCGTCAGCCAGTCAGAAACCGCGTCGGGCAACGCGGTGTCGTCGGCAACTGCATAGGCTGAGCGACTGGTGAGTCCACCTTTGAAGCCAACCGTCAGCGAGATCTTATCGCCCAGGCAGATGCGTTTATCCGAAGGATAAAGGTTGGCATACGCAAAGCGATCCCCGCTGGCGGCAATCATAATAACGTTATTCGGTTGACCGTCGGCAGCCAGCAAATGGCCGATCTCTTTTTCGCTTTTGCCGAGTTCAATGCTGTCCAGCGCGCTAAGGACATTAGTTGAGGCCAAATTGGCGCCATATTCATAAAAAGCGATTTCATCTGCCCGGTTTATGCGGCGAACGCCATATTCAGGCGAGATAAATATCCCCGTTGCGTTAACAACACAATGTTGTCCCCCTGCCGCCTTCTTAACCGCATCAAGAATAAATGCAGGAACATCAAACAGGCTGCTTCGCTGCTCAGCATTGCCGGTGAAAAGCTTCCACCCGACGACGCCCACTTTTTGCCCAGCGATTAAACCTGCGCTCGCGAGCAACATCTCTAACGGCTGTTCATGTGTCATGGGTTGATTGGGCAGCGAAAAGATCGGCGCATGCAGAGGTAATCCTGCATTACGTGCATAAGGCACAAGTTTGAGGTTCTCATTACCTATGATGTAACTAATAGCAGCTTGATCACTGAGTACTAAAAGTGCCTCTTCAAAACGCGGAATAAACCCCGCCAGATACTCAAAATTGCCGCCATGTTCTTTATCTGCATAGATAACCAAGTGCGCCAACCCGTGCTGCTTCATCATATTAACCACTTCAACCACGCGTTGCTTCAGGGTTTCATCAGATAAAACGGGGCTCGCGATATGACGGAAGCATTGCGGTGGCGAAAGCGTTTGTAGCGAATAGCGTGTATCCATGGCGTCTCCTGAAGAGTTAAAGAGAGGTTTCTCTTTTAAAAGCAGAGGGAAATTTGCAGTAAGCGTGGCTAACTCGGCCAAACCCACAATATCGACACGTTGAATTCACCCTTTAATTGACGTATAAAAAGTGTCTCCGAGGGGTGTCCTGAAATGGGCTGAGATGGCGTAAGCCGAACCCTTTGAACCTGATCTGGGTCATGCCAGCGAAGGGACGGGTTGGCAATATTGCACTCAGCAAATGCCTGTTCTTACCTCAGTATGCCCGGATCTCCACTTATCACTGGAGGTCCCATGTCTCTCTCAATGTTCAATGATGGCTTATATGGCCGTCTTCGCCAGCAGGCGGGTCAACACTGGCACGATTATGTCTCGCACACTTTTGTGCAACAGCTCGCTGCGGGTACCCTGCCGCATGCCGCTTTTCAGCGTTACCTCACGCAAGATTATCTCTTCCTGCTGCATTTTGCCCGCGCTTACGCCTTGTTGGTCAGCAAACTCCACACGCTACCCGAAATGCGTGCGGCAACCACATCCCTCAACGCTATTGTCAGTGAGCTGCCCTTGCATCTCACGTATTGCGCGCAATGGGGATTGAGCGAAAGCGACATCGTCAACGACGCTGAAGCGCCAGAAACGCTGAACTACACCCGCTACGTTTTGGATATTGGACATTCAGGTGATGCGCTGGATTTGCTGGCGGCATTGATGCCTTGTGTCGCAGGTTATGCCGAAATTGGGCTTGGTTTATTAAACAATCCCGCCACTGTGATACGCGATAATCCCTATGCTGCATGGATACAAAACTATGGCGATGAAAGCTATTTGGCTGGCGTGCAGGCTTCACTGACGCTGTTTGAAAATATTGCCCGCCAGCGCGGTGGTGAAAGCCGTTTTGATGCGCTAGCCAATATTTTCACCACTGCAACGCGCTTAGAAAGCGCATTTTGGCAAATGGGACTCAATGCCGGTAACACCTCAAACGCGTTGATTTCCGCATGCAGCCGCTAAGCGCCATTCCCGGTATTAAAGTGCGCGATCTCAGCCTAAAGTTCGGTGAGCAGATCATTTTTGACCGGCTGAATATGGATATCACCGGCGGCGAATTCGTGGCGCTTCTGGGTGCCAGCGGTGCAGGGAAAAGCAGCTTGTTACGCATTATTGCTGGCCTTGCGCCGCCCACTTCTGGCTCGGTGACGGGCAGCGATAATCAACCCTTGGCGGGTCGCATTGCCTGGATGGGGCAAAAAGATCTGCTTTATCCGTGGCTATCAGTGATAGATAACGTGGCGCTGGGCGCGCGTTTGCGGGGCGAAAAAGTCGATCGCGATTGGGCAAGGCATTTGCTGGCGCGCGTAGGCTTGAGCCGCGAAGAAAAATCCCTGCCGGCCACCCTTTCCGGCGGTATGCGTCAGCGTGCTGCGCTGGCCCGTACCCTCTATGAACGGCAACCGATTGTATTGATGGATGAGCCGTTCTCCGCGCTGGATGCCATTACCCGCACGCAAATTCAAACCCTGGCGGCTGAATTACTGGCACAACATACCGTGCTGCTGATTACCCACGATCCCGCTGAAGCCTGCCGCTTGAGTCACCGTTTGTTGGTGCTTTCACCCTATCCTTTCGGTATTGATGACTCGCACAGCATTGCCGGATTACCGCCGCGTGCGCCAGACGATCTGGATTCGATGAGAAGTCAGGCTGAGCTGTTGCAACAACTGATCAAGGCGGCAGGATGAAACACAATCATCTTGCACGCAGCAGGCGTGGGCTCAGCGTTTTTATCGGCCTGATTGGCGTTTGGTGGCTGGCAACAAAATGGGGTGACATCCCTGCTTTCTTGTTGCCCGCGCCGCGCGCCGTGTTGCTTGCCGCCTGGGATAATGCGCCGTTCCTGGCCTACCACTCGCTGATTACGCTGTCAGAAATTGCCAGCGGATTCGTCATCGGTGTCTTGCTCGGCTGTAGCCTGGCGCTGTGCATGATCTACTCGCCACGACTGCAACGTTGGCTGATGCCGCTGGTATTGACCAGCCAGGCGATTCCGGTGTTTGCGCTGGCCCCGCTGCTGGTGCTGTGGTTTGGCTTTGGCATGAGCGCAAAAGTGGTGATGGCAGTGTTAGTGATCTTCTTTCCGGTCACATCCACGTTTTTCGACGGTATGCGCCGCGTCAATAACGACTACCTCGATTTAGCCCGCACCCTGCGCGCTTCGCCGTATGCCCAGTTACGTCACGTACGCCTGATGGCGGCCTTGCCTGCGTTTGGTTCAGGATTGCGCATGGCCGCCGCCGTGGCACCGATCGGCGCGATCATCGGCGAATGGGTCGGTTCGGCTGAAGGATTGGGCTTCGTCATGCTGAATGCCAATGCTCGAATGCAGAGTGATATGTGCTTTGCCGCCCTGTTTATTTTGGTGCTGATGACGCTTCTGCTTTGGAGCGTGATTGATGCTTTGCTGAAACGTGTAATCAACTGGATGCCTGACAACGATGAATAACCTCAATCACCCACGTAAAACCCTGTTTAAAACGCGACTAACCGCCCTGATTGCCAGCGCCGTTTTAGCCACCAGCGCAAGCGCCAATGAAAAACTCACTCTCATGCTCGACTGGTACATCAATCCCGACCACGCGCCGATCATGGTTGCTGAGCAGATCGGCGCATTTAGCGCGCAGGGGCTGGATGTGCAGATTATCCCCCCCTCCGATCCCGCTTTACCGCCCCGCCTTGTGGCGGCTAAACAGGCCGACTTAGCCATTACCTATCAGCCGCAAATCCATTTTTTTGCCGATCAGGGTTTGCCGCTGGTACGCGTAGGCACCTTAATTAACACGCCGCTTAACACCGTTATTTCGTTGGATAAAAGCATTAAGACGCCAGCCGATCTCAACGGTAAAACCGTGGGATATTCTGTGAGCGGCATCGAGCAGGCGACATTGGCCACCATGCTCAAACATGAAAATCTCAACGCAAACGCAGTCAAACTGATCAACGTAAACTTTCAGCTCACCAGCGCCCTGTTAACCGGAAAGGTTGATGCCGTGATTGGCGGCTACCGCAATATCGAAGCATTGGAGATGACATTGCAGGGTAAAGATCCGGTCGTGCTTAACGTCGAGGATTATGGCGTCCCGGCTTACGATGAATTAATTATTGTGGCTAACCGCGATGCCGTTGCCGAACCGAAGATCAAAAAGTTTCTTATCGCGCTAGAGAAAGGTGCAGCCTATTTACGTGCGCATCCTGAAGAGAGCTGGAAGGTTTTTGCTCGTCAGCATCCTGAGTTAAATACCCCATTGAATCATCAGGCGTGGATGAAGACGCTGCCGCTGTTTGCCACGGAGCCTGCGAAGTTAGATAAACCGCGTTATCAGGCTTATGAGCAGTTTTTATTTGATAACAAGCTGATTAAGAAAATCACGCCCGTTGAACAATACGCGACAGAAATTAATTAACGTGTTGGGTTAGCCTTGTTGCGGGCTAACCCACTTCAGCGGTTAAAGGTTTTTGACCCTTACCACATCTGCCATCACCGACAAGGCGATCTCTGCCGGTGTTTTACTGCCAATCCTAATGCCCACGGGCGCCTGAATGCGCGTCAGCTCTTCTTCACTCAGTCCCCCGATCTCCACCAGCCGCTGTCGGCGTTTAGCGCTGTTTTTAACTGAACCCATCACACCGAGATAAAACGCAGGGGTATTAACCGCCTCCATCATGGTGAGTTCATCAATACGCGGATCGTGCGTCAAAGAAAGTATCGCCACCTTACTGCTTATTTCATGATTCTCCAGCCACTTAGCCGGATGCTGCGGCACAATAGTGACATGATATTCCGCGCCAAAATGGCGTTCTGTTTCAGCCAGCTGCTCGGGGCGATGTTCACAGACGGTGATCCTAAAACCGAGGATCAGCGCAAGCCGAATGCACTCAAACGCCACCACCGAATAACCGGCAATCAACAGTTGCGGCACCGCACCCACGGGGATCACGACCTGATTCTGCTGATGCGATAACGCGGGCAGTACATGCGCTGTAGAAACGATCTCCCACGCGGCGCGTTGCCCAAGCTGCACATTCTTTACCAGATGCTGTTTACCGATCAACGCGGTTTGCATGGCGGTAAGCAATGCATAACTCTCCGGGTCAGCGGGAAGATACTCGATCAACACATCCACACTGCCGCCGCACGGCAACGCCACATTGGGACGTAATCCCCCTTCGCCATAACGCACAATTTGGCTGCTATCACGATAGGCACCTGACGCCAGCTGTTGCAGAAAATCTTCCTCAATACAGCCGCCCGAAAGCGAGCCGCAATGTTCACCCTGAATGTTAATGGTCATCATGGTGCCGGGCGCACGCGGTGACGAGCCATACGTATGCAAAACGGTACAGAGCCACACCGGCTGCTGCAACTGATGCCAGCACAAAGCACAATCAATAACCCGTTGATCAAGCGTAATCATTCTGTTCTCCCGAGTTCAGGTTGACGGGATAATCGATATCGTTAAGGCATCCGGGATCGTGCAACGTAATTAAGGTGGCGGGATGCGCCGCCAGTATCGAACGCGCCCCTTCATCCTTGTGCAAATCCACCAGCTGGGGATAGAAAATTCGACTGAAGCCCACCGGATGACCGGCCTGAGCATTCACCAGCGGCCTGACTATGGATTCAGTCGCTAGCGCATGTATAACAGCCAAATAGCTGGATGTTTTTAGCCACGGCATATCACCGAGCGCGATAATCCAGCCGTCATAGTCCGCCGTTGCACGGACGCCTGCAGCAATCGACTCACCTAATCCCTGGCTCTGGCAATAGATGGGCTGACACCCGTTGAGCAGCGCGTGTATCGCCCGATCTTCTGACTGGGTAACAACGTACACGTCGGCGCCCGTCGCCAGGGCGTGGCGCAGGGTATGCGATAACATGGGAAGCCCCTGAATCTCAGCCAACAGTTTTTGACCGCCGCCCTGCTCGCGAAAACGCCGCCCGAAGCCAGCAGCCATCACCAAAATTGCCACTTTCATTTATGCGTACCGAGGTAAAGGCCACAAACGAGGCGCAGGCAAAAGCCCTGCGCGCAGTATCCAATCAAATCAGTTTTTCCATGGTGATGGGCAATTCACGTACGCGCTTACCGGTTGCGTGGAACACTGCATTACTGATTGCCGCAGCCATGCCGACAATACCCAGTTCACCCACCGCTTTGCCGCCCATCGTTGTAGCCTTGTAATCTGGCTGACCGACATCAATCGTAGTGATTTCTGGCACATCTGCACTCACCGCCACCAAATAATCGGCGAGATTATTATTGATAACCCGACCATTACGCGGATCAAGGGTGCCTTCTTCCAACAACGCTTGTCCCAGTCCCATTACCATTCCCCCTATCCACTGGCTGCGTGCCAGCGCGGGGTTATAGAGCCTTCCGCTGTCAAAAGCACCGACCATACGCTTCACGCGTACTGTGCCAAAGTCTTCATCCACGCGAACTTCAACAAACAGCGCGCTCCAGCTATGTGCCGAAACATCTTCTGGGCGCGTAATGGTATTAAGTGCGCTGAGCATTTTGTCGCGCTCTTCAGCGGAGGCATTACCTTTAAAGGTATCAGCAGAAAGTGCAAGCGAAGGTAAACCCGCTAATGACAGCAACTGTTCAAACGTCACTTTACGGTTGGGACGCATAGTCATCGCCACGCCGTTATCCATGACCACTAACTTGTCACGCGGTGTGCCAAACAACGGTGAATCAGGGGTTTCGATGGCCAGCGTGAACAGACGTTCACGTAACGCCAGCGCCGTTTTAAACACGGCCGCGGTGAGATTACCTGCCAACTGGGACCCACCGGCCACGCCCGCTGTCGGCAGGCGCGAATCACCCAGTTCAACCTGAATACGATCTTGTGGAATTTTCAGCACATCGGCTGCGGTCTGCGCCAGGATAGTGTAAGTGCCGGTCCCGATATCCGCGCCCGCGCTCTTCACCGTAAGGTGTCCATCCGGTTGCAGAATCAGAGTCGCTTCCGCCGGTTGCAGGTTCACTGGATAGGTTCCACTGGCCATTCCCCAGCCGATCAGCTCTCGCCCTTCGCGCATTGAACGCGGTTCCATACTGCGTTTACTCCAGCCGAATGCTTCAGCGCCCTTTTGATACGCCTCTTTCAGCTGGCGAGAACTCCAGGGTTTACCCTGTTGATAATCGTGATCGGCCCAGTTTTTTATGCGCAACGCCAGCGGATCCATATTCAGTGCATAGGCCATTTCATCCATGCTGACTTCCAGGCTAAACGCGCTGGGGTTTTCACCTGGCGCGCGCATCCATCCAGGCGTCACGGTGTTAATCGGGACAACGCGATGATGAGAGGTCACGTTCTCAATCGCATACATCCGCGCAGTGACACGGTTGGTGCCTTCGGCAAACACATCATCAAGGGACGTTTCGTTATAGCCATCATGAATAATGGCGGTGATTTTACCGTCGCGCGTTGCGCCCATCTCCAGAGATTGATGGGTAGACGCACGGCCGCCAAAACCGGTAAAGGTCTGCGGGCGCGTTAGCGCGACTTTCACCGGACGCTTCAGTTCACGTGAGGCCACGCAGGCGAGCGCAACGTGGGTGGCAGGCGACGCTTTTGACCCGAACCCCCCACCAACATAAGGCGAGATAATCTCAACCTTGCTGATATCGATTCCCATCCATTCAGCAATGGCGGTACGCGCGCCCGCCACCCATTGGCTCGGTTCCCACACGGTCAGCTTGTCATCCTGCCAGTGCGCGATACAGGCGTGCGGTTCCATCGGCTGATTGTATTCACGCGGCGTAATAAATTTATTTTTAATTCGCACCTCGGCCTGTTCCATTGCCTGCTGCGCATTTCCCATGGTGATCGTCAGCGAATCCTGATCCTGCGGTTTAGCGCCTTTGTCTTCCGGGAAAATCAGCGCGGGCGTCTCGGCGTACGCCACTTTAATCAGGGAGGCGGCATGTGTTGCCTGCTCAAAGGTTTCTGCCACCACCAAGGCAATGTTCTGCCCGTTATGGATGATGCGATCGTTCTGAATCGGGAGATAGGTGGTTTGGGCAGCACCGCCCTCAGGAATCGACCTCGGCTTGTTAATTTTCAGGCTATTGAGGTGCGAATAAACGGCCAGTACGCCTTCTGCGCGGCGGGCCGCCTGTGTCTCCATTGCCGTTATGCGGCCGCTGGAAACAGCTGATTGTACTACCACGCCATACAGCACGTTTTCAACCTGATGTTCAGCGGCATACGTGGCGTGCCCGCTGACTTTTAACGTGCCATCTTTACGCTGTGGCGCAGCACCTAAACCCTGTTGAGGCGGCGTCTGTTCAGAAAGGGGCAGTTGATGTTGTTGTACGGCACGAACGCTTTTCACGTGGAGACCTCCTGCGGCCATCACCGATACAGCGGCAGTGGCCTTGAGCAAATTTCTGCGTGTTTTGTCAGTGTAATTTTTCATGAAGGCTTCCCTACCGCTAATAAGGCCCGACTGATGACGCGCGGAACCAGGACAATTTTGGCTTGGTTATGCGACAGCGCTTTGGCGTTAATCACCGCCAACTCGGATGCCTGACGGATCAGCACTTCACTGAAGGCTTTACCGCGCAACGCATCTTCCACTTCATAAGCACGCCAGGGTTTGGTGGCCACGCCGCCGATAGCAATGTGCACATCGTTAATGATGTCGCCTTGCATCTCAACGCCCACCGCCGCACTGGCCGCCGCAAATTCATAAGATGCGCGATCGCGCACTTTCAAATAGTGAGACTGCCGTAACGCGGCAGACAAAGGCACCTCTACACCGACGATCATCTCGTCGGCGGCAATATCATGTTCTTGATGTGGCGTGTCGCGTGGCAGCAGAAAGAACTTTTCAACCGGTACACGACGTTCCTGCTGTTGGCTATTACGCAGGATCACCTGCGCCTGAAAAGCGGTTAACGCTACTGCCAAATCACCCGGATAAACCGCCACGCACGCTTCGCTGGCGCCTAAAATAGCGTGACCGCGATTGATTCCCTCAATTGCCGAGCAGCCCGATCCGGGTTGGCGCTTATTACACGCGGGGAACGTAGCGGGATCGCGGAAATAGCCGCAGCGCGTACGCTGCCGTAAATTGCCGCCAATGGTCGCCATATTACGGATTTGCGGTGAGGCTGCCTGCCAGAGGCTTTCATAGATAGCAGGTGCCAGACGCTGACACTCTTTATCTGCTGCCAGCTCGCTCATGCGAACCAAGGCGCCAACACGTAAAGTATCGTGACTGAAATTGATGTCGCGCAGCGTGGTTAAGCGGGAAATATCCACCAGCTGTGGCGGCGCTTCAACATTGCATTTCATTAAGTCGAGCAGCGTGGTCCCCCCGGCTAAAAAACGTGAGGATTCAGCCACGTTGAGCTTAACGGCTTCGTCGGCGCTGGCGGGGGTTTTAAAGATAAACTCATTCATGATGCATCCCCTGACATTTCTGCTGCGGCCTGTTTTACCGCCTCAACAATGTGGGGGTACGCACCACAGCGGCAGAGATTGCCACTCATATATTCCCGAATTTCAGCGTCGCTACCCGCGTGGCCCTCTTTGATGCAGGCGACGGCAGACATGATTTGGCCCGGCGTACAGTAACCGCATTGGAAGGCATCATTGGCCATAAAGCAGGATTGCACCGGATGCAGTTTGCCCTGTTTATCCGCCAGCCCTTCGATAGTGGTGACTTTCCCGCCTTGCGCTTGTGCCGCTAACGTCAAACAACTCAATACGCGCTGCCCGTTTACGTGCACAGTACAAGCACCACATTGACCCTGATCGCACCCCTTTTTGGTGCCGGTTAATTGCAAATGCTCACGCAGCGCATCCAACAGCGTTACCCTTGGATCAATAGTCAGGTGTTGCGTCTCATTGTTGATCATCAACTGAAGAGTTATTTTCTCAGACATTGCGATTACCTGTTCCAGTGAAGGGAAATGGCCATAAAGGTGTAAAACACCGACCGGCTAAAAGTAAAAAATCCGCGAAGCTTCTCGTCGTCTACCTGTTTTCTGCGCAGCATATCGCGTGCTTTTTTTTACTGTGCAGCACAAAAACCACACCAAGGATGTGTAATAAAAATCCTAACAGAAATATTTCTAGCCATTATGCCTATTCATTTATGAGCCTATTTAGTTGAACTAATAAATGATTTAAGCGGGAGGTGATCGCACAGCGGGTTAATTGTCTTTACGGCGTTGGAGGGGCAGCTTTACAGAAGAGACGCTCGCTTTGCATCGAAGTGGCGCAAAGATGATGTCAATAAACACCGCAGGTGGGGTTAACGGCCTGCGGTGTCGAGGAGTCAGAGACCGGCAATGCGCCGTAAATCGGCTTCGGCGCCCGGTGCCACCGCTAAAACCTGCGCACCCTTAGTAATGCGTTCGCCTTCGGTATTAAACGGATGATACCAACCGCCCGCCTCTTTCACTAAACAGTAACCCGCCAGGCAATCCCAGGCGTGCATATAGGGTTCGTAATAGCCAACGACGCGTCCTGCCGCTACCCACGCCAGCATCAGCGCACCCGAACCGATGCGAATAAAATTGCCCCCCGCAGCCAGCAGAGACGCGAGGATTTCGCCAACTTTTTCCGGGCTGACATAGCTGTTCGCCCCAAAACCGGTGACATGATTTTGTAAGGTTCGCGTAGCATCAACCTGTAATGTGCGGCCATTCAACGTCGCGCCCTGGCCCAACGCCGCCACGTAACACTCCTGATAAAAAGGCGCGAAAATCACGCCGATCACCGGCACGCCTTCATGCAGTACCGCCACTGACACGCACCAGTTCGGCATGCCATTCAAAAATGGGCTGGTGCCATCGATCGGATCGACCACCCACGTATACGCCGAGCTTCCCGGCTGCAATCCATATTCTTCACCGAGGAATCCGTCGTCGGGAAACGTGTCCCGAATGCGGGCGGCGATCAGCTGTTCCACTTCGCGATCGGCAATTGACACCACATCCTGCAAATCATGCTTGGTTTCTATCACCAGCGTTTCGCGGCGATTGAAATAATCTAAGGCAACCGCGCCGCCGCTGCGCGCCACGGCTTCCGCTAACGCCAGACGTGCGGAAAGTTCACTGTTTTGCTGTTCCATAGGTTTTCCTTGAAGTTAACCGGTTAACGCGCGATCAGGGCCAAACCCTGCGGTTTAAAATCCACGGCAACGCGGGTCGATAACGCCAGCCGTTGCTCCATCATTGAATCGACGATAAACAGCGAACCCAGTTCGGTTTGCACTTCATATTCAATGTGATTGCCAAGCCAGGTGCTATGGGTAATTTCGCCTTTTAATGCGCCCGTACCTTCACCGCGTAACGTAATGAATTGCGGCCGCACCGCCAGCTGCGCAGCACCTTTCTGCGCGCCCTCTCCACGTATGCGATATTGCTGGCTACCAATCCTGACCAGCGCCTCGCTGCCTTCCAGCTGTTCGACTTCACAGGGCACAATGTTAGCTTCTCCCATAAAGTCAGCGATGAAGACCGAGCTGGGCGAGTGATAAAGCGTTTCCGGCACGCCCTGCTGAGCAATATTCCCCTCTTTCATGACAATAATCTTGTCAGAGACCGCCAGCGCCTCTTCCTGATCGTGCGTCACATACACAGCGGTAAATCCCAGCCGCTGTTGCAGATCACGAATATCGGTACGTACTCGCCTTCTTAACCGTTCATCCAGGTTGGATAAGGGTTCATCCAGTAACAGCACCTGCGGCTCCAGCACCAACGCTCGCGCCACCGCGATACGCTGCTGTTGCCCACCGGATAACTCCGAGGGCAGCCGCTCTCCCTGATGCTCCAGCCCAACCAGCTTCAACCCTTCACGCGCCCGATCCTGCGCTTCCCGCTTGGTGAGCCCAGAGGAAAGCAGCCCGTACATGACATTGTCTAAGGCGTTCATATGCGGAAACAGCGCATAGGATTGAAACACCATCGCCACATCCCTTTCGTTGGCCGGCAACTGCGTAACATCTTTACCCCCAATCAAAATGCGGCCCGAGGTGGGATGCTCCAGCCCGGCCAGCAGCCGCAACGTGGTGGTTTTCCCACAGCCGGAAGGCCCCAGCAACGTGACCAGCGTACCCGGCTCAACCGTTAAGGAGAGATCGGGTAGCGCGGTGAATCCGGCGAAGCGTTTGGAGACATGTTCAAAAACAACCGATCCGGGTGAGATCATACGATTCGCTCCTGAGTTAATACCGAAGGGGGCGGCGTGGGAACGTCCACACTGCGGGTGCTGCGACGTAAGCGGCGTTCGCCCACCAGCAGCTGAAACGCGCCGATAATGACTAACATCACTACAATCAACACGGATGAATAAGCAATGGCGACGCCATACTCACCGTTTTCAACCAGCCCGACGATGTAAGACGTCGCCATGTTGTATTGGGCGCTGACCAGAAAAATCACGGCACTGATGGAGGTGATGGCGCGCACGAAGGCATACACCAGCGCCGCGCTGATTGCCGGTTTGAGCAGCGGCAGCACCACTTTACGTAAGGTGCGGAAACTGTTGGCACCCAGAGTTAATGAAGCTTCATCAAGACTTTTATCGAGCTGGCTCATGGCCGCAATGCCACCACGCACGCCGACCGGCATATTGCGGAAGACGAAGCAGGCAATCAGGATCATCGCGGTGCCGGTGATTTCCAGCGGCGGCAAGTTGTAGGCCATGACGTAGCTGACGCCGATAACGGTGCCGGGGATGGCGAAGCTCAACATCAACATGAATTCAAACGTCTGCCGCCCCGCAAATTTCTGCCGTACAATCAGCCAGGCGGTAAGCAGGCCAACAATGGCGGTGAGCGGCGCAGCAATCAAGGCGATCTCCAGCGTGGTCCAGAACGAGTTCCACGCCACGCCGCTCCATATCAGGCTGCCATCACTGACGCTGACGCTGAAGGCGTGAATATAGTGATCGAGGGTGAGATTATTATTGAGCCCCCAGGATTGCACGAACCCGCCGATCAGGATCATGCCGTAAATCACCAGGGTGAAAATGCCCCAAGGGATCACCAGGCCATACACGCTGTAACGTACCGGTGCGGGCAATTTACCGTGTGTGCCGCCATCACCTTTGCCGGTCACGGTGGCAAAGCTTTTGCCAGACAGCCACAGGCGCTGGATCAGGAATGCCGCCAGCGTGAAGCCCAGCAGAATCATCGCCAGTACCGCCGCGCGGCTCGGATCATTTTGTGCACCGACAACCGAGAAGAAAATCTCGGTTGAAAGCACGCCGTGACTGCCACCCAACACCATCGGATTACCAAAGTCCGCCATGCTTTCGATAAAGCTAATTAAGAAGGCATTTGCCAGACCCGGCGCCATCAGCGGCAGCGAAACCCGGCTGAAGGTGCGCCAACGATTAGCGCGTAAGGTTTGTGATGCTTCCTCCAGAGAAGGACTGACGCCCTCCACCACCCCAATCAGTACCAGAAAAGCAATGGGGGTAAAGGAGAGCACCTGCGCAATCCAGATACCGGTTAAGCCATATAACCAGCGGCCGGGTTCAATACCAAACAGCGTGGCGAGATGCGCAGTGACGACGCCCGAACGGCCAAATAACAGAATCAACGCCAGACCAATCACAAATGGCGGCGTGATGATGGGCAGAATGGTCAGCATGCGCAGCGCTTTTTTACACGGCAACGGCGTACGCGTGGCCGCCAGCGCAAAGGCCAATCCCAGCAACGTGGATCCGCTGGCGGTCATCAGAGCCAGCCACAAGGTGCGCCAGGCGGTGCCGCAGGTGCCACCAGCCAGACATGACAAGCTCCAGATTGAGGGATCTTGCATATTGTTGATCAGGCCATCGGGTTTAAAGCTGCCGTCAATATCCTGCACCGAGGCCACAAACAGGCTCAGCACGGGATACAGCACAAAGGTCGTGACCAGCGCCACCAGCAAAACAATGGATGCCACGACAAATGCATCGCCCCGCAGTACGCCACGTTCAGCCAGCGCAAACGAGAAAATAAGCAAAAAAACGGTCAGCAGCAGCAGCGCGCCTGCGCCCATTGCGGGTTGGCCTTGCGCCAGCGGGCCAAGCAGATTTTCCAGCCAGATCCAATTCCAGCCGCTGTAACCGATCGCGTGTCCCTCGACAACCAGATAAGCGACGCCGACTGCGCTCAGACCCAGCAACAGCAAACTTCGCGTCTGACCTGAAGGCAACAGGCAACTGGCTCCGCAAAGTAAAAATAGCCCGGTTGCGATAGCCAGCCACGGATGTTCAAACGTAACAATCTGCCATAGCGCGGGCGCGCTGGCAGCATCGCCCCATAACGTCGTTAGCCAGCCGCCATCGAAAAAACCATTTTCAAGGCTATACCACGGCAGCAACGTCAGCGCGATAGCGCCCGCGATCAGTACGCCGCTTAAGCGGCGATTATACGCATTCATGAATTACCTCGACCCTGTAAGGAAGCGGAAATCAGGCTCAGGCCACCGCTGTTCAGTGTTCGGCGTGTCGCACCGGAGCATTACTGTGCGCTGGATCCAATCTCTTTATCCCAGCGTCCTAACAGCGCTTTGCGCTTCGCTGAATCACCGTAGGTTTTGAAGTCGTAATCGATCAGCTTGATGTTTTCAAAACGTGGTGCGTATTCCGAGATTTCAGCACTGCGATTAGACGGTAGCTGGAAAGATTTTGCCTCTTTCATGTGTGATTGCGCCTCGGCGCTGAGTGCCCAGTCATACCAGATTTTGGCGCTGGCGAGATTACGCGCGCCTTTGATGATCGACATTGAGCCAATCTCATAACCGGTACCTTCACAGGGCGCGACAGATTTAATCGGGAACCCATCAACCTGCATCGCCACCGCATCATGCATAAACACAATACCAATCGTCGTTTCGCCACGTGCCGCCGCTTTTACCGGCGCAGAACCTGACTTGGTATATTGCGAAATATTGGCGTTGAGCTTTTTCAGGTAATCGAACGCCTTGTCTTCACCCATGATCTGCACCAGCGTCGCCAGGGTGTTGTAGGCGGTGCCGGATGAGTTCGGGTTAGCAATCTGAATTTCGCCTTTGAACGCGGGGTCGAGCAGATCGGCCCAGCACTTCGGCTCTTTAAGCTTTTTATCGGCCAATAATTTGGTGTTATAGCCCCAGCCTAACGCGCCCGCATAAATGCCCACGGTGCGATAATTTGAAATCTCCGCCTGTTTTTTTGCCCAATCCTGCTGCTGGTCTAATAACGGTGACTTATAAGGCTGCGACAACCCCTCTTCTGCGGCCTGCATATGGGGATCGCCGGTGCCCGCCCACCAAATATCGGTTCTCGGGTTGCGAGCTTCGCTACGGATACGCGCATAGGCTTCACCGGCTGAAAGCCTGACCATACTGACTTTTATATCGGGATGTGACTGGCTGAAGATGCGTGTCATCTGCTCACAAACCACCACGTCTGCGGAGCAAATCATATTGAGATTACCGGCTGCATAGGCAGAAAAGGACAGCGTCGAGCTACTTAAAACCAGAACGGCGGCGAGCGATGAGTAACGCATGATGTTCTCCTGATGTGTAGGGTGGTGCTTCACTGGCACCTTTTTTTGCACGTGTGTGCAAATTAGTAGAGAAGCGGCAACACGCTGTCAATCCGCTTGTTGTGCAATTGTTAGGCGATGTCACAAATATTAAACATTATGGTGAAATTGTTTTTTGCACAGCTTTGCAATCTGAGGCAGACTTATTGCATCATTAAACAGGCGAGTCTTTTGCGGGTGGAAATGTGTTGATGAACAATGACAAATGGGTAGTGAGCGCGCAGGACGTCGCGGAACGCGCGGGCGTTTCTCGCTCCGCCGTTTCGCGTACCTACACACCCGGTGCCAGCGTTTCAGAAGCGACCCGCGCCCGTGTTTTGAAGGCCGCCGAGGAGTTGGGGTATCACGTCAATCATCTGGCGCGCGGGCTGGTGCGCAATCGAAGCGGTATCGTTTGTTTGATCGCGTCTGAGGTTGATACGCCCTATCGTGCCAATCTGGTGCGCTGGCTAACCCAGTTTCTGCAGGAAGCGGGCAAAATTGCCATGTTAATTAATACCGATCGCTCTGATGACAGCGTTTCTGCCGCGTTGCAGCAGGCAATTAATTTTCGCGCCGATGCCTCGATTATTCTTTCCGGCATGCCCGACAGCGCGATTACCCGCCTCTGTTCAAAGCATGGACAACATTTGGTGCTGATCAATCGAGATGAATCGCTGCCGGGTTCGTTGAGTATTAATCTCGATTCACGCTCTGCGGCTGAGATGGCAGTGATGGCTTTTTTACGCGCCGGATGTCGTCACCTGGCTTTTGCTAATTCCCTGGCGGGAACGCCCAGCCTAATGAAGCGTGAAAAGGATTTCCTTGCCGCAGCAGACAAAGCAAACTTACCGGTGACAGTAGAACGCTTTGGGACGACCTCTTATGAAAGCGGCCAGATCCTGGCGCATCGGTTGCTGACCCGCGACAATCGTCCGGATGCGGTTTTCTGCGTTACCGATCTCATTGCGTGTGGTTTTATGGATGAAGCACGCCATCGCTTCTCGTTGAGAATCCCCGAAGATTTATGCATAGTCGGCTATGACAACATCACGCAGGCGGGCTGGTCATCCTATAACCTCACCACCTTTGCGCAGCCTGTGGAGCGCTTTGCCCGCGATGCGGTGCAGTGGCTGATTGACGCTGAACAGCAGGATCACACCCTTCTACTGCGATCGGAACAGCAAAGTGATAGCCGGATGTATGAAGCAGAGGTGAAATGGCGCGGTTCAGTACGTGGCGGTTGAATAAAAAACCATGTAAAACCGCAAGCCCCGCCTGTTTTGGTTGGGGTGAGAACGCCGGCCCAGCAGGCATTAACGGAGAGTAGAGATGGAATCTTCCCCCTTTTGTTCCAAAGCGTTGCTGATTATTGATATGCAAAATGCGCTGTTTTACGGCAGCGAAGATCCTTTCAATAGCACTGAAGTGCTGGCGAACATCAATCAGTTGATCGCAAAAGCGCGGGCTGCGGGTGCACCAGTATTTGCCGCCAGGCATACCGGGCCCGCCGGTTCCCCTTTTGATCCTGACAATCCGATTACCCATCTGATTGAGGAGCTACAGGTTGAACCCAATACAGATGAGGTGTTTATCAAGCGCTTCCCCAACTGCTTCCGGGATACCGGTTTGCATCAAAAACTCAAAGCGCGCGACATCAATGAACTGGTTATTGTTGGCATGAAAACCCAATTTTGCGTTGATACGACCTGTCGGGCTGCCGCAGATGCCGGATACAGCGTGGTGCTGATCGCCGATGCGCACACCACGACCGATTCTAAAGTCATTCCTGCCGAGGCGATTATTGCCCACCACAATGACACGTTATCGGGGCCCTTTGTTAAAACCTGTTTGACTAAAACCTATATTTTTTAATAACCAAATAGAGGGTAAACCGCCCTCTAAAATAAATGCACCATTCATATTTGGTTATACTTTTTCTTGCAATACCCTTTCTTATTGAAATAACCCCTTATTGCCCTACCTCAATTGCAAATAGTCGCTCCGCTTATTTAAATAGTCTCATTTCGTTACGTTATCAAATTTAGCTAACTGCCTAAATAGTCGCCTGTTGGATGTGACAAATATCACCTTTGTGCCAGGCTTATATTCTCAGATAGCAAAGTTCAAGGAGCCAGATATGACAACGCCAACCAATAAAGCCCTCGATTTGAACGAATATCCAAAACCACCCTTTGAAGAACAATCACAAGATGTACCGGGTTTAGCCAGCAAAATGGTACCGGTTCCCGACCATGGCGAAACCAGCTATCGCGGCACTGGACGCCTTACCGGCCGTAAAGCGCTGATCACGGGCGGTGATTCGGGTATTGGTCGCGCCGTAGCGATTGCCTATGCACGAGAAGGTGCGGATGTGGCGATCAACTATTTACCTGCTGAGGAATCTGATGCAGCTGAAGTGATTAAGCTGATTCAGGCGGAAGGCCGTAAAGCTATCGCTATTCCTGGGGATATTCGTAGTGAAGATTTTTGCCAGAAACTGGTTAAAGACGCGGTAGAACAATTAGGTGGCCTGGATATTTTGGTCAATAACGCGGGTCGCCAGCAGTTTAATGAATCCATTCGTACGTTAAGTACAGAAGATTTTGACGCTACGTTTAAAACCAACGTCTATGCGATGTTTTGGATCACGAAAGCGGCAGTGGATTATTTACCGCGCGGTGCCAGTATTATTAACACCTCTTCTGTTCAGGCATTTAAACCCAGCGAAATTTTGCTGGATTATGCACAAACTAAAGCCTGTATCGTGGCGTTCACTAAATCCCTTGCGCAGCAGCTTGGCGAGGAAGGCATTCGCGTAAATGCTGTGGCACCGGGACCTTTCTGGACGCCATTGCAAACCAGCGGTGGTCAGCCGCAAGAAAAAATTAAACAGTTTGGTGCGTCAGCGCCACTGGGCCGCCCGGGTCAACCGGCTGAGATCGCCCCACTGTATGTCACGCTGGCCTCAACGGAATCCAGCTACACTTCAGGACAAGTCTGGTGCACCGATGGCGGTACCGGCACACTGTAATTAAACGCCCAATGTGGCCGCATCATGCGGCCATTTTTCTGTTTTTCGTATACCAGGATGATTATGGAAAACCAGATTTTCGACTCTCCAACCCGAGACAATGGCTTTGCCGGCCTGGGCGATTATGCCGCCATTGGTGAAGGACGCTCAGTGGCGCTAATAGCGCCCGACGGTTCAATAGACTGGTGGAGCGCGCCCAATCTGGATTCCACTCCACTGTTTGACCGCCTGCTCGATCCTAACATCGGCGGCTATTTTCAAATCGTTCCTAACGCACCTTATCGCGTATCGCGCCAGTATCGTGAAAACAGTAACGTTTTAGAAACGCGCTTTGAAACCGATGCGGGCAGCGTACTGCTCACCGAATCGATTAACAGCACGCTGGCAGGTCGCCTGCCCTGGAGCGAGCTGGCACGGCGCATAGAAGGTGTTGAAGGCCATGTCGAACTGATTGTTCGTCTGCGCTTTGGTACAGCGGCTGAAACCCGCTCGCCGTGGATTGCAGAAAGTGATCAGGGCAAGGTTTTTCACATTGCCAATGTGTTGGCGATGGTGCGTACCAGCGAAGATATCGATATTGATCATTTAGATGATGAAAAACTCACCGGGAAACTGCGCACCTCACCTGGCTCAAGCTCACTCTGCGCACTGTTAATCAGTGAAAATGAACCGCTGGCGGTGCCTGAACTTTCGGCAATCGATAACCGCATCGATACCAGCGATATCGCCTGGCGCGACTGGGTTGAAAGCCTGAGTTATGACGGCAGTTTTCCGCAATTAGTAAAACGCTCCGCCCTGTCGCTGAAATTTCTCTGGTACTCCCCGACCGGGGCGTTAGCTGCGGCGGCGACCACGTCCCTCCCTGAAGGCATCGGCGGCGAAAAAAATTATGATTATCGCTTTGCATGGGTACGTGATGCTTGCCTGATCATTAAAGCGTTTGTCTATCTGGGTGCGCTCGAAGATTGTAAAGCCGCATTTTCCTGGCTGTCGAAAACCATTATTCGTCATGGGGTGAGATTACGTGCCTGTTATACGCTTGAAGGCGATATTGTGCCTGAAGAACGCTATCCCGAATTAGCGGGATATCAGGATTCACTGCCGGTTCGCGTGGGGAATAATGCGCGCGATCAACTCCAGTTAAGTATGTACGGCGACATGTTGGGAACGGCCCGGCTGTTCATCAAAGCGGGACACGTTTTGGATCTCACTACATCGCGCATGCTGGGCGAACTGGCTAACTGCTGTGCCGATAATTGGCGTCAGAAGGATGCCGGTATCTGGGAGTTACCAGAAAAGCAGCATTATACCCACTCGAAAATGGCGTGCTGGCTGGCGCTTGATCAGGCTGTCGCCATGGCAGAGAGGAAATACATCGAACCTACCTGGGTTGAGCGTTGGCGGCGCGAGCGTGATCGCATTAGCGACTGGATAGAAACGCATTGTTGGTCGGAGAAGAAACAGGCTTACCTGTTTTACGTAGGCTGTGAAGATCGTCTCGATGCCTCGCTGGGGTTGATGCATCACTACGGCAACACGGTCAATCCTGAACGTATGCTGTCCTCTTACTGCGCAATCAAAAAAGAGTTAGGCCATGATACCGCCATGCTCTATCGCTACAGCGGTGTAGAAAAAGAGGAGAGTACTTTTCTCGCTTGCTCA
The DNA here is from genome assembly GCF_036663535.1 of Pantoea sp. T14. NCBI lineage: Bacteria > Pseudomonadati > Pseudomonadota > Gammaproteobacteria > Enterobacterales > Erwiniaceae > Pantoea > Pantoea sp. T14. The sequence continues at coordinate 754,548 of NZ_JAWUEB010000027.1, forward strand.
TTTTGGCTGGCTGAAGCCTGGGCTGCGCTGGGTGAAATTGAATTAGCAAAAGAGACGATGACCGACATTCTGGCTGCGCTAAACCAACACGGTAATGTTGATATTTTTAATGAGATGTTTGATGTCCGCAGCAATAGCTGGCGCGGCAACATGCCGCAAGGATTGAGTCATCTGGCATTAATTTGTGCAGCGCAGGCGATTACTGAACATCAAAAAGAGCAGACGCAGTCAGAATGACCGGGTTACATGCTCGGTGATTTCACTGAGTGGGTGAAGCGTGCCGCGCGCTGCAAATCGCGCATGACCCCTCTTCCGCTTTGTGAGAAAGGCGACCCCAACAAAATGCAATGCAACGACTCGCCAGCCGCGTTAAGTGGGCTGGCGTTTTTTTTACTGCAGCGCTTCCAGAATGTGAAATGCCGCTTTAATGCGTTCTTGATTGGGGTAATTTTTATTAGCCAGCATCACAATGCCGGTGTTGCGTGCTGGAATAAAAGCGATGTAAGCCCCAAATCCGTTGGTGGCACCCGTTTTATGAACCCATGAGGCGCGATCGGTCGGTCCCGCAGGCGTTACCATTTTTGTTGGTTGTGCTGATAACGCCACGTTGTTGTCGCTGGCATCCACCAACGTTTGCACAGCAACCGGCCAGTTATAAATTTCCCATCCCAAACCCTGGAACATTAAACCGGTTTCAAAGTAGCGTGACTGTGATGTCATGATGGCGTTTCGCAGCAGCGTATTACCGGATGATAAGCCGTTGGGATTGGCATTCGCCTGCATAAAGGTGAGCATATCGCGTGCCGACGATTTTATCCCATAGGCTTCGGCGTCGAGCATGCCGGGTGAAACGCGTATCGGCTGGCCATTTTTGTAGCCCCATGCGTAATCAAACATCATGGTTTTCGGTACGGTAAAGAAGGTTCGCGTCAAACGCAGAGGCTGAAACACACTTTTGGTCATTGCTTCTTCGAAGCGGCCTTTGGTCATCAAGTAACCAAACAAGCCAATACTGGCGTTGGAGTACTGGCGAATCGTGCCCGGTGCCGCTTGTGGCTGCCAGTTTTGGTAATAGCTCAGCAGCGAAGCCTGATCGGTAACAGTATCAGGAAGCTGCAAAGGCAATCCGCCTGCCGTATAGGTCGCGAGATGCAACATTCTGATGTTTTGCCATTGCGCCCCTGAAAGTTCCGGCCAGTATTTTTTCACTGGCTCAGTAAGACGCAGATCGCCGTTGCGTATCAACACGCTGGCCAACACACCCGTAAAGGTTTTGCTCACGGATCCTAATTCAAAAATGGTGTTTTCCGTGACCGCTCGGCCTGATTCAACATCGGCCAGACCAAAATTAATGTACTGCGCGCGGCCTTTATAAAGCACCGCTACCGACATGCCAGGGATCGCCTGTTGCTTCAGCAGCGGTTCGATGGTTTGTTGGACCAACAGAGTGACCTGCTGTGACGTCAAATCGGGTGAGGCGACAACACTGCAGGGCGAAAGAGAGAAAAGTAAGACCAAAGAGAGCAGCTTTTTCATTAGCGATTATTCGTTTCTTCACTGAATCAAATTATTTGCATTGAGATGCACATGATTGCACGCATATTTGTGCCTGTGAACTGCAGGAGCTGTTATTCCGGGTATTACATTGTGAACGTTCTACATAGCAGTTGGTTTGACAGGCTGAAACGTCACATTTAGCCGCAATGGGTGTGAGTTGGGCAAGAGGCGCACGAGAAGGAAACATAGCGGCGGTTTGAGCGAAGGCGCTGCTGAACAGAAATGCGCACAGCAGCAGGCTAAGGCTTAGGATAGATTTCATGATGGTTCTCCAGATGAACGCTGCATTAAGTATGGTCAATGCACAACGTCACGTCAGAGAAATCTTATCAAATTGAGATCATCGGCGGATGACGCACAAATTCTGCTACGCCACGGTGATAAATATCGTTGAGTTGGTGAATATAACGCAGCGGACAATGTTGCTCTCTGATACGTGTAATGCCGCCCTCACCTTTTTCATGGGCGATGGTGGGATCTTCAATAATATCCATCAGCGTGCGTTTTAAGGCATTAATCAATGCCTGACGCAGGTGGTCTTTTTCAGTGACGCTGGAGATACTGTATTCACGGTCATCATTTAAGGCCCCACCAATACACCAGCCCGCGCCAGGTGGGTTAATTTCAGGTAAAGCGCGCACATTACTGGTTATTACCGGACAGCCACTGGATTGCATTTCCAGCACGGAAAAGCCGTAAGTCTCTTGCCAGGTGGGCAGCAAACCGACATCACTGTGGCGAAACAGCGCCATTAGCGCGGCATTATCCATGCGGGTTTGATGTTTAAAACAGCGATAGCGCTGTATACGGTTTTCAATACTGCGATAAAAGTCTTCATTGTCCTGATATTGCCGATGCGCAATGTTATGGCGCTTAGTGAGATCACCAATTAACTGCACCTCTAATTGTGACTCATCAATCTTTTTCTCATCCAGCAATTGCGTTATTGCCAGTACGACTTCAGCACCGCCCTTGCGATAAAACTCACCGCCCGCAAAAACCAGGCGCAATTTCCCTGGGGAACGTGGCATTTTTTGTTGGCAAAACAGTTTTTGTGGTGGATGAAGCACCACCGTCTTGGCTCGCATACGCTTTGCAATATCAGGTTTATGTTGAAAGAGCTTCATCTGAATGTTCAGCGTGGCCTCTGAAATAGCGATTAATCCGAAGCAGTTGTCTTTTAATACGTGGGGGATCAAACGCTTTAGCTCAGGGTTATCTTGTTTAGCGACCCCTGCGACAGGCAACACGCGGGGTAATTCGGTTTCAAAAGTCGCTAACCATTTTCGTCGGGTTATCGCGACCTCATTGAATAAGTGCAAAATATCTGGCTGCTGTCGTGCCAATAAGGGAAGCGGTAAAAACACAAAAGTTTTATTCTTTTGAAGAATGCGCGTGCGAAAAGGATTGAGGAAGTAAAAGAGATTGTGCTTTTTTAGATTTAGATATGTGTTATCCGGGTTAACAATAATATTACGCCGCTCCGGATATTGGTTATTGGTTATGCCTATTTTCATCATTTTCTTCCGAGGCCAGTGTTTCCTACGTTGATATATATCATGAGACGAGAAAGCGAGAACCTACGGAACTTCTTAAAAAACCCCACCAAAGAAAAACATCTAAAAAGATTAATCATTCACAATTTAATAACAAAGTCGCTTTCTTGAGTTAATTTAAGATATCCCGCAGAAAATAAGTCCCGATCATTCATAAAAACAATCAGTAACTGCTTGATTAATTAAATTGATTAATGCCCTTTATTTATTCTTACCGCTATTAACGCAGTGATGAATAAATCCTCATTACGTTAAGTTAACTCGCAGGCCGGCCTTGATCTAATGATTATTTTTAAACAGATTAATTATCGCGCCGGAAAATATCAAAATTACATACAGATTATTTAACTAACGTTTCAGCGGTTTTGCTTTTCTCGCGCCACTTTGATGAAACAAAAGGTGCAAACAGCGCGTTTAATGATTTTAAGTGCACCATATCAGAGCAAATCAGTGCCTCTTAAACGTGCATCAGCGTGTCTCATCAATTTAAATTTGCCATTATCTTACTCATTTTATTAAGTTTAATTTTTACGGATACGGCGTTCTCGGCATTGGTACAAAAGTTGCAAAGATATCTTCAGATGACAGGAGATAAATATGAAAGCGATTGTGATTGGTGGCGGTATCGGCGGAATGAGTACCGCGATTGCACTGGAAAAAGCGGGTTATCAAACGGCAGTCTATGAAGCGGTCAAAGAGATAAAACCGGTAGGCGCGGCAATTTCCATCTGGCCAAATGGCGTGAAGTGTTTAAATGCCTTAGGGATGAAAGAGGCGCTGCGGGCGCTGGGTGGAAATATGGCTTATATGGCCTATAACGATTTCGCTTCAGGCACCACGCTAACGCGCTTTAGCATGTCGCCGCTGGTGCAACAGGTTGGTGAATACCCTTACCCGGTTGCACGCGCAGAACTGCAAGCAATGCTGATTGATACTTATGGGCGCACGCGCATTAACTTTGGTAAACGCGTTATTCAGGTTGAGCAGAGCGAAAATGGCGTCATTGCGACCTTTGACGATAACAGCCAGGTAAGCGGAGATTTCCTGATTGCTGCTGATGGCACGCATTCCGTGATCCGCCAATATGTCGTCGAGCAGGCGCCAGAACGGCGTTACGCCGGCTATGTTAACTGGAATGGTTTAGTTGAAATTGATGAATCCATTGCGCCAGCCGATCAGTGGACCACCTTTGTCGGTGAAGGCAAACGTGTTTCACTGATGCCTGTTAGCGGTAACCGCTTCTACTTCTTCTTTGATGTGCCATTACCGAAAGGCTTACCCGAAGATCGCACTACCCTTAAAGATGATTTGCGAGGTTATTTCAGCGGCTGGGCTGAACCGGTACAGAGGCTGATCGCGACGATTAATCCAGAGACCACCAATCGGGTTGAAATTCATGATATCGAACCTTTTAGCAGTTTCGTTAAAGGTCGGGTGGCGCTGTTAGGAGATGCGGCACACAGCACCACTCCCGACATTGGCCAGGGCGGTTGTGCAGCTATGGAAGATGCCATTGTCCTTGCTTCAACGCTGGCATCACACTCGCTGGGTATAGAAGATGCATTGCTGCGCTATCAGTCGCGGCGCGTTGAGCGAGTAAAGGATTTAGTGCTGAAAGCGCGTAAGCGTTGCGATGTCACGCACGGCAAAGATCCGGTCGTGACGGCTGAATGGTATCAATCGCTGAAAAAAGAGACGGGTGAACGCGTATTAGCGGGCATGTGTGAAACCATCGAAGGCGGTCCATTCGGTTAATCACGGGGTCATCGATAAAGGGCGATTGGCTCGAAAGCCGACCGCCCTTGCCTTACTCAGCTAAACCGCGATTTTTTAACATCGGTTCAATCTGCGGTTCGCCGCCACGCCAGCTTTCATACAGTTTTTTCAGATCACTGCTGTTGCCGCGAGACAGGATTTTTTCACGGAATATCTGCCCATTTTCGCGATTTAACCCGCCATTCTCGACAAACCATTGGAAGCCATCGTCAGCGAGCATTTGCGTCCAGATATAAGCGTAATAACCTGCCGCATACCCTCCTCCCCAAATATGTTGAAAGTAGCTGGAGCGATAGCGCGGGGGTACGGCGGCGAGCGCCAGATTATCGCTTTGCAGCGCCTGCTGTTCAAAACCATCAACTGATTTTGGGCTATTGCTGCCGTTCAGGCTATGCCAGTGCAAATCCAGCAGCGCGGCTGCCAGTAATTCACTCATGTCATACCCTTTGTTGAACTTCTCAGCACGTACGATTTTCTCATGCAGTTCGGCGGGCATCGCTTCGCCGGTTTGATAGTGACGCGCAAAATTGCGGAAAACCGCGGTTTCGCTGGCCCAGTGTTCATTAATTTGTGAAGGGAACTCGACGAAGTCACGCGGCGTGGCGGTGCCAGAGAGGCTCGGATAACGCTGGGTTGCAAATAAGCCGTGCAGCGTGTGACCAAATTCATGGAACAGCGTGATAACTTCGTCCCAGCTCAGTAGCGCCGGTTCGCCAGCGGGCGGTTTGGTGTAGTTGCAGACGTTGTAAATCACCGGCTTGCTATCGAGCAACGTCGATTGATTGACGAAATTGCTCATCCACGCGCCACCCCCTTTGCTGTCACGCTTGAAGAAATCGGTGTAAAACAGCGCCATTGGCTGGTTATCTGCATCAAAAATTTCATAAACCCGCACGTCAGGGTGATAAACAGGCAAGTCGTGACGCTCAGAAAAAGTGATGCCAAACAGCTGCGTCGCTGCCCAGAACACCCCTTTTTCCAGCACATTGTTGAGCTCAAAGTAGGGTTTTATCTGGCTCTCATCCAGATCGTATTGCGCATGACGCACTTGCTCAGCGTAGAAACTCCAGTCCCAGGCGCTAAGCGTAAAATCAGCCTGTTGCTGATCAATTGTCTGTTGAATCGCAGCGGCTTCGCGTTCGGCTCGGGCACGCGCAGCCGGCACGATATTACGCATAAAGGCAAAGGCCGCATCCGGGGTTTTCGCCATCTGATCCTGCAATTGCCAGGCTGCATAGCTGGCAAAACCGAGCAGCCTTGCCTGTTCTGCACGGACCTGCGCCAAACGCAACACCCCTTCACGCGTATCGTTTTCATCGCCCTTTTCGCTGCGCGTCCACGCAGCCTGGAACAGGGCATGACGCGTATCGCGCTGTTTCAGGCTCTGCAAAGCGGGTTGCTGCGTGGTGTTTTGCAACACCAGCAGCCAGGCATTTTCCAGACCGCGCGCTTTGGCTGCCGCTTGCGCCACAGCGAGGTCGGCAGCACCTAAACCGTCAAGCTGCTGAAGATCGTTAATCACTAAACCGCCCGCTTTGGTTGCGGCCAATAATTTGTTGGTGAATTGCGTGCTAAGTTTGGCGGCTTCCTGATTCAGCGCTTTAAGCGTGTGCTTCTGTGCTTCCGGCAGATTAGCCCCCGCCAGCTGAAAGTGCTGCCAGGTGACTTCAACCAAACGCCTGGATTCGGCATCCAGTTTGGCACGCTGTTGATAAACCGCATCGAGTCGAGCAAACAGCGGACGGTTCAGCATAATTTCATCATTCAGCGCAGTGAGTTGCGGCGCGATCTCTTCATCGATCTGTTGCAAATAATCGTTGGTATGCGCCGCGGTCATCGCACCAAACACTAAATTGACGCGGCTTAAAAACTGGCCGCTCCGTTCCAGCGCTTCGTAGGTATTCAGAAAGGTTGGCTCATCTTTATTGTTGGCTATCGCCAATACTTCCTGGCGCTTCTCTTCAATACCGGCTTGCAAAGCAGGTAAAAAATCGTGCAGCTCGATCTGATCAAAGGGCGGTGCCTGATACGGTAAATCGCTGACGCTAAAGAAAGGGTTTTGTCGGGCGTTCATAGTCGCTCCTGGAGGGCCAATACAACACATCATCGCAAACAGCATCCTGACAGGTTGTTGTTGCTTGAACAACGTAGACAATTTTCTACTGATAAGAAATTTGCGGCTAATTAAGCCTGTGCTGCTGATAAACAGTGATGATTTCACCCGCAATGGCCACGGCAATCTCTGCGGGCAATTTGCCTTTGACATCAGGCAGACCAACCGGGCAGCGCAGTTGCGCCAGTTGGTCGGCAGAAATGCCTTTGCCTTCCAGACGGTAACGAAAACGCTGAGATTTTGTTTGAGATCCAATGAGACCGACATAGCGGAAATCACCGCGCTTTAATATGGCCTCGGTTAACGCCAGATCCAGCGGATGATGATGCGTCATGACCACAAAATAGGTGTCGGGTGCCGCCTGCGCCACGCAATCCAGCGGATCTTCAGGCTGAACCACCGTCACGCCCGCAGGCACAGAAGTGAACTGCGCTGCACGGCTATCAATCCAGCTTATGTGACAGGGTAACGTAGACAGCAACGTCACCAGCGCTTGCCCGACATGACCTGCGCCATAAACCTGAATCATCGGTTGCGCCTGTAACAACGGTTCAAACAAAATGGTGGTCATGCCGCCACAACACTGGCCTAAACGTGCGCCAAGAGAGAAATCTTCACTGCGCGGCGCTGTCTGGCCGCTGTGTAGCATTTCACGGGCCTGCGCGATGCACTGGAATTCCAGATGACCGCCACCAATGGTCAAATACGTTTCGTGTGGCGTGACCACCATTTTGCTGCCGCTGTCGCGCGGCACCGAGCCGCGCTCACTCAAGACGGTAATCAATACGCAGCTTTGCCGTTTTTCGCGTAGCGCGTGTAACACGGTTATCCAGTCATGATAAATCATCGCAGGCTCCTGCTAACCGCTGCGCGCCCCAGAAGACACGTTCTGGCGTAGCGGGCGCATCCAGCAAGGGATGTTGACGATAATCATCAACGCTGGCCACGGCATCTTGCAAAGCACACCACGCGGCAATGCCAAGCATGAACGGCGGCTCACCCACGGCTTTGGAATGGAAAACAGTGTCCTGTGGATTTTTGCGGTTTTCGACCAAAGTGACGCGCATATCAGGCGGTACGTCACTGATTGCCGGGATCTTATAGCTCGCGGGGCCGTCAGTCAGCAATTTGCCTTTGGCATTCCACACCAGCTCTTCGCAGGTCAACCAGCCTACACCCTGAACAAATCCACCTTCCACCTGACCTATGTCTATCGCCGGATTCAAGGATGCACCAACGTCATGCAGAATATCGGCGCGCAGCAGGCGATATTCGCCGGTTAAGGTATCGATCACCACCTCGCAACAGGCTGCGCCGTAAGCAAAGTAATAAAACGGCTTGCCACGGCCCGCGAGCCGATCGTAATGAATGCCCGGTACGCGGTAATAGCCGTTTGCTGAGAGCGGCACCTGATTAAACCACGCCAGCTGCGCCACTTCGGCAAAGGTGTAATGCTTATTACCGGCCCGCACAATGCCGTTGCGGAAACCAATGTCACTTGCATCGCACGAATGCAGCTTACACAGCATTTCAGTTAGCCTGCCGCGCAAAATCTCTGCCGCATTCTGTGCTGCTTTGCCATTGAGATCGGTGCCGCTGGAAGCGGCAGTCGGCGATGTGTTTGGCACCTTGCCGGTATCGGTGGCGGTAATTTGAATGCGATCAACGTCGATTTGCAGCACTTCAGCCACAATTTGCGCCACTTTGGTGTTAAGCCCCTGGCCCATTTCAGTGCCACCGTGGTTAAGCTGCACCGTACCGTCGGTATAGATCAAAATCAGTGCACCAGCCTGATTAAGAAAGCTGGAGGTAAAAGAGATGCCGAACTTAATCGGCGTCAGCGCCAGGCCACGTTTTAAAAACGGACTTTTGGCATTGAATTCAGTGATCTCTGCGCGACGTGCCTGATATTCGCTGCTGCGTTCCAGCTGTTCGGTCATTTCATCCAGCAAGTTGTCTTCGACCTGCTGGTGATAATGCGTGATGTTACGTTCGGTCTTGCCGTAATAGTTGCGTTTGCGAAGATCTAAAGGATCCAATCCACGCTGTCGCGCCACGTGATCCATGATTTGTTCTATCGCTACCATGCCCTGCGGACCGCCAAAACCCCGATAAGCGGTGTTAGAAGCCGTATTGGTACGGCAGCGATAGCCGGTAATCAGCGCATCACCGAGGTAATAGGCGTTATCGGCGTGAAACATCGCACGATCGACGATGGATCCGCTTAGATCCAGTGAATAACCGCAGTTGCCGGCAAGATCGATTTTCACCCCACAAAAACGTCCATCATCATCCACACCAACATCGTAGCGAACAAAGAAAGGATGCCGCTTACCGGTAATGCGCATGTCGTCACTGCGTGCCAGGCGCATTTTCACTGCGCGGCCGGTTTGCCGTGCTGCTATGGCGCATAAACACGCTACGCCCGCCGCCTGCGTCTCTTTACCACCGAAACCACCGCCCATACGACGCATATCAATGGTGACTTTATTCATGGTAATGCCCATGACTTCCGCTACCAGCTTCTGCACTTCCGTTGGGTTTTGCGTAGAGGAGAAGACTTGCAGCGAGCTGTCCTCGCCCGGGATTACCATCGCCGTCTGGGTTTCCAGATAGAAATGCTCCTGACCGCCAATATGGAATTGCCCTTTGATACGGTGTGGCGCACGCGCTAAAGCAGCTTCTGCATCGCCTCGCTGGTGGATATGGGGTTCCTGCACAAAACTGCCCAGCGCCAGAGCTTGCTCAACATCCAACAGCGGCTCCAGCACTTCATAGTCGATAATGGCGGCTTCCGCCCCCAGACGAGCGGCTTCAGCTGTTTCCGCCGCGACGGCGATAATGATTTGACCGAGATACTCCACTTTTTCATGAGCCAACAGCGGATCGCCCGGTTCCAGCGGCCCGACATCGTTAATGCCCGGCACATCTTGCCAGGTCAATACGCTGATCACCCCAGGAATGGCGTAACACGGCTGAACATCTATACGTGTAATACGAGCATGAGCATGTTCGCTCAGCCGCGGGCACAAATGCAGCAGGCCTGGCAGTTCAGGTTTGTCATCAATGTAGATCGCTTCGCCAGAAACATGTTTTTCAGCGCTTTCATGTTTATTGCTGCGGCCTACGCCACTCTGGATCTCTGCGGCGAATTGCGCCTTGATGACATCTTCTGAAAGCGCGGGACGATTATGAGACATAGCGGCTTACCTCCGTAATGGTCACATCGCCATTGTAACGATGGTAATAACGACGCAGTAAATTGCGGGCTACCTGCAAGCGATAATCTGCACTGGCGCGGAAATCACTTAGCGGCTGGAAATCATCGGCAAGCGCAGCACAAGCTTGCGCCAGCGTTGTCGCATTTAAAGGCTGGCCTGTTAATGCGTGTTCGCAGGCGCTGGCACGTTTTGGTGTTGCCGCCATACCACCAAACGCAATACTGGCATTGCGCACTACGCCATTTTCAACCCAAATATTAAACGCCGCGAACACTGCAGAGATATCATCATCCAGCCTTTTAGAAACTTTCCACGCGATGAAATCAGGTGACACTGTCACTTTAGGGATACTTATCGCACGGATGAACTCCCCTTCAGCAAGCAGCGTTTGGCGATAGCCCGTGAAAAAATCATCAAGCTTAACGCTGCGCTGCGTTTCGCCCTGCTGTAAAAGCAATGACGCATTCAGCGCCAGCAGCATCGGCGAGGCATCACCAATCGGTGAAGCATTCGCGATATTGCCGCCAAGCGTCCCCTGAGAACGAATTTGCAATGAAGCAAAGCGTTGCAACATTTCGCTGACGCCAGGAATACGTTCAGTTAAAAACGCGCTGATGGTGTTTAGCGCAGCGCCTGCTCCCAGCAGCCACGTTTCGTCAGTTTCACTGCAGGTTTTTAATGCGTCGATGTGCTCCAACGCAATGAGCGTTGGCAGCGGTTTATAGTGCTGAGTAAGGGTTAGCGCGAGATCGGTGCCGCCTGCCACCAGTTTCGCGTTGGGATGCTCGAGGTAAATTTGCGCCAGCTGCTGCACCGTTTTTGGCAGAAAACAGCGATGTCCGTTGCCGCTCAGCTCCTGCATTTGATCGTGTGCCAACCCCTCAAGACGCTGCACCACCTGCGTGGCTGTCTGGTCAAACTTATCACTACTGGGTTGCGAGCAAAGCTGTTCGGCAGCATCCATAATCGGGCGGTAGCCGGTGCAGCGACACAAATTGCCTGCCAGCGCGGTTTCTGCCTGATGGCGATCCCAACCGTTAGCCTGTTTTTGCAAGCTAAACAGTGACATGACAAATCCCGGGGTACAAAACCCGCATTGTGAACCGTGACAATCCACCATCGCCTGCTGGGCAGGATGTAACTGGCTACCTTGTTTAAGATCTTCCACGGTAATGAGCTGCTTACCCTGTAATGTACTGACCAGCGTCAGGCAGCTGTTAACGGTTTCGTACTGCATTTTTCCTGCAACAGCTTTACCTAATGTCACGCTGCAAGCTCCGCAATCGCCAGAGGCGCAGCCTTCTTTGGTGCCTGTGCGCCGTTGGCGAGTGCGAAGATAATTCAGTACCGTGAGATTCGGGTCGATTTCGGTTTCAGTGACCAACTGATTATTAAGCAGAAACTGGATCATGCGGCTTTCTCCCCGGCGTCACGATGCCAAACCGGACGACCATTTACCCAGGTTTGCGCGATATTGCGGTCGTCGCCCAGCGTCATTAACACGAACAACTTTTCCCAGATATCTTTACTGTTGCCGATGCGTAAGGTTTGCAACGCGGATACGGCAGGATCGAGCACCACAAAATCCGCCTCTTTGCCCGGATTAAAATTGCCGATGGCGTGGTCGAGATCCAGCGCATGCGCACCACCCAACGTCGCGTGATAAAAGGCTTCAGCGGCGCTGATTTTGTATTGCTGTAGCTGGCCGACTTTGTAAGCCTCACCCAGCGTTTGCAGCATATTAAAGGTCGTGCCTGCGCCGACGTCAGTGCCAATGCCCACTTTAACGCCCTGCTGCCAGCTGCGTTTGATATTGAACAGGCCGCTGCCGAGAAACAGATTTGAGGTGGGGCAAAAAGCAATGGAAGAATCGGTATCGTGCAGGCATTGCCACTCTCTCTCTTCAAGATGAATACAGTGAGCAAAGACGCTGCGGCGGCCAGTTAATTTATAGTGATGATAAACATCCAGATAACCTGCGCGCTCCGGGAACAGCGCTTTTACCCAGGCGATTTCTTGCGGGTTTTCACTTAAATGGGTATGCAACCAGGTATCGGGAAATTCTTCGCGCAGCTGCTGGACCTTCTCAAGCAAAGCGGGCGATGAGGTCGGCGCAAAGCGTGGTGTTAAGGCGTAACTCAAGCGGCCCCGCTCATGCCAGCGCGTGATCAGCGCTCGCGTTTGCTGATAACTCTCTTCGGGCGTTTCCGTCAGATAATCAGGTGCATTGCGATCCATCATCACTTTGCCGGCAATAATGCGCATATCCAGCGCTTCAGCCGCGCTAAACAGTGCATCCACTGATTGAGGATGTACCGTGCCAAAGACCAGCGCGCTGGTGGTGCCGTTAGCCAGCAGCTGATGAAGGAAAAACGCGGACATCTGCGCCGCATGATCGGGACAGTGATATTGCGCTTCCACCGGAAACGTATATTGATTCAACCATTCCAGTAGCTGCTCGCCAAACGCGCCAATCATTTCAGTTTGTGGGTAATGAATATGCGTATCGACAAATCCCGGCATGATGAGCTTGCCGCGCATATCGATAATGTCGTGCGTGTTGAGTTGTTCGCTCACGCTTTGCCATTCATGCAAACCAACCACGCGCCCTTCACGCAGCAGCAGCACGCCATCTTCCAGGTAACGGGCGTGCTCGAGAATGGCTTCTGGCTGTTCCGCGATAGCAGCAAAATCGAAAAAACTGGCGCGGATAGCCGTATCTTTAGTTAAAGGCATGAGATTTCCTTCTTGTGAGAAAACTTCGGGCTTTCTCATTAATTATGCAGGTAATGGCCTTAAACAAGATTAGCAAGAGGCATGCCAATAATTGAGTTTTGCATATCATTTAAATATCAATAGCTTATGAAGATTTGGCAGTAACTTCTAAATGTAACCACCTTGGATCTGTGCGCAAACGGTTGCTCATTAAAGCAACCGTTTGCTATTAGGGTTTTATCAAAAAGAGAGACACAAAAAAGAGGTTACCCGCATAAAACGCCCCACCGTGATGCACTTTTCGAGTGCGTCGTGCGCTAAATAAGCGCATAGCGCGACGGCAGAAAAATCCCTTTACAGCGCAGGCCAGATTTCGGCAGGCACAAGCTAAAACGAAATGGTATGGTGAATGCGTCGAACCTGAAATTGCATAAGGAACAGTGAGATGATTATTTTTGTTACCGGCGCGACGGCCGGTTTTGGTCAAAGTATCACCCGCCGATTTATCGAGACAGGTCACAAAGTTATTGCCAGCGGACGCCGCGCCGAGCGCCTACAAGCACTTAAAGATGAGCTGGGCGATAACCTTTATACGGTACAGCTTGATGTGCGTGATCGTACGGCGATTGATGAGGCCGTGGCGGCGTTACCTGCAGAATGGCGCAACATCGATATTCTGGTGAACAACGCTGGGCTGGCGCTGGGTATAGAACCGGCACATAAAGCCAACGTTGAAGACTGGGAAAACATGATTGATACCAACACCAAAGGGTTGGTTTACATGACGCGCGCCCTGCTGCCGCACATGGTTGAACGCAATGTCGGTCATGTCATTAATATCGGTTCGATTGCAGGCAGCTGGCCTTATGCAGGCGGCAATGTTTACGGTGCGACCAAAGCTTTTGTGCGCCAATTTAGCCTTAATCTGCGCACTGATTTACATGGCACCGCGCTGCGCGTAACGGATATTGAGCCAGGTTTAGTCGGCGGAACAGAATTTTCGAACGTTCGCTTCAAGGGCGACGACGATAAAGCAGGCCAGGTTTACGAAGGTGCAAAAGCATTGACCCCTGAAGATGTTACCGAAGCGGTTTATTGGGTGGCAACGCTGCCGAAACACGTCAACATCAACAGCCTTGAAATGATGCCGGTGAGCCAGACGCTGGCGGGTCTGAAAGTGCATAAACCCTAATAATATCGCCAGCCCCAGCGGCTGGCTCTTTTCAGGCGCGTCCCCAACCCATCACAATGATCAGCATGCCTGTAAAAGCAATGGCGGCGCCGCTCCAGTCCCACACGCTCAGCTTTATGCCATCAACTACACGCAGCCACAGCAACGCCGTTAAAACATACACGCCGCCGTAGGCCGCATAAACACGCCCACTGGCTGCCGGATGAAGTGTCAGCAACCAGACAAACAGCGCCAGACTCGCCGCCGCAGGAATCAACAACCACACCGAAGCGCCCTTTTTTAGCCATAGCCATGGCAAAAAACAGCCAATAATTTCTGCCAGTGCGGTAATGAAAAACAGCAGCGCGGTTTTAATCAGCATTTTACTCTCATAACAGTAAACAAAACGCTCATCGCTGGTGAGCGAAGAAATGGCGATGATATACTATGCAAATCCGTGGCAACAGCCGTTACTGTGGGCACTGTCTGCGTTAACCGAAGGAAAATATCATGAAAAAATTGATTCCAGCCCTGATGGTGGCTCTGCTTTCTGCTTCCGCATTTAGCGTTAGCGCCACCACTAATCGGGTGATTATTGAAGATGGCAGCAGCGCTGCGAGCAATGAAGCCGCGCGTCAAAGTAAAGAGCAATGGAACGACACGCGTATGCTGCGTAACAAAGTTAATTCGCGGGTGGAAAAAGAGTTCGATAAGACAGATACCGCATTTGATACCCGCGATAAGTGCGAACAGAGCCTGAATCTCAATGCATATTGGGAACCGAACACCCTGCGTTGCCTTGATCGTCGTTCTGGTCGTCCCATAGCACCCTGATTACATTCCGCTGCTATAGTAATGACGGACCTGTTACATAAGGAGAAGGTAATGAAGAAACAGACTGGATGGTGGGTAGCGGCGTTACTTGCCGTGCCAATACTGGCACAGGCTTCATGTGAATCGGTGAAAGCGGATATCACCCAGAAAATTATTCAAAACGGTGTTCCTGAGTCAGGCTTCACGTTAGGCATCGTGGCTAATGATCAGGTTGATCAAGCAGGCGGCCAGGTAGTCGGTCACTGTGAAAATGACACACAGAAAATCGTTTATAAGAAAACCAGCCGGGACGATGAATCCAGCGTGCCCGACAGCGCAGGCAGCTCACAAGACTCGCCAGCGCAGTAATATTCAGGGCGACATCGTCGCCCTTTGCTTTACTCCGCATGTTCTGGCCGCTGACGCGGCATCAACCAGGCTACCCACAGCGACAACGCTGCAATCAACAACGCAACCACAAATACCCAATGCAACGACACTGCAATGCCCTGCACCATCTGATGCAATGTGTCGGCGGGTAAGGCCTTGCGCGTCTCTTCTGACATGATTTGCTGTACCGGATCCTGTGCATGCGGTAATCGCCACGCCAGGTTGATATTCAGCACCGCGCCCATTATAGCTGTACCAATTGCGGAGCCGATCATACGACTGAACATGATCGAGGCGGTGCAAATACCGCGAATATCGTAATCTGCATGATTCTGCACCGAAACCAAAAAGGTTGTGCTGGTCATGCCCATCCCGGTGCCAATCACAAACGCAGTCAATCCAGACTGATAAATTGAACTGCCTGTTTGCAGCAGCAACAGCAACGCACTGCCGGCAATCAGCAGCAATGCGCCCAGCTGAGCGGTAAAGCGGTAGGAAGTATGCAGCATTAATCGGCCACTGAGCGTGCTGGCCAGCGGCCAACCTATCGACATCATCGCCAGCGCACTGCCTGCGGCTAAAGGTGTGCCGCCGGTAATGCCCTGGATCCAGGTGGGCAAAAAAGCGCTGATCCCCATCATCGCCGCGCCAATAATTAAATTGCCTGCATTACCGGCAATAATCAGTCGGCTACGCCAGATAATTATCGGAAATAAAGGGGCTTCAGCCCGCTGTTCATGCCGCTTGAGCTGCCAGCCAGCAAAAAGTGACAGTGCAACAAAAGGCAGCAGCCAATAACGCAGTAACTCCGCCTGAAGCAGTGCAATTAATAAGGCACTTACGCATAACATCAACCATGCGCTACCGGCCAGATTAAGCGGTTGTGGCTTTTCATCTTGCTGATGAGCGGGAAGCCAGCGCGCCAGCATCAACATGCTGATCACCCCAATGGGGAGATTGACCCAGAAAATCACCGGCCAGCTGAAATGCTCAACCAGCCAGGCACCGGTAAGCGGGCCAATAATCGCCGCCACGCCCCAGACGCTGGATAACCAACCCTGCACGCTGGCGCGTTCACGTGGAGAATAAATATCCGCGACGATGGTTGAGCTAAGCGGCATGATGGCTCCAGCCCCTAAACCCTGAAAAGCACGGAACAGAATGAGCCAGGTCATGCTGTGGGCAAATCCACATAAAATGGAGCCGATAAGAAAAATGGCGGTGCCGATAAACAGCATCTTTTTACGTCCCCACATGTCCGCGAGTCGGCCATATAAAGGAACGCTAACGGCTTGCGTGAGCAAATAGATAGAGAAAACCCAGCCGAACTGCGAAAAACCGCCCAGTTCAGCAATGATGGTTGGCATAGCCGTAGCAACTATCGTTACCTCGATGGCCGCCATAAACATCGCCAGCATGCAGGCAATCAAAACCCAATGACGCTGACCCGTTTGAAGTTGTGCGCTCTCAGTCATAACTCTCCTTTTTTATGCAGCAAGGCTAGCGCATAAAAGGCGTAAAGGGTTTCCTCTTAGTGCGCTCGTTGTGTGACAGCGTCACGTTAAGTCGATGAATTTTTTTTATTGTCGCCTATCGTCAGTGATTACGCGGGATCAGCTCGCATTTCAAGGTGTTCTATCTGACTGATTTTGCCCATAAAAACTAGCGCGCTTCGCTTTGCGCTGCTATAGAAATAAAGCAACTTTTTCGCTCCCCGCTGAAAAAGAGCAGATAAGCACACTTTTTATCTGCGATTTACGACAGACACAGTATTGGAAGCTTCTGCCCGTTTTTAGCTTTTGTTGTGCTGTCACTCTTTGCCATAACAAATGAGATCGACTGAATAAACAGGGAGACTCACCTTATGCAAAATGCTTCGCTGGCCAAACGCGCCGGTCTTGCGCTGCTTGCCGTCGTTATCGTGCTGGCTGTGCTGGTTTGGGGGATTGGCTGGGACACGCTGGTCGCGCGCAAAGTCGATTTACTCTACCTCGGTCAACAACATCTTTTCCTGGTGTTTTGGTCAATGCTGTTCGCTCTGCTGGTTGGCATTCCCAGCGGCATTATCCTTAGCCGCCCTTTTGCCCGTCGCTGGGCTGAATACGTCATGCAAATCTTTAATGTCGGTAATACGTTGCCGCCGCTGGCCGTATTAGCGTTAGCAATGGTCGTGATCGGCATTGGCGATCGTCCCGCGTTGATTGCGCTGTTCCTGGCTTCGCTGCTGCCCATTGTGCGTAATACCTTCTCTGGTCTGAGCGCCGTGCCTGCATCGTTGATTGAAGCGGCGAACGGCATCGGCATGACCAAGTTCCAGCGCCTGCGCCAGGTTGAACTGCCTAATGCGCTGCCGGTGATTTTAGCCGGTGTGCGTATTGCAACGGCGATCAATGTCGGCACCGCTCCGCTGGCTTTTTTGATCGGTGCCAGCAGTTTTGGCGAACTGATCTTCCCCGGTATTTACCTGAACGACTTCCCTACTTTAATTCTCGGCGCAGTCGCCACGGCTTTGGTTGCGCTGGTTTTAGACATGCTGTTGGCAGCATTGGGACGTTATCTCAGCCCGCACGCTGCGGCATAACATTTAAGGAGCTTTGTGATGCTGAAGCGTTGGATAAAACAGACCGCCCTCGCCCTAACGGCAACGCTGGCGATGAGTCAGGCGGCGCATGCCGCTGAACCGATCGTGATGTCGACGAAAAGCTTTACCGAGCAGCATATTCTTTCTGCAATGACGGTAATGTGGCTACAAAAGAAAGGCTTTCAGGTCGTGCCGAAACGTAACATCGCTACGACGATTGGCCGTAATGCCATGATTAATAAACAGATTGATATGACCTGGGAATATACTGGCACATCGCTGATTATCTTTAACCACATCAATAAACCGATGTCGTCTCAAGATGCCTATAACACCGTGAAACAGCTCGACGCCAAACTGGGTCTGGTCTGGCTCAATCCCGCCCCGATGAACAATACCTATGCCTTCGCTATGCAGCGTTCGCGGGCGGAAAAAGAGGGGATCACCTCGATGTCTCAAATGGTGGCGAAGCTGGAGCAAGTACGTAAAACCGATCCTGACAAAAACTGGCGGTTAGCGTTGGATTTGGAGTTTGCCGGGCGCTCGGATGGAATGAAGCCTTTGCAGGAAGCCTACAACATGCCACTGGATCGCCCACAAATCCGTCAAATGGATCCGGGTTTGGTTTACAACGCGGTGCGTGACGGCTTTGTCGATGCAGGTCTGGTATACACCACTGACGGGCGCGTCAAAGGCTTCGACCTGAAAGTACTGGAAGACGATAAACATTTCTTCCCGAGCTATAACGTGACGCCGGTGGTGCGGAAAGATGTTCTGGAGAGCCATCCCGGTTTAGAAGACGCATTGAATCAGCTTACTCCACTGCTGACCAACGAAGCGATTACCGAAATGAACAAGCGCGTGGATATTGATCATCAGTCACCGCAACAGGTGGCACGCGAATTTCTTAACTCAAAACACATGCTGTAAGGAGGCATCATGGATACCCTTCACTACATCATGCATAACTGGAATAGCCTGCTTAACCTCACCTGGCAACATACCTGGTTGGTGCTGGTTGCCGTTGGTTTTGCCATCGTCATCGGCGTACCGCTTGGCATTTTGATTGTGCGTTTTAAATGGCTCGCTACGCCGGTATTGGGCATCGCTACGGTGGTGCTCACCATTCCAACCATTGCGCTGTTTGGCCTGATGATTCCGCTGTTTTCCATGATTGGGCAAGGCATTGGCGCATTACCGGCAATTACCGCAGTGTTTCTCTATTCTCTGCTGCCGATTGTGCGTAACACCCACACAGCGTTGGAAAACCTGCCGCCGGGCCTGCGTGAAGCAGGACGCGGTATCGGGATGACCTTTTGGCAACGTCTGCGTTGGGTAGAAATTCCTATGGCGCTGCCGGTGATCTTTGGCGGGATTCGTACCGCTGTGGTGATGAACGTGGGTGTGATGGCGATTGCCGCAGTTATTGGCGCAGGCGGTCTTGGCCTGTTGCTGCTGGATGGGATCAGCGGCAGTGATATTCGTATGTTGATTGCCGGGGCGCTGATGATTTGCCTGCTGGCCATTATTCTTGACTGGCTGCTTCATCGTTTGCAGCTGGCGCTGACTCCTAAGGGGATTCGATAATGATAAAACTGGAAAACCTGACGAAAACCTTTACGCAAAAGAACGGCACTACCATGAAAGCCGTGGATAACGTCAGTCTTGAAGTCCCTGCCGGGGAAATGTGTGTGCTGCTTGGCCCTTCAGGCTGCGGCAAAACCACCACCTTAAAAATGATCAACCGCCTTATTCCTGCCACCAGCGGGAAAATTTTGATTAATGGCGAAGATACCAGCACGCAGGACACCACAACGTTACGCCGTAACATTGGTTATGTGATTCAGCAAATTGGTCTGTTCCCCAACATGACCATTGAGGAAAACATCACGGTCGTACCGCGCATGCTGGGCTGGGACAAAAAACGTTGCCATGAGCGCGCAACTGAACTTATGAGCATGGTCGCGCTGGATCCAACCAAGTTCCTGCATCGCTATCCGCGTGAAATGTCGGGCGGACAGCAGCAGCGTATCGGCGTGATTCGTGCCTTGGCAGCGGATCCACCGGTGTTGCTGATGGATGAACCTTTTGGCGCTGTCGACCCCATCAACCGTGAAGTGATCCAAAACGAATTTCTTGATATGCAGCGCCAGTTGAAAAAAACCGTGATGCTGGTGAGTCATGATATTGATGAGGCGCTGAAACTGGGTGATCGAATAGCGGTGTTTGGTCAGGGCAAAATTGTGCAGTGCGCCAGCCCGGATGAACTGCTGGCAACACCGGCTAATGAGTTTGTGGGGTCGTTTGTGGGCCAAGACCGCACCTTGAAACGCCTGCTGTTAGTGCAAGCAGGTGATGTTACCGATCAACAGCCGACGATTACCGTTAGACGCTCGACGCCGTTGTCAGAAGCCTTTGGCATGATGGATGACAATGACATGCGGTCTATTACGGTGGTCGATAATGATGGTAAACCTCTGGGCTTTGTGAAGCGTCGCGAGGCACGCAACGCCAGCGGAAACTGCGAAGACATCCTGAACACCTTTAAAGTGACCGGTAAAGCAGAAGAAAACCTGCGCGTGGTACTCTCTAAGCTTTACGAGCACAACACAGTGTGGATGCCTATCGTGGATGAGGATGGACGTTATAGCGGAGAAATTTCGCAAGATTATATTGCGGATTATCTGAGCTCTGGACGAACGCGCCGCCGCTTGAATCCTTGATGTAAACTCAAAAACAAAAAAGGGCCATAACGGCCCTTTTTCTTACTGCTCTTTTACGGTTTCGCCTTCCGCTAACGGTAATGTGCCCTGCTCAGTAGGCAAAATAATGTTAAGAAGAATGGCTAAAATACCGCCTGTGGTAACAGCATGTCCAAACAGGTTAGTGATCAGCACAGGGAACTGTTTCAGCACATCGGGTACCGCCTCAACGCCTAAGCCAATGCCAAAAGAGATGGCCACAATTAACATTTCGCGTCGGCCTAATGGCGTTTGCGTCATCACACGAATGCCTGCCGCGACCACGCTACCAAACATCACAATGGTTGCCCCGCCTAAAACCGGCGGCGGAATCTGCTGCAACAGCGACCCAATCGCCGGGAAGATCCCCAACAGCGCCAGCATCAAGCCTAAAACCATACCCACGTAACGACTCGCAACGCCGGTCATTTGGATCACGCCGTTGTTCTGCGCAAAAGTGGTATTGGGAAAGGCGGAGAAGATGGCAGCCAGCATGCAGCTAATGCCATCCGCCATAATGCCGCCCTCTAACCGCCGTTGAAACTGAGGGCCCACAATTGGCTGCTGAGACAACATACAGTTGGCAGTGAGATCGCCTACCGCTTCTATCACCGCGATCACAGAAACCAGCGCGATCGGCACAAAGAGGGTCCAGTCAAAATTAAAACCGAATTTGAAGAACGAAGGCATCACCAGCCAAGCGGTTTCAACGGCAGGCTTAACTTGCAAGTGCCCCGTCAACGCAGCGGCGATACATCCCACAGTAATCCCCACCACCACAGCGACTAAGCGGGCCCAACGGTTACGCGAGCGATTCAATGCCACAATCACCAGCAAAGTTAATGCGCCTAATGCTAAGTTACCGGGCGCACCAAAATCCTGCGCGTTATGTCCTCCCGCCCAATCGGTAATGCTGACTTTTATCAGGCTAATACCGATCAACGTAATAACCGTGCCCGTGACCACGGGCGTTAGCACTTTACGCAATTGTTTGACGCAGCGACTTAACAGTATAGGAATGAAGGCTGCCACCATGTTGCAGCCAAACAGCATCGCCATAATCTCTTCCGGTGAGCCACCCCGCGCTTTCACCATCAATCCGCCAGAGAGAATCACGCCAAGGAAAGCGAAGCTGGTGCCCTGTAGACAAATCATGCCTGCACCTATACCCGCAAAACGGCGCGCCTGAATAAACGTACCCAAGCCAGAGACCAGCAAAGACATACTGATCAGATAAGGGATATAGGCCTGAAGCCCTAATAGCGACCCAATGATCAACGGCGGCGTAATGATTCCGACCACGCTGGCCAAAACATGTTGTAGCGCGGCAAAAAAAGCGGGTACAGGCCCGATCCGAGCATCAAGCCCGTACAGCAAACCTTTCTCGTGCGATTGCGACATAATGGTGCTCCGGCAAATAGTTATTAGCTGTGCTATTTATCAAAGCTGCTAATGCATTTTTTGCGCCACACCGTCAGCTCACAGGCTGAAAATAAATCAGGTTATTGTTAAATATGAGAAATTATTCAGAAGAAACAGCACGACGCCCATGAAACTTTACGTTCACCGTGCTGCTTTTTGATGCCATTTGTTGCAGGGCTAGGCGCTGTTTGCACTTATACTGTGCACGCCTGCCTCAAGTAATAATGATATGTCCAGGTAAGCGGTGAGATCGCGTTGCTCTGGGCGGGGCAAATAAGGAAGCTCGCCCACCAAAGGTGCGGCAATTTTGGCGCGGAGAACAGCAATGATGTCCGCGTAGTGTGCCAGGCCAGGATTGATGCGATTTGCTACCCAGCCCAAAAGGGGTAAACCGTCACGGACAATGCTTTCTGCCGTTAACAGTGCATGGCTTATGCAACCCGATTGAATACCCACCACCATGACAACCGGGAGTTGCTGCTCGACTACCCAAGCAGAAAGCGGCCGTTCATCGTTCATCAGGCTACGCCAGCCGCCGGTTCCTTCAACAACAACCCGATCGACTTGCTGTTGCAAACTGTTTAAGCCGTTAGTGAGTTGAGCATAATCGATGCTGTTGTGTGGGTGGATGCAGATTTCCTCTTCCTCGAAAATCAGTGGATTGATCGCTTCATAAGGAAGCGCAAGAGAGGACGCGCTTTGCAGAATTAAAGCATCTTTATTTCTCAGGCCGTTCTGTGTAGACGCGGCACAGCGTGCAACGGGTTTATAACCCACTGCGCTCAGGTTCGCCTGCGTAAAACATTGCAACAGCGCGCGCGATACTACCGTTTTCCCAACAGCAGTATCGGTGCCGGTGACAAAGAGTGTTTTCACCCCATCCTCCTTCAGACTTGGTTTGTCCAGTCGACAATGAACATAAGTACGAAGAGGCATAGTAAGGAAAGGGTTCGCGACGCAACTTGCGTTAGCGCAAGGTTAAGTCAGGCTTAACCTTGCAATAGCTTCACCAGTAAATATCCACTGTAAAGCGCATCTTTGATTAAAGCGGCGGCACCTAATGTTCCGGGCTCTCGAAATTCGGTTGTAGCCAGATTAATTTCGGCACTGTAAGCGGGTAAGGCTTGCTGATGAATGGTGCTACTTACTGCGGGGAATAAGACTTCAGCAGCCTGATTAAGCGGTGAACCGATAAGAATTTGTTGCGGATTAAAGATGTTAACCATCATAGCTAACATGCGGCCAACGTGATGGCCGACACTGGCAATAGCATCACATGCCAGTCGATCACCCGCGAGTGCGGCCGAGCAAAGCGATTCCAGCGTCAGCGGTTGCTGATGCAACGTGCTGTCGAGTTGCGATGCTAATCGCTGTGTGACCAGCGCCAGCAAACTGCCGGTGCTGGCGACGGTTTCCAGGCAGCCATGATTGCCGCAATAGCACTGTTTACCGTATGGATCGATTTGAGTATGACCGATTTCGACTAACGCCCTGCCTCTTTTATGCAGTAGCTGACCACCGCTGATCACGCCTGCACCGACCGTTTCATCAATGACAATCTGAATGACATCCTGCGCGCCGTGTGAAGCACCGAACAGTGATTCTGCTAAAGTCCAGGCGGAAATATCATGCTGAATAAAAACCGGTAGCCCGGTACGGGCTGCAAGCACTTCACCGAGCGGCATATCCTGTACAGCATAGCCGGGTAAACGATGTACCACGCCAGATGCCGCATTGATCAGTCCGGGCAACGTGATCGCAATTGCCGTCAAACGCTCCAGCTTTTGCTGATGGCGAATGAAAAACGCATCCACCTCATTCACAAGTGAGGCCAGTAACGGCTGTTGAGTTTCTTCCGGTAACGGCAGGATCTCTTCAACCAGTGAACGGCTACTGAGATCGCGGAGGGTCATGGTCATCTCACCATGATGCAGGCGGATCGCCAGATAGTGCCAGGCGACAGTATCCAGTATCAAGCCAATTGCAGGCCTTCCACGGCTTCCTGGCTCCTGAAATTCCGTTTCCTGCACCAAATGCGCTTCTAACATTTCACGCACAATTTTGGTAATACTGGCTGGCGCGAGCTGTGCCCGTTTAGAGAGTTCGATACGCGAAATGGGACCATAAAGATCAATTAATCGGTAAACGACGCCTGCATTAGTCTGCTTAATTTGGTCAATGTGGCCAGGTTGACTGTCCAGGTTCACACCCTGCTCCCGGTTATTTTCGCGCTTCTAAATAAACATGAGATATGGTGCGGCAGATTAGCCTTGAGCGTCAAATATTTGATTGGAAATGTGATTTGTCGCACACATTGCTGATGGGAAAGAGGGATTACCCCGCAAAGTCACGCCGCAGTAGCTGCATCATTCGATCCATTTGCGCATTTATTTCGCGCTCCCCTGACCAGACCAACCACAGTTCTGATAACGCATCAGGCTCTTCCAGCGGTAACCACACAACATCGGCTAGACGTGCGCGCCGAAACGAAGCGGGTAAAATCGACACGCCTAAGCCTGTGGCAACTAACCCTAAAATGGTCATGGCTTCGCCGACTTCCTGCGTGATATAGGGTTTGATTTGATAACGATGCAGCAGCGCCAGGATTTCACTGTAAAGTGCGGTTCCCCCTTGAGGATCAAAAAAGACAAAAGGTTCAGACGCTAAAGCCTTGATGGAGATTTTGTCCGCATCCACCAAAGGATGGGCCCAATGCACCACAGCGTAAAGCGGTTCACTGAGTAGCAGTTGATGACGGAGATCGCCCGGCAGCGGCGTATTACGCATAACACCTAAATCAAGCCGACCGTCATGTAGCGGGGCTAACTGCTGGCGCGTGTTGATTTCCTGCATCTGAATATGCACTTTCGGCCAACGCTGGCGAAACTGATACAACGCATTGGAAAGCACGCCCGTGAAAGGCGCCGAGGACGTAAAACCAATACGTAACTCCCCTTCCTCACCACGATGTAAGCGTGCTGCCCGTTCTGCCGCTTGCTCCACCTGCAACAGAATAGCGCGTGCATCTGACAACAACTGCTGTCCAGCGGCGGTGAGTTTTACGCTGCGGTTGGTGCGATTAAACAGTTGCGCGCCGGTTTCCGCCTCTAGCTGCATAATTTGCTGACTCAGTGGCGGTTGAGAAATATTCAGGCGCTGTGCGGCGCGCCCAAAATGCAGCTCTTCGGCCACAGCGATAAAGTATCGGAGATGACGTAACTCTATATTCATATGCCAAACATCTTATTTGAGATTATTAATATATTAGACAACCTAATCCAGCTTTTCTAGAGTTGACGCATCAGGAACAAAGGAGGTATTTCCGTGAGTCGCTCTTCTCAGGCGGTGATAATTGATGATGAATCACCCCGTTCGCCCGCTTCCGTCTCGACGTCAGGATGGATAGAACGCGGAACGCCGCAATTTATGCGTGTGACTCTGGCGCTGTTTTCTGCCGGTTTAGCCACGTTTGCACTCCTTTACTGTGTTCAACCTATCTTGCCGGTTCTCTCCCAGCAATTTGGCGTTTCGCCCGCTGCAAGCAGTATCTCTCTGTCGATTTCAACCGGTTTAATGGCATTAGGTTTGCTGGTAACGGGCCCGCTGTCTGACGCCATTGGACGGAAACCGGTGATGGTGACCGCGTTAATGCTGGCCGCTATTTGTACGCTTATCTCTGCGACCATGACCAGCTGGCACGGCATATTATTGATGCGCGCTTTGATTGGTCTGTCGTTAAGCGGTGTTGCTGCGGTGGGAATGACCTATCTGAGTGAAGAGATCCACCCCCGCATGGTTGCTTTTTCAATGGGGTTATACATCAGCGGTAATTCGATTGGTGGCATGAGTGGCCGCCTGATCAGCGGCGTGTTAACAGACTTTTACTCATGGCGGATTGCGATTGCAGTGATTGGCTGCTTTGCACTGGCTTCTGCGGTGATGTTCTGGAAAATTTTGCCCGCTTCCCGCCATTTTCGTCCCGCCTCACTGCGTCCACGCAGCCTGATCATTAACTTTCGCCTGCACTGGCGTGATCAAGGCTTGCCGCTGCTGTTTGCTGAAGGCTTCCTACTGATGGGTGCCTTTGTGACCCTGTTCAATTACATCGGCTATCGGTTACTGGGTGCGCCGTGGCACTTGAGTCAGGCAGTGGTCGGCTTATTGTCTGTGGTTTATCTGACAGGATCGTGGAGCTCTCCCAAAGCCGGGGCGCTGACCAGCAAACTGGGGCGTGGACCGGTGATGTTCGGCGCTACAGCAATTATGCTGACCGGGCTTCTTATTACGGCTTTCAGTTCTGTTTGGGTCATTTTGATTGGCATGATGCTGTTCACGGCGGGCTTCTTCGCCGCACACTCTGTTGCCAGCGGCTGGATTGGTCCTCGCGCCCGCCGTGCCAAAGGTCAGGCCTCATCACTCTATCTGTTTAGCTACTATTTGGGTTCCAGTGTTGCCGGAACCTTGGGCGGGCTTTTCTGGCATCGCTACGGCTGGACAGGCATTACCCTTTTCATCACCGTATTGCTGTTGCTTGCCTTACTCGTCGCCAGACGGTTGCAATGTCGAAAGCTGTAATTTAATTAATCTCTTACAAAGGGCGCGCAAGCGCCCTTTTTTGATCGCCAGACGATAAATTGTTAGGTTATCAGGGCCAAATGAAACAAAACGTATTTTCCTCGCTATAATCGATTCCATTCCAACGATAAATGTAATTTTTCATTTTTTAACAGCAATGAGGATGCCCTATGGCTCTTTACTATTACGTCAATAAACAATCAGGGTATAACGATAACCATGTGGTCCATGCTTCAGGGTGCAAATACTTGCCGTCCCAGGCGGGACGACTTTTTCTGGGCAGTTTTTACGCCCCAACAGCCGCTATTCAGCAAGCACGCAAATATTATCCCAATGCATTAGGATGCGATAACTGCTGTCCCGTCACGCTAAAAAAAAAGCTGAACATCCAGAATAGCGTGGGACTAAAGCATATGGTCTGTCTCTGATAGTAGCCTGCCCTTCACGGCAGGCTACTATCGCTGCTGCTGTGTCAATTTGTTAAGCATTTACATCCGTTTCCGCTATGTTAGGCTTCTTGATTCTTTTTGTTCGGATTTAACATGCGGGAAAAATTTGCGGCGTCACAGATTGCCTTACACTGGCTTACCTTCTTTCTCATTGTTATTGCTTACAGCACTATCGAACTTCGCGGCTTTGCCCAGCGTGGTTCGTGGCAAGGTTATACGCTAATTGTTACGCATTTTAGTGCCGGCGCGACGGTACTGGTTATCATGCTTTCCCGGTTATTTCTGCGCATACGCCATCGCAGCCCGGCGATTTTGCCACCCGCGCCGCGCTGGCAAACAGGACTGGCGCATCTCACTCACACCTTAATTTATGCCCTGTTCATCTCGCTGCCGATTTTAGGGCTCGCTTCGCGTTATCTGCGTGGTCGCGACTGGTGGTTATTTGGCCTGTCGATGCCGGTTGCCAGTGAACCCAACGTCGATTTATCCGATACGTTGATCGACTGGCATGAAACGCTGGCACCGTTGGGTTATTGGCTGGTAGGGCTGCATGTTGTTGCGGCACTGTTTCATCACTATCTTTTGAAAGACAACACGCTGATGCGCATGATGCCGGGTCAACGGCGCGGTAGATAACCTCAGGCTATCGCCTTCACTGGGGGCGATAAAAAATATTCAATAATAAAAGCGGATTTCAAGGTTTCGTAATCCGCATTCTTCATCCACAATAGTCGCTAAATTGTGACGCAAGTCACTTTCACTGGATGCTCAACGTCATCCAATTTCGCTGTTCTGACTAATTGACTCCTCATGCAATCAATAACTGTTTCCCGTAAAACGGCCTGGCTACGCGTGGTGCTGCTGGCAATCGCTGCGTTTGTTTTTAACACCACCGAATTTGTGCCTGTTGGCCTGTTGTCTGATATTGCCGCCGACTTTTCGATGAAAACCGCTGATGTTGGCATCATGCTGACCATCTATGCGTGGGTCGTCGCGCTGCTTTCATTGCCGTTGATGCTGCTAACGCGCAACGTTGAAAGGCGCATGCTGCTGGCGGTGCTGTTTGTCATCTTTATCGTGAGTCATGTGCTGACAACTTTCGCCTGGGACTTTACCTCGCTGATTGTTTCTCGTATCGGCATTGCGTTGTCACACGCGGTTTTTTGGTCGATCACCGCCTCACTGGCGATCCGCGTTGCACCTGCGGGCAAGAAAACACAGGCGCTGAGCATGTTAGCGACCGGAACTGCTTTGGCGATGGTATTAGGCGTGCCGATTGGACGCGTCGTTGGGCAATACCTTGGCTGGCGCACAACGTTTGGCATCATTGGCCTTACCGCGTTGGTGTTGATGATCATGCTGGCTCGCATTTTGCCGCGCCTGCCAAGCGAACACACCGGTTCTCTCAGCAGCGTGCCAATGCTGTTTCGCCGCCCGGCGTTAGTCAGTATGTATGTGCTGGTTACTTTAGTTGTGACGGCGCATTACACCGCTTACAGCTACATCGAGCCTTTTATGCAGGTGGTGGCGAACTCTGGTGAGAATTTTACCACGCTGCTGCTGCTGCTGTTTGGATCGGCGGGTATTCTGGGCAGCATCCTGTTTAGCTCACTGGGTAATAAATTTCCGTCTGCGCTGTTAATTTCGGCGGTAGCACTGATTACGCTGTGCATGGGATTACTGATTTTTGCTGCGGTTCGTCCTGCAGCTATCTCGACATTGTGCGTAATTTGGGGCATGTCGATGATGATGATTGGTCTGGCAATGCAGGTACGGGTGCTTTCGCTGGCGCCTGATGCGACGGACGTCGCCATGTCATTAATGTCCGGCATCTATAACATTGGCATTGGTGCCGGTGCACTGTTAGGCAACCAGGTTAGCCTGCATATGCGTATGGCTGATGTAGGGAATGTCGGCGGGATAATTGGTCTGGTTGCGCTGCTCTGGTGTGTCTATATCTTCCGCCGTTATCCGCAGTTACGTTCAAACGGCTAAAAAAAGGCTTCAGATAAGTTTCCTTATCTGAAGCCTGCTTAGTGACTTATTTATCACTGTTTATTTATAAAGAACGGCTGTGCCATGCAGGTTGTTGTTGCCAGAGGTCGAAGTGATGCGGAAAGACTTTGCCCCCACATCGCTGGCCTTCTCGGAGAGCTGTTGCTCAAGCGAAGTGAGATTAGTGCTGCCGGTGGCG
Source organism: Pantoea sp. T14 (assembly GCF_036663535.1). Classification (NCBI taxonomy): domain Bacteria; kingdom Pseudomonadati; phylum Pseudomonadota; class Gammaproteobacteria; order Enterobacterales; family Erwiniaceae; genus Pantoea; species Pantoea sp. T14. The sequence goes on from NZ_JAWUEB010000027.1 coordinate 783,822, forward strand.
CTAATCACACCCACTTGCTGTTGATCTAATGGCGTATGACTCACTTCCTGCGCAGCTAGCGAGGCAAACGAGACGCTGCCTAGCACGATTGCCATCAAGGCAATATGTAGCTTTTTCATAACGAACCCCTTCTCAATTCTTCAATTACTGATAAATCACAGCAGTGCCGTGCAATTTGTTCTGACCGGTTGTTGAGATAATGCGGAATGATTTGGCACCCGCTGCGTCTGCTTTCGCATTCAATTGCGCTTCAACCGAGTCAAGGCTGCTACCGGCCTGGACAGAAATGGTACCGACCTGCTGTTGGTTCAGTGGATCGCTGGAAACTTGTTCTGCAGCAAAAGCACCAAAAGTCAGAGTAGAAAGTGCAACCGCTGCCAGAGTGAATTTGATGTTGTTCATAATATTTTCTCGCTTACGAATGAGGTTTAAAAATCGTTGTCGCCATTTAATTAACGACCGTTAAATAAATGATAGACCTGTTACTCGGTTGTCGTCAATATTTATTTAATGAGCGTTATTTTAATCGCGAAGTGGCGTGATTATGGGCTTTAGCGTGGATTTTCACTTAACCATTGGGGCGGATAGTTTGCGGTAAGGCACAAATTGGCAACGCGTTTACAGCCCGTTGACAGAGCACCTTGCTAATTAAGTTAATGATCGGTAATTTATTAGAGTGTTTCTAAAGTAGTGAGGTTGTATGAGCCAGGTACAAGATTGCGATGTGAAGAAATGTCGGGGCCGCCCAAAAGTGTTTGATCGTGAGGCTGCGCTGGATAAAGCACTGACACTTTTCTGGACGCATGGTTACGAAGGAACATCGCTGGCCGATTTGGTCGCCGCCACTGGCGCTAAAGCACCCACACTCTATGCAGAGTTTGTTAATAAAGAAGGTTTGTTTAGAGCGGCTATGGCGCGCTATACAGAAAAGTTCTGTGCTTATCGTGAAGCGGCACTTGATGATGATCAACTTGCGGTAGATAAAGCCATTGAAGGCTATTTCCGCGCGACAGCCGCCTGCTTCACTGACCGGAATTCACCTTCTGGCTGCTTCTTTATCTGCACGTCGACGGCGTTGTCCGCATCATCCAGCGAAATTGCTAATATGCTGAAGCAGCAAAATCAGGCGCAGGAAGCGACGTTGAGTCGTTTTTTAGTGGCGCGTCAGCAGCGCGGCGAACTCAACCAAAAAGTAAACATTGAGTCATTATCGCGTTATCTCGCCTGTATGCTGCAAGGGATGTCTGTGCGGGCACGTGAAGGGGCTTTAAGAAAAGATCTCGACAGTATTATTGATACGCTGATGGCAATGTGGCCAACGTTAACCGGTTTGTGTCAGGGGCAGCACTAAATAAAGGGGGCGCATTATCCGCCCCCTTTTATTCGCAAAATTACTGCCAAACGCTATTCCAGAAAAAACACCGGCTTCAAGGCCTGGCTTTTAGGGCTGTTATCGGGATTCGATGGCATCAAATCTTTCATTGAAGCCCACCAGCGCTGACAAACGTCTGTTTGTGCCACCGCATTCCACTGCTCTTCCGACTCAATCTCTACGCTTGCAAACAGTAAATTACGATCGGCATCCAGCCAGATGGCATAATTGTGTGCGCCGTGCGCTTTGAGCGTTTCGGACAGCTCTGGCCAGATAGGTGAATGGCGACGCTCATACTCTGCATGGCAATCTGCGTTCACCTGCATAACAAACGCTCTACGCAGCATTGGCAGGTCCTACATCCAGCGCTGGCTGCCACGGTTTCACGCCGAAGCGTTCACCCAAAGCAATCAACTGCTCAGTGGTAATGCTTTGACGTATACCGCCCATCGAAAGCACTTTCACGATCACTTCTGATGATTTTTCTGCGGTGTCGATTAAGCCAAAAGCTTCATCCAGCGTTGGCCCGGTGCCAAAAATCCCGTGGAAAGGCCACATCACCAGCGTATGCGACTGCATCTGTTCGGCGGTAGCGGCGCCAATGCCGTCGGTGCCCGGTACCATCCATGGCAGAATGCCCACACCATCCGGGAAGACCACCAGACACTCGGTACTGCCTTCCCATAACAAACGGGTAAAGCGAGCAGAATCGAGTTCAACCACATAGCTCAGCGCCATAAAGTTTGTGGCATGACAATGCATGATGACGCGATCTACGCCGTTACTGACCTCTTTACGCACACAATGCGACTGGAAGTGCGAGGCCAGTTCTGAGGTTGGCAATCCGCCATTCGACAAGCCCCAATGAATTTTGTATGACAAGCCTTTATCATCTACCTGCAGCAATACCAGACAATCTGCTGGATCGAGCTGTACATTGCGGAAAAACTTACCGGAGCCGGTGACCAGGAACCAACAATTTGCCAGCGCTGGCGCAGGTTGCGTCAGTTCGATGCAGCGCGGCTCAGCATAGAAATCCTCAGCAAAAGGCTTCACCTCCTCTTCCAGCAAACGCAAGCTAACGTTGCCGCCGTTGCGCTCATCCCAGCCTTTCAACCACATGTCGCTCGTGGCTTTAACCATTCCTTTAACAAACCAGGAAGAAAGAATGCTTTGCATAGTGAAATCCTTAACGTTGATTCAAAATTTGCTGTTCGTAATGACGGACATCGCTTAACCAGCTGGCATCAGCCGAGACGTCGTGACGCAGGCACCAGGCTTCCCACACCGCCTGCCAGGGCAGTGATTTTTGTTCTTCCAGCAGCGCCAGGCGCGCGGTGTAATCACCTTCCGCTTCCACCTTACGCAAGCGGTCGGTAGGTTCCAGCAAGGCGCGCAGCAGCGCTTTTTTCGCGTTACGCGTACCGATGACCCACGCGGCGATGCGGTTAATGGATGCGTCGAAGAAATCGAGACCGATATGTACTTTATCGAACAGCTGGTGGCGTACGATTTCACTGGCAATGGCTTGCGTTTCGTCGTCAAGCAGCACCACATGATCGCTGTCCCAACGCACCGGACGGCTGACATGCAGTAACAGGCGTGGTACGTACAACATGGCGGCAGAAATTTTGTCAGAGATCACTTCGGTTGGATGGAAATGTCCGGCATCCAGCGTTAATGCGGTTTGACGGCTGCTGGCGTATCCCAGGAAGAATTCATTTGACCCGACGGTGTAACTTTCGGCACCTATACCGAACAACTTACTTTCGACCGCATCAATATGATGTTCTGGATTGAGCTTCTCAGCGATAATTTCATCCAGCGCGCTCATCAGGCGTTGACGCGGAGCCAGGCGATCAACGGTGATATCTTTCATGCCATCTGGCACCCAAATATTCATGACGGAAGGCGTACCGAGTTGCTCGCCAAAGTAAGCAGAAATACGGCGGCTGGCTTTGCAATGATCAATCCAGAACTGGCGAATATTTTTATCGGTGTGAGACAGCGTGAAGCCGTCTGCGCTTAAAGGATGTGAGAAGCAGCTTGGGTTGAAGTCCAAGCCCAGTTTATTTTTCTTAGCCCATTCTACCCAGTTAGCGAAATGTTTCGGTTCAATAGCATCGCGATCAACCGGCGTGTCGCTTTCCAGATAAATAGCATGCAGATTCAGGCGTTTAGGTCCAGGAATCAATGACAACGCTTTCTCAAGATCGGCGCGCAGCTCTTCTGCTGTACGTGCACGACCGGGATAATTTCCCGTTGCCTGAATCCCCCCCGTTAAGGTGCCTTGCGGGTTTTCAAATCCACGAACATCATCTCCCTGCCAGCAGTGCATTGAAACAGGCACGCTGTCCAGTCGCTTAATGGCTTCTTCTACATCAACACCAATTTCAGCGAAACGTTGTTTAGCCAGTTCAAAGGCTTGTTCAATTAGCTTAGTCATAAGCGAGTTCCTTAGCAGGTTGGCTCAGCGCGGTGAAGCGTGCCTGGCTGGCACCAAAAGCGCTGTTAGTTTGCGGTTCAAATTTTTCGAGTGGGAAGTTCTTCGCTACGCAGCGACGGAAATCCGCCACGTCGGTCAGTTCGCCGAGCGCGATCAGCTGGCATCCGACGTTGCCGAGCGTTGAGGCTTCAATTGGCCCCGCCAGCACAGAGATTTCACAGGCATCGGCACAAAGTTGATTAAGAAAATGATTTTGGCAGCCGCCGCCGACCACGTGTAACTGACTGAAATTTTGTCCACGCAGCGTCGCCAGCTCACCCATCACTTCACGATAAAGCAGCGCCAGGCTGTCAAAGATGCAGCGGGCTAAAGCAGCAGCAGATTGCGGAACGGGCATACCTTGTTCAGCGCAGGCATTTTGAATTTCACCTACCATGCTGTCGGGATTGATGAAGCGCGCATGGTTAGGGTTAATCAGCGAGCGGCAGGCGGGTTCGTGTGTTGTTTCGGCGATCAGTTGGCACAAATCTTCAATATTCAGTTCGCTGCAAATTCGCTGTAGTAGCCATAAGCCCATGATATTTTTCAGTACCCGATACCCTTCTGCGCCACCTTCATTCGTAATATTGGCGCGCATCGCAGCTTCTGAAGCGTAAGGTTGTAAGCTTTCAAACCCCATCAATGACCATGTGCCTGAACTGAGGTAAGCGGAATCATCCTGCATCAACGGCGTGGCCAAAACCGCGCTGGCGGTATCATGGGTGGCAACGGCGATCACCGGAATGGGTTCGCCGGTTGCGCTTTTCCAAAAGCCGATGGTATTGCCTGGCGCCTGGGGCTTGCCAAACCATTTAGCCTCAACGCCTGCCCATGCCAGCAAATCGGCATCCCATTCGCCGCTTTCGATATTCAGCATTTGGGTCGTCGTGGCGTTGGTATATTCCCAGTTCATGTTGCCAGTCAGGCGATAATGCAGGTAATCAGGAATCATCAGAGCATGTGCTACGTCAGCTTGCCAGTCGGGTTGCGACTCATGCAGCGCACGCATTTGATACAGCGTATTAAAAGGCAGGAACTGAATACCGGTGCGTGCGTAGATGGCACTTTTGCCCACTTCTCGCAGGGCACGCTCCATCACGCCGTGAGTACGTGCATCACGATAGCTAACCGCTTCGCCAACGCGCGCACCCTGGGCATTCAGCAGCACCATGTCGACACCCCACGTATCAATACCGATGCTATCGGGTACGATACCTTCCTGATCTAACTGGGCCAGACCAGCACGAATCTCCTGTTCGAGCTGATCGACATCCCAACAGTCATAGCCGGCGCGGCGTTGACGTTGATTGGCGAAGCGTTTGACTTCACGCAGATTGAGATGGCGGGTCGCTGCATCCCAGTGGGCAAGCATCACTCGTCCGCTGGATGCGCCTAAATCTATGGCAACGATATTTCGCTTACTCATGGCGTGTTCTTCCTGTGATTTGATGTTCACAGAGTAGAAACCTTGCCCTTTCTGCACCTTCCGCATACTGCCAGTGGCGCATTAGCGCTGGCAGACTTGCAAAGATGTTCGTGAGGGAGATCACAGAGGTGGCATGCGAGGGGATGTGACATTCGCCGCAATTCTGTTATCTACTGCGGCTTTCTTAAATAAACAGCATAATTCCTGCTGAGTTAAGGTAAAAATTCAAGGTAGAGTTTGGGTGTCCTCTTTAGACTCGGTTACGTTTTTGTTAACGATAATAAGAGGCGACCATGACCATTTTGCACAGTGCCGATTTTTTCCCTGAAGGTGATTACGCGATAGCGATTGAACCTCGCGTGCCGCAACAGGCTTTTCCAGAGCATCATCATGATTTCCACGAAATTGTGCTGGTTGAACAGGGATCGGGAATTCATGTCTTTAATGGTCAGCCACAAACGTTATGTGCAGGATGCGTCTGCTTTATCCGCGATCACGATCGCCACTTATATGAGCAAACGGAAAACCTTTGCCTGACGAATGTGCTTTACCGCAGCCCCAGTGCGTTTCGTTTTCTCTCTGGCCTGCAAGCGCTGCTGCCCTGCGACCAGGATGGTCAATATTCATCACATTGGCGCATCAATCATAAAGTGATGGCGCAGGCGTTGAACGTGGTGGCACAAATGCGCCAGGATCAGGCCTGGTCACTGGAAAAACAAGCGCGTCAGGAGCAACTGTTCTTGCAGCTGCTGGTGTTATTGCGTGAAGCCTGCCGTGACGAAAATGCACAGGATCAGGAGGCGCGTTTACACCGTTTACTGGACTGGTTGAACGATCATTACAGTGATGAAATTATATGGGATGAGATAGCGGATCGTTTTTCGCTCTCGCTGCGTACGCTACATCGGCAAATGAAGCAGCAAACAGGCAGTACGCCGCAGCGTTATCTCAACCGGCTGCGCTTGTTGCAAGCGCGTCACTTGCTGCGTCACAGTGATATGCGCATTACGGATATCGCCTTTCAATGTGGTTTTGGTGACAGCAATCACTTCTCTACTTTGTTCAGGCGTGAATTTGGCTGTGCTCCACGGGCGGAGCGCCAGCAGATGTTATAGAGGAGCCAGCCATGACGTTGTTACTCAGCCGAGAGGATTATTTTCCTGCCCCTAACCTCCCGGTTGCGGTGGCAGAACGTATGCCACAACCCTCATTTCCCCCTCATCGGCATGAGTTCAGCGAAATTGTCATTGTTTGGCGAGGCAATGGCTTGCATGTCTTGAATGATCGACCTTGGTTAGTCACCTGCGGCGACGTTTTCTATATCCGAGATAATGATTGCCACAGCTATGACAGCGTCAACGATTTAGTGCTGGATAACATTCTCTATTGTCGCGATCGCTTTGGTTTGGGACTGGACTGGCAGCAACTCATTCCTTCACAAGGTCACGATGCGCCAGGATGCTGGCGTTTAACCACGCGCGGCATGGCGCTGGCGCGCGGCGTGATTAGTCAGCTTGAACGGGAAAGCCGCAAAACCGATCCTCTCTCCATTCAACTTTCAGAAGCACTTTTCCTTCAGTTAGCCATCATCTTGCGTCGTCACGGCTATGCCGCTGATCGGCCTTGGGCTTTGCCTGAAGGTGAACAACTCGATTTGTTGATGTCAGCACTGCAAGGTGCCGTTGCCAGGCCCTTTGACCTTGCCGTGTTTTGTCAGCAAAACCAACTCAATGAGCGATCGCTAAAACAGCTGTTTCGTCAGCAAACCGGGATGACCGTTGGCCATTACCTGCGCCAACTGCAACTGTGTCAGGCAAAGTATTTATTGCGTACACAAGACTGTTTAATCGGAGAAGTGGCCGCGCGCTGCGGCTTTGATGACAGTAACTATTTTTCTGTGGTATTCACGCGAGATACTGGATTAACCCCCAGCGCCTGGCGCCAGCGTTTTCTTTCGCCTCGTCACACGCTTAAAATTCCTGATACTGAAAAACAATAAAGCGAGCCGGTTAAGGCTCGCTGTAATGCATCCGGATATAAGATCTACACCGCCATGCCTAAGCCAACGATATTGGCAGCGATGATAATGACCACGCAGCCAATCGACAGTACGCTAACCGGACGGCGCCCCGCTGACTTCCATTCTTTCAGCAGCAGGCCAACCAAGCCACCACACAGCACATACAAGCTCATGTGTAGCATCCAGCTTACATAGTCATACTGCGGTGGGATTTTGGCGTGGCCCCATGCATAGAAGAAAAATTGCAGATACCACATGGTGCCGCCCAATACAGCAAAAGCTGCGTTGGCGAGCAGCAGTGGCTTAGCCACAGAAAAATCTTTGCGTATCGACAACTCGGGTTTGGTCATCAAGCGGAAGAAACAGAAACCAAGGTTAACCAAGGCGCCCCCTCCCATGATGACAACATAGCTTGGTAAAGCGACATACAGGGGATCAATGCCTAATTGCCCTGCCGCCTCATGCATAGGTTTGGCTGCGTCCATGGCGAAGGACATGCCAGCAGAAAAAATGCCGCACATCACAGCCAGTACTAAGCCTTTCTTCAGGTTGAACTCTTCGGCATTGATTCCCAGTGCGCGTTCTTTAAGTAAACCCGCACGCGAAACAATCGCTACGCCGATCAAAGCCACAAACACACCTAACAGCGTTAGCAACCCGCCCGTGGAAGCAAAGAGCTCGCCAAAGCGACCCTGAATCAGGGGCGTCATAAGCGTACCGACGACCAGCGTGATGCCAATGGCGATACCAATCCCCATCGACATGCCAAGGTAACGCATCGTTAACCCGTAGTTGATGTTTCCTATGCCCCACATCGCACCAAACAGAAACACCGGCATCAACTGTGAAAGACTAAAGCTACTGTAATACGCCCAGAAATTTGGCAGTAATACGGCGCTGACTGCCCAAGGCAAAATCAGCCAGGACATGATGCCGCCAACTGACCACATGGTTTCCCATGACCATCTTTTCACCTGTTTAAATGGCGCGTAGAAACACGCGGCACTGGCAGCTCCGACAAAATGCCAGAAGATACCTGCAATAATGGCACTGTTCATTGTTATTCCTTCGTAAGGTTGAGGCCTACAGAAATCCGAAGATTCCCGCTTAGCACGCAGTCTACGTTTTGCAGGAATTCATCAGCCTTTGAATGGCTGCCGAAGGCGAAGGCGTAGTGGCAATATTTAATTGTTATTCCCGTCAGAGATCACAAAATCACATTTGTCGGAAAGTCGGGCACTCAACCTGTTAAGTCGCTTATTATTATGATTTTTTTACTGAATTGCTGTGTGGCGCAGCACATTTTCGTGTTGGTTGCCGCCCTATCAGCAAAATTGGCAAAGAGACAAAGAACGCTTTTCATTGCCCAGCCAAGGTCGTATAAACAGGGAAAATCCATCGATATCAGGGATTGTGATGACAACGAAGTGGTTAACGCTTTTTCTCTCACGCGCCGTCAGCCGCGTGATGCTGGATGATATTCGCGCGATTTTGCCTGCCGAAGCGGTAAAAATATTTATCAATGGACTTGATGAGTCGCATTACGCGACGGTGGAATGTATTCAAATTGAGGAAAACTGCGCGCTGGTGGCTTCAGCCATTGTGGTCTGGCGTCAGTTAGGGCATGTGCATCACATTACTTATCAGAAGGGTGACGTTTTACGTCAGGTGGATGACGAGACGCAGTTCCAGCTCTTCACCCTGCTGAAAACCCATCGCGCAGTGTTGCAGTTAGCGTGATAAAATCGTTTTTTTCACTGAATAGCAGGAAAATAATGAGAATTGGTATTTTGTTTCCCATCGCCATTATCGTGGCAGGCGTCGGCTTTCTCGCCTGGTTCATCGGCAGCGGTCTGGCAATGCCCGGTTCCTGATCTTTTAGCGCAGCTGGCTGTCTTTGCTGCCGCGACGATTAAACAGTCCTGCGCCCTTCTGCTGTTTATCCATTTTTTCCTGACAGGCTACGCAATAGCGCACACCTTTCAGCGCCTTACGTCGCGCTTCAGGAATGGGCTCGCCGCAAGCTTCGCACTCTGTGGCACTTTCACCCTGACCTAGCGACTGACGGACACGGCTAATCTCGTCATTCACTGTGCTGTCGATCTGTTCTTGCACTGCGCCGTCAGACGCCCAACCATTTGCCATGATCTCGCCCTCGTTTAAACCACCCTATCCAACCTGCTTTACGCTGCAGATGCGTTGATTCACCTCATTCGTCCCCGTCACCTGACGGCGTAATCACATGAGAAAGCACAAGCTTGTCGCCTTCCTGGCGCGCGAATCATTTAAGGTATAACACCTTTATTTTACAACAAACTCGCAGATTTGCTGTGAAGGTCACGTCAACCTGCGATTGACTGCCATGTCTGATTCTCCGCTGGCAACCAGAAAAAGGTGCTACACCTTGATCTGTTTCAGGCTGCACTTATTACATCCTTTAGCTTACATAAATGTAACGTACCGATAGCGGAGAGCACTTCGAATGACAACTCATCTTCAACATTATATTAATGGCGAATTTGTCGCCCACCAGAACGATAAATGGATTGAAGTTATCAACCCTTCAACCGAAGCATTGCTGTCACGTATTCCTGAAGGCAGTGCTGCCGACGCCAGCCGTGCTATCAGCGCAGCAGAAGCCGCGCAGCCAGGCTGGGAAGCGTTGCCCGCTGTTGAGCGTGGTATTTGGTTACGCAAAATTGCGGCCGCTATTCGCAAGCGAGAGCCTGAACTGACGGCAACCATTGTGGCCGAAGGCGGTAAAACGCAAGGACTGGCACAGACTGAAGTGTTGTTTACCGCCGATTATCTTGACTATATGGCGGAATGGGCGCGCCGCTATGAAGGCGAAATCATTAACAGCGATCGTCCCAATGAGAATATTTTCCTGTTCAAAAAGGCGATTGGCGTCACCACCGGTATTTTACCGTGGAACTTTCCCTTCTTCTTGATTGCGCGCAAAGCCGCACCGGCGTTGATTACCGGCAACACCATCGTCATTAAACCCAGCGAAGTGACCCCAAACAATGCCGGTATTTTTGCTGAAATTCTGCAAGAGATCGGATTACCCAACGGCGTGATCAACTTTGTGTACGGTTATGGCCCAGAAGTGGGACAGGAACTGGCTGCAAACCCGAAAGTGGGCCTGGTCAGCCTGACTGGCAGCGTCGGTGCTGGCATCGCTACCATGGAAGCGGCAGCCAAAAACGTCACTAAAGTGTCGCTGGAGTTGGGCGGTAAAGCGCCCGCCATCGTGATGGATGATGCTGACCTGGATATCGCCGTAAAAGCGATTGTTAGCTCACGCGTCATCAATACCGGACAAGTCTGTAACTGTGTGGAACGTGTTTATGTGCAGGAAGGCATCTACGATCGCTTTTTGACAGCCATTACAGCCGCCTTTAAAGAGATTAAATTCGGCAATCCAGCCGAAAAAGCGGATATCGATATGGGGCCACTGATCACTTCCGCTGCATTGGCTCGCGTTGAGCAGAAAGTGGCTAATGCGCTGGCAGATGGCGGCAACCTGGTGCTGGGTGGCAAACGTGCTGGCGATAAAGGGTTCTTCTTTGAGCCAACCATTATCACCAACGTGCGCCAGGATATGGAGATCATGCGTGACGAGATCTTTGGCCCGGTATTACCTGTCATGACGTTCAAAACGCTGGATGAAGCCATTGCACTGGCGAATGATTGCGAATATGGCTTAACTTCCTCGATTTTCACGCAAAACATCAATACGACGATGAACGCGCTGCGTAAGCTGAAGTTTGGTGAAACCTACGTTAACCGTGAGAATTTTGAAGCGATGCAGGGTTTCCATGCGGGCTGGCGGAAATCAGGCGTCGGCGGAGCCGATGGAAAACATGGACTGGAAGAGTATCTGCAGACCCATGTCGCCTATCTGCAATTCACCTAATTCTCCATCATAGTTATTGGCGCAGAGACGTTGGCGTCGCTTGTTCACCCTGGTCGCCTGCTTGAATAAGCACTTGGGCGCACTGCGGCTCACATTGTTTCAGATAGCAAGCCGGGCCGCTCTTTTCAGCGGCCCGATCTCTTTATGCCATGCGCTTGCCGCTACGCAATAAGGCCAAACCACTCAATAACGCGACGGCCATCAAGTAATAGCTTGGTGCCAGGCTGCTGCCGGTACTGCTGATTAACATGCTGCAAATCAGCGGTGCAAAACCACCAAAAACCGTTACCGCCACGTTGTAGCTGATCGCCATGCCGCTAGCTCGGGTGGTGAGCGGGAAAATATCCGCCATCACCGACGGCACGGTCGAAAAATAGATCGATTTCAGCAGCGCCATCCAACCGACCAACAGAATGAGCGTAGTTGGCGTGGTGTGATTCACCATCCCTTTGAATGCCGGATAGATGGTGATGATCAGCAGCAGCAGCGATCCCCACATCAAGGGTAAACGTCCAATTTTCTCCGCCCACAACCCCATCACCGGCGTGACCACCGTCAGGATAATGCCTGCCACCAGCGTGGCACTAAACGCTACCGATCCCGGTAAATGCAGCGTTTTCGTGGTGTAGGTTGGAATGTAGTTCAGCATGTAATTGACGGCGGTTGAAATCACCATTAAGCCAATCGCCAGCGTAATCAGCGACTTCTGCTTGCCAAACAGCGCTTTCAGCGGCGCTGCATGCTTCTCCTGTTGAACGAAGCTGGCAGGTTCATGAATGTTGCGGCGAATATACCAGCCCAGTGGACCAATCAGCAGGCCAAAAGCAAAGGGAATTCGCCAGCCCCAATCCTGGATCTGCGCCTCTGTCAGTAGCTGCGTTAATCCCAGGCCAAACGCCGACGCCATTAAGGTACTCGCGCCCTGCGTGGCGAACTGCCAACTGGCGATGAAAGCTTTGCGTTCCGGGAAGTGTTCAACCAAAAACGCCGTTGAGCTGCCAAATTCGCCACCCGCAGAGAATCCCTGAATCAGACGTGCCATTAAAATCAGCAGCGGCGCAGCCAGGCCGAGGGTGGCATAGCTCGGCATAAAGGTAATCATCGCGCCGCCCAGCATCATCAAATTGATGGAGAGCAAAAGGGCTTTCTTGCGCCCATGACGATCGGCGTAGTTGCCTAGCACAATAGCACCCAACGGACGAATCAAAAACGAGACACCAAAGCTGCCAAAAGTCAGGAGCATGGACACTGAAGGATCGCTGGTAGGGAAAAAGTTGTGTGCAATATAGCTGGCGAAGAAACCATAAACCGCAATATCAAACCACTCCAGCGCATTACCGATACAGGTCGCAAACAGCGTTTTATGCAGGCTCGGTTTTGCTAATGGCATTTCTTGGGCCAGACTGCTCATTTTACACCGCCCTGATAAGCACGATGGCGAGCTATCAGCTGTTCGCCCTCTTCACCTAACTGCCAAAACAGGCGTGTCATGATCTGCAAACCTTCACGCGCTATTGACTTCAGCATATGTTCATTCACGCCATGCTGACCGCAAGCGGGATAGGAATGCGGCACCCACAATGTGGGTAAACCGAGAATGTCGGAGAAGACTTCATTCGGCAGCGACCCCCCAAGATTGGGCAGTAACGCGGGTTTTTTGCCGCTGCTAATAGCCAGACTTTCCAGCGCCCAAGTCACCAGCGGATTGAGAGGATCAAGACGGGTAGCCGGTGAACCTCGCATAAACTCAACATCGACATTATCAAAACCGTGCTGACGCAAATGCGCTTCAACGTGCTGCACCAGATTCTGCCAGTCTGTTCCCACAACAAAACGCAGCTGACAGACCGCCGTGGCCTTACCAGGAATTGCATTCATAGGACGCGCTAAATTGCCGGTTTCATACGCCAGCACTTCCAGCGTATTCCAGCCATACAATCGTTCCGTCGGAGATAACCCTGGCTCGCCCCAGTGGGCTGCCAGTTCAGGATCGCCCGGCATACCGCCCACTTCAACGTCGCTGAGAATTTCACGTACCGCCTCGGTGAGAGAATCGGGTTTCAGCGCCTCAACCTGTAACACGCCCTGCGCATTGACCAGAGAGGCGATAGCATTGGCGAGTTGCGTGCCGGGATTGCTGAGCAGACCGCCCCAGTTGCCGGAATGGTAAGCGTTGTCACGAGCGTTAATCGTCAGGCGGAAATTTACCGCGCCGCGTGAACCAAGAAACAACGTGGGGCGGACTGCATTGAGGCGCGGGCCGTCAGAGGCGATAAACAGGTCGGCGCGCAGTAATTCTTGCTGCTGCTGACAAATTTCTGCCAGCCCAGGCGAGCTGATCTCTTCACCCATCTCAAACAGGATTTTACAGTTGAAGCCCAGTTTGCCGCCGCGCGCAGAAAACACCTGCTCCAGCGCGGCCAGGTTGACGCAGTGCTGGCCTTTATTATCTGCGCTGCCGCGTCCATACCAGCGATCGCCCTCTTCTTTGAGCTGCCAAGGCGACAAACCTTCCCGCCAGTTTTCATCATCTCCAAACACCACATCGCCATGCCCATAACAGAGCAGCGTTGGCAGAGCAGCATCTTCAATGCGTGTAGCAATCAGGAAAGGCCGATTAGCCGCTTGTGGATTGTCAAAGAAGTGCAGAGTAAATCCCAACGCCTTGAGTTGAGGCGCAATTTCATCGCGCAGGTAATGATCTAATTCCTGGTCACGATCCTGACGCTGACTCTCTGTTACGCAGGCGATGCGGCGTGCTAAAAGCTGTTGAAATTCGCCACTATCGAAATAACGCATCGCCTGTTCTACGGCCTGCTGTACGCTCTGTTGCTGTGTCATGTTTGCCCTGCATTTTTTGTCTTAATAATGAACCTATAATTGTCAAAAAATTAGCGTTGCCACAATCATCAATTTATCGAGTAAGCTTTGCTTTTAAGACAAAGCTTATTTGCCCGATTAAGAGGCATGCCCCTTTTTAAGGCACCTGAACACGAAGGTTACGCAATGCTCAGTAGTGAAATACGCTATTTTCTCGCCGTGGTTAACCAGGGTTCCTTGAGCGCCGCCAGTGAACAGCTGTTCGTCGCGGTGTCGGCAATCAGCCGACAGATTCAACGGCTGGAGGCGCAGGTTGGCGTACCGCTGTTTGAACGCCACGCTCGCGGCATGGTGCTGAATGAAGCGGGTGAAATCTTTGCGCATCACGTCCGGAAAAGTCAGCTGGATATGGAATATGCACTGGCTGAAATTAAAGGACTGAAAGCGGTGCGCCGCACGCAAATAAGGATTGCTTGTACCGATGGAATGGCATTCAGCCTGTTGCCGGGGCTGCTAGCGGAATTCAGGCTGGCTAATCCCAGCGTGCTGTTTGCTATGAAAGTCACGCATTCACAGGGCGTGGCGGAAGCGGTGCGAGCCGGAGAATGTGATGTCGCGCTGCAATTTAGTCTGCATCCTGAGCGGGGCGTTGAGGTGTTGGGTTCGTGGCCTGCCCCGGTTTTGCTGGCGATGCAAACCACGCATCCGCTGGCAAAACGGCAGGTCACGCTGGCTGATTTAAGTCACTATCCGCTGGCGCTGCCGGGGCAAAACACCACTGTGCGCCAACTGTTTGATCTCTCTTGTCAGATGAACGGCAGCGTGGTTGAACCGGTACTAACCTGCGATTATTTTTCTACCCTCTACAACTTCTTGCTCCATACACCGCAGGCGGTGACGATTTGCAGCGCCTTTACACTGTTGTTTAGGCAAGAAACGCCGCAGCTGGTGTTGCGTTCAATGGGTGTTGATCAACTTAGCCAGCGCACGCTGCAGCTGCAAACCGTATCGGGTCGACAGCGCAGCGCGGCATTGAATCTGTTCCTGACGTTCCTACAGCAACGTTTAACGGAGATGGATGCACAACTGCGGCAGGCGGGTTAACTGGCCTGCCGCAAGCGGCATTATTTGATGTCTACCTGATAGAAAATGTGCTTCCCAAAAGGATCGACTTCATAGTTGCTGACAGATTTGCGTACCGGCTCGAATATTGTCGAATGCGCAATCATCACGGCAGGCATCTGGTCATGCATGATCTGCTGCGCCTGAAGATAAAGTGCAGTGCGCTTGCCCTGATCTGGCTCTTTACGCGCTTCAGTAATTAACTTCTCGAATGGCTGATAACACCATTTGGAGGAGTTAGAGCCGCCCTGAGCAGAGGTACAACTATAAAGCGGGCCAAAAAAGTTGTCTGGATCGCCGGTTGCGGTGGTCCAGCCCATCAAGGCCGCCTGATGCTCGCCGCTGCGCACACGTTTAAGGTACTCACCCCATTCGTAACTGACGATATTGGCCTTGATACCGACTTTTTCCCAATCTGCCTGAATCATCTCAGCCATACGACGCGCATTGGGATTATAAGGTCGCTGTACTGGCATCGCCCATAGCGCAATTTCAGTGCCGGGTTTGATGCCTGCTTCTTTTAACAGCGCCTTGGCTTTTTCGGGATCGTAGTCGTAATCCTTGAGGTCTTTATCCGCGCTCCAGACACCCGGCGGCAGAATGTTTTTCGCTACCGTGCCGGTGCCTTTAAAAATGGCCTCAATAATAGCGGGCTTATTGATTGCCATTGCCAGTGCCTGGCGCACTTTAACGTTATCCATAGGCGCTTTGGTGGTATTGAACGCGAGGAAACCGGTATTCAATCCTGCTTTCTGAGCCAGCGTGATAGTCGCGTTCTCACGCATTTTTTCTAAGTCTGCCGGATTAGGGAATGGCATAACCTGACACTCATTTTTTTCCAGCTTGGCATAACGCACCGAGGCATCCGGCGTGATGCTGAAGATTAAGCGATCCAGCTTGGCTTTGCCCTGCCAGTAATCCGGGAAGGCTTTATAGAGAATGCGCGAATCTTTCTGATACTGCGCCAGTTCAAACGGTCCCGTTCCGATCGGGTCCATATCCACCTTTTCTGGCGTTCCCGCTTTCAGCATTTTATCGGCATATTCCGCCGAGTGAATGGAAGCAAAGTACCAGGCAAGATCGGCAAGAAATGGCGCTTCTGCGTGGTTCAAGGTAAAGCGAATGGTGTGATCGTCGACGCGGTCGATGCTTTTGATCAGTGTCGAAAGCTCAAGGCTTTCAAAGTTGGCGTAAGTGCCGCCAGAGACATTGTGATAGGGATTTTTGGGATCCATCTGGCGCATAAACGAAAAAATCACGTCATCAGCATTGAAATCGCGCGTTGGCTTAAAGGATTTATTACTGTGAAACTTAACGTTCTGCCGTAGATGGAAGGTATAAACCGTGCCGTCTGGACTGATTTCCCAGCGCTCTGCCAGGCTCGGCACCAGTTCAGTGGTGCCGGTTTTAAAATCGACCAAGCGATTAAAAATCGGTACCGCACTGGCGTCGACGCTGGTGCCAGAGGTGTAAATTTGTGGATTGAAATTCTCTGGTGAACCTTCTGAACAGTAAACCAGGGTTTTCGCGTTAACGCTGCTGGTGATGCTTATCCCAGCGGTAAGCAGCGCTAACATGGCCATCTTCATTTTCATCATTACTCTCGCTTTTTATTGACTTCCGTTGATCAGAATAACTAAATGAATCATTCATATGCTTCATTGATAGCACGATTCGGCAGCTTAGCGAACCTCAGAACCAATAAGGATTAGTGATGACCGGCAAACTTGAGACGCAGTTAACCCAACGCTTTTTTCGCTACCTGGCAGTAAGCAGCCAAAGCGATGCCAAATCCACCACATTACCGAGCACGCCAAGCCAACACGTGATGGCAAAACTGCTCGCGGATGAGCTGCTGACGTTGGGATTACAGGACGTGGTGATAGATGAACACGCCACCGTGACCGCCGTGAAGCCGGGTAATCGTCCTGACGCACCGCGCATCGGTTTTATCACCCACATCGATACGGTTGATGTTGGGCTGTCGCCCGATATTCATCCACAGATACTGACCTGGCAAGGTGAAGATTTGTGTCTGAATGCGCAGCAAGATATCTGGCTACGCCGAGATGAACACCCTGAAATTGCGCCTTATATCGGTCAGGAGATTATCTTTAGCGACGGCACCAGCGTGCTAGGCGCCGACAACAAAGCGGCCGTTACCGTAGTGATGACGTTGATGGAAAATCTGCAAGGCGATCACGGTGACATCGTGGTGGCATTTGTGCCGGATGAGGAAATTGGTCTGCGCGGCGCTAAAGCGCTGGATCTGGAGCAGCGGTTCAACGTAGATTTTGCCTGGACCATCGACTGCTGCGAACTTGGCGAAGTGGTATATGAAAACTTCAATGCCGCCGCAGCGGAAATTACGTTCACCGGTGTCCCCGCACATCCGATGTCCGGCAAAGGCGTGCTGGTGAATCCGCTGTTAATGGCGCACGACTTTATCAGCCAGTTTGATCGACTAGAAACGCCGGAGCATACCGAAGGCCGTGAAGGCTATATCTGGTTCAATGAAATTCACGCTAACGCCAGTTTGGCGACCATGAAAGCCTCAATTCGTGATTTTGATCTGGCTAACTTTGCGCTGCGCAAACAGCGTTTACAGCAGGTTGTACAAGACATTGCGGCGCGTTACCCAACCGGCAAGGTTGACATCACGATCAGTGATACCTACAGCAACATCTCTAATGCGCTGGGCGACGATCGTCGAGCGATTGATTTGATTTTTAACGCGCTGGAAGCGTTGGATATTGAACCGAAGGTCATACCTATGCGCGGCGGCACCGACGGCGCGGCACTGTCCGCCAAGGGTTTACTGACGCCAAACTTCTTTACCGGCGCGCACAATTTCCATTCCCGCTTCGAGTTTTTACCGATCACGTCATTTGTGAAATCGTATCAGGTGGCAGAAAAATTGTGTTATCTGGCGGCACGGTAGGAAAAGCAATCGGGCGCAGACGCGCCCGATGTTGGATTTACTGCTTCACGCTAACATCAATGCCGGGAAAGAATTTTTCGGCAAGCTTCTTCACCGTGCCATCACTCTGGACTTTAGCGATGGCTGCATCCAGGTTCTGCTTCAGGTTGGCATCGCCTTTACGCAGGCCAAAACCAATGCCGGAGCCCAGGATAGCGTCATCTTCTACCGGCTTGCCGATAAAAGCGAAACCTTTGCCCTGCGGCTTGTCGAGGAAGCCCGATTGTCCAGCAGCTGACATCACCAGTGTGCCATCCAAACGGCCCGCGACCATGTCGTTATAAACCTGGTTCTGATCTTGATACGCGGTCACAGTAACGCCCTGCGATTCCCAATGCTTCTTGGCATAGGTTTCCTGAATCGAACCCTGCAACACACCAATGTTCTTGCCTTTCAGCGCTGCCGCAGTTGGCTCCATTTTCTGCCCTTCTTTACCGACTAACATCGTTGGGATGCGGTAAATGGGGCGGGTAAAGTCGATATTTTTCGCCCGCGCTTCGGTGATGTTCATTGCTGAGTTGATCGCATCAAATTTTTTCGCCTGCAGCGCCGGAATTAAGGCATCGAAGCTGCTTTCAACCCAGTGACAGTTAAAGTTGCCCGCTTTACAGATCGCGTTACCTAATTCGATATCAAACCCTTCCAGTTCGCCTTGTGCATTGCGGCTTTCAAAGGGAGGATATTGTGATTCAAGACCGTAACGCAGGCTGTCTTGCGCAAAAACGGATACCGACGTCATCATGCCCAGAGCGAGAAACAGCGTATTGATTTTTTTCATTACTGACCCCTGATTATTGTTTTACGTTGCACAGCGCAGCGGCGCCAGCTTGCAACGTTGCATCATCTTTAGCGAACGAGAGACGAATAAGTTTATTGTCTGTGCCATCCATATAAAACGCCGACAGCGGGATGGTCGCCACACCGTGATCGACGATGAGACGTTTTACCATTTCGCTATCAGATTCGTCACTGAAATGTCCGTAACTGGCCAACATAAAGAAGGAGCCGGCACAAGGCAGCAGCTTGAACGGTGAATCTTTCATCAATGTCAGCAGGCGGTCGCGCTTTTCCTGATAAAACCGCGACAGAGAAAGATAGTTTTCAGCCTTTTGCAGATAATGCGCGAAACCGACCTGCATCGGGGTATCCGCCGCATACATCATAAACTGATGCACTTTTACCAACTCAGTCATCAGCGCGGCCGGTGCCAGACAATACCCCACGCGCCAGCCGGTAACGTGAAAGGTTTTGCCGAAGGAGGAGACGATAACGCTGCGCTCGGCGAGTTCTGGATGCGTTGCCATGCCGCAATGCTTACGCCCGTCAAACAGAATGTGTTCGTACACCTCATCGGACAGCACCACAATATCAGTGTTACGCGTTAAAGCTGCCAGGCGATCAAGATCTTCTGGAGTGAGAACCTGCGCGCTGGGATTATGTGGCGTATTGATAATGATCATGCGGGTGCGTGGCGTGATCGCGGCCTGTAATTCATCCCAGTTAATCGCAAAATCTGGTACCTGTAATTTCAGGCCAATCGGTTTGCCGCCTTGCAAACGCACCACCGGCGCATAGCTGTCGAAAGCCGGTTCAAAAAAAATCACTTCATCACCCGGATGGACCAGCGCAGTAATAGCCATGTAAATGCCCTGGCTTGCGCTGCCGGTTATTAACACTTCACTCGCCGCATCGTAGCGTTGGCCATACAGCGTTTCGACTTTATTCGCCAACGCCTCTCTCAATGCGGGCAAACCGGTCATTGAGGCGTATTGATTATGACCTTCGCGCATGGCACGGCTAACTTCTTCAACCAACGCCGGATCGCAAGGGAAATTAGGCGCGCCCTGCGAAAGATTAATCGCTTTATGCTGGGCCGAGAGCTGACCAATGACGCTAAAAATGGTGGTACCGACATCCGGCAGTTTCGAGGAGATCTGTACGGGCGTTTCCAGGGACATGTTTACTCCGGTTGAATGCATAAAAAGCGACGGCAAGTAGATTTCTATTCAACTGAGTATGGCTTGAGTCGACAAGCGAATTGTTGTCATAATAGCCATGACAATAATGCATAGCTCGAGGTTAACGTGACACGCTCATCCCTTCCGCTTAATGCTATTCACGCGTTTCTGGTGACAGCACGTCATGAGAATCTGACTCACGCTGCCAGTGAATTGTGCATCACACAAGGCGCGGTTAGCCGCAAAATCGCCGCGCTGGAAAGCTGGCTTGGCTTTGCGTTATTTGATCGCCATGCACGTGGCTTACGTCTGACGCCGCAAGGCGCGGCGCTGTTACCAGAGCTGCGCCAGGGATTTGAATTGATGTTGAGTGCGACGGAAAAGGCCAGCCGCACCCACATCAGCATTCGCCTTAAAGCGCCCACCTGCGCCATGCGTTGGTTGGTTCCCCGGCTGGTTTCATTAGAAAAAGCACGGCCCGAGTTGCATGTCGCCTTAACCACCACGCTTGATCATGTGTCGCAACTGGATAATTTCGATGCTGCGATTGTCTACGGCAAGCCGCAGCCCGAAGCCATGCTGTTATTTGAGGAGTCGGTAACGCCCGTGATGGCGACAGGATTGCCGCTACCTGCCAGGGTTGAGGATGTAGCGGGCATGACATTTTTGCACCCCACCAACGATACCCGTGACTGGCAATTATGGCTGGATGCGCAGCAGGTCGCGCTCACCATGAAACGTAATCAGCACTTTGCCACCATGGATCTGGCCATTAGCGCCGCCATTCAGGGGTTTGGCATTACAATGGCGGATATCAATCTGGTCGAAAACGATATCGCCAGCGGCAGACTGGTTGCGCCTTTCGCTGGCGGTGTGAAAACCGGTGCAGCCTACAGTTTATTACAGCGACCGTCGGCTGAAGCGCCACCTTTCCTGGCGGATTTGGTGGCGTGGTTGTGTCAGTCTCAGAAAGTCACCCATTCGCCGTTATCGACGGCAGGTTTAGTCAACGGTTGAAGAGACGGTGCTTTTGGTGGCGCGCTTTTTGTTACCGGACGCACCTCGTGATGAGCATTGGAAAGGCGGAATTTGGCAACCGAGGCTTGCAGCGCTTCGGTTTGCAGCGCCAGTGCGCTAGCGGCGGCTGAGACTTCCTCCACCAGTGAGGCGTTCTGCTGCGTCACGCTGTCCATTTCTGTTACTGCGGTGCCAACCTGGGAAATGCCTTTGCTCTGCTCTTCAGAAGCGGCTGCGATTTGCTTCATGATCGCATCCACATCCTGTACTGATTTGAGAATGTTGTTCATGGTGATACCCGTGGTACCAACCAATTCCGCGCCCTTTTCAACGCGCTGAACGGAATCCTCAATGAGCGTCGCAATCTCTTTTGCTGCGCCAGCACTGCGCTGCGCCAGGTTGCGCACTTCGCTGGCGACCACGGCAAAACCACGACCTTGCTCACCCGCTCGCGCCGCTTCAACCGCTGCGTTCAGGGCCAGAATATTGGTCTGGAATGCGATACCGTTAATGACGCTGGTAATCTCAGCAATCTTTTTCGAGCTGCCAGAAATGCCCTGCATAGTATTGACCACTTCGCTGACCAAACTTCCGCCGCGTTGCGCAGTGGTTGACGCCGTTTCTGCTAGCGAGCTGGCCTGACGTGCATTGTCGGCATTGAATTTCACCGTCGCCGTTAACTGCTCCATGCTGGCAGCGGTCTGTTCCAGCGCGGCCGCCTGCTCTTCGGTACGTGAAGAGAGATCGTTATTACCCGCTGAAATTTCTGCCGCACCGCGTGAAATATTTTCGGTACCGCTGCGAATAGCACTGACAGCTTCGCGCAGGCTGTCCTGCATTGCGCTCAACAGCGGCACTAATTTGCCGACGCAGTTGCGACCAAATTCCTGTACCGGCTGGCTCAAATCGCCTTTGGCGATGACGGCAAAATGCTCACGCACACGGTCCAGCGGTTTCACCAACATCGCCACCAGATAGCGATCGGTGAACAGTAAAATCACCAATCCTGTAATCACCGCCACCATGATGATCACTTTTGTCACGGCGGTCAGGCCATCAACTGCAACGCGCGTTTCATCAAGCTTAACGGCGGCAGCCTGATTAAACTGCTCCGCGCTGGCACCAAACGCGCGGCTCAACGCAGGCGTAACGTTATTGGCCTGCTGACGATATTCCTCCAACGATCCTTGCTGGGCGCGTTGCAGCTGTAAGGCCACACCTTCGTCCAGCAGTTTTTGCCAGTTGCTGATCACGCCGTCCACGACTTCAGCACGCATTGGACCCGGGGCTAATTGCTTAAAACGCACCAGCTGCTGCGCCATGCTTTCAAGCGCCTGTTGTGCAGGCGCATAGGCGGTATCCGCAAGCGTGGTGCCCGCCGCTTTGGCTTCCATTACACGTGACAAACGTGTAACCACGCGAAAATATTGATCGTTTCCTTTGCTTAAGACAGTCATCTGCTCAACCAAATGGCGATCGACGTCGTTGCCTTCACTGAGTGAGCCCAATGCGTGAATGCTGAACAGACCGACAGCGCTCCAGAGCAGACAAAACAGCCCGAGAACGGTAAGCATGACAGCACGAATGCTGAAGTTTCTGAGAATTCCCATACCTAAATCCTTTACGGTGATAACCGACGTTGGCCCAGCTTAAGCGGGCATAGAGAATTTATCGGCAGGGAATGGGGAAGATGTAACGGTTTTATTGGCTAATTTATTGTTGCGTTATTCTTTAGTGACGTGGGTAACACAACCAATAATCATCAAGTTAGCCTGGAATGATGAACCGGATTTCATTCACGCCACTTGATGATTAGCAAGCTTATTAAAGTTTGACCATGTGCGTCATCATCAGGCGAAACAGCCGCATACGCGCCTTCATAAAATTACGCTTCAGCACAATACGATCTTCGCGCTCATCGCCCAGCGATAACGTAACGTCCTCACCCGGATGCCAGACTGGCCAGGGAACTTCCCCCTCAAGCTGGTGTTTGAATTCGCTGGCATCGCGGGCAAATGCAAACCAGTAGGCACACACCCGGTCAGAAAAAGCCTTGTCCTTCGCGGTATAGGCGCGATTATCATTGGCGGTCGGCATCTGAGCCAAGGTATTCATCACATAAGGCACTTCATTACCGTGCCAGGTGCCGTGAGGATAAAGATCGCGGGCGTTTTCGGAGACATAATCAAACCAGTAACGCCAGCCAGGCATACCAATATTATGCTGAGCCCGCATCACCAGCCAAGGCACCACGCTAAATGCCATATCGCGCGCAACGGCTCGGCCCAAACGCTGGTCGTCATGAATGTCATACAGCCATTTGAGCAGGCGATAGCGCATCCGATTTTTATCACGCAGCTGATGCAATACGGCTGTGGCATCCACACCAAAAAATTCTAGCACGCTGGCTTCATCGCTGTTACTGCCAGCGATAAGCGGAATCCGATGTTGCCGGGCGGCGAAAAAGGTTTCCAGCATCGGCTTAGGTAATACAGCATCTCCGGCTATGGGAACCGGGCCAATCATCAGTGGCTGTTCCAGAGACCAGAACGCATCTGCGGGAAGATCACGCAGCTGTTCGGCGCTGGCATTTTCCGTCAGGCCAAAGTGTTTTGCCACGCTGACGCCTTGCTGCAACGCTTTTTTGCGCGGCGTGTCCGGCAAGCTGTAAGCACTTTGCACAATTCCTTTATGAAAGAGTCCTTCGGCTAAAGGAGAACAGCAGAGTGACAGAACACTGCGCGCGCCCGATGACTCACCAAAAAGTGTGACGTTGCGGCGGTCGCCACCAAAAGCAGGAATATTGCGCTGTACCCATTGCAGTGCAGCGATTTGGTCAAGCAGACCAAAGTTATTCACTACGCCGTTGGCGGGGTACTCTTTATCCAGCGCCGGATGGGCAAAAAATCCCAAATGGCCTAAACGATAATTTACCGTAACCACCACCGCGCCACGTGATGCTAACGGTTTACCGTTATAGGGGGCTAAACCGCCCGCGCCGATGGTGTAACCGCCACCGTGCAGCCAGACCATGACCGGTAACGGTTTTACCGGCTCAATGTCCGGTGTCCAGACATTAAGATAGAGACAATCTTCACTGAAATTTCCTGGATCGCCACCGCCTACGGCCAGGCAATATTCACGGTTCTGCCAACTGGCAGCACCAAACATGGTGGCATCGCGCGCCTCTTGCCACGGCTTTACCGGCTGCGGCGATCGCCAGCGAAGCGGGCCTTCTGGCGCGGCTGCATAAGGTATACCTTTGAAGACAAAGAGATCATCATCCATGCTCCCTCGTAACTCGCCTTCCGCAGTCATGATCCTCAGACCTGTTTCATTTTTCATCACTGATTCCCTGTTAAAGCATCTTTCCATTATTTGCAGGGCTTAAGACATTGTCTATGTCTGAGACACATTTGCAGAATATGCCGAAGGTTGGTTGAAAGGTCTGAACAAGATAATCAAAACTATTGAATATGCAGTAAACGATTTTTTCTTTAGATTTGTTTATTCAATCCGGTAGAGGAGCGTGACGCATGTTCAGTGGCATCAACCAACTGTTTGTGCGAATGGCCGATCATCCCGAAATGGGTAAACTGTTGTTACGAATAACATTTGGTGGCTTGCTGCTTTTTCATGGCCAGTTCAAAGTTATTCACGGCGTCGGCTGGATTGCGCGCCTTCTTACGCAAAAGGGTCTACCGGATTTCATCGCTTACGGTGCTTACATCGGGGAAATAATTGCCCCCATCATGATCATCATTGGCTTATTTACCCGTCCCGCTGCCTTCATCATTGCAATCAATATGCTGGTGGCGACGTTGCTGGTGAAGAGCGGCGATGTATGGCATCGCTCTGATGTCGGTGCATGGTCGTTGGAAACCGAAGCGCTCTATTTTTTAGGTGCGCTGGTGATAATGTTGATGGGTGCGGGAAAATATACGCTGGTGCGCGATACGCGCCTGCAATAATAAGAAATGAAGGGGCGACAGCAATGTCGCCCTTTTCTTTTTTACTGTTCTAAACCGCAGCGCTGTAATGAACGCTGCTGTCGATCTGCATACAGCTGCATTTCATCGATGACTTCACTGCCTAACGCCTGTTCGAAGCTGGAACGACTGGCCTTGCCTGCCGATCTGGCCTGCGACTTGTCGCCTAAATTGGACTGAAAAATCCCCGCAGCGCTGACAGGTAAAAAATCCTCATACGTAATGGGATCGGCGATAACACGGCCCTCTGCAATCAGCGTTTCTAACGCATCATGCTGGCGCGGCGGCGATGCCAACCCTTTCTCGCTAAGACGATAATCAAACCACGCGAGCTGCTGCTGGCGGAGCGTAATTTCATCATCAGGAAAAGCACCAAACACACTCGCTAAATGCTGCTGATGCTGCTGATTATCGCTGCCGCTGCCCGCGTTATTCAGCAGTTGATCATAGAGCGCTCGCCCTTTAGGCGTGAGTGCTATGCCGCGCTGTTCAATTTCGCCAAAGCGTGCCGTGTGCGTGCCATGATGTCCATCTTTGAAGGTTATCGGCTCTTCCAGCGCTTTAAAACTGGTTTGACGCAGTAAAATAGGCACCTGACGGCGCGGCGGACCTTCTATCAACGTTTTGGGTTCAATGCCGCGTGACGGCATCATCTCCTGCACGCGATCAATATCCAGCGTGCGCGGGGTCAAGTGATTGATGTGGCAGCCCGGAAAGCAGACAACATCAGCGATCAGTCGATGCTGCTGATTCAAAGCCTGATAGGTGGCGCTGTCAACGCTGCTATGAGAATGCCAGCGGAAGGTTTCCAGCGCTTCATCAACAAACATGGCCGCATCGTCTGCGTGCAATCCGCCTTGCTGCTGGTGTTGTTTAATCAGTTGGCGGCAACGCGGCGTAAAGATATCCCGCGCGGCAAGGATTTCTGCGGCCTTTCTGCGCAGCAGCTCATCGTCGATTAATTCAAGGCGAAGCAGTGAAGTGAAAACACGAAAAGGATTGCGGCGTAAAGCTGTGTCACTGATGGGCCGAAACGCGGTGGAATGCACCGGCACGCCCGCTTGAGAAAGATCGTAGTAGCCAACGGGAAACATCCCCATTATGGCAAACATCTGTCGCAGCATGGAGAGTTCGTCAGCGGTGCCGACACGAATAGCGCCGTGACGTTCAACGCTAAGTCGGCTGAGTTCATCTGACGCAGAAAGACGATTTTTTAGGCCAACATTGGCTTCTAATGTGCGTTCGTTGACGGTCATAACCAGCTGCATCAGCGTCCCGTATTGCGGAACTTCTTGCTGATAAAGGGCCGACATAGCTTTAGAGAAGCGTGTGCGAATTGCGTCCGCACTTTGAAAGTTGTCCATTTTATCCACCTGACACCGAGAACGTTGCAGCTACTTTAATGCAACGCGCTGATGCCAGCGGAAAAAATCACGAATTTGTGATCGGCTTAAAGCCGTAGCGATTTTTTAAGATCAACATCAGGGTTGTGATGACAGCGGGAATAGCCAGTAGCAGGAAAATGGAATTAAATGACCAGCCCAGCGACAGCATTTCTGCGCCGATAAAAGCGCTAAGAATGGCACCAATGCGCCCAACGCCGTGCATCCAGCTGGAGCCGGTAGCACGCGCATGCGTGGGATAATAGCTGGCAGAAAGTGCATTCATTCCCGTATTTGCGCCGTTGAAGCAGAAGCCGCTGCAAAAGGCGATGCCGCTCATAATACCGACCTGTGCCGGTGAGAAACCCAGCGCTACAATTGCAATACCCCCGCAGAAATAGATGCCCGCTAAGGCCAGGTTGGCGTTAAAGCGATCCATTAACCAACCTGCGAACAGCGAACCCAGTGTGCCGCCAGCTTGATACATGGCGGTAATGATCGCGGCTTCCGTAACCGACATCCCCAAAGTATTGACCAACGACGGCAACCAACTGCCAATCAGATACACCAGGAACAAGCCCATAAAATAGCCGCCCCACAGCATCAGGCTGCCAAACAGGTAGCGCGGAGAAACAACCGTACTGATGGCACCGCTATGCTGTGGAACGGCTTCTACCGCATGAAAATCGGTGTCTGGGCGTGTGGTGCCAGGCAGCATACGCTCCAAAATGGCATGTATCCGCGCTGCAGGCGCGCGTCGACTGATCAGGAAGCGTACAGATTCAGGCAGGCCGCGCAGCAAAAACGGCAGCACGATCAACGGTAGAATCCCGCCCAGCAACAAAACGGAATGCCAGTCGTAGCGAGGCAGCAACCACGAAGCAGCAAAGCCTCCGCTGGCAGCACCAAAGGTAAATCCACAAAACACCACGGTGATGATAAAAGCGCGGCGGCGTTCTGGTGCGTATTCAGCCACTAACGTGCCGACATTGGGCATTGCAGCCCCTAATCCAAGCCCCGTCAGGAAGCGGAACAACATCATCTGCTCGATGTTTTGCGATAGCGCGGTCGCTAACGTCCAGAGGCCAAAAAAGAATACGCTCAGGATAATCATCATTCGACGCCCATAGCGATCGGCCAGCGGACCGGCAACCATTGCACCGATAGCCAATCCTATTAAGGCTGCGCTAATGACCACGCCTAACTGATGATTGGTCACGCCCCACGCAGCTTTAAGCGTTGGCGCGATAAATCCCATAATTGCGATGTCCATGCCATCGAGGGCAACCACAATGAAACACAATGCGATTAACCGTTTCTGCCAACGGCTTAAAGCACGTTGGTTTATTAACTGGCGAACATCCACCGCCTCGACGCTGGTCACTGAAATACTCCTCACTTCGCGATCAGGATTAGACATCAGTTTTGGTAAAAAAAACGGCGCTAATGATAGCCGATCGTTAACAATAAAACGCCCGATTTTTATATGATATTGAGAATTATTCAACCTTTTTATTGGTAAGTGATTGATTGTAATATGGCTAACATGCATCCTTACTCGAATATATTTGTCGCATGTTCTTATCAAATTCAGCAGCTTATTGCTGTATTCCGATTTAAGAATTCATTTGTTAATGTTATTTTGCAGCAAAGTTAACAGAATCCATTTTTTAGGGTTGCCAGCCTCTTGAGTTTGTCATTAAGTTTGAACAATGGACAAAAACATCATCTTTAATCAGCGCATACGACTGCGCCACTTACATACTTTTGTTGCCGTCGCGCAGCAAGGCACTTTAGGCAGAGCGGCAGAAACGCTGAGCCTGAGCCAGCCTGCCCTGTCGAAAACATTGAATGAACTGGAAGAGTTAACGGGCGTTCGGCTTTTTGAGCGGGGTCGACTAGGCGCACAGCTGACTACCATGGGCGAACAGTTTTTGACACACGCCGTAAAAGTGTTGGATGCGCTAAACCATGCGGGTCAAAGCTTTAATGAACCGCTCACTGACCGCCCTATCATCATTCGCTTAGGCGCACTAACCACAGCGGCGATGGGTATGTTGCCGCAAATTCTGGATCGTTTTCATCAACTGCAACCGCATACCACGGTACAGGTCGCAACCCTGCACAATAATGTCTTATTAGCGGGACTGAGAGCGGGCGAATTTGACATTGGTATTGGCCGAATGGCTGATAGCGAAATGATGGCAGGTTTAACTTATGAGCTGCTGTTTCTGGAATCACTTAAGCTGGTTGTTCGTCCTGAGCACCCCCTTTTATGTGACAACGTCACATTATCCCGTGCGATGCAATGGCCGGTCGTGATTTCACCGGAAGGAACGGCGCCACGCCGGATTGCGCAGCAGATGCTTGATGAACAAGGCTGCGTATTGCCGCCTAATTGTGTTGAGACCTCCTCAACGTCGCTTGCCCGGCAGCTTGCGCTGCGTTACGACTATATTTGGTTCGTCCCTTCTGGCGCCATTAAAGAGGATCTCACGCATAACGCCGTATGTGCATTGCCGATTAATTCTTCTGGTGCGGGCGAGCCGGTGGGAATCATCACCCGCACCGGCAATACGTTGAGTTTGAGTACAGAAGTACTGATGTCAACGATTCGCAAATTTCACAGTTAGCGGCTGCGTTTGGCGTGCTTTTCCCAGTTATCCAGGCGCGCTTTGTCGGTTTTGCGCATGCCGACATAGAGCGCCCCGCTGCCACCATGCTGGGCTTGCGCCACGCAAAAGGTTTGAACCTCATCAAATTGTTTTAGCCAGCGCGCAAGATAACTGCGTACGATGTTTGCATGAGATTCGTTGTCACGACCTTTGCCATGGATGATGAGCACATTGCGTAGCCCCTCTTTTCTCGCCTGCTGGATGAAGCTAAACACTGCCTGACGACAGGTTTCAACCGGCTGTCGCAGCAGATTCAGGCTGGCATCAAGTGGATATTCCCCTTTACGGAGTTTATCTAACACGCCTTGCTGAATACCGTCAGCTTTGTATTCCAGCAAGGTATCCAGCGGCACAATATCGAGAAAGCCGCGTGTCAGGAAGTTATCCTGCTCCGCTTCTGCCTGAGTTGGGCGCGGAGCTTTGGTTGAAGGGGATTTTAACCACAAGGTGTTGGCTGTATCTTTCAGTGGAGTGACATCACCGATGGCATCTCGAAAAATATTGTCTTCATCAAGGTTCATGGTTTTTCACACCTAATATAATGATGGGTCGCAATATAGACCCCGTCAGAGAGAGTAGCAAAAAGCGGAATACCTGCGCTAAAGCTGTTTTTTACTTAAGAATATCAAAAGAAAATGTGTGCGTGAGATCAATAAAGCGGCAACATTTCGTGACACATGACACATTTTAATACCGCCAAGGCCCGTCATGCCGCCCTTCCCGCCTGGAAAATCCATCCTTACACTTGGTGAGGATAATACTGCTCGGATGAGTTCCCTTCGGGCTGAAAAATGTTAAAATTGACCGCAGTCAATTATCGTAGAGCTAACCATTATGATCCCTGAAAAACGCAGCATTCGTCGTATTCAGTCAGGCGGTTGTGCTATTCACTGCCAGGATTGCAGCATCAGTCAGTTATGTATCCCTTTTACGCTAAACGAACATGAGCTAGATCAGCTCGACAACATTATTGAGCGTAAAAAACCGATACAGAAAGGTCAAACTCTCTTCAAAGCCGGCGATGATTTAAAATCGCTCTATGCTATTCGCTCCGGCACCATTAAAAGTTACACCATCACCGAACAGGGCGACGAACAGATCACCGGTTTCCATCTTGCTGGCGACTTAGTGGGTTTCGACGCCATTATGGGCAACAACCATCCAAGTTTTGCTCAGGCGTTAGAAACGGCAATGGTATGCGAAATTCCTTTCGAAACGCTGGACGATCTCTCTGGCAAAATGCCGGCTCTGCGTCAGCAAATGATGCGTTTGATGAGTGGTGAGATCAAAGGCGATCAAGACATGATTTTACTGCTCTCCAAAAAGAATGCGGAAGAGCGTTTAGCCGCCTTTATTTGGAACCTTTCTCGCCGTTTTGGTCAACGGGGTTTCTCACAGCGCGAATTTCGCCTCACCATGACGCGCGGAGATATCGGTAATTACCTTGGTTTGACGGTAGAAACGATTAGCCGCTTGCTGGGACGCTTCCAAAAAAGCGGAATGCTGGCGGTTAAAGGAAAATACATCACTATTGAAAACCACGCTTTACTGGCTGAATTAGCCGGCCAGAGTCACCAGGCTGCATAGATAATTGCCGGGTCGATAAATGTTATTTTATTGATCCGGCAACAACTTTTTCCCTTCTTCCCGTCATAAACATAGGCTATCTTTAATCCAATTGCTTTGGTGTATGGAGAATGCCCTTATGTCACGCTACCAAAATATTCTGGTTGCCATTGATGCTCAGCAGGACGATCAGCCAGCGCTGCGTCGTGCGGTTTATCTCAACCAACTCATTGGCGGCAAAATCAAAGCCTTTTTGCCTATCTATGATTTCTCTTATGAGATGACCACGCTGCTGTCGCCAGATGAGCGCTCATCAATGCGTCAGGGCGTTATCAGCCAACGAACTGAATGGATTCGTGAGCAGGCGCAAGCGTATCTGGACGCGGGTATAGAGATTGAAATAAAGGTTATTTGGCATAATCGCCCTTATGAAGCCATTATTCAGGAAGTGCTAAGCCAGAAACATGATTTAGTCCTGAAGATGGCGCATCAGCACGATCGTCTCGAATCCGTGATTTTCACCCCCACCGACTGGCATTTGCTGCGTAAATGTCCCTGCGCAGTCTGGATGGTAAAAGATCAGCCTTGGCCGGAAGGCGGTAAAGCGATTGTCGCGGTCAATCTCGCCAGCGAAGAGCCGCATCATGATGGATTGAATCAAAAGCTGATCCGCGAAACAAAACTGCTTGCCGATATGGTGAATCATACCGAAGTCCATTTGGTTGGCGCGTATCCCATCACACCCATTAATATCGCCATTGAACTGCCTGATTTCGATCCCGGCGTCTATAACGACGCCATTCGCGGCCAGCATTTAGTGGCAATGAAAGCGTTACGCCAGAAGTTCTCAATTGGTGAAGAGTTCACACACGTCGCGAAAGGTTTGCCGGAAGAAGTGATTCCTGATTTAGCCGGTCATCTCAGCGCAGGTATCGTGGTGTTAGGCACTATTGGGCGCACTGGATTGTCCGCCGCATTCCTCGGTAATACTGCCGAACAAGTCATTGATCATCTTCGTTGTGATTTGCTGGCAATAAAGCCAGATGACTTCACTTCACCGATTGATTTAGACGATGAGGAAGATGAGGAAGATTAATCTCTTCTCAACCAAAAAAGGCGGCTCATAGAGCCGCCTTTTTTATGGCATACCTAATGATTACAACGCTTTTAAAATGCCTTCAACGCTGGCTTTTGCATCGCCAAACAACATGTGTGTGTTGTCTTTGAAGAACAGCGGGTTCTGCACTCCAGCGTAGCCGGTATTCATTGAACGTTTGAAGACGATAACATTTTGCGCTTTCCACACTTCAAGCACTGGCATACCCGCGATTGGACTGCGCGGATCTTCCAGTGCTGCCGGGTTTACAGTGTCGTTAGCACCAATCACCAGCACCGTGTCGGTATCGCTAAAGTCATCGTTGATCTCATCCATTTCCAACACCACGTCATAAGGTACTTTGGCTTCGGCCAGCAACACGTTCATGTGACCAGGCAAACGTCCTGCGACCGGATGAATACCAAAGCGAACTTTGATACCCCGCGCGCGCAATTTGTCAGTGATTTCAGCTACTGGATATTGCGCCTGCGCCACTGCCATACCGTAGCCGGGTGTGATGATGACCGACGTGGAGGCTTTTAACATTTCTGCCGTTTCTTCAGCCGTGATTTCACGGTGTTCACCCGCTTCGTCACTCTCGCCTGCTACGCTGACATCAGTACCGAATCCACCAGCAATAACGCTGATGAACGATCGGTTCATCGCCTTACACATAATGTACGAGAGGATGGCACCCGAAGAGCCAACCAGCGCGCCGGTAACGATCAGCAAATCATTGCTCAGCATAAAACCTGCCGCCGCCGCCGCCCAACCTGAATAGGAGTTCAGCATCGAAACCACGACCGGCATGTCTGCACCGCCGATGGAGGCCACCAGATGCCAGCCAAACGCCAATGCAATGACAGTCATGACAAACAGTGCAAACACCTGCGCGCCTGAGCTGTCGGTATTAACGAACCACAGCAACAGCAGGAATGAAACCACCAACGCCAGCAAGTTCAGCTTGTGCCGATGTGGCAGCATCAATGGACGCGACGAAATTTTGCCACAGAGTTTGCCAAACGCCACCAGAGAACCGGTGAAGGTCACTGCACCAATAAAGATACCGATAAACACTTCGGTCAGATGGATATTCTCCATCACATTCGGCAAACCGGGGGCATGATCGATATAGCTGTTGATACCAACCAATACCGCCGCCAAACCCACAAAGCTGTGCAGGATAGCCACCAGCTCTGGCATTTCGGTCATTTCAACTTTTTTCGCCAGACGAATACCAATTGCACCGCCAATCACCATCGCCAACAGAATCCAGACCACGTTGCCACTGTCTGGGCCAAAAATGGTGGCGATCAGCGCAATTGCCATGCCACTGATACCAAAGGTATTGCCCCGCTTGGACGTCTCATGTTTTGAGAGGCCAGCCAGACTACAAATAAACAAAATTGCGGCAACAATGTATGCTGCAGTCACTAATCCGCCAGACATGTGTTACCCCTTACGAAACATTTTCAGCATGCGTTGAGTGACGGTAAAGCCACCAAAAATATTGATGCTGGCGATCAGCACCGCAATAAAGGAAATAAACGTAACCCATCCACCGTGCCCCATTTGCAGCACCGCTCCCACCACGATAATGCCGGAAATGGCGTTGGTGACTGACATTAGCGGTGTATGAAGCGCATGGCTGACATTCCACACCACGTAATAACCCACCACGCAGGAGAGCGCGAAGACGGTGAAGTGCGACAGGAATTCACTCGGTGCTACGTTTGCCAGACAAGCGAACAGCACGATAGCCAGCGCAATCAGCAGGTATTTACGTGTTGGAGAAGCGGGTTTTGCCTCCGCTTTTTTCAGCGGTTGAGCAGCGGGTGCCGCTTTAGGCGCAGCAGAAACCTGAATCGGCGGAGCTGGCCAGGTCACTTCTCCCTCGCGAATCACAGTAACGCCACGTACCACAACGTCATCAAAGTCGACAGCGATCTCGCCGTTTTTCTCTTTGCATAACAGTTTGATCAGGTTAAGCAGATTGGTGCCATAAAGCTGAGACGACTGCGTAGGTAAACGGCTTGGCAGATCGGTGTAACCGATGATTTTCACGCCATTAGGCGTCACAGTAACCTGATCGGCAACGGTTAACGCGCAGTTACCGCCAGTTTGTGCCGCCAAATCAACGATGACGCTGCCCGGTTTCATGCTGGCAACCATCTCTTCGGTGATCAGTTTGGGGGCCGGTTTGCCGGGAATCAACGCGGTGGTAACAATAATGTCAACATCCTGCGCCTGGCTGGCAAACAGCGCCATTTCGGCCTTGATAAAGGCTTCCGACATGACTTTGGCATAGCCATCACCGCTGCCCGCTTCCTCTTCGAAATCGAGCTCGAGAAATTCGGCACCCATGCTCTGTACTTGCTCTTTTACTTCAGGGCGAGTATCAAAGGCACGCACGATAGCGCCCAAACTGCCTGCCGCACCAATTGCCGCGAGTCCAGCTACGCCAGCGCCAATTACCATGACTTTAGCGGGAGGAACTTTACCCGCTGCCGTGATTTGACCGGTAAAAAAGCGGCCAAACTCATGGGCGGCTTCAACAATGGCTCGGTAACCCGCAATGTTTGCCATTGAGCTCAGCGCATCAAGCGACTGCGCGCGTGAAATGCGCGGCACTGAATCCATCGCCATGACAGTTACATTGCGCGCCGCCAGTTTTTCCAGCAGATCGGGATTTTGCGCTGGCCAAATAAAACTCACTAAGGTGCTGCCTTCACGCGCCAGTAAAATCTCTGCATCATCAGGTGCGTTCACTTTAAGGACGATGTCAGATTGCCACACCTGCTGGCTGTCAGTCAGTGTCGCGCCGGCGCGACGATAACTTTCGTCATCAAAGCTTGCACGCTTACCGGCGTCATGCTCGACAGTGACGCTAAAACCCAGCTTAATCAGTTGTTCAACGGTTTTCGGCGTGGCAGCCACGCGCGATTCGTTTAACAACCGCTCTTTGGGAATTCCAATTAACATAATGTTCCCTTTTATCGGTTAAAGGATGATCGCCTGTTACCTGCATGACAGTACAACGCCTGAAACACGGTTTCAGGCGCTTATAAATGAAATGCATTTGTTTCGAAGTATTTATAACCTACTGAAAATATGTCTGCCGATCTACACTCATAACGCATACTTATGACATTCACACAATTATTCAGTCTCAGAGAATAAATCCCGTGCTTTAACACTGCTAATCGACTCTTAAATAAAATTATCTGCTAAGCAAAATCGTGTCATGACGCACATCGCATCGACAAAAACCGTTATTTAACAATATATTAACTGTTACAACGTTAAGCCTTACCACTTAAACGGGTTAATTGACGCTGATCGCAGCCATAATATCTTTTCGTCATAGATGAATGAAAAAAACAGTCTTCATTAACGAGATATGCCGCAAAAAATGGCTGCGACAGCCTGTTTATAACATGCAATAATCAGCGGCTAATCTGTTATACATCAAGAGTCCAGCACGTTTTCGTACTCATTTTTGCGTAAGGCGAAGGATCATTTTTATGAAGCTGAAGAACACCATTCTGGCGACGACCTTGTTATCTCTGTTAGCAGCTAACGCATATGCTGCGCAGGAACTGACGCCGGAAAAAGCGGCCGCGTTGAAGCCATTCGAACGTATTAATATCACCGGCCGTTTCAACGCGATTGGCGACGCTGCCGACGCGGTGTCAAAGCGCGCAGATGAGATGGGCGCCACCTCTTATTACATTCAGGGCATCAATGACAGTAACGGAAACAGCGGCAACTGGCGCGTGACAGCCGATCTCTACAAAGCCGATGCCGCTAATGCCGACAGTGACAAACATCAATACCGTAGCTTCAATGGCGTGAAAGAATTGCCAAAAAATGAAGCCTTCATGCTTGAACCTTTCGATACCGTATCAGCCAGCGGTTTCTTTGCCAGCCAGCCGGATGTCAATGACGCCATCTCTAAAGCAGCCAAAGAGAAAGGGGCAGCCTCCTTCTTTATCGTGCGCCAGATTGATGCCAACAACGGCGGTAACCAATACGTTACGGCTTACGTTTATAAAGCGGATGCCAAAGCGCGCAAGGTGCAAAGTCCTAACCTGATCCCAGCCAATTCCGAAGCCGGTAAAGCGGCTATCGCTGCGGGCGGCGCGGCAGCGAAGAATGTCGAGATTCCTAATGTTGCGTCTTCAGAAACACCAAGCAACAATGTTGGACGCTTCTTCGAAACACAAAGCTCCACCGGTAAACGTTACACGGTAAATTTGGCAAACGGTAAATCAGTTCAGGAAGTCAACGCCATTACCGCTGCGCAGATGCAGCCGTTTGATACCGTGACCTTCACCGGGCATTTTGGATCGCCTACCGAAATTTCTGAAGAAGTCGCTAAACGTGCAGCCGATAAAGGCGCTAAGTTCTATCACGTGACGCGTCAATGGCAGAACCAAAGTGGCGGTAACCTGACTGTTACCGCAGACATCTTTAAGTAAGATTCTCAGGGCGGCGCCCGCCGCCCTGTTATTTGCATAATCCCTGCCCGCTTTTGCATATTCACGCATTGCCATCTCATTCAGCACTCCGTAAAATCTTCCGCCTGCTTTTCAGGGTATTTCATCGTTCCTGTCGCTTAAGCTACGATATAAATTCGATAAATGCCGTTTTACCCAGCCACTTATGCTAGCAGGAAGGATGTTTTGGAGAAAAAATTAGGTCTTAGTGCCTTAACGGCGTTGGTGCTCAGTTCTATGCTGGGTGCAGGCGTGTTCAGCTTGCCGCAGAACATGGCGGCCGTAGCCGGTCCGGCGGCGTTGCTGATTGGCTGGTTGATCACGGGCGTAGGGATTATTTTTCTGTCGTTGGCTATGTTGATGCTTACGCGTCTCAAACCCGAGCTAGATGGCGGCATATTCACCTATGCGCGAGCAGGATTTGGCGAACTCATGGGGTTTTGCTCGGCGTGGGGATATTGGCTTTGCGCGGTTATCGCCAACGTCTCTTATCTGGTGATCGTTTTTTCCGCGTTGAGCTTCTTCACTGACACACCCGATCACACTGTTTTTGGCGATGGCAATACCTGGCAAGCGATGTTGGGAGCGTCCGTTTTGCTCTGGCTGGTGCATTGTCTGGTGCTTCGTGGCGTACAAACCGCAGCCAGCATCAATCTTTTAGCCACTTTAGGTAAATTGATCCCCCTTTTGCTGTTCATTGTCCTGGCGGTGATGGCGTTCAATTACGACCGATTCCACTTTGATTTTTCCGGCGTCACGCTTGGCCAACCGCTGTGGGAACAGATCAAGCAAACCATGCTGATCACCTTATGGGTTTTCATCGGGGTTGAAGGCGCAGTGGTTGTTTCCTCTCGTGCACGCAATAAAAAAGATGTAGGCCGTGCAACCTTGCTGGCGGTGCTTGCCGCGTTATTGGTCTATTTACTGGTGACGTTGCTTTCATTAGGCGTTGTGCCGCGAGCAGAACTGGCAGAGATGCGTAATCCTTCCATGGCGGGTCTGATGACGCATTTAATGGGAAATTGGGGTGATGCAGTGATTGCTGCCGGATTGATTGTGTCCGTCTGTGGCGCTTATCTGAGCTGGACGATAATGGCAGCAGAAGTTCCCTTTATCGCTGCGCAGCAAGGTGCGTTCCCGCGCAGTATTGCACGTCAAAACAGCCGCAACGCCCCATCAGCCTCGCTTTGGCTGACCAACGGGAGCGTTCAGGTTTGCCTGATCCTTATTGCCCTGACAAAGGCTGATTATAATACGCTGCTTAATATCGCCTCAGAAATGATTCTGGTGCCCTATCTGCTAGTGGGTTTGTATCTGATTAAAGTGGTGCGAGGAAAAGGTCAACCGCTGCCAATGGCTATCGGCATCGGTGCCAGCACTTATGGCATTTGGCTGCTTTATGCCTCTGGTCCCCTGCATCTACTGATGTCAGTGGTGCTTTATGCGCCG
This sequence comes from Pantoea sp. T14, assembly GCF_036663535.1. Taxonomy (NCBI): domain Bacteria; kingdom Pseudomonadati; phylum Pseudomonadota; class Gammaproteobacteria; order Enterobacterales; family Erwiniaceae; genus Pantoea; species Pantoea sp. T14. The sequence continues at coordinate 821,597 of NZ_JAWUEB010000027.1, forward strand.
GGTCTGCTGCTGTTTCTGTTTGCCCGTCGTGGCGGGCGAAGCGATATTGCGCTTACGTCGCTTGAGCGCGTAGCAATGGGATTGTTGATTGCTGCCACGTTGCCCGCAATGTGGCAGCTAACGAATTAATGTGATTGTTCGGGAATGGAGACACACAGCAGGTCAACCTGCTGTGTTAAATCGACCGGCTTGCGGTATTCCTGCTGGATGCTGTCGAGCTGCTGCTCGGAGAGCGGATAAGGAAGCTGGATATCAAAGCGGTTAATGTGCTGCTGTTCAGCAAGGGTGATCAAACGAGCGATGTTAATCTCGTCGCTGACCTGAGTTGAAATGATTTGTAATGCTAATTCTTTCAGGTGCTCGTCAGTGGCCTGTAAACTGTGCGCAGATTTGCGTGTCACCATGCCGAAGATCGGCAACACGCCATAAATGGCATCAACAAAACTCCAACGTTTCTTGCAAGATGCGGAAAGAAAATCACTGTAATTGAAGCAGATGCGGTCACTGTATATGGCTGATGCCAGCTCTTTATCAGACACACTCACGCTCCTCATGTTTATCGTTACGGTTCCGAAACTTGCGCAAAAAACGCAGGGCTAATGATGGCACATTTTGCGGGTTCTATACCAGTAACATAAGGATATTTCGTGCGGTCGCGTAGAGCTCAGGACCAGGAAAAGTTATGCTGCATTCCATACTTACATGCCTTGTTAGTAAAATATGAACAGAATCGTTTACGTTGAAGATGAACCTGAAGTGGGATCACTGATTGCCGCTTATCTGGGACGTCATGATATTGAGGTCATTGTAGAAACGCGCGGGGATCGTGCCGAGGCAACCATTGCCCAGGAACAACCGGATCTGGTGATGCTGGATATCATGTTGCCGGGCAAAGATGGCATGACAATTTGCCGTGATTTGCGTGCAAATTGGCAAGGTCCCATTGTGTTGCTGACGTCGCTCGACAGCGACATGAACCACATCCTGGCGCTTGAGATGGGCGCGCAAGATTACATCCTTAAAACCACGCCCCCGGCTGTTTTACTGGCTCGATTGCGTCTGCATTTGCGTCAGTCACAGCAAAGTCAGCCTGGCGAAGCCCCTGCGATCATCGCACCGCATAAAATGCTGCGTTTCGGCTCACTAACCATCGACGCACTTAATCGCCAGGTGACGCTGTTCGATGAGCAGATCGCCCTTTCCACCGCTGATTTTGAGCTGTTGTGGTTTTTAGCCAACCATGCCGGACAGATCCTCAACCGCGATGCGCTGCTGAAAACCTTACGCGGCGTAAGCTACGATGGCTTGGATCGCAGTATTGATGTTGCCATTTCGCGCCTGCGCAAAAAGCTGCATGACAGTGCAACCGAACCTTTTCGCATAAAAACCATTCGTAACAAAGGCTATCTTTTTGCGCCGCAGGCGTGGGATACCCGTTCAGTATGAGAAAGCTTTTTATCCAGTTTTATCTGCTGCTGTTTGTCTGCTTTCTGGTGATGACGTTGCTGGTGGGATTGGTCTACAAATTCACCGCTGAACGTGCCGGGCGACAATCAATGAATGACTTGATGGCCAGCTCGCTCTATTTAATCCGCAGCGAACTGCGTGAGATTCCACCACGCGACTGGAATAAAACCGTTAAAAGTCTCGATCTCGGTTTGTCGTTTGATCTGCATATTGAACCGATGAGTAAATATCAGCTTGATGAGATCGATATGCGGCGCCTGCACGCGGGTGAAATCGTCGCCCTCGACGATCAATATACTTTCTTGCAGCATATCCCGCGCAGCCATTACGTTTTATCTGTCGGCCCCATTCCCTATCTGTTCTACCTTCATCAAATGCGGCTGTTGGACATCGCACTGCTGGTGTTCATCGGCATGTCGCTGGCGCTACCGGTCTTCATCTGGATGCGTCCGCACTGGAAAGAGATGCAGCGCTTAGAAAAAGCAGCGCAACGATTTGGCCGAGGAGAACTGGATGTTCGTACCCATTTTGACAGCACCTCCAGCCTGTTTCGCTTAGGTATTGCCTTTAATCAGATGGCCGAAAACATCAATACGCTGGTGGCCAGTAAGAAGCAGCTGATTGATGGCATTGCCCATGAATTGCGCACGCCATTGGTGCGGCTGCGCTATCGGCTCGAGATGAGCGATAACCTAACGGAAGCGGAGCTAGCGGCATTGAATCGTGATATCGGCCAGCTTGAAAGCTTAATTGAAGAGCTGCTGACCTATGCGAGACTCGATCGCCCGCGTGTCGATTTAAATCTTAAATCATTGGATTTGGCCAATTGGTTGCGCGAGCGGCTTGATGATTTCCGCGCGATTAATCCTCACACGCAAATCGATCTGGATTTACCTCAACGAGAAAATTACGGCGTTTCAGATACTCGATTAATGGAGCGTGTACTGGACAATTTGGTCAACAATGCGCTGCGCTATGCGCAGCAGCGGCTGCGTATCAGCCTGTGGTTTGACGGTTCGCTGGGCTTTTTACAGGTTGAAGATGATGGCCCCGGCATTCCCCTTGAGGAGCGCGAACGGGTGTTTGAACCTTTTGTTCGTCTTGATCCCAGCCGCGACCGCGCCACTGGCGGCTGCGGGCTGGGTCTGGCGATTGTTTATTCTATCGCTCAAGCGTTAAGCGGCAATGTCGCCATTGAAAGCAGCCCGCTCGGCGGTGCCAGCGTTCGCTTTTGCTGGCCGGTTGATCTACCCTTGCGGGACATTCCGCTGCGTTAAAACTTCCACAAGGAGCCCTACGTGTCCTCAGCGTATCAACAGCTTAGCGCCATCTTTCAGCGTCTTTCTCGTTTCAGCCATCTTTCTGCCATTGCCGGTTGCGATATGCAAACCACCATGCCGCCGGGCGGCAGTCGTGCGCGCGGTGAAGCACTGGCCGAAATGAGCGTATTACAGCATGAAATTTTAACCGACAAACGCGTCGGTGATTTAATTCAGGAAGCAGAGCAGCAGTCGCTGAACGACGTTGATCGCGCTAATTTACTGGAAATACGCCGCGCTTATCAGCAAGCCACACTCTTGCCCGCCTCGCTGGTTGAAGCAAAATCGATTGCCGGTTCACATTGTGAACATGCATGGCGTCAGCAGCGTCCCGCTAACGACTGGAAAGGCTTCTCTGCCAACCTGAAAGAAGTGGTTCGCTTAAGCCGCGAAGAAGCCCAACTGCGTGCCGATGCCAACGGCAGCTCGCGCTACGATGCGCTACTGGATGTCTTCGAGCCAGGCATGACCAGCGCTAAACTCGACAGCACATTTGGTGAGCTTAAAACCTGGTTACCGGACCTCCTCCAGCAAGTGGTGGAGAAGCAGTCGCAGCAGGAGATTATCCATCCGAAAGGCCCTTTCCCCGTTAACGCGCAACGCGAACTGGGTCTGGATATCATGAAGGTGCTGGGTTTCGATTTTAATCATGGTCGTCTTGACGTCAGCGCCCATCCATTTTGCGGTGGTGTGCCGGAAGATGTACGCATCACCACGCGTTATAACGAGAATGAATTCCTCAGCGCCATGATGGGCGTCATCCATGAAACCGGCCACGCGCGTTACGAGCAAAACTTACCGCAGCAGTGGCGTGGTCAGCCGGTAGCGCTCGCACGTTCCACTGCCATTCACGAATCGCAAAGTCTGTTCATGGAAATGCAGTTGGGCCGCAGCCGCGAATTCCTGCAGCGCATGTTGCCGCAGGTAAAAATACACATGGGCGACCAGCCCGCACTGCAGGCTGATAACTTTGTTCGTTTAACACAGCAGGTGAAGCCGGGATATATTCGCGTAGATGCCGATGAGCTGAGCTATCCAGCACACGTGGTGCTGCGTTACGAAATCGAACGAGCGCTGATCGAAGGCGAGATTGAAGTCGACGATATTCCTGCCTTATGGGATGAGAAAATGCAGCAGTCGCTGGGCATTGATACCCGCGGCAACTATCGCGACGGCTGCATGCAAGATATTCACTGGACCGACGGCGCATTCGGCTACTTCCCGACCTACACCTTGGGTGCGATGTACGCGGCGCAGCTGTTCCAGGCGGTGAAAAAAGCGATTCCGCAGTTAAGTGAGCTGATTCGTGAAGGGGATTTGCAGCCGGTATTTAACTGGCTACAACAGAATATCTGGCAGCACGGCAGCCGTTTTTCAACCGAGCAACTGCTGTTGAACGCCACTGGCGAAGCCCTTAATCCACACTATTTCCGTCAGCATCTTGTACAACGTTATCTGCACAACTAAGCTTTCGGCGGTCGTTTGGCCGCCCTCTTTTCTCATTGCCTTCCTCGCTTCGTACAATCCGTTACACGCCGATACCAATCACCCACGGAAGCCGTGACGGGTTTTGCATATAGTCTTTTCACCGGCCCCGCAGTGGGCTACACATGAAAAAATCGTCCGAGGAATTTTGCAATGAAAAAATTATTTGCGCTGGTGATCGCCGCTGCTATGGGTATCTCTTCTGTTGCTTTCGCTGCTGAAACAACAGCTGCGCCAGCTGCTGCTGCCACCACAACCACCACCGCAGCGCCAGCAAAAACTGTGCATAAAACTGCACACAAGAAACATCACAAAGCGGCTGCCCAGAAAGCGCAGGCTGCTAAAAAAGTTCATCACAAAAAAGTGGCGAAGAAAGATGCCGCTCAAAAAGCACAGGCCGCTAAGAAAGTTCACCACAAGAAAGCGATGAAGAAAGATGCGGCTCAGAAAGCGCAGGCTGCTAAGAAAGTTCATCACAAAAAAGCTGTGAAGAAAGCCGCTCCGCAGAAAGCGCAGGCTGCTAAAAAAGTTCATCACAAAAAAGTTGTGAAAGCTGCTGCTAAAAAATAAGGCTTAGTCCTGAAGCGTGAATGATTAAAAGCACCCGGTTTTGCCGGGTGTTTGTTTAATGGAGTGGCTGAAATGGTGCATCGCTATCGCTTCGAAATTATATTGATTGTGATGATCCTGTGCGGCGTAGTCGCAGCCTGCTTTTTTATTTAGTCGTTGTAGTGTGCTGATAATCCCAATAAAACTCCCTTTTTAACCGCTCACCGACTATAGTTATCGCTCAAGCGTGATGACCTTATCCTCTACTTATTCTCGCCATTGAGAGAACTATGCGCCTGGCTATCTTGTTACTTGTTGGATTATTCAGTTTTAACACCGTTGTACATGCCGATGAAGATGATGACGCGCCCAATCCTGACGAGATCAAGACGCTGTTCTTTGGTAAAGATCACCGTAAAGCGATCAGCGATATCACCGCTGTACCTTGGGATGCCATCGGTCAACTTGAAACCGAGAGCGGCAACCTGTGCACGGCTACGCTGATTTCACCCCATCTGGCGTTAACTGCTGGTCACTGTTTGTTAACCCCGCCCGGTAATTTTGATAAACCGGTGGCGCTGCGTTTTATGGCCAGCGATAAAGGCTGGCGCTATGAAATCCACGATATTGATGCGCGCGTTGAACCTTCACTGGCTAAACGTTTAAAGGCTGATGGCGAAGGATGGATCGTCCCGAGCAATGCGGCTCCGCTTGATTACGGCTTAGTGATTCTGCGTAATCCGCCCTCGGCTATTACACCTATTCCGCTGTTTGAAGGCTCGCGCAGCGATCTTACTGCCGCGTTGAAACAAGCCGATCGTAAAGTGACACAAGCGGGATACCCTGAAGATCACCTTGATACTCTCTACTCGCACAGCGACTGTGTGATTACGGGCTGGGCGCAGCGCGCGGTGCTATCACATCAATGTGATACGCTGCCCGGCGATAGCGGATCGCCTCTGTTACTGAATGGTGATAAAGGCTGGCAATTGATAGCGGTGCAGAGTTCAGCCCCGGCGGCTAAAGATCGTTATCTGGCGGATAATCGCGCCATTTCCGTGACGTCGTTCCGCGATAAACTGGAAGCGCTGGCGCAGTAAACGTTTGGCAAAAGCGCATGTGACAGCAATAACCGACACGCGTTGATAAGGCTTCAATCCATATTTAGCCTCGCCCGCCACATCCTTGTGGCCGAGGCTTTATGACTTATTACGCATTGATGCCAAACACCTATCCGGCAATCTGCTCCATGCTCTGCATAATACGTTTATCTGAGATCGGATAAGGCGTGCCAAGCTGCTGAGCAAATAAGCTGATCCTTAACTCCTCAATCATCCAGCGAATATTCAGCACCTCTTCGTCATCCAAACGCTGTGGCGGCAGTTTATTGCGCCATGCCTGATAAGCCTGCTCAACTGCCTGCACACGGAGCATGCGCGCACGATCGCTGTGCGGATCGACAGGCAATTTCTCCAGCCGACGCTCAATGCCCTGCAAATAACGCAACGTATCCGCTAAATGTTTCCAGCCGTTGCCCGTGACAAACCCACGATAAACCAAGCCATTCATCTGCGCTTTGATATCGGAAAGCGCAAGAGCCAGCGTCATATCAACACGCCCTTTCAAACGCTTGTTGATGTTGAACACCGCGGTCAAGATCTGCTCAACCTGCTTCGCGATGGTGACCACCGTTTCATTCAGCTCAGCGCGAACTTTTTCATGCAGCTGGGCAAAATCGTCCTGTTGCCAGGCTGGCCCGCCCGCCTCTGCGATCAGCTTATCGATTCCGCAGGCGATACAGTCATCTATCAGCTCCAGTACTTTGCCGTACGGATTGAAATAGAGTCCCAGCTTGGCTTTGTTCGGCAGTTTCTCGTGCAAATATTTAACCGGCGACGGGATGTTAAGCAGCAGCAAGCGGCGTTGACCGCGCCACATCATTTTCTGCTGCTCCTGCTCGCTGTCGAACAGGCGAATCGCGACGCTATCCTTTTCATCCACCAGCGCTGGCCAGGCTTTTACCTGATAACTGCCGCGCTTCTGTTCATAGCTGCGCGGTAAATCACCAAAGCTCCAGATATGCAGGCCGCTCTGCTCCAGCCCGTCATCTGCCACTTTCGACAACGTTTCCTGCACTTTCCCTTTAAGCTGCGCTTTCAGCGCCGTTAAATCTTTGCCTTCCTGCAGCTTACGATTGTGTTCATCGATAATGCGGAAGGTCATTTTGAGATGATCGGGTACCTGTTCCCATTGCCAGTTTTCACGTTCCAGCGTGACGCCGGTCATACGACGAAACTCTCGCGCTAACGCATCCAACAGCGGCATTTCCATCGCGGTCACGCGCCCTAAGAAGGCGTCGGCATAGTTGGGTGCGGGCACCAAATTACGGCGCAGCGGCTTCGGCAGCGATTTAATCAGCGCAATGACGAGTTCGCGGCGAATGCCTGGGATCTGCCATTCGAAACCCTGATCCTCAACCTGATTCAGCAGCGGCAACGGAATATGCACCGTCACGCCATCCGCATCGGCGCCGGGTTCAAACTGATAACTCAGCTTCAGTTTGAGATTGCCTTGATGCCAGAAGTTCGGGTAGTCAAGCTGACTAACCTTATCCGCGCCCTCTTTGATCAGCATCTGCTTATCAAAGTTGAGCAGTTCCGCATTCTCGCGGCTGGCCCGCTTCCACCAGCTGTCGAAATGCTTAGCGGAGACCACCTCTTTGCCGACGCGCTGGTCATAAAACGCAAACAGCGTTTCATCATCGACTAAAATGTCACGACGACGTGATTTGTGTTCCAAATCTTCGACTTCGCTGCGCAACTTCTGATTGGTGCGGAAAAAGGCGTGACGCGTCTGCCAGTCACCTTCCACCAGTGCATGGCGAATAAACAGCTCACGGCTCAATGTCGCATCAATGCGACCATAATTGACTTTGCGGCCCGCAACGATAGGCAACCCATAAAGCGTGACTTTTTCCGTCGCCATCACCGCGCCTTGAGCCTTCTCCCAATGCGGTTCGCTGTAGCTGCGTTTGATCAAATGCTGTGCCAGCGGCTCGATCCATTCTGGATCGATGCGTGCAGCGATGCGGCCCCACAAGCGGCTGGTTTCCACCAGTTCAGCCACCATTGTCCATTTGGGCGGCTTTTTGAACAAACCAGAACCCGGGAAAATGGCGAAGCGTGCATTGCGTGCGCCGGTAAACTCTTGCTTGTCGGCATCTTTTTGGCCGATATGCGATAACAAACCTGTCAGCAACGCACAGTGAACTTCGCGGAACCCAGCGGGTTCGCTGTTAACAGGGATCCCCAGTTCACGTACCACCTGACGCAGTTGCGTGTAAATGTCCTGCCATTCGCGCACGCGTAAGTAGTTAAGAAAATCGGTTTTACACTGGCGACGGAACAGATTGCCGGACAACGCCTTTTGCTGCTCGCTGAGGTAATTCCACAGATTAACGAAGGCGAGGAAATCGGACTCTTTATCAGCGAAGCGGCGATGCTTTTCATCCGAAGCCTGCTTTTTCTCCGCCGGACGTTCACGCGGATCCTGAATCGACAAGCCCGCAGTGATAATCATCACTTCACGTACGCAGCCATATTTTTGCGCTTCCAGCACCATACGGGCCAAACGCGGATCGACCGGCAACTGCGCCAGCTGGCGTCCTGAAGGGGTGAGTTTGTAGTGCCCATCCTCTTCGTTCAGCGTCAGCGCGCCCAGCTCTTCCAGCAGGCGCACGCCGTCCTGAATATTGCGGCGATCGGGCGCTTCCACAAACGGGAACGCAGCGATATCGCCTAATCCCAGCGCGGTCATCTGCAAAATTACCGAAGCCAGGTTGGTACGCAAAATTTCAGGATCGGTAAAGGCCGGGCGACTCAGGAAATCATCTTCGGAAAACAGGCGAATACAGATCCCTTCCGATACGCGCCCGCAACGCCCTTTACGCTGATTTGCCGACGCTTGAGAAATTGGCTCAATCGGCAAGCGCTGCACTTTGGTACGGAAGCTGTAGCGGCTGATACGCGCGGTGCCGGGATCGATAACATATTTGATACCCGGCACGGTCAACGAGGTTTCTGCCACGTTGGTTGCCAGCACAATGCGACGTCCGCTGTGCGACTGAAACACGCGGTTTTGCTCAGCATTGGATAAGCGCGCGTAGAGCGGCAAAATCTCGGTATGCGGTAAGTCACGCTTGGTGAGTGCATCCGCGGTATCACGGATTTCACGCTCGCCGCTCATGAATATCAAAATATCACCGGCGCTTTCATGGCCCAGCTCATCAACGGCATCGAAAATGGCTTGTAACTGATCGCGGTCGCCATCGTCAGCGTCTTCCACAATCGGGCGATAACGCACTTCAACCGGATAAGTACGGCCTGAAACTTCAATTACCGGCGCGTTATTAAAGTGACGTGAAAAACGCTGTGGATCGATAGTGGCTGAAGTAATGATGATTTTCAGATCGGGACGACGCGGCAACAGCTCGCGCAGATAACCCAACAGAAAATCGATGTTAAGACTGCGCTCGTGCGCCTCATCGATAATAATGGTGTCATATTGCAGCAGCAGGCGGTCTTGCTGAATTTCTGCCAGCAAAATACCGTCAGTCATCAGCTTCACTTGGGTCGTTTCGCTGACCTGATCGTTAAAGCGCACCTTGTAACCGATGCAGCCACCCAACGAGGTATCCAGCTCATCCGCAATACGGTTCGCTACGGTACGTGCAGCCAGGCGACGTGGCTGCGTGTGGCCAATCAGCCCTTTCACGCCGCGTCCCAGCGTTAAGCAAATTTTTGGCAGCTGCGTGGTTTTACCCGAACCGGTTTCACCGGCCACGATCACCACCTGATGTTCGCGAATCGCGTCAGCAATCTCTTGCTGCTTTTGGCTGACCGGCAAATTTTCGGGGAAAGTGATGGTTGGCGTGGCCGCGATGCGCTGTGCAACACGCTGTTCAGCTGCGGCAAAATCTTGCTCCAGCTCCGCCACAATCCCTTGTTGCGCTTCACTATTTTTAACTTTTTTTGCGCCATGCAAACGACGCTGCAAACGCTGCCGATCGCGCAGCATCACAGCATCAAGCCGCGACCAGAGCGGCGCGAGAGAAGAATTATCCGGTGATGACATAGTAATGACGTACCTTACTCAGACGGTGTCGCTGTGAAATACAGCGCCCAATGGGGCTGGGATAACCAGCTGATTCAATAAAATAATTGTGCGCATAATAGCACATTTCAGGCGTTGCCGAGACCGGGCGCACGTGAAGCTTATTCAATAAATTCGAACATAGATCTCGAAATATTGCGCTTTCACCGTGCCGCTGATATCCGTAGAGTGTAAAGCATTGAGCGGGAAGCCTTCCGCATAACAGACAGGAAAATACCATGAGCAAAGTTTTAGTTCTGAAATCCAGTATCCTTGCAGGCTATTCACAATCAAGCCAACTGGCTGACTTCTACGTTGACCAGGCTAAAGCCAACGGTGACGACGTTACCGTTCGTGACCTGGCAGCAAACCCGATTCCGGTACTGGATGGTGAACTGGTTGGCGCACTGCGCCCGTCTGACGCGCCACTGACACCGCGTCAGCAAGAAGCGTTGGCGCTGTCTGATGAGCTGATCGCTGAACTACAAGCCCATGACGTGGTTGTTATTACTGCGCCTATGTACAACTTCAACATCCCAACGCAGCTGAAAAACTACTTCGACCTGATTGCGCGTGCTGGCGTCACGTTCCGTTACACCGAAGCGGGCCCAGAAGGTCTGGTTAAAGGTAAGCGCGCAGTCATCCTGTCCAGCCGTGGTGGCATTCATAAAGACACCGCTTCTGACCTGTTAACGCCATACGTGAAGCTGTTCCTTGGCTTCATCGGTATCAGCGACGTTGATTTCGTCTTCGCTGAAGGCATCGCTTACGGTCCAGAAGTGGCAACCAAAGCCACTGAAGATGCTAAAGATGCAATCAAGCAGATTGTTGCTGCTTAAGCTTTTGATGCCGTTGTACCTTGCCGGGCTTAATGCCCGGCTTTTTTATGCGCGTTAACCTGTGAATAAATGCTGTCGCGACGGTTACTTCTTTAGCCACTGTCCGTTTATCCCACGCACATACTCACCCGCTTCGGCCCTTCTCACCAGTTTTTGCCCGGCAATGCTGGCCACGTCTGAGGTGGTGAGATTGTTTTGCTGCGCCAGGCGCTGATACTGCGCGCTGCGCCCTTCATTAATGCGCTTAACCAAAGCCAACGTCTCATTATCCTGCTCACGGGCAGCGATATAGCCGGAAAGCGTTTCGCCTACCCGACCTTGCTGGCGCGCTTCATCCAACGTGATCGCCCACGCCGGTTGGGCAACTATCCAGACCAAAAGCAGCACGGCGCTGATGCGTTTCATGCAGTTTCTCCTCAGAACAGATCGCTCTGGTTTTTCAATAACGCTTCCACGTCTTTATCCACTTTGATATGAATTTCATGCTCAATTTTTACATTCATATTGATTGTGATCGGCTCCTTGGGTGCGGCGACTTCAATGCGCGGCACGCATCCGATCAGCGGCAGCCCGGCGGCTAAAACCAGTAATGCCCTAAGGCTCATGGTTGAGGGTCCTTTTTCGATGGCAAGGTGGCGTTTTGCTCCACCCAGGATTGCAAATTATCGCCAAAACGCAGGCTGCGCCATAGCTGGAACAGATTTTCCTGATGACGATAGTTGAGATTAACGGTTTGATTACGATTGCTGAAGCGGCTTGTCCCTTGCACCTGCGCATCCATCGTCAGGTCGCCCAGATTATCCAGATTGATGGTGGCCCACGAGCGGGAAATTTCCATGTAACGCAGCCAACTCATTGCCGCGCCCGCTGCCATATTGTTGCTGGTAATCGCATCAGCCATGTCTTTGTCCAGCCTGAATGTCAGCGACCCGCTGTTGGCAATCCAACCCTTTTCAATCAGCCAGCGTTGATGATTAAGCCACAGCGGCAATTCACCGTTAACCTTGCCGGACATAGCAAACTGCTTGGGTTTGATGGCGGTAATGAGCTCACTCAAACTGATATCACGCAGCGCAACACGAGCAACCTTGTGTTGCGGCATGCGTAACGATGGCAACGTAATTTGCCCGCCGAGCAAATCCAGGCTGACGTCCTGCAGCGTTAATGGATGTGATTCCGTCCAGGGATAAGCCCCCTGCAAATCGGCACGTATGTTCTGCAGGGCAAACTGATTTTTTACCTCAGCGATACGCAGTGAAACCGGGCCGCGCACGCCCAGTTGCCAGCGCTGCTGCTTAAGGCGGAAAGGCAATGAGAAATCGACGCCATTGATTTGGCTGTCAGGCGTCCAGACGCTGCCCTGTTTGACCGTCCAGTGTCCGCCCGCTTCAAAACCTTGTTCCGGCGCGGCAGAAAAGGCGATTTGCGCGCGCAGCTCACCGGACTGAATTTTCATCTTCAGATCCTGGCTCAGTAAAGGTTGAAAAACAGTGAGCGATTGTGCTGGCCACCAGGCTTCGCCGCGCAGGCGTTCGCCATCCCAACGACCGTGGACGCGCAATGGGCCAATATCGCCTGCCTTTAGCTCACCGCGCCAGATAAAGTGGCTTGGATCGCGCCCTTTGGCTTTAAATTCCAGATCTGAGTTGGGTAACCAGCCGCCGTAGCTAAACTGCGTTTGCCCCGACTGCATTTTGAACCCGCCATCAAACGACGGGCGTTGCACATCTCGCTGCCAGTTAACCGGCGTCGTCAGCGTTAAACGCGGCTTACTAACCTGCACCATGCCATATTCCAGCTGATTGAACCCCGTTGATAAGGTATCGAGATGAATCAACGTATCCTGCCAGCCGCCAGTGCCCTTCACATCCCACTTTGCATTGAGCGGCAACATTTCGCCGCCCCCCCAATAACGCCAGTTCCATTCGCCTTTATCTGGCCAGAAATTATTTGCCCGGCCATCAAGGTGCAGCAAAAACTTTCCGAAGCTGGGATCGTGGGCTTTTAGAATCGCCTGTAATCGACCATCAATACCTTGCGAAGAGAGTCGCACGCCGGCCAACGGCCAGCGGGCTTCATCAACGTCCAGCGTGGCCAGCAACCGCCCGCGCAACCGCAGAAGCGCGCCAGGTTTTAACGTCAACAATGGATCAAGAACCGAGCCGCTGAGCTCACCTGGAATGGTGCCGTACAGCTGCATCTCCACGAGCTTGCTTTCGCCGGTGAGCTGAAACGGCAGCTGGCTTTGCGTCATACTCAGATGACCCGGCCCGATCCCTAAAACGACGTTGCCTTTGCCGCCGCGCCCTTGGGTTAACAGATTAAGTCGGCCTGTTATGCGCGCAGCTTCCAGCCCGGCTTGCCAGTTATCCAGCGTCAGGTTGATAAAGCCCGACAGCGGCTGTGCATCCAGCGGCCAGTAATATTGCCCTTTTTCGATGTGGATCTGCTGCGCGCTGGCCTGCCACGGCAAACTTAACAACGGCTGCGGAATGCCCTGCATCATCACTTTTAACATGCCTTGCTGCTGTTGCCAGTCAAGCGTGACGTCAAGCGGATCGGGGAGTGCCCCCAGTGACAGTTGCCCACTCACGTTACCGTTCACCGGTAAGCCATCGGCGAATTTCGGTAACTCCAGCTGACCACTTACGGTAACCGGTTCAGGGAGTGCGCCATTTTTAAACGTCAGTCGCTGAATGTTGAGCTGCTGACCTTTTAACGTCGCCTCAAGCTGTAGGTTGTCGCCCTGATAATGCAACTGCTGCTGACCGCTCTCTAGCGCCAGATCCAACTGACCGGCATACGCTTGCCAGGGTGCAATGATCAGTTGATCAATATGCAGATCGGCGCCAGGTAGCATGGCTTGCCATTCAGCCAGGCTTTTGGGTGCAGAGGGATTATCGTTTGTGGCAGGAATGTGTTGCAGACATTCACTGTTTACACTGACTTGCCCCGCGTTGAGCCGCCAACGTGAGAGATGCCAGCCCAGTGAAACGTGTTCAACCGAAGCTAAGACGCAATCGCCGGTCAGATAGCGAATGTGAGGAAACCACACGCCGCCGTCACGCCAGCGTGGCGTGCCTTCCAGTTCGATTCGTGTTTCAGGAGGCATCCAGATGCCGACCAGCCGCGGCAGCCATTGTGTGATGGTGAGCAATAAACCCAGCACCAGCAGAATCAGCGCCAGAATCGCAGCAAGTCGTCGACGGAAAATCCGCGGCATGACAGCAATAATCCTTTTTCTTACAGTATCCTGACAAAGATGATGGCATGTTACGCGCACAAGGTGAAGGATTGCCGGCGAGATGATGAAGCAGATTCAGCAAAGCGCGGCAGAACACGTTATCCTTGGGATATCCCCGTATGCAGGAGCAAAACGATGAAAATCGCGGTTTACAGCACCAAACACTACGACCAGAAATATCTCGAGCAGGTGAATCAGGAGTATGGCTACGAACTGGTTTTTTTCGACTTTTTGCTGACCGAATCCACGGCCAAAAATGCCGTGGACTGCGATGCTGTGTGCATCTTTGTGAACGATGATGGTAGCCGCCCGGTGCTTGAGGAGTTGGCTGCGTTAGGTGTTAAGCACATCGCACTGCGTTGTGCTGGTTTCAATAATGTGGATTTAGCCGCCGCGGCTGAGTTGGGCCTCAACGTGGTGCGTGTCCCTGCCTATTCGCCCGAAGCCGTGGCGGAACATACGATTGGCCTGATGATGACACTTAATCGCCGCATTCATCGTGCCTATCAACGCACCCGAGATGCCAACTTTTCTCTGGACGGTTTAACCGGTTTTAATATGCATAACAAAACCGCAGGCGTGATCGGCACCGGCAAAATTGGTGTGGCGACGATGCGTATTTTGAAGGGATTTGGTATGCGCTTATTGGCCTATGATCCTTACCCAAGCCAGCAAGCGCTGGAATTAGGCGCCGAATATGTTGACCTCAAAACGCTGTTTGCTGAGTCAGACGTGATAACGCTGCATTGCCCGTTAACCCCCGAGAATCATCATCTGCTCAACGCAGGCGCTTTCAGCCAGATGAAAGATGGCGTGATGATCATTAATACCAGTCGCGGCAGTTTAATCGATTCACAAGCAGCAATTGATGCATTGAAACAGCAAAAGATCGGTTCGCTTGGCATGGATGTCTATGAAAACGAACGGGATTTATTCTTTGAAGACAAATCAAATGACGTGATTCAAGATGATGTTTTCCGCCGTTTGTCAGCCTGCCATAACGTGCTGTTTACCGGACATCAGGCTTTTTTGACTGCCGAAGCGTTGACGGCAATATCACAAACTACGCTGAGTAATCTCAGCCAGCTCGAAAAAGGCGAATCTTGCCCTAACCAGCTTTCAGCGTAAAAGACGCGGGCCGGTTTAGCCGGCCCTCTACGTTAACGTGCGCAGCGTCCGCCAATCAACGCTTGTTCATCACAGCGGCGGCCATTAACCAACTGGCACATCCCCACGCGTGAACCATCTAACTGATGCGAAAACGCCAATGTTCCACCGGCACCCGCACAATTACTCTCGGCTAAAGAAGACATCACAACGTGGGGTTGGATATGGGCGGCGGTAGCTTGTTGTGGCGGTTCATTGTCATCACTGTTGCTGCTACAGGCGGATAGCAACAAAGCGGCGCCGGCCAGCAGAAGGGTGGCAGCTTTCATCAGTCAAACTCCGGGAATTGAGGTTAGGGGCGGAGTCAGCATATGTCAGGCAGCGCAAGGGGTCGAGAGGTGAAACAGCTTTTTACAAAATTTCCTGGCTAGCTTTACAAGCAGAATTATCTTGTTTAGCGCCATGCTTGGTTTGACAGATTAAAAACGGTTCTGATATTTCGGAGAAAAGCCATGTTAACGGATATGCTAATCCGCATCGCCCTTGCCGGCGTGTTAGGTGGATTAATTGGGATGGAACGCCAGATGCGGGCCAAAGAAGCGGGTTTGCGCACCCATATCTTAGTGGCGATAGGCAGCGCGATGTTTATGCTGGTATCGAAATATGGCTTCGCCGATATGCTCAACGATCAACATGTTTCTCTGGATCCCAGCCGTATCGCTGCGCAAGTCGTTAGCGGCATGGGCTTTTTGGGTGCCGGTACTATCCTCATCCAAAAGCAGGTAGTTAAGGGCTTAACCACCGCCGCCGGACTTTGGGTGACCGCCGCAATCGGTTTAGTAATTGGTAGCGGCATGTATGAAATCGGCATTTACGGCACGGTTTTAGCTTTAGTGGTGCTGGAAGTCTTCCGCCGTCTGAGCCATCTACTGATAGGCAAACATCATACCATTGTGGTGTTCCTTAAAGCGAAAAGCGTGCCGCTGGTGTTATTGGTGTTACAGCGTGAAGGCATTCGCTATGGACATATTGCTGTGGTAAATCGCAATCCAGAAACGGGCTTATGTGAACTTAGCGTCCATGTGACGTTGTCACACAAAGCCAAAGATGCGCATCTTTATGAGAAAGTCATGGAAATCAAAGGGGTGCAGTCGCTTGAACTGATTTGAATCTCATTAAAATGAGATACCCCTGCGTGAGCTATTACCACCACTTAGAAGAGAACGCGGTGTTTAACTTCGGCTTTCGGTTAAGCGTTGATCATCAACGCCAGCGTGCTTTGCGCTTGCTGAATCAGCATAGCGAAGCGTTACCGCCTGAGATTCATCAAATATTTTTAAGTGACAACGTCACAATCAGTCGGTGTTGAGCGGCAATGATTCAGCTTAAAAAGCAGTTAAATCACTCCCCCCTCCTGTTGCGGTTGCGCTCTGTGACACAGTCGATGCGCTGGTTGATAAATCGGTCTGGATCATTGGCGGTGATATGGCGGGCTCGACCTAAGCTTAGCGATCACGGTAAGCGCAAGCGTCATGGCGAGAAATGCCCGGCGTGACCGGGCATTCTTGTTAATCAATACTTACCTGAGAAGTTCGCGCTGATCCGCTGCGCCAGATACTCTTTTGCAGAGATGGCAGGATACTTTTTCTCCGGGCCTTCAATGATGACATCTTCATTGGCCTGGCAAAAAAAGGCCAGACTGTAGCGAGCTGGAACCGATTCGCCCGGCAATGGATTACTAACCCGATGAAAATTAGACGGCAGTTTGTCATCGCTCCAGCGCATTAGCATATCGCCAATATTACAGGTGATCAGCCCTTCTGACGGTTCAATCGGCGTCCAGACTTGTTCATCCATCTCTTTGCCTGGACAGACCTGAAGCCCACCTTGTCCATCACGTTGAAAAAGCAGCGTCAGACAATCGAAATCAGTATGCGCACCCGCACGCCACGGGCCATCCGGTTCGCCACTAATGGCAAAATAGTGCAGCATGCGTAAGGTGCTTTGATACGTCTCACGCGACGGATCATGCGCTTGAGTAAAGAACGTTTCAGGCATGCCCAGCTTAATGGCGAAGCAGGATAATAATTTCATTCCCACTTCCCAGCATTGGCGTTCAAACGTCAGCGCGCGCTGTTTGAAGCCCGGCAACGTGACATCGTCAGGCCACAGCCCTTCCATACGTGGCCGGGTAATCTGATAAGACTCTTTTTGATCGGGTTTACCGGTTGAGGGGCGTATTTGCGAGCGATATTCCCACCCTGCGTTACGTCGCA
Organism: Pantoea sp. T14; assembly: GCF_036663535.1. Classification (NCBI taxonomy): domain Bacteria; kingdom Pseudomonadati; phylum Pseudomonadota; class Gammaproteobacteria; order Enterobacterales; family Erwiniaceae; genus Pantoea; species Pantoea sp. T14. The sequence goes on from NZ_JAWUEB010000027.1 coordinate 839,034, forward strand.
AAGGATGACGAGCTTTATCGGCTTCGGGTAATGCGAAGAATCGCTCTGCATTCACGAAAGCTGAATTGATCTCTTCAACAGCAATACCATGACCGGAAACCTGAAAGAAACCGATATCGGTGGCGGCTTGCCATACCTGATCGGCTATTTCCTCTTTGCGCTGGTCAAAATCGGTCAGGTCGATAATGCGCACTTCGCGTGCTGCTTCCACGCCTCGCGCGCCCATCCGCGATTCTTTTGATAACTCATGTAATGCATAAGCTGATGTATTGGTCATTGGTCTACCTCGTTAACGATTTTCAACGAATGACCCACGCCTGAGCGACGGGTCAAAGCCTCACTTCACAACTACGTGATTGAGCAATGACCCACCGAGAATGATATCGGCTGACAGCTTCTACTCTCTGGTCATCAAGCAAGTGCTGTGCCACTTCATAAATTCTTTATTAATCAGGTCGTTGATATTTTTTGGCTACCCAAAAGCGCTGCTTATGCACTAAGAATGTGCATTTCTGCACCTTTTGCGCCATTAGCGTGCTTAATGGCGACTCTGCTCCTCAGTGGATTTTTCTGTTTTTTTAAAATCACTTTCATAATCATTGAGATACACTCGCCGTTTTGTAGCTGGCATGTGGCTTGCAACAAAAAATTCAGAGTATAAGCGGTCAACATGGCAGCAGAATCCATGTGGGACATTGCTCTGCAGCTTCGGCTGTACCTCGTCAGGGGGCGATGATAAGCATCGCGAGCACAACGCTTAGCCACTCATCCCCTGATGGCATTTTCATGCTTGAATTGGGGGTTACAATGTCAATGTCGTTATTCCGTTTATCTCTTTTCACCTTCGCGATGAGCGCTAGCGCCTTCTCTCACGCCGCAGACAAACTGGTTCTACAAACAACCTGGGTTGCGCAAGCAGAACAAGGGGGTTATTACCAAGCTGTTGCCACCGGAATTTATAAAAAATATGGCCTTGATGTTGAGGTGCGTTCTGGTGGGCCGCAACTTAATAACATGACGCTGCTGCTGGCAAAGCGTGCAGATGTCATCATCAGCTATGACCTTCAGGTACTACAGGGCATTGCGAAAAACTTTCCCCTGAAAGCGATTGCCGCGCCTTTCCAGTTTGATCCACAAGGCATTATCACCCACAGCGATGTTGATTCTTTGGCGAGTTTGAAAGGCAAAACCGTATTAGTGTCTGCCAGCGGTCAAGCCAGCTGGTGGCCATGGTTGAAAAGCAAATATCAGCTCAGCGACGCTCAGGTTCGCCCTTATACCTTCAACATGCAGCCTTTTCTCGCCGATAAAAATACGGCGCAGCAGGCGTATGCCACTTCAGAAGTTCAGCAGATCAAAGCCGTTCAACCGGACAGTAAATTCTATCTTTTTGCCGATTACGGCTATCCCGCTTATGGCGGCATTCTGGTCACGCGCGACGATCTGCTGGCAGAAAAACCGGAGGTCATGAAACGCTTTGTTGCCGCATCAATGGAAGGATGGAAATCTTATCTTAGCGATCCTAAACCCGGTAATGCCCTGATAAAAAAAGAGAATCCACAAATGACCGATGCCGTGCTGGCCTTTGGCGTTGGACAGCTCAAAACGTTACATCTCATTGAGGGCGGCGATGCGGCTAAGCAAGGAATTGGCGCCATGACACCTGCACGCTGGCAGGCAACACGAGACTTTATGGTTAACGCTGGCCTGCTGAATAAATCCGTTAACTGGCAGAGCGCGTTTACGACCCAGTTTTACCCGCAGCCTGCCCTGTAAGGAGAAAGAATGGACGCGCTACTGATCAAAAATTGCCATGCGATTCTCACGGGAAACCGCCAACAGCCGCGCAGCACTGCAAGTGATATTCGCATCCGGCAAGGCATTATCACTGAAATGGGAAGCCTGACATGCCAACAGGGAGAGAGGCTGGTCGACGCCCGAGATTGTGTTGTCTATCCCGGCTGGGTAAATACTCATCACCATCTGTTTCAATCTCTGCTAAAAGGTGAGCCGCAAGGGTTGAATCAGAGTCTGGGCGCGTGGCTGGCTGCCACGCCCTACCGTTTTCGTGGCGCTTTCGATGAGCAGACCTTTCGCGTGGCGACGCGTGTGGGTTTAATTGAACTGGTGCGTTCTGGTTGCACCACGATTGCCGATCACCACTACCTTTATTGGCCCGATATGCCGTTTGATGGCGCTGAGATTCTGTTTGATGAAGCGCAGAAATTAGGCGTGCGTTTTGTTTTATGCCGGGGCGGCGCCACCCAAAGTCGTGGACTCGAGAGCAGCTTACCGACAGCCTTACGGCCTGAAAAATTTGATCGATGGATGGAGGACGTCGAACGGCTGGTTCAGCGCTATCATCAACCGAGCCAACATGCCATGCGCCGCGTGGTTATGGCACCCACAACGACATTGCATTCAACTACGCCGCAAGAATTGCGTGAAAGCGCCAGCCTGGCGCGAAAACTTGGCATTGGTTTACACAGCCATCTCTCAGAGACTGTCGATTATCTGGATGCGGCAAAAGCAAAATTTGGCATGACGCCTTTGCAGTTTTGCGCCGAACATGACTGGATTGGTGAGGATGTCTGGTTTGCTCATCTGGTCAAATTGCTGCCTGAAGAGATTGCGATGCTTGGTGCATCGCGCTCAGGTATTGCTCACTGCCCGCAAAGCAATGCGCGGCTTGGTAGCGGTATCGCTGATTTAATTGGGCTGGAGCAAGCGGGTGTGAAAATTTCCATTGGCGTGGATGGTGCCGCCTCTAATGAAGCCGCAGATATGCAAAGCGAAACCCATGCAGCATGGCAATTACAGCGCGCACGTAAAGGGATGCTGGCGAAACCGCGTTACGCGGGCGGAACCTTTGAAGGCGGCGGCGATGCCGCCACGATTGAAGATGTGGTGCGTTGGGGAACGTCTGGCGGTGCGCAAATATTAGGATTGGATACGGGGGAACTTCGCCCGGGCATGGCGGCTGACATCGCTGTCTATCGACTTGACGATCCGCGCTATTTTGGCCTGCATGATAGTGCAATCGGGCCAGTGGCGAGTGGCGGACGCGCGGCATTGAAAATGTTGCTCTGCCAGGGAAAAGTGATTGTCGAAGATGATGTGATTCCCGGCGTCGATCTGGCTGAGCTGGGACGCGAGGCGGCAGAGGCTGTAAAAATTTTGCAACAGCGGGCAAATGTAAACTGATGGCGTTAAGGCTTTGTCGGTTCATTCAAAGCCTTAATAGCGTTTAATTACAGAGGATAGAGAGGGAAACTTATTGCAAGGAGGACCTGACAGGCCTGTCGGTGAACACGCCGGCTTACGCTAAAATCATGCTGGCTTTCATCGCCGCAATCCGTACCATACTGTGCATAGTCGATGTCGCTCTGTTTAGTGACCGGGTCACGCGCTGACGCAGCGCGTTTATCGGGTGCTCACCTCAATGTCAGGCAATAATTAAATGCAACAAAGTCAAGAAGATACAAAGAAAGCGCAGTACAACCTTAATAAACTGCAGAAGCGCCTGCGCCGTGATGTCGGTTCTGCCATTGCTGACTTCAATATGATTGAAGAAGGTGATCGCATCATGGTTTGCCTTTCCGGCGGCAAAGACAGCTACACCATGCTCGAAATTTTGCGTAACTTGCAGAAAAGTGCGCCCGTCAATTTCAGCCTGGTGGCGGTGAATCTCGATCAGAAACAGCCCGGTTTTCCGGGTCACATCCTGCCGGAATATCTGGAATCACAGGGCGTTGAGTACAAAATTGTCGAGGAAGATACCTATTCCATCGTCAAAGATAAGATCCCTGAAGGCAAAACGACCTGCTCGCTGTGTTCTCGCTTGCGTCGTGGCATCCTTTATCGAACCGCGAGTGAGTTGGGTTGCACTAAGATCGCATTAGGCCATCATCGTGATGACATTTTGCAGACGATGTTCCTGAACATGTTCTACGGCGGAAAAATGAAAGGAATGCCGCCGAAGCTCATGAGCGATGACGGCAAACACATCGTTATTCGCCCACTGGCCTACTGTCGTGAAAAAGATATTATTCGTTTCTCTGAGGCGCGCCAGTATCCGATCATCCCTTGCAACCTGTGTGGTTCACAGCCGAACCTGCAGCGTCAGGTCGTAGCAGATATGCTGCGCGATTGGGATAAACGTTATCCCGGTCGTATTGAAACCCTGTTCAGCGCAATGCAAAACGTGGTGCCATCGCATATGGCTGATATCAATTTGTTTGACTTCAAAGGCATCAAACACGGCGATGACGTGGTGGATGGTGGCGATTTAGCGTTTGACCGGGAAACCTTACCGGTGCAGCCGATTGGCTGGCGCGCAGAAGAGGAAGAGTCGCCAGTCCTGAGTACGCGACTGGATGTGCTGCAGATTAAGTAAAATTCAACGTAGAAACAGAGAGGGCGCGCTGCATAACAGCGCGCCCTTTTTTATCTGTGCGGCGGCGGATCCATAACCGGCGGGAAGTCAGGGTTGGGTGGATCGGGTTGCGGCTGAGGTTGTGGAAACGGATCGGGGATTGGCGTTGGGTCAGTTGGAATCGGTTCGCTGGCGATAATCGCGTTCATGCCGTTCTCCTTCTGTTGCGTGGACACTTTTCGAATGTATTTTTCGTCTGTACTTATCGTATGTACTTAAGCATAGGAAAGAATGTGCGGCTGAGCCAGGCGGGCAAAAAAAAAGCCGGCGGATAAGGCCGGCATGATTCGAATTATAATGTGCTATGCAATAATTCTAAAAAGGAAGTAAGACAATATGGAGCGCAACGCCCATCGCTTGACGTTGCATTCACCTGCGGAAGAGAGTTTGCGTCAATCGGCGTTCGCCGTTATTGATATCGATCAGTTTTTATCGCCCTTTCTCCATCATCAGTCCGATAAAAACGTCTCTATAACATGCTGATAACCCTTTTTAAGCAATTTTTAAAGCCAGCGTCGCCGTTTGAGGTAGCCCGCTACACCCAAGGCTAATACCACCAACAGAAAGCAAAAAACGCTGAAACCGTAGCGCCATTCGCCACCGGGAATGCCGCCTAAATTGACGCCAAACAAGCCAGTCAGGAAGGTCGCGGGCAAGAAAATCATCGCCATTAATGACATGGTGTAAGTCCGACGGTTCATCGATTCCGCCATCACTGACGCGAGTTCATCTGCCAGCACCGCAGTACGCGCAACACCCGCATCTAAATCATCCAGACCACGCCCTAAACGATCCGAAATTTCCTGCATGCGACGGCGTTCGGTATCATCCATCCAGGGTAATTTTTCACTGGCGAGGCGTGCATAAACATCACGCTGCGGTGCCATATAGCGCCGCATGACGATCAGTTGTTTACGCAGTAAGCCCAATTCGCCCCGTGCGGGAATGCGTTGATCAAGCAGTGCATCTTCCATCTCGATGATTTTATCGTGCAGCTCTTCGATAAATTCACTGGCGTGATCGGTTAAGGTGTCGCAGATATCTATCAGCCAGCTACCGCAATCCACCGGACCATTACCATTCTGCAGATCGGTCAACACTTCATCTACTGCATACACTTTGCGGCGACGGGTTGAGACGATCAACTTATCGTTGATAAACATCCGCATAGCAACCAACTGGTCTGGCCGTGAATCACTGTTGTGGTTGACGCTACGCAGCACAATCATGAACCCGTCACCCAACCGGCTAACGCGCGGACGCATACTGTCTCCCGCCAGCGCATCGCGCACTGAATCAGGCAGCAGCGGCGTAGATTGCAACCACTCGGCACTTTGGCGATGGGTGTAATTTAGATGGAGCCAACACGGCTTCTCGCAGTGAATAATATCTTTATCTTCGATGGCAATCTGGCCACCCTTACCGTCAAGCTGACAAGCAATAATGGCATCTGAAACTTGTAACGCTTTGCCTTCAATCACATCCACGATGGAGCCTCACTACCAAAATCAATACGATACAGTCTAGCGCGGCAGCAAACAGATGCAATCTTCTGGCTGTGAGTAAAAATGTCAGAACGCGGCCTGTGAACAGGCCGCGGCAGGATCACTGTTTTTCTATCCAGAGTTCGCGGCTATAGGCCACATCTTCGGGGTTGGTGATGGGATAACCTTTCACCCACGGCTTGATTAAACGGCCATTGGTATATTGATAAATGGGCGCAATGGGGGCCTGATCGGCAAGGATTTGCTCTGCACGATTGTAATCGACGTTGCGGGCTTGTTCGCTAGTTTCACTGCTGGCCTTTGCCATCACCGCATCGTAATCCTCATTTTTAAAGCGTGCGATGTTGCTAGTGTTGCCAGATGTTAGCAGGCTAAGAAAAGTTGACGGCTCATTGTAATCACCCACCCACGAAGCGCGAATCACATCAAAATTACCGCTGTTTCGGCTGTCGATATAGGTTTTCCACTCCTGATTTTCCAGCGTGACGTCAACGCCGAGATTCTTTTTCCACATTGAGGCGACAGCAATGGCAATCTTTTGGTGGCTTTCAGAGGTGTTATACAGCAACTTGAGATGCAAAGGCTTTTCAGGTCCATACCCTGCTGATGCCAGTAATGCTTTGGCTTGGGCATTGAGCTCATTTTGTGGATGCTGCTGTAAAATGGAGTCCAGCGGTTTGAATCCTGCGGTCACGTCTGGCGTGAAGTGCCAGGCCGGTTTTTCGCCGGTTCCCACTACTTTTTCTGCAATAATGCTGCGATCAATACTCCAGGACAGCGCCTTGCGCACCCGCACATCCGCCGTAGGTCCTTTTTGCGTATTAAACGCGTAGTAATAGGTGCCGAGTTGATCCGGTGTATACACCTCGCCCGGTAATTCTTTCTTCAATAGCGCATACATGTTTTTGGGGAAAGATTCGGTGATGTCGATGTCATTAGAGCGATAGCGTTTGGTCGCGCTGGATTCCTCGTTAATCGGTAAAAACGTCACTTTAGAGAGCACCGAATGCGCGTTATCCCAATATTGCGGATTGCGCGTCAGCACAATTTTTTCATTTACCACTCGATCGCTGAGCTGATACGCGCCATTGCCCACCAATTTGCCCGGCGATGTCCAGCTTTCACCCTCTTTCTCTACCACTTTTTGTGGTACCGGGAACAGCGCCACGTTAGCAACCAAGCTTGGAAACCAAGGCACCGGGCGATCCAGTGTCACTTTCAAACGCTGATTATCCAGCGCAGTCACGCCAAGTTTGTCTGGGCTGATTTCACCTTTGGTGATCGCTGTCGCATTTTCAATGCCGCTAAGAGCGGCAAACCAGGCGAAAGACGCGCTATTTTTAGGATCGACCAGCCGCTGCCAGCTGTAGACAAAATCGTGCGCAGTAACCGGCTCACCATTTGACCAGCGAGCCGTGTTACGCAGGGTGAAAATCCAGGTTTTGTTGTCGCTGCTGCTCCAGCTTTGCGCCACGCCCGGCACGATTTTCCCGTGTGCGTCCTGGTTAGTGAGACCTTCAAACAGGTCGCGGATCACTTGAATTTCAGGTAATCCCACGGCTTTCACAGGATCGAGCGAAGCGGGTTCATCTTTTATATGGCGTACGATTTCTTGTTTATCGGCGAGTTGTGCACCCGCCGGTACATTGGCCGCCAGCGCGGGCGAGATAACACTGGCCAGGCTGAGCGCCGCCAACGTCATGCGAAACGTGTTGATCATCATCACCTCTTTACCCCAAAGAAGCGCTGCATCAGACCCTGTCTGACGCAGCTTGTCCTCGGGCACTTTAGCGCAAATTGCTGATTGATAAATAGCTATTTTCCCGCGCAGGCTTTTCAGCTACTTTTAGGGTAAACCCCTTCAAAGAGAGTGAACATGTCGTCATTACACCCGCGATCGCTGCGAGGCAAACTGGATGTTCCGTTTCAGCTTTATGGCAAATCGGTGTTGGGCGCACCGCTGCTTTGGTTCCCCGCGCCGCAGGCCGATGCAGACAGTGGTTTGATTCTGGCGGGCACGCATGGCGATGAAAACGCGACAATTGCCACGCTCTCTGCTGCCATGCGTAGCTTGCCCGATCATCTCCGTCGTCATCATGTCGTGCTGGCAGTGAATCCAGATGGATGCCAGCTTGGATTACGCGCTAATGCCAATGGTGTCGATCTCAATCGCAACTTTCCGGCGGCTAACTGGCAATCGGCCGATACGGTGTACCGCTGGAATAGCGTGGCTGACGATCGCGATGTCAGGTTATCTACCGGCACGCATCCCGCGTCGGAACCCGAAACGCAGGCGCTGTGCGCATTGATTCATCAGCTCAAACCGGCCTGGATTGTCTCGTGGCATGAACCGCTGGCCTGTATTGACGATCCTCATCAGGTTGCAGTGGGTGAATGGCTGGCACAGCACACCGCGTTGCCCCGCGTGAGCGCCATCGGTTATGACACGCCGGGCTCCTTTGGCAGCTGGTGTAACGACCTGAGTTTGCCCTGCGTAACAGCGGAGATGCCGGTGATTTCCGTGGATGAAGCCACGGAAACCTACCTTGACATGATGATTAAGTTACTGCGCTGGCAGCAATAATCACCCTGCCGTTTTGCACTTTCAGTGCCGGTTCAACATCCACTGCGAGCCAGGTTGGACCGTCTAAATCAGCGAAACGCGCCTTCGACACCAACGGTAACGCTGCACGAATGGCGCGTGAAGTACAGAGCATGCAGCCCAGCATCACCTCGAACCCCATTTTGCTGGCGGCATCGGCCAGGGCTAATGCTTCCGTTAGCCCGCCTGCTTTATCCAGTTTGATGTTAACCATTTCATAGCGACCACGCAGTGAAGGCAGGCTGTCACGCGTGTGGCAGCTTTCGTCAGCGCAAATCGGCAGCGGATGGATAAAGGTCGCCAGCGCGGCATCTTCCCCTGCTGGCAGCGGCTGCTCCAGCATCGCGATATTCAAATCGGCTAATAACTGACAACGCGCCGCCAATCCCTCTGCATGCCATGATTCATTAGCATCAACGATCAAGGTTGCGTCCGGCACCGCGGCACGTATTGTGATTAGCCGTTCAGTGATGAAGCTATTGTCCAGCTTGATTTTTAACAACGTCGCCCCATTTTGCCATAAGGCCAACGCGCTACTGGCCATCGCTTCCGGCGCATCAATACTGACAGTTTGTGCGGTGACGACCGAATCGGGCGCGGTCATGCCGCTGAGTTGCAGCAACGATTGCTGCCGCTGATTTACCGCCAGATCCCACAATGCACAATCAATGGCATTACGCGCTGCGCCAGCGGGAAGCGCCAATTGCAACGCTTCACGTGTCATACCTTGCTGGAGTTGCGGCAGCAGCGTGGCGATCTGTTCCAACACTAACGGCTCGCTTTCACCGTAACGTGCATAAGGTGTCGCTTCACCCACACCTTTGATACCGGCTTCTTCCAGTTCAACCACCACAACTTTAGCTTCGGTACGACTTCCACGTGCAATCACAAACGGCGTGTGTAACGGCCAGGCTTCGGGATAACTTTTTACCGTTCTCATCACCTCTCCTTAATCAGCTCGCTGGCGACTTAGCCCTGAGCGTAGTACAACGAATGCACTCGTAAACCCTTAAAAAATATGTCATAAACAATGACTATATTTCATCTTACGCAAATTTTTCGGCAATTATTCCATCATAAAAAGGAACATCTATGTCCCAGACAGTTCATTTCAAAGATCAGCCCGTGCTGGTTGCAGGTCAGTTCCCACAAGCGGGCGAGCGCGCCAAGCCTTTTACGCTGGTTGCAAAGACGCTGGCAAATGTCTCGCTCTCTGAGTATGCAGGAAAACGCAAAGTTCTGAACATTTTCCCAAGCGTTGATACCGGCGTTTGTGCAACATCGGTACGCAAATTCAATCAGCTCGCCAGCGAATTGAACAATACCGTGGTGCTGTGTATTTCAGCTGACTTACCTTTCGCTCAGTCGCGTTTCTGCGGTGCAGATAACCTGAACAACGTCATCACGTTGTCTACTCTGCGCGGCACTGAGTTCAAACAAGATTATGGTGTCGAAATTGCGGAAGGCGCACTGCAGGGTTTAACGGCTCGCGCAGTGGTGGTGTTGGACGAGAATGACAATGTTATCTACAGCCAACTGGTGAATGAAATCACCAATGAGCCTGATTACGACGCGGCACTGGCTGTACTGAAGTAATAAAAAAAGCGGATAACCTGGTTATCCGCTTTTACGTTTATTCTCAGCCTTTGATTCGTGGCTGCTTATTCAGAACAGGCTACTCACTTTCCGTACGCTTTTGCCCCAAACCATATTCACGCAGCTTATTCGCAATAGCCGTATGCGAAACGCCTAAACGTTTAGCCAGCTTGCGCGTACTCGGATAGGAAATGTAGAGACGCGTCAAAATGGATCGCTCGAAACGACTGGTAATTTGATCCAGCGTCCCTTCCATGGCTTCATCGCCCAACGCCACATCCAGCGCCTGCTCTGGCAGAACAATGTCCTGCGGTCGCAGTTCATATCCTTCAAGCTGAGTCAGCGCGCGATAGAGCGCATTTTTCAGTTGACGCACATTGCCCGGCCAGCTGTAACGCATTAAGAAAGGGGCTAACTGTGGCGACAACCGAGGACGCGGAATGCCTTGCTCATCTGCGAAGCGGGCAATAAACATCTCCGTGAGCGGCAATATGTCCTGAGGACGATCGCGCAGCGGCGGCAGATTCAGCGTTAATACATTCAGTCGATAAAACAGGTCTTCACGAAATTCGCCTCGCTGGACTAACTCAATTAAATTCTTCTGCGTCGCACAGATCACCCGAACGTTAACGTGAACCTCGTGCTCTTCCCCAACGCGGCGGAAAGTGCCGTCATTGAGGAAACGCAGCAGTTTAGTCTGCATACGTGGCGACATCTCACCAATTTCATCCAGCAGCACCGAACCACCATTGGCCTGCTCAAAAAAGCCTTTTTTGCCTTCCAGCGCATTGGGGTACGCCCCCGCTGCATGGCCAAAAAGTTCGCTTTCCGCGACTTCATCCGGCAATGAGGCACAGTTCAGCGCCAGGAACGGCATTTTACCGCGAGCACTGCGCAGATGGCAGGCACGCGCCAGCATATCTTTGCCGGTGCCGGTATCACCCACAATCAGCAGCGGCGCATCGTGCATCGCTAACTTGCGCGCCTGATCGACCACCTGACGCATTTTCGGCGTAACAGCAACGATATGATCGAATTCTGATTCATCGGTAACAATCAGGTTTTGCAGCTGGCGTCCCATGCGCGCTGTGGATTTCAGCATCACCATTGCGCCCACCGGCTGATCGCCTTGACCCTCTTCCGCCGTGAGATAAATAGGACGCGCTTCCATCAGGAAATCACGCCCTTCAATCACCACATGCTGCGCCTGAGCTTCAACCCGATCGCTCTCCAGCCAACGCATAAAGTTAAAGCCGTTGATCAGGTTGCCCGCGCTGAAGTTACGCATTTTCTGTTCGTCGAGATTGAACAGGTTTAGGGCGGCTGGGTTAGCCAGTTCTACTTTGCTTTTGAGATCGATAGAAAACACCGGTTCGGGCATCGCAACCAGCAAAGCGCTCAAGGCGCGATGCTCGCGTTCAGATGGCATGTACGTGACAGTGCGCACATCCGTCACGCCCGGTGTACGGCGGATTTCGGCCATAAGATTACTGAACTGTTCGAATTCCAGCGCTGAGAAATTTAGATAGATACGGCCCAAGGCCGCGATTTCGATGCCGCGCAGATCAATATTACGCGCCACCAACAGGTCAAGCAGTTCGCGCGTCAAACCGATGCGGTCTTGACAGAAGACTTCCAAACGCATTGCGATGGCCTTAAACAGGTTAAGATTCAGCGATAATACGCTAACTTAGCGCGTGACAGAAAGAGATCTGTCAGGAAAAGTTGACAGTTTTTGTGTCTGTGGCGAGGATTTAGGCGAGATGAGTAATATGCGCGCTGCGATAACTCAGCGCGCGTCGAGCAACGCGGCGTTAAGCGTTGCTTTTTTGCAGCGCCTCTTTGAGTTGCCCAACAAGTTCACGGCGGAAATCGCCTAAACGCGGCTTATCTTCTTCCAACCAAGGCAACGGACGGCATAATTCCATCGCCTTGATACCCAATCGCGCTGTTAGCAAACCTGCACCAATGCCTTGCGCAGCACGTGCTGAAAGCTTTGCCGCAATATCCTGCGATACCCAATCCATTCCCACTTCGCGCACCAGTTCAGAAGCGCCAGCAAACGCCATGTTGAGTAAGACTAAGCGGAACAAACGGATCCGGCTAAAATAGCCGAGCTCAATGCCGTAAATAGCGGCGATGCGGTTCACCAGGCGCAAATTACGCCAGGCGATAAAGGCCATATCGACCAACGCCAGCGGACTGACCGCAATCATCAATGTTGATTCAGCGGCATGACGGCTTATTTCACGACGCGCCTGACGATCCAACACCGGTTGCACCAGCTGGGCATACAAGCGCACAATTTCGCTGTCGTTATGAGTTTCGTGTAGCGACGCTTGCCAGCGCTGTAACGCGGGATGCGCCTGATCAAGCTCCGCCTGCTTCGCCAGTTTTTCACAAAACGCCCGGCCTTGACCGATGCCATGGCTATACAGCAATTCACGCCCAACATCACGCTCTTCGGCACGCTGACGTAGCTGATATAAACGCCGCCACTCACTGGCTAACGCACCGACGCCAGCGGCAATGATTAATCCACCCGCTACGCCGCTACCCAGCGAAAACCAGTCGCGTTCCAGCCAGGCATCATGCGTCCATTGCACCCCTTGGGCAACCACGCTTATGCCAAAAAGAGCGATTCCAGCGCCGACCATTTTTCGCCAAATACTGCGTTTTGGTTTGAGTGCCGCCTCAACTGCTCGCTCACCTGCACCCTCTTCTTCGACGTTGACATCATCCTCTTTCACGGCAAGAAAGGCGGCTTGTGCATCTTCTTCAAATGCCTGCGCGGGACGCAACGGCATTTCGCGCGCATCATCCAGCGGGCGAGCAAAATCGATACGAGGTTTTAATGGATCGCTCATCGCAGTTTATCTCCCAATAAAAATTCCAGCGCAGCATCCATGCGAATGTGAGGCAGCGGACGATCAACATCCAGTTGTTGTGGGCGAAATTGCTCAAACTGAAAACCCTGCTGCTGCCAAAAAGCATTGCCCGGCAAGCGCGGTGGCACTTCGCCCGGATACACGGTAAGCGGTTCATTATCATCAAGTCGATGACCGCGCAGCGCCGGGATTTTCTCACCACGGTGATCAACTAAACCGCTCTGCGTAGCCTGCACTGACGCCAGACCGATGCAATCCATTTTAATGCCTTCAAAGGCGGCATTTTGCCAGGCGTCCTGAACCAACTGCTGCAACAGTGAAACCATGTTGCCGTGCTGATCGCTGGTGATGTGATCGGCTTTCGTGGCGGCGAACAGCAGCTTATCAATCACGGGTGAAAAGAGTCGGCGGAACAGCGTCCGCTGCCCGTAATGGAAACTCTGCATCAGCTGGGTCAACGCCAGCCGCATATCGTTAAACGCCTGCGGCCCGCTGTTCAGTGGCTGAAGGCAGTCGACTAACACTATTTGGCGGTCGAAGCGCAAAAAGTAATTTTTATAGAAGCCCTTCACCACGTGTTGGCAATAGTAATGAAAGCGCTGTTGTAGCGTGGCAAAATTACTGCCTTTATCGGCCTGCGCCAGTTTGCTGGCTTGCGCATCGTCGCCGGTTGGCCATGGGAAGAATTGCAGCGCAGGCGCACCCGCCATATCGCCCGGCAAAACAAAGCGGCCCGGCTGAATAAAGTGCAAACCTTCAGATTTGCAGCGATGCAGATAGTCGGTCCAGGCGGCAGCGATATCGGCCAGTCGATTTTCATCAGCAGGCGCGAAAGGATCGAGCTGCTGGCACATTTCGCGCCAGGGTTTTGCCCATTCAGCGCGATCGCCCTGCAGCAAGCCATTCATTTGCCGTGACCAGTCAGTGTAATCCTGCGCCAGCATCGGCAGGTCGAGCAGCCATTCACCCGGATAATCGACTATTTCGAGATAAAGCGTGGCGGTATCTTTGAAGTGACGCATCAGCGAATCGCGGGGGCGATAACGTAGTGCCAACTGCATCTCGCTGACGCCGCGCGTAGGCGTTGGCCAAGACGGCGGCGTGCCATAAAGCTGCGCCAGTCCTTCATCGTAAGTGAAACGTGACGTGCCCATGTCACGCTGCGGGACGCGCTTTACGCCCAGCAGGCGCTCATCCCGCACCACGGAAAACAGCGGCAATCGTGCGCCGCTGTTAACATTAAGAAGTTGATTGACCAACGAAGTGATGAATGCAGTTTTCCCGCTGCGGCTCAACCCGGTTACCGCTAAACGTAGATGGCGATCAACCCCACGATTCATCAACGCTGTTAATTCAGTTTGCAGTCTTTTCATCTTTTTCCTTGATGAAGCGCGATGCCGCCCGGTTCATCACGCGTTTCAGCAGCGGCTCCAGCGCCAGTGAAAGCAGAAGACGTAAAGGACGACGCGCTACGGATTTCACTGCCCAACCAGTAACGCCGGCGGGACCGTAGGTGACAGCATTGATAATGATGAATTTAGCCGCCGACTTCAACGCGGGTGCCGCGCGATGGCGAAAAGCAGATGAACGTAGTGACATCAACACCTCCGAGGAGTCAGCAAAAGGGCCTGAAACAGGCCCGTGAAAGATGAAGATCAAATCTGACGAAAGCGGCTACGCACGCTAAAGGTTTCTGAAGTGACGTAGCGCTCGATATCCCGCACGCTGCGCTCGTCATGCCGCAAGGCGGTTTCTAGCTGATCCAGCAGTTCTCTGGCGCTCGGCTGGCGTTCGTTCGGCGCAGCATCAGCGGGTTTTACGTCTAACACAAAACCCAAAACAAAATAGGCGATAACAGTAAACACGAACAGGCCAAAGAACAGCGATAACACCACAATGACCCGTAACAAACGCACCGGAATGTCGAGGTATTCAGCTAAGCCAGCGCACACGCCCATTAACTTTCCCTCATCGGGTATGCGCCACAACTTACGTCCTTTCATCATGGCTGCCTCCAATGTGGGTGCTCCGCATCAAGAATCGCTTCCAGCGCCTCAATGCGGTCGCGCATGCGCTGCGCATCTTTGGTGACGAGCTGTAAACGCTGAATTTCACTCTGCGACAGCTCCGATCCGCCGTTACGTTTGTTGCTGTAATGCAGCCATAACCAGATCGGCGCAACGAACAACACGAAAATCGTTAACGGTATGGCAAGAAAAAGTGCGCTCATTGACTCTCCTTAATCAGTATTCGCAATTATGTGAATTTATTCGCTGCGGTTCATTTTGGCTTTCAGCGCATTCAGCTGCTGGCTAATTTCGTCATCCGCTTTGAGGTCAGTAAATTCCTGATCTAGCGTTTTAGGCTTACCAAAACCGTAGCTTTCCGCTTCAGATTCCATGTGATCGATGCGGCGCTCAAAAGATTCAAAGCGCGCCATTGCTTCATCGATTTTTCCACTGTCGAGCTGACGACGGACATCACGTGAAGAAGAAGCTGCCTGATGACGCAGCGTCAATGCCTGCTGACGAACCCGCGTTTCGCTGAGTTTTTTCTCCAGCTCGCCGATTTCGCCTTTCATACGCTCCAGCGTTTCTTCAACCAGGCTGATTTCCTGCGTTAAGGTGGCAATCAAATCGGTAAGCTTCTGTTTTTCGATTAACGCAGAACGGGCCAAATCATCTTTATCTTTACGCAGCGCCAGCTCAGCTTTTTCCTGCCATTCAGACTGCTGGATTTCAGCCTGCTCAATACGACGGCTCAGCTGTTTCTTTTCAGCCAATGAGCGCGCTGAAGTTGAGCGAACTTCAACTAACGTGTCTTCCATTTCCTGAATCATCAGGCGTACCAGTTTCTGCGGATCTTCTGCACGCTCCAGCAGCGAGTTGATGTTAGCGTTTACGATATCGGCGAAACGAGAAAAAATACCCATAATGATGTTCCTCTTTAAAAGTCATATGTGCGTCATGCGCTGATTACTTAATTCAAGATGCGTGCCAGTTTTTATCATCCTGATATTGCTGACTTTTAAAAAATCACTACACTTAAACCCTACTTCGTTGTAGTCAATTTGATTAACGGATGGCGAATTTCATCATGTCAGAGCAAAGAGATAATCTGTTGGGCGAATCCAACAACTTTTTGGAGGTGCTTGAGCAAGTGTCTAAGCTGGCACCGCTGGAAAAGCCGGTGTTGGTCATCGGCGAACGCGGGACGGGCAAAGAGTTGATCGCCAGCCGCTTGCACTATCTTTCCGATCGCTGGCAAGGTCCGTTTATTTCTTTGAACTGCGCTGCGCTTAATGAAAATTTGCTCGACTCTGAACTGTTTGGTCATGAAGCGGGCGCCTTTACCGGCGCGCAAAAACGTCATTTTGGCCGCTTTGAGCGCGCTGATGGCGGCACACTTTTTCTGGATGAATTAGGCGCAGCGCCGATGTTAGTGCAGGAAAAGCTGTTGCGCGTCATTGAATATGGGCAACTGGAGCGCGTAGGCGGCAATCAGTCTTTGCAGGTCAATGTGCGGCTGGTATGCGCGACCAACGAAGACTTGCCGGTGATGGCGGCGGAAGGAAAATTTCGCGCCGATCTGCTCGATCGTTTGGCCTTTGATGTGGTGCAGCTACCGCCACTGCGTGAACGGCGCAGCGATATATTGGTCATGGCAGAACATTTCGCTATCCAGATGTGTCGGGAACTGGGCTTACCGCTGTTTCCGGGTTTCACCTATGAAGCGCGCAAAACCTTGTTGGATCATAGCTGGCCGGGAAACGTGCGCGAACTCAAGAATGTGGTTGAACGCTCGGTTTATCGTCATAACAGCAGTGAAGAGATGCTGGAAAAGATCATCATCAATCCGTTTGCGTCACGTGGCGAGCCTAATAAAGTGACTGACATCAAAACGGATTTCGCCGACCTTCCTGCTTTACCGGTTGATTTGCGCCAATGGCAGAATCAGCAGGAACGTGAGTTAGTCGAAGCTGGTTTACTGCAAGCGAAATATAATCAGCGCCGCGCAGCAAGCTTGTTGGGTGTCACTTACCACCAGCTTCGCGCCATGATGAAAAAACACGGTATTCAGGCAAGGGACGATGTGAGTTAACGCGCACCGGTTTTTTCTAAATAGTTTGCGCCGAGGCAAGGCGGCAAGCGAGAGCGTCCCTGGGAGCTTACTCAGGTAAGTGACTAGGGCAAGCGAGTTTCAATCATGTATGAGCGCGCACCGTTTTTTTCTAAATAGTTTGTGCTGAGGCAAGGCGGCAAGCGAGAGCGTCCCTGGGAGCTTACTCAGGTAAGTGACTAGGGCAAACGAGTGCAGCCAACGCCGCATCAGTGCAAAATATGACGAAAAATCAGGTAAGTGACCAGGGCAAACGAGTACAGCCAACGCCGCATCAGTGCAAAATATGACGAAAAAAGAAAAAGGCCCGCACAAGGCGGGCTAAATACTGGAAGCAATGTGAGCAATGTCGTGCTCTTCTTCGGTAGAGCCACCGTCGAAGCGCAGATGAATAATAATCATTCCTATTATCATCTGTAAAGCTCTAATTGAGAATTTTTCTCATTTCCACACTAACACTGTGATTACTTTTTGCGCCGCAGCGAATAATAATCGACCTGCCAGCGCCACAGATTTTGGACAAAGGCTGCTTTGCTATACACTCAGCGTAATGCCTCAAAATCGTTGAGTTCTATGTCCAAACTAATCTTTTCGCTGTTGCTCAGCCTCAGTGTATTGAGTGCGCCTGCGTGGTCTGCACCTGCGGGCGACATTCGCCAGAGCGGCTTTGTTTATTGCGTTAACGGCACGCTGAGCACGTTTAATCCACAAATGGCCAGCAGCGGCTTAGCGGTTGATACGCTGGCTGCCCAGCTCTATGACCGTCTTCTGGACGTCGACCCTTACACGTATCGGCTGAAACCTGATCTGGCCGCAAGCTGGGAAGTGCGCGATAACGGTGCGACCTACCGTTTTCACTTGCGCTCGGGCGTGCATTTCCAGCAGACCAACTGGTTCAAACCCACACGGACGCTTAATGCTGATGATGTGGTGTTCAGTTTTGCTCGCATGTTTGATCGCAAACATCCCTGGCATAACGTTAACGGCGGCAGTTATCCCTATTTCGACAGCCTGCAATTTGCCGATTCAGTGCAAAGCGTGAAAAAAATCGATAACAACACCGTTGAGATGCGGCTCAATAGCCCGGATGCTTCGTTTCTTTGGCATATGGCTACGCACTATGCGCCTGTCTTATCGAAAGAGTATGCCGATCAGCTCAGCGCTGTAGGTCGTCAGGAAGAACTGGATCGCCAGCCAGTTGGCACCGGGCCGTTCCAGCTCAGCGAGTACCGTACAGGTCAATATATTCGTCTGGCACGCAACCCGCAGTACTGGAGAGGCGTGCCGCGTCTGCAACAGGCGGTGATCGATCTCGGTGCTGGCGGCACAGGACGCTTATCTAAGCTGCTGACCGGCGAATGCGACGTACTCGCCTACCCCGCCGCCAGCCAGCTCAGTATTTTACGCGACGATCCACGTCTGCGCATGACGTTGCGTCCCGGTATGAACATTGCCTATTTGGCGTTTAACACGCGTAAAGCGCCGTTAGATCGCCCTGAAGTGCGTCATGCGCTGGCATTGGCGATTAACAATGAACGTCTGATGGAGTCGATTTATTACGGCACAGCCGAAACCGCCGCGTCGATTTTGCCGCGCGCATCCTGGGCTTATGACAACAATGCACGTGTGACGGAATATAACCCCAAAAAATCACGCGCAGCACTGGAAGCGCTGGGTGTTACAGATTTGCATCTGCGTTTAGTGGTGCCTTCGTCATCACAATCCTGGAATCCCAGCCCGTTAAAAACTGCTGAACTGTTACAGGCGGATTTAGCGCAAGTTGGCGTTAGCGTCACTATCGTGCCAGTTGAGGGAAGGTTCCAGGAAGCCCAGCTTATGTCAATGAATAATGACTTAACCCTGGCGGGATGGGCTACCGACAGCAACGATCCTGACAGTTTTTTCCGCCCACTATTAAGCTGTGCCGCCATTCGTTCGCAAACTAATTACGCGCACTGGTGTTTGCCAGCCTTCGATGAAACGTTGCAAGACGCGCTGTTGACGCAACAGTTGGCGGGAAGAATTGATAACTACGATCGTGTTCAGCAGATGCTGGCGCAGGAGCTACCAGTGCTGCCGCTGGCGTCGTCGCTGCGTTTGCAGGCGTATCGCCACGATATTAAAGGATTGGTGTTGAGCCCGTTTGGCAACGCCTCGTTTGCCGGTGTCTATCGTGATGAGCGAGAGGAGCCTTAAGTGATTATCTATATTCTGCGTCGCCTGCTGCTGCTGGTGATCACGCTGTTTCTTCTGTCACTGGTGAGCTTTAGTTTGAGCTATTTTACGCCGAATGCGCCGCTGGAAGGCGCATCGCTGATGGATGCTTGGTGGTTTTGGTTCAAAGGCATGTTGCAACTCGACTTTGGTCTTTCTAGTACCAACGGTCAAGAGATCGGATTACAGCTGCGTGAAGTCTTCCCCGCGACGATGGAGCTGTGCATTCTGGCGTTTATCTTGGCGTTGCTGCTGGGTATTCCGCTGGGTATCTGCGCGGGTGTGATGCGTAACCGCTGGCAGGACAAAATCATCAGTGCGCTGGCGCTGCTCGGCTTTTCCATGCCAGTGTTCTGGCTGGCGCTGCTGTTAACGCTGTTTTTCTCGTTAACGCTGGGCTGGCTGCCGGTTTCGGGCCGTTACGATCTGCTCTATCCGGTGCAAAACGTCAGCGGCTTTGCCCTGATTGATGCCTGGATAAGCCCATCGCCGTGGCGCCATGAGATGTTGATCAGCGTGCTGCATCACATGATTTTGCCCGTTACAGTGCTGGCGATTGTGCCCACCACCGAAGTGATTCGTCTGCTGCGTACCAGCACCAGTGAAGTGATGGATAAAAACTATGTCAAAGCGGCCGCCACCCGCGGTTTATCGCGCTTAACAGTGATTCGTCGCCACGTCCTGCATAACGCTTTGCCGCCGGTGATTCCGCGTCTTGGTCTGCAGTTTTCCACCATGCTCACGCTGGCGATGATCACCGAAATGGTATTCAACTGGCCAGGCTTGGGCCGATGGCTAATCAACGCCATTCGCCAACAAGATTACGCAGCCATCTCCGCAGGTGTCATGGTAATTGGTGGCTTAGTCATTTTGATTAATGTGATCTCTGATGTAGTGGGTGCAGCGATGAATCCGTTAAAACATAAGGAGTGGTATGCCCTCAGATAATATCTACGCTGAGAAGCGACTGCCCAGCGCATTTCGTCAGAGCTGGCACCACTTTTATAGCGATACACCCGCCATGATTGGCTTGTACGGCTTTGGTGCCGTGCTGCTGCTGTGTTTGTTTGGCGGCTTGCTGGCGCCTTACGGCATCGATCAGCAGTTTCTCGGTTATCAACTCTTGCCGCCTTCATGGTCACGTTACGGCGATGTCTCTTTTTTCTTGGGCACTGATGACTTAGGTCGTGATGTATTAAGTCGCTTGCTGAGCGGTGTTGCCCCTACAGTGGGCTCCGCCATTCTCGTTACGCTGTTTGCCGCCTTCTGGGCGCTGGTGCTGGGTGTATTAGCGGGAATGACGCATGGCGTGCGATCGGCCGTGATGAATCATGTGTTGGATACCTTGCTGTCGATTCCTTCGCTGCTGTTGGCGATTATCGTGGTCGCGTTTCTTGGGCCGCGCCTGGAACACGCCATGCTCGCCGTGTGGCTGGCGCTGATGCCACGGCTGGTGCGCGCCATTTACAGCGCGGTACACGATGAACTGGAGAAAGAATATGTGGTGGCAGCGCGGCTTGATGGTGCCACCAGCCGCAATATTTTGCGCTATGCGATCTTGCCGAACGTGTTGCCCATGTTGATCAGTGAGATCACGCGCGCGTTATCTATGGCAATACTGGATATTGCAGCATTGGGATTTCTCGATCTGGGCGCGCAGCTGCCTTCGCCTGAATGGGGCGCCATGCTGGGTGATTCGCTGGAGCTGATTTATGTGGCACCGTGGACGGTGATGTTACCCGGCGCGGCGCTGATGGTCAGCATACTGATTATTAACCTGCTCGGTGATGGCATGCGTCGTGCTGTCGAAGCGGGAGTGGAATAATGCCGTTACTTGATATTCGTAATTTGACGATTGAATTTATGACTGCTGACGGCCCGGTAAAAGCCGTTGATCGCATTAATTTGACGTTGACCGAAGGGGAAATTCGCGGCCTGGTTGGCGAATCGGGCTCGGGCAAAAGTTTGGTTGCCAAAGCCATTTGCGGCGTAACCAAGGACAACTGGCGCGTGACAGCAGACCGCATGGTATTTGACGATATCGATTTGCTGCGCCTGTCGCCGCGCGAACGTCGTCGCATTATTGGTCACAACGTTTCAATGATATTTCAGGAGCCGCAAGCCTGTCTTGATCCATCGGAAAGTGTTGGTCGCCAGTTGATGCAGGCGATTCCGCGCTGGACCTATAAAGGACGTTGGTATCGGCGCTTTTGGTTCTGGCGCAAAACGCGTGCTATTGAATTATTGCATCGCGTCGGCATTAAAGATCACAAAGACATTATGCGCAGCTTCCCCTATGAGCTGACCGATGGCGAATGCCAAAAAGTGATGATTGCGATCGCGCTGGCGAACCAGCCACGCCTGCTGATTGCCGATGAACCCACGAATGCGATGGAGCCGACTACACAGGCGCAAATTTTCCGTCTGCTGAGCCGCCTGAATCAAAATAACAACACCACCATTTTGCTGATCAGTCATGATTTGCGCACCATGAGCCATTGGGCCAATCGTATTAACGTCATGTATTGTGGGCAAACCGTGGAAACGGCGCAAAGTGAAGATTTAATGTCTGTACCGCACCATCCTTACACGCAAGCGTTGATCCGCGCGATGCCTGATTTCGGCCGTTCACTGCCGCATAAAAGTCGTCTGAATACGCTCTCCGGTGCGATCCCATCGTTAGAAAGCTTACCGATTGGCTGCCGTCTGGGACCACGTTGTCCTTACGCGCAACGCAAATGTGTAGAAACACCGCGCCTGACCGGCACTAAATCGCATCTCTATGCCTGCCACTTCCCGTTGAACATGGAGGGCCAATAGCATGGAAACGCTGCTGGAAGTGCGCAACCTCAGCAAAACATTTCGCTATCGCACCGGGTTGTTTCGCCGTCAACACGTTGAGGCGGTAAAATCGGTGAGTTTCACGCTGCGTGAAAAACAGACGCTGGCGATTATCGGTGAAAACGGCTCGGGAAAATCGACCTTAGCGAAGATGCTGAGCGGCATGATCCCGCCGAGCGAAGGCGAAATCCTGATTGACGATCACGCCCTGGAATATGGCGATTATGGCTATCGCAGCCAGCGCATTCGCATGATCTTTCAAGACCCCTCGAATTCGCTTAACCCGCGCCAGCGTGTTAGCCAAATCCTTGATTTCCCCTTGCGGCTTAATACCGAACTTGATGCTGAAGCGCGAGAAAAGCGCATTATTGCCACGTTACGTCAGGTGGGTTTGCTGCGTGACCATGCCGGTTATTACCCACACATGCTGGCACCAGGGCAAAAGCAGCGTCTGGGTCTGGCTCGAGCGTTAATTCTTCAACCCAAAGTAATTGTTGCGGATGAAGCGCTGGCTTCACTGGATATGACAATGCGTTCGCAGCTGGTGAATCTGATGCTGGAACTGCAGGACAAACACGGTATCGCCTATATTTATGTCACCCAGCATCTCGGTATGATGAAACACATCAGCGATCAGGTTCTGGTTATGCATCAAGGTGAAGTGGTTGAGCGTGGTGGCACCGCCGATGTGCTGGCGTCTCCCCTGCATGACCTGACCAAGCGACTTATTGCCAGCCATTTCGGTGAAGCACTGACCGCCGAAGCCTGGCGCCGCGAGCACTGATTTTTGCTGCCTGTCGCGGAAATAACGGGTCGATTTACCCGATCACAAAGAGACGTGCTAGAATCCGCACGTCGATTAACGTCGGTCGCCTACTTTTTAATCAATGCGACCGCCAACAACAATGACCATAAGGATTACAGCTATGGGTTTTCTTTCCGGTAAGCGCATTCTGATTACTGGCGTTGCCAGTAAACTTTCCATCGCCTACGGTATTGCACAGGCGATGCACAAACAGGGCGCAGAACTGGCTTTCACCTACCAAAACGACAAATTGAAAAGTCGTGTGGAAGAGTTTGCTAAAGATTTGGGTTCCGACATCGTTCTGCCGTGCGACGTTGCAGAAGACGAGAGCATCAAATCACTGTTCACTGAACTGGCAAAAACCTGGCCGAAATTTGACGGTTTCGTTCACTCCATTGGTTTTGCCCCAGGCGACCAGTTGGTGGGTGATTATGTGAATGCCGTAACCCGTGAAGGTTTCAGCATTGCTCACGACATCAGCGCGTATAGCTTCGTTGCGATGGCGAAAGAGTGCCGCGAGATGCTGAACCCAAGCTCAGCGCTGCTGACGCTTTCTTACCTGGGTGCTGAGCGCGCTATCCCGAACTACAACGTGATGGGTCTGGCAAAAGCTTCTCTGGAAGCCAACGTGCGCTACATGGCGAACGCGATGGGTCCAGAAGGCGTACGTGTGAATGCCGTTTCTGCGGGTCCAATTCGTACCCTGGCAGCTTCAGGTATCAAAGACTTCCGTAAAATGCTGGCACACTGCGAAGCGGTAACCCCGATTCGTCGTACCGTAACCATCGAAGATGTCGGCAACTCAGCAGCTTTCCTGTGCTCTGACTTGGCTGGCGGCATCACCGGCGAAATCGTTCACGTTGACGGCGGCTTCAGCATTGCTGCCATGAACGAGCTGGAACTGAAGTAAGTTCTGCAATAAATCGTGAAATCAGTTTTAAGGGCGAGTCTGACTCGCCCTTTTCTTTTGCATCATTTATACCCCAAATCATTCGCGCTGCAAAAAGGCAGCAAGCTTATCAGCTCCAGGAGCTTACTTTGGAAAGGCTGGGGCGAAGAAGCCCGGCTAACCTATCTGCGGTTTGAATGATGTCGGGCTAGTCGTCGTTATATTCAATCGCTATTAATTATCACCGAACAATCTTTTGCCCTGGCTTGCCCTTCGGCGACGATAAGTCAGCCCTTCGTCGCCGCGCTGTTTTCAGATTATTGCTCAGCTGCGACGAACCTGAATTTGCAAAAGGATTAACCATGGAACATCGCCGCTACCCTGGCCATAACCACTGGTTTTACGAGAGCCAGACCAGCCCGCGTAACTCACAAGCGGCACCGCTGGTTCCCGAAGCTGCCCACATTGACGATCGCTTCCTGCTCGGTTTGCAGCAAGAGACATCTGCGCTGCAGTCGCTGCTGCTTGATAATCAGCCTGCACTGTTGGCAGCACGCGATCTTAGCCAGCTACTTTTTCCTGACAGCTCAGCGCCGACGTTGACGCACACGCTCACCTTGTATGATCGACTCAGCACCGCGCTGACCGTGGCGCAGGTAACGGGCGTACAGCGTTTGTGCAATCACTATTCAGCTCGCCTGAATCCGTTGCCGGGGCCTGATTCATCACGTGAAAGTAATAATCGGCTAACTCAGATCACACAATATGCACGCCAGTTAGCCATGCAGCCTGAGGTTATTAACGCAGCGTCCATTACCGCGCTGGATGCGGTGGGATTAACCGAGCCTGATATTGTTACGTTGAATCAGCTGATCGGTTTTGTCTGTTATCAGGCGCGAGTGGTAGCGGGAATACATGCGCTGCAGGGCTTGCCGGTACGTTGGTTGCCGGGTATCACGCCACCGCCTGACGCAGATAGCAGAGGCTTTGGCCAACCACCGTCCTGGCTGCCCACACTTAAGCCTCTTGAATTGCGCTACGCCAGTGCCGAGCAGCTGGCGGCCATCACTTTCTGTCAGCCCATTACAGAACTTACCGATGCAGTGTGGGTGTTAGCGCACGATCCGGCGGCGCTGTATGGCTGGGCAACGTTGAATCAGCGACTAGAACCCAATCCATCAACCCGTTTGGCGCAAGCCGCCAGTGCACGTATTCTCGGTAGCCGCTGGGCGTTTCAACACAGTTTCCCAGATGAAGCGTTGATTGCATCAGTGGATGAGGCTGAGCTAAGTGAAGAACAGCAGCAGATCGTTACGCTGGCGGCGCAGCTCACCCGCACGCCAGAACGCTTTAGTGCAGCACAATTGCAGCCATTACTCAGTCGTGAATGGGATCAACCCGCGTTGTTTGATTTAATTCAGGCGGTTGCGCTGAGTAACTGGAACAGTCGGATCTACTTCGCACTGGGCGAGGCGCGTTAAGCCGTAACATATCCACGCGCTTCATCAAAGAAATGCTGAGCCAGCGGCGTTGCGCGCCCCGGCTCCGCAATCACTAATGCCGCCTCTCGCGGCATTTTTGTAACATTAATCGGACGCTGGGCTAAACCGTGCAGCGATTCCGGCAGTAAATGCCCTATCGGCGAGACCAATACACCCAATCCCACTTGCGTACACTGCAACAACTGCATAATCGATGCGCTTTCAACAATCACGCGCGGAGTAAAAGTAGCTTCTCGGAACGCCATATCCATATAGCGACGGAAGTAACGCGTCGGCTCGGCCAGACAGAGCGGCTGTTGCGCCAGGGTTTGCAAAGTGAGCGTTTCATGCTGCAGCAGATCAGGAAAATGTTCGGGATGAAAAACGGCCTCAACACCACGATCAGCGAGCATGGCGGTTTGGAAATGCAGCTCCCGCAGTGTTGCCATTTCAAAAAAACCAATGCCGACATCAACGGTATGGCTGTTTAATGCCTCCAACAGCTGATCGGCGCTGAGCACCGCGATACGGTAATCCAGCTGCGGGTAGCGCGCTTTAACGGCCTTGAGGAGTTGCGGTAGCGCGACGCTGCATTGCGGCACTACGCCCACACGCAAGGTACCGTTAACGCCGTGCTTGAGGGATTCAACTTCCAGCTTCAAGCCTTGATAAACTGAGACAATTTCTCGCGCCCAGGCTAAAACGCGATCGCCTTCAGGCGTAAATCCAGCAAAGTTGTTGCTGCGGTTAATCAACGACAATCCTAGTTCACGCTCAAGATTTTTGAGCCGCATCGATAAGGTCGGTTGAGTAACGAAACTGGCTTCGGCGGCGCGCCCAAAATGACGTTCGCGCTCTAGATTGCAGAGATAAATAAGTTGCTTGATATCGATTTTCTTTACCTATCAATAACTTAGGGTGAGTAAATTTCGTAAATAAAATAATTATGTACTACTGTGTGTACTAAACAAAAATTCACCCCGTCGATAAGCGACTTTTTGTTACCAGTGAATGTTCTTAGACAACCCGTGTATTGTCAAACTATACCGGCCTACGGTCCTCATGCATGCAAAGCACCTCATATGTCACCTTGCCCACAATCGTGACATCTTCCAGTGACTCTCCCTCTATCGCTTCACCCTCTTCCGTGATGATGGCCTGATACATAAATCTTCCGATCGCCGCTTCACCCAAAAAGTTATACGCGACCTTGTCACCTATTTTTACCGGTAGCGCCCGGTCAACCTTGTTTGTCGGTGAGAGCCATTTAAACTCTCTTAAAAAAAGAAATAAGATTAATTATGAGTAAGAGCCAAGAGTTGGATTGGTGCTTAAATAAAGGTGATTCGCTTTATTTTTATCCTCTTTGTATTGAGGTTCAGGGCAACTATAAAATTTGGTGTGACTTGAGCGGATCATATGAATTAACTCTTTCAGATGTTACTTACAAAGACAAAGTAATGGTCATGCTTGAATACAAAGATGAGGATGATGATAGACCTGCATCAATTGCTTTCATTGAGACGGACAACAGCATTGAATCTATGCTTGCTTTTATCAAAAATACTGATTCTGCATTTCATGAGCCATTACACATAACGATCCATGAATGGGCGTTGCAATGCTTTTACCGCTCGTAACCATTGCCCACCGATTGATGAGATTTCTGGTGGCAATAAAAAACCGCCCGGAGGCGGTATATTCTTGCATCAAGGCGCAAAACGCATGGGTATCTCATCTTTCAGATATGCTGGTCGCATAGGAAAGGTATTTGATTCTATAGCCTGATTTGTAGCCTCAATTGCTGCCACACACAGGTCTGGGTCTCCACCTTTAGATGTAATGCTTACCGGCGGTTTCCCCAACGGCTGCATGATTACTAAATCACAGGTCTTTCCTTGATACTTATCAGCATCGAAAAATCGGTATTGGATTGCTGTTACCACTTGGCAAAGCCATAAATTGGTGTCTCGGCTTGCAGCTTGTGCTGGTATCTGAGATTCACACTGACTTTGTATTTCTGACGCTGTTGGAAATTTGAATGGCCTATTTGGATGTCTGCCGTTATTAGATTGGCAGCCAACTAACAATAAAGCGGCTATCAGGTATAGTGATTTTTTCATCATGGCTTCCATGCAGGTTTTTTAAAACTTATACCACTCTGGACACATAACGAAAACTACGATCTAGATTGAGTAAACCATCATCAGGCGCACTCGCAAATGCGTCTTGTGATGCCCACAAAAAAAGCCTCCGTAAGGAGGCTTTATGATTTATGACTTAAAGCCACTCTTACCATTAGCTTTGCGCCATGATTTAACAGCGGCGACAATCTTCACAGGTGTTGCGTCCTCATCTTCGCTGTAATAAATCAGGTCAGAACCTCCAGGGTGCTCACTTACTGAAATGAAATTTTCCAGAAGTTTATCCTGATAATCTTCGCCGCCCTCAGCGCTACAGATTTCACTCACAAGTTGGGTGAATTCTGCTTCCGTATACTCTTCGAAACTTGGCTTTAAATTCATTGAACACCCTCATGTTTAGAGTGATGTTAACCCAAGCTGTTCAAGAGAGCACTGAACTGAAATGCGCAGATGTCAGCAGCCACCTCTGGTAGATAATCAGAAGGGCGGCCAGTTTTAGATTTGATCGCCATATTTATTGCTCTAATGTTTTTTTGTGATGAACCGATAAAGATCAACTTCACTATTCAAAATGGGTAGCTTATGTCGATTCTCAATTTCCTTGCCGGGCCAAGCATGGCGGAACTTGCCTTCAGGTCTATATACGATCTTTACAAGTCAAATACCGGGGATGCAAAAGCGAGCCCTGAGGAAAAAGCAGAGACTGTTGAGACCGCTAACTCGCTTGTTGATATCCAGGCGAAAGCACAACAGGAATTGGCAATAGCCCGAAGAATCCTCATTGCAGAGTGCGTGGAAATTACTGAAGTATATGAAGCCTCAGGCAATGGAGGAGTCGGTGTTAAATACGAAAATTCTGCTCTCCATGGTGGGGCCCACGGAGAAGGCCGAAAAATGACACAAAGGACGATTAAGTTCACAGGTTTCAATCAAAAAATTGAAGAAGTTATTTCACTTCTCGATGAAAGCTACAAAATGAATCATAAAGATGACGAGCCTAATCCCTCCCAACAGGCACATACTCCATCTTGAGCACATCATCAGGCGCGAGGTATATCCAAGCGCCACCTTCCCGGGCAACGCCAATGAATCCGTTAACCATCTCTGGCTGTGATCGGTTCATCAGGCCTTCGTGAGTTTCGCCTGATTTGGTAGTGACGGTAATACGGTAGGTGTTAAGCATATTCACTCCAATAAAAAACCGCCCGTGCTCGATTGCACTTATTCTTAAATCATAAATGAACGTAATGCATTGTCTGCGTTAGGATTTTTATATTTTTCTGAGGATATTCTTAATATAAAATGCCTGAAATATCCTGTATTGAGCCATACCATGCCCGTCATCAAAATTCACTGCACGAGTTGCGGTGGAGACCGCTTCAAGGCCTCGACAAACTCACTAAAAGCTGAGCAGGTATCACATATTTACTGCGATCAATGCTCAGCCCCGGTAAGGGTCAGTGATGTGGTTTGGTATCAGGAGGATTTCATTTCAGCACGGGCGCTCGCTTTAGAAGATAATGTTTCCTTCGCTGATTGCATTCGCCTTATAGCCGGAACGTAGCATTATCAATACCTACCCGCAGATGAGCTTTGTAATGGCAACAAAAAACCGCCCGGAGGCGGTTATGAACCTAATAAACACTCTGTATTACTAATGGTTAAATCAATTCGCGACTACCGTCACGGTTTGCCGGAGAAACAATGCCTTGGGATTCCATTTGTTCGATGAGGATTGCGGCACGGTTATAGCCAATACGGAGTTGGCGTTGAAGGCCTGATATTGAAGCCCGGCGCTTTTCGACTACAAACGCTACGGCCTGATTATATAAAGGGTCAAGCTCATCGCTTTTTTGATTAGATGCCCTCCAGTGTTCATTTTCTTCACGGACTGACGGCATTGGCTGGCAACTTACTGGAACGATGTATTTTAGCTCCACTGCTTTAGATTTAGCTAATCGCTCAAGATGCTCCCCAAGAACAATATCGATCAAAAATGGATCAGTTACTTCTATAAAATGATATCCCTTTTCAATCAACGACCAATGCGTCGAATAATGCTCCCAAGCTATAAAAAATTTCATTTCACCCCCTTTGCTCTGTCGTTAAGGGATGAATATACATCAGGCGCACGCGCAAATGCGCCTTGTGATGAAAGCCGTTGAGGAAGAGACTCTCAACCATTTCTCCTATTTTTTGCCTCTTCCATAGCCATTAGGGCATCAAGAAGAACCTCAGCTTTTTCGACATTAGATGCGCCGACCGCAATGCGTCCACAGTTCAAATCCTTAAAACCATCCTTTAGATAGCGGCAGATGGTTTCAAGTTGCTGCATTTCATCTTTCGTCATGCAGCCCGCCCACTCACCTTATTGGATACCAGTAATCCGGCAATCCACTGAATACCTTTCGGCGTGAACTTAACTTGTGTGAAGGCGTGCCCGTTGTGTTGATTCTCACCGGTTTTAACTGTGAAGCGTCCAGCGTCCAGATGCTGAGCATATGGCGTAAGCTTTCCTGCAAGTCGATACATAATGTCGTGTTCAACCAGAAACAAGCGGAACTGAGTTTCTTTAATCTTCAACAACTTTGCAGCCTCATGAAAACCCATAGCTCCTGATGCCTCGACGTAGCTATCAACAAAATCAGCTTTTGGTGCCGCAATTGCGAGCTTGTTTTCCAGTTCCGCCTTTTGCTCTGCGAGGTCAGCAGCAAGGCGGAGCGCTTCAGGTAATGTCTGTGGGATACGTACTAACTCTTCAAGCTCATGCATCCGCTTGATCACTTTCATGCGCAGCAATGCGCTATACCCTGTCACAAGGCATTCTGTATGTTCGCGATCCAGAACATACTCGGTTTGCTTGCGGTTCATGGTGTCCAGATAGATACGAGCAAATTTGCTCACATCCTCCTGAAGCTGTTCCATCATAGTTTCTATGTCGCGCTTTACATCGGGATGACGCTTGCCAGTTACTTCCGCTATTTCATGGCTGGTCATCGTCAGAGCCTGATCATTTACTGGCTGTTGCATGAGCTGGTACTCCTATAGAGAAACAAGCCTGTCGCACAGATTAAGCCGCCCCCTAAGATGCACCATTTACGGCTAATCTCAGGCTTGCTTTTCTGTAGGCTTAGGGGTTGATATTTGCGCGTGCGAGGCGCATAAAAAAGTCCCGCATTGCGCGAGACTCATTTAATAGACTTTGTGCTTTGCAAAGTGCGGTCAATAAATATTTTTTATTTCAGGCACTGCTTTCTGACGTACTGCTGCAAACCGGCTATTTGCTTTCCGGCTGTTTCGATTCGCTCTCTGAGGGTGAAATAATCCCGTTGAGCGGCGTCAGTAAGTCGGGCGCGGGCTGCATCATCCATGCCGGAGGAGGCAGTGGATTGCTTCGTGCAGGTGGCGTTGAGCTGCAACCGACGCTTGCCAGCAATAACATCGTCATGCAGCTGCTCGATAGTGGCTTTAGCATCAGCTAGCTCCTGTGTGTATTTGGCATCGAGAGCAGCAACACTTTGCTGGCGGCGCTGCATATCGTTGATTGTTTCCTGTCGCGTTTCCGCCAGGTGGGATGCTGATTCGTATTTGCTGTGGTAGTAGTTAGCTACCGAAGCAAACGCCGCAATGCAAAGGCAAAGCAGGAACCACAACAGCGCACGCCAGTTATTTACCAGCCAGATCATCAACACTCTCCGCCAGGCACATGGTGCGTTCCATATCGCGGCGGTTCATCAGTCCGCGCCACTTCTGCCCTCCGGCGTAAATCCAGCGGCGCAACTCTTCGCGTAGGCACCGTCAACATCACCGGTATTCAGGCGCTTCAGGAGGGTTGATTTTGAGAAGGCACCCGTCCCGACGTTATATGTGAAGCTGTAGAGCGCGGCGCGCTGATATTCGCCGAGCAGCACCTTGACCATTCCGTCTACAGCTTTCTTTACGGGTTGCAGGTCATTCCACATCAGGCGATCGCATTCGCGGTCGGTGTACTTTTTACCTTTGATGATGTCGTTACCGGTATGACCGTCACAGACAGTCCATACGTCAGCCACATCTTTGTAAGGCTCATACACACGCCCTTCTACGCCATCCTTACCGCCAAGGTATACAGTAGCGATCAACATAGAGCCGCCCCCCGCTGCTGCAATCAGTTTGTTGCGCAGGCCGTTTGACATAGCCATAGGTTAATCCTCAGTGAGTTCCGGCGCGGTGGGCCAGCGTTGAAGCGCCTGAATCTGCGTGAGTGTTGCTTTACGTTTGTAATACCAGTTGATACCGAGCGTCAGTAGCGCGACAGAATACCGGCCAGAACGCCAACAGCACTCCATTCGTCGGGGCTAAGCCTAGTCAACAGACCATTGGCAATTGTCCCGGCTGATGCCAGTTTGCTCATATCGATACTCATATACACCTCCGTGATAACGGTCGGTGCTGTTTGTAGTCAGAAGAAAAGAGCGCTCCTCCCCATCACAGCAATGAGGGTCATCCGATTTAGTTTTGGGAGGGCGCTAAAACGAAAAAGGCCCACCGAAGTGAGCCTTTAAAATTTGATTATGAGGGTTTACCCTTATTTACTTACAACATCACCGACACATTTAACTGTGGACCAGCAATTATGGCCCCAATCTACGCCACCTGATTTGCAAACGGCGTTTACGACAGCGTCACCGCCCATGACCGCAGCTTTATATCTCATATCCTGAAGGGCTTCTGCGCCGTTAGCGACGTCAGGGCCAGAGCTGGTTGCAAAGATATTCCCGCCAATTTCAGTAACCATCATTGACGATCCACCTCTACGAGCACAACTCATACCCATGACCTCGCCCAGCATTTTCGCTTGCGGGTATGGATTATTAGAGTAGCCCTCCATGTTGGCGAACTTAATTCTTGCGTCTCGGGGCATATCTTCAATGTCATTCGAGGCGCACCCAGCGAGTACAGCTGCCGCCATCAAAACCAGTAAATACTTCTTCATTTTGATTCTCCAGGATATTTGGACGGAGAATCTTATACACCTTAGGGCCATATGGTTAATTTAATTTCCAGCTTTTTTGATTTAAAGCAAACCCAATTAACCACTGCATCAAGGTAATCTTCTTAGCCCGATCAGCCTGCCTTAGCGAGCCTTAATAATTATTTGATATTTCGGTTAAAACACGAAGAAACATTTTGCCTATAATTATAGGTTAACCTATATGTAATCACATCAGCAAGATGCTGAAACGGGAAGGCCCCTACCGAAGCAGAGGCCAACGAGAAAAGGATTATGATGAAATTAATCATCATCCTGAATGTTCTCTTAGTGATTAGCTCGCCAGCTTACTAAGACAGTCAGGAAGAGAGGGAGAAACCCCCTCTCACCCTACCCACTTAATTTAGGATTTTCATATGGCACAATCAATATCTGACATTCAGAAAAAGAGCGATGAAAAGCGCGGCGTGAAGGTTAAAGGTATTAAGCTCCACATGAACGTTATCGAATTGCTGGAACGACTGGCAAATGAGACTGGAGAATCACAGGCGGCAGTGGTTACTAAAGCATTGCAGATGTATGCCGAAAACCTTAGTAAGTGATAAAAATTTTTTTAGCTAATGAGGGTGGATCAATGATGGCCTTAGATGAAGCAATCCAAACGATTATTGATGATAATCAGCAACTTACTTAGAAGAATTTCACTACCCCAAAGGGTGAGTACTGCGTGGTATTCAATAACAAAAACGAATAGGTATTAGTGAAACTTGTTCTTCAAAACGATTGGCTTCAAGGCTCATGCTGCTTAATCAAATCTCTGGTTTTCTGCCTGTAATGCTTCGCCAGCTCCTGCAACTCTTCCCGCGTCCACTTTTTCAACTCATGTGGGCCCATCACAGGTGGGCTGTTCGCCCTTCTGCTCCTCGACTTCATCCTCGTTGCTCCCCATCGATGCCTGAATCACCTCCTCTTCAAGCGTCGGATTTAATGCCGCACCCAACGGTGAAGTTGCCAAACTGTCTGGCAATACCACGTGCGGTAACGGTACTTCGGTGGTCGGCATCGGAATATGTTTAGCGGTGTAACTTAACAGAGCAATGGCTACCGCGCACAGCATGAAACAGAGATAAAGCATATTGCTACCGAGCGGTTGCATCAGTGCGCCAGCGATCAGCGGCCCAATACTGGCACCAATACCAAATGCCATCAGCAGGCAGGCGGTTAAAGAAACACGACGTTCAGCAGCGACCTGATCGTTAGCTAACGCAACCTGTAACGGATAGAGCGAGAATTGCATCATGCTGGCGATAAAAGAGACGCCCAACAACCAGCCAAACGTCAGGTGCGGCAGCAAGACCAGCGGCAAGGCGCTAATAGCAAACAGCACGGCGATAAAGAACAGCAAGCGCTGGCGATCGTAGCGGTCAGAGAGCCAGCTCAGCGGAAATTGCGACACCAGCCCAGCAAATATCGTTAAGCTCATGAACAGGCCGGTTTGTGCGGTTGAAAAGCCTTTGCTACTGGCATACACCGGCGCTAATCCGTAAAACGCCCCTACCGCCATGCCGGTAATCAGCGTGGTGCCCAGCAGTTTAGGAATGGTATGAATGAAATAGCCCAGCTCCATTGGCGCGGGCGACATCGCCTGTACATTGGTGCGAGTGGTCAAGGCGATAGGCACCAGACACAGCGCAAAGCAGAGTGCCACAATCAGCAAGGTGCTGACGCCAAAACCGCTTTGCAGCGTCAGTAAAACCTGCCCGCCACTTAAGCCTAAATAGGTCGCCACCATGTAAAAACCAAAAATGACGCCACGCTGCGAAGATTCAGCCTGATCGTTCAACCAACTCTCCAGCACCATGTACTGGCACATCATGCAAAGACCGATGATCAAGCGCAGAAAAACCCACAGCGGGATGAAGTCTGTCAAACCATGTCCAATCACGGAGGCGGTAATGATGCCAGCGCAGGAGACGTAAGCACGGATATGGCCCACGCGGGCAATCAGGTTATGCCCAACTTTGCCGCCAATGACCAAACCGACATAGTTAGCCGCGATGATGGCACCAATCAGCGCACCATTAACCTGCTCATGCGCCAGCCGCAGCGAAACGTAGGTAGTCAGAAGGCCGGAACCTAACAGCATCAACAATGTGGTGGCATAAAGCGGAAGAAACGTGCTGAGGATTTTTTTCATACGACTCCCTGTCAAAATCAATGAGACATAACGCCTTAAAGATAGATGATTTGTTGACGTTGCGGGTTAGCGTAGAACTGAAAAAAGCCGGAGAAAGATTCTCCGGCCTGTGCCATGCGCGTTAGACGTTGGGGAACGTAATATTATTGCCCGGCGCTTCACGATGAAGATGGATAAAGTTCAGGTGGCGTTCGTACTGATCGAGAATATCGATAATCACCTGTTCTTTGCTGTAATCCATCAAATCGTTGCCTTGACTGCCTTCCAGCAGGAAGGTTTCCAGGCGGTAATAGGTTGATTTACCGCTGCGTGCGCGGTAGGTGAAGCCCGGAACCGAATACTGTTGCGGCCAGACCTGATAAACAAAGTCCTGCTCTTCACCCAAATTCACCCGCAGATCGAGATAGCCGATCGGGTTAGCTTCATCGGCTGGCACGCTTTCCAGCGTCACTTTACCGCCACGCAGTTCCAGCTCTTTCGCAACATCCTGCATCGCCGGGAACACCACGGTTTCCATCATTTGCTGGGTATAACGTGTGCCGGGATAGTTCATCAAACGTGACAGGCGTTTTTTCCAGCTCAGACGATCATTTGCCGCCGCAAGATAGGGAGCAGTTTCACGCGAGGCGCTGGCCCGACGGTAATCCTCAATTTTCAGCGATTTATACAAACCCGCCATCACAAAGAACATCACAAAACTGAACGGCAGCCCCATGATTACCGTGGTATTTTGCAACGCCGAAATACCGTTGGTCATCAACATACTCAGGGTTAATACGCCGATGGCAATTGACCAAAAAATACGTAACCAGTTCGGTGCATCACTGTTGATGTCTTTCAGCTTCGAAGTGAAGTTGCCAAGCACCAGCGAGCCAGAATCGGCTGAAGTGACATAAAACAGCATACCGGTAATCGTTGCCACGGAAGCACTCAGCTTAAAGGCGGGATATTGCGCCAGCAGGCTATAGAAGCCGCGTTCCGCATGGCCCATCACTTCCTGAGCAAATCCTGCATCACCGTGAATGATTTCGTACAGCGCGGCATTACCGAATACCGACAGCCACAACAGCGTAAAGGTAAACGGAATAATCAGCGTTCCCAGTACGAATTCACGAATAGTACGACCACGAGAGATACGCGCCAGAAACAAGCCAACAAACGGCGACCAGGCAACCCACCACGCCCAGAAGAAGAGTGTCCAGCTGTTCATCCATTCGGTTGGACGATCAAAAGCAAAGGTGTTCAGCGTCATGCCCATAAAGCGATTAATGTAATCGCCCACGTTCAGCACGAGCGCATTCAGCAGGAATTCAGTATTGCCCATAAACAGCACAAACAGGATCAAACCCAGCGCCAGCGCCACGTTGATCTCTGAAAGAATACGGATCCCTTTGTCCACGCCGGACGTCACGGAAATCGTCGCAATGACCACAGACAAAATAATCAGTGCCGTTTGCGCGGTCAGCCCTTCAGGAACATCAAACAAGACTTTCAGACCGTAGTTCAACTGAACCACACCGATACCTAATGTCGTGGCAATACCAAAAATCGTGCCGACTACAGCAGCAATATCCACGGTATGGCCGATTGGCCCATTGATTCGCTTACCAAAAATAGGATACAGCGCCGAGCGTATGGTCAATGGTAAGTTGTAGCGATAGCTAAAGTAACCCAGCGCGATTCCCATTAAGGCGTACATCGACCAACCGGTTAAGCCATAGTGGAACAGTGTCCAGACCATTGCCTGGCGAGCCGCTTCCATGGTTTGCCCCGCCCCTTCTGGCGGCTGCATGTACTGCGCAACCGGCTCAGCAACCGAGAAAAACATCAGGTCAATACCGATACCGGCGGCGAACAGCATGGCCGACCAACTCAGTACGCTGAATTCAGGTTTTGATTGTTCCGGGCCAAGCTTGATCGCACCAAAACGCGAACAAGCCATATAGAGCACAAATACGATATAGAGTGAGGCGGATAACATGTAGTACCAGCCAAACGTCGCAGAAACCCAGTTTACTGTTTTTAAGATCCAGCTTGCGGCCAAATCGCTATAAAGAATTGTCACAAGTGAAAATGTCAGAATCAGTCCGGCTGACGTGTAAAACACAACAGGATTGATTCTGTCTTTTTCACTGGCAGGTGAATTAATCATCGATTACCTCTGGTTAATTTACTGCAAAATATCAAGAACTTACTTCAAAGTCAGGCGATGTCTGACTCGTATCCTTCCCTTTTATTGCCAAAACTTAATCTGCGCTACGGCGTTGTATTGCGCTTCCCACCGCTGCGTTTATCGTAACAACTGAAGCACAGCATCCTAACAACTTTTCTTTTTATATTGAACGTGCAATCAAAAAAAGTTTTAATAGAGGCTCGAATTGAGGGTGGAGTTGGAGTTATGCCAAAGGTGGGGATGCAGCCGATAAGACGTCGGCAACTGATTGATGCGACCCTGAGCACAATTAATGAAGTCGGGATTAATGATGCAACTATCGCCCAGATTGCGCGCCGTGCAGGCGTGTCGACCGGGATCATTAGTCACTACTTCAAAGACAAAAATGGCTTATTAGAAGCCACAATGCGCGACGTGACCCGCCAACTGCGTGATGCGGTTGCCGCCAGGCTGCGGCCTTTGGCTGATGCCAGCACAGAAGCGCGCTTGTGCGCGATTGTCGAAGGCAATTTTGACGAAACGCAGGTGCACAACGCCGCCATGAAGGCCTGGCTGGATTTTTGGTCCAGCAGCATGCATCAACCCCAGCTCAATCGCCTTGAGCGCGTCAGTAGCAGTCGGTTGTTTTCAACGCTGGCAGCAGAGTTCCGTCGTGAAATCCCCCGCGATAAGGCGCGTCTGGCGGCTTATGGCTTAGCCGCATTGATTGACGGTTTATGGCTACGTGCCGCATTAAGCGGTAAGCCCTTCAATCCAGACGCGGCCAGAACCTTGACCACACAATTCATCCGTCAGCAGTTGGCTGGCGAGCACGAATAAAGGAAGGAGAAGATATGTCCCTGTTCACCGAGCAAAAATTATATATCGATGGTGCTTACGTAGCTGCGACCGAAGGCGAAACTTTCCAAACCATCAATCCGGCCAATGGCGAAGTGTTGGCTGATGTGCATCAGGCAGGTGCAGCGGATGTTGATCGTGCCGTTGCTGCGGCGCAAAAAGGTCAAAAAGTTTGGGCAGCCATGACCGCAATGGAGCGCTCACGCATTTTGCGCCGTGCGGTTGATATTTTGCGCGAGCGTAACGACGAATTAGCTGAGCTGGAGATGCTCGATACCGGTAAGCCGTACAGCGAAACCGTCAGCGTGGATATCGTCACCGGCACCGACGTGCTGGAATATTACGCTGGCCTGATCCCCACGCTGGAAGGCCAGCAGATCCCGCTGCGTGATACTTCATTCGTTTATACCCGCCGTGAACCGCTGGGCGTGGTGGCGGGCATTGGTGCCTGGAACTACCCCATCCAGATCGCGCTATGGAAATCCGCACCCGCATTAGCTGCGGGTAACGCAATGATCTTCAAACCCAGCGAAGTGACGCCATTAACCGCGCTCAAACTGGCAGAAATCTACACCGAAGCTGGCGTGCCAAATGGCGTATTTAACGTGCTGCCGGGCACCGGACAAGTCACAGGTCAGCTGCTGACTGAACATCCCGGCATCGATAAAGTCTCGTTCACCGGCGGCGTCGCCAGCGGCAAGAAAGTCATGGCTAATGCAGCGGGATCTACGCTGAAAGAGGTCACCATGGAGCTGGGTGGCAAATCTCCACTGATCATCTTTGATGATGCCGATCTCGATCTGGCTGCCGACATTGCCATGATGGCCAACTTCTACAGTTCAGGTCAGGTTTGCACCAATGGTACTCGCGTCTTTATCCCTGCCCCGCTGAAAGCGGCATTCGAAGCGAAAATCGCTGAGCGCGTGGCACGCATCCAACCTGGCGATTTGCGCCAGCCGGAAACCAACTTTGGTCCGCTGGTGAGCTTTAGTCATCGCGATAATGTCATGCGTTATATCGAGTCAGGTATCGCTGAAGGGGCGCGCGTGCTGTGCGGTGGCAAACGCCTTACTGGCGCGGGCTTTGATCAGGGAGCTTGGGTTGCCCCCACCGTGTTCACCGATTGTCACGACGAGATGAAAATTGTGCGTGAAGAGATCTTCGGCCCGGTGATGTCAATTTTGAGTTACGAGAGCGAAGAAGAAGTGGTACGCCGCGCCAACGCCACCGAATTTGGTTTGGCTGCGGGCGTTGTGACGCAGGATCTGAATCGTGCGCACCGCGTGATTCATCAAATTGAAGCGGGCATTTGCTGGATTAACACGTGGGGTGAATCGGCAGCAGAGATGCCGGTCGGCGGTTACAAACATTCCGGCGTGGGTCGTGAAAATGGCCTGATGACGCTGCAAAACTACACCCAAGTGAAATCTGTGCAGGTCGAACTGTCACGTTTTCAGTCAATATTTTAATTATTCCAACCTGAGGAACGACGAATGGAATTTGATTACATCATCATCGGAGCCGGATCCGCAGGGAATGTTTTAGCTACACGCCTGACCGAAGACAGCACTGTAAACGTTCTACTGCTGGAAGCAGGCGGTCCAGATTATCGTTTTGATTTCCGCACCCAAATGCCTGCGGCGTTAGCGTATCCACTCCAGGGAAAACGCTACAACTGGGCTTACGAAACCGATCCTGAACCTTACATGAACAACCGCCGCATGGAATGTGGTCGTGGCAAAGGCTTAGGGGGATCGTCGCTGATTAATGGTATGTGCTACATCCGCGCCAACGCGATGGACCTCGATGGCTGGGCCAAAGAGCCGGGCCTGGAATCGTGGAGCTATCTGGATTGCCTGCCGTACTACCGCAAAGCCGAAACCCGTGATATCGGGCCAAACGATTATCACGGCGGAGACGGCCCGGTTTGCGTGGCAACGCCAAAAGCGGGTAATAACGTGCTGTTTGAAGCGATGATCGAAGCGGGCGTGCAGGCGGGTTATCCGCGCACTGAAGACCTCAACGGCTATCAGCAGGAAGGTTTTGGTCCAATGGATCGCACCGTAACGCCACAAGGTCGTCGCTCCAGCACCGCGCGCGGTTATCTTGATCAAGCTAAAGGCCGTACCAACCTGAAAATTATCACGCATGCCACCACCGACCGCATCGTGTTCGAAGGCAAGCGTGCTGTCGGCGTGGAATATTTGGTGGGTGAGAGTAACACCTCACATAAAGCCCATGCGCGTCGTGAAGTGTTGTTGTGTGCAGGCGCGATCGCATCGCCGCAGATCTTACAGCGCTCGGGTGTTGGCCCGGCGACTTTGCTGAAGCAGTTCGATATTCCTGTGGTACAGGATCTGCCTGGCGTGGGTGAAAACCTGCAGGATCACCTGGAAATGTACCTGCAGTACGAATGCAAAGAGCCGGTTTCTATTTATCCGGCATTGAAGTGGTGGAACCAGCCGAAAATCGGTGCTGAATGGATGTTAAATGGCACCGGCCTCGGTGCCAGCAACCAATTCGAAGCGGGTGGCTTTATTCGAAGCCGCGAAGAGTTCGCTTGGCCGAATATTCAGTATCACTTCCTGCCGGTTGCGATTAACTACAACGGTTCTAATGCGGTTGATGCGCACGGTTTTCAATGTCATGTCGGTTCGATGCGTTCGCCAAGTCGGGGCCATGTGCGGTTGAAATCACGCGATCCGCGCCAGCATCCTTCGATTCTGTTCAACTACATGGCGTCTGAACAGGATTGGCACGAGTTCCGTGATGCCATTCGCATCACCCGCGAGATCATTCAGCAACCGGCGCTGGATAAATATCGCGGTCGCGAAATCAGCCCGGGTCTTGATTGCCAGACCGATGAGCAGCTGGATGAGTTTGTGCGTAATCATGGCGAAACGGCTTATCACCCTTGCGGTACCTGTAAAATGGGTACCGATGCGATGTCGGTGGTTGATGGCGATGGACGCGTTCACGGCCTGGAATCATTGCGTGTAGTGGATGCATCCATTATGCCGCTGATCATCACCGGTAACCTGAATGCCACCACCATTATGATTGGCGAGAAAATTGCTGACCGTATTCGTGGTCATCAGTTACCGCGCAGCACAGCGAAATACTTTGTGGCGGGCGATACGCCAGTGCGTACAGAGCCAAAGCGCGCAAATCAACACGCATAACGATCACCCATATTGCACTCGCGCCAACAGCTAAGTTGTTGGCGCTTTTTTTGTCTGTTAACCGGCTTGGTTAACTATCCTGACCCGCCTGATGCAGCGCTTTCAATGTTTGATACAGTACATTCACGTCCAACTGGCCGGGAGCAGACGCTTGTCCCAGGTTACCAAACGTCAGATTGCTGCCATACACTTCACCCGCGATACGGCTAATTGTCCCCTTTCCTCCCATTGCCATTGTCAGCAAAGGCTTATCACTGTGCTGTCGCATTTGCCAGGTGACAGACGTTAAGCGATTCACATCCTCTGGCGTTTTCGGCATCACGGCAATTTTCAACACATCAGCACCGTGCGCGGCTTGCCATTCCAGACGCTGTAACATCTCTTCATTAGACGGCGTCGCATTGAAGTCATGATAAGAGAGGATCACCGCCACCTTTTGCTGTCGCGATTCTGCCACCAGCTTTTGTATTGGTTGCTCACCGATGCGCATCTCAATATCAACCATATCAGCGAATCCCGCGGCCAGCCATTGCTGATAAAGTTGCGTATAACGCGCATCGTCCAGCATTTTTTCTCCCCCTTCCTGTTTGGTACGAAAGGTCAGCAGCAACGGCTTACCGTTCAGTTTTTGGCGCATCGACTGGCCCAATTTAGCGACGCGCGGTCCATCCATAGCAAAAGCGAGTTTATCAACACGCAGTTCAACGATACTCACTTCATGCGTGCGCGCGGCTTGCTCAGTTTCTTGCAGCACGCTGGCTTCATCCTGCCCTGAGGTCGAGACGATAATAGCGGGTTGTCCCTGACCAATGCGCACATTGCCTACCTGAAGCGGCTGAACCTGCTGTTTTTTCGACTCTGGCTCTTGAGCACTGGCGTCTGTCGCGCAAACAGAAACCGCCATCGCCAGTAAAATCGCTGTGGGTGCGTTTAACATTAATGTCTCCTTTCGCTTTGGTATGATCATTTCAGTTTTTAAGATCTGGTTCACACTTTTAAGATAGGCAAGAGAGAAGCAAGGAGAGAATAAATATGAAAGTGGATGCCGGACTGAAGCACGACCTGCGGCTGGGCCTCTGTTGTTTGCCTGCACTGATGCTGATTTTTATCGGCGGATTTCTGTTGAATCACGTTGCCGAAGCGAGCGTCATTGCCAGCGGTGCTTTGCCGCTGGCCTTTGGTGCCAGTAAAACCTGGGAAGGCTCTTCATTTAAATTGCTGCTGGCAACCGTGGTGGGACTCGGTTTCTCATCCTGGCTGGGCGCCATGGCGGGATCGGTGTTGCCGCTCTACATCAGCCTGGCCATGATTTATACCGCGGCCTACGCCATCATCACGGGTATCGATGGCACCGCGGGTTGGGTATTCCTGCAAGCGGCGATCGCCTTTCTGGTCTCAGGTTACTTTCCTGGCGATATGGCGCATGCCACTCACCGAGCGCTGCTTATTTCCATCGGCGGCTTGGTACAGTTAACAATAATTTGCCTGCTGTTGAGCAAAGGTCATTTTCATTTGCAGTGGGTGAGCCGATTTTCACTGTTCTCCTTTCTGCGTCAGGAGACGCTAAAACATCGCCACAAACTCCATCTGCGCTGGTCAGTGCTGTTTGGTTTATTGTCGATGGGGATGGCGCTGTTCACCGTTGAACTTTATCACCTGAAGAATGGCTACTGGACCGGTATGACTCTGCTGTTGTGTTTGCGCAACCACTATCAAGAATCACTGCTGCGGGTGCCGGCAAGGCTGTTTGGCACGTTTCTGGGCTGTTTGTCGGCGGGCGTCCTGACCTACCTTTTCCCACAACTTGCCGTGCTGGCATGCGGTTTTATCGTTTCAGGTTACATCGCGTTTACCCTTTCCTATCGCCTGGCAACCGGCTCCTATTTTGTCTTTACCTTTTTCGTCACCCTGATGGTGGTATTTATGATTTCACTGACCGGGTTAGCGCAGGGAAATGTGGCAGCCGATCGCCTGACTGCAACGGCAATTGGCGGAGCCTACGCATTAGCCGCAATCTTATTCACCCGTTTGGCGACGGCATTACAAATCCGACTTAGCGACAATAAAAAGTCCGATCCTGAATCATTATATTGAATCAATGAACCCGAAAACGGTATGCCGATAAGGGTTCGAAAACTTCAGAGACAATAATTTACCAATTAAATCGCATTGAAAAATAAGTGTATTTTGGAAAAATTGTGTGATTTAAAGCATGCCATCTGCAAAGTGTCAGTTTTTCTATAGGCTTTACTGACAATCTTTTACAGAGGGATGTATTGTGGCATCAACATCGCTGCGTTTTTGGCCAACGCTAAGTGGTCTTTTGGTCAGCTTGTTTGGTTTAGCTTATTTGATACTCGGAGGCTGGCTGGCTTTTTCAGGCGGCACGCCGTGGTATCTGCTGTTTGGTATTGGCTTCTTAATCAGCGGCATTCAACTTTTACGGCGTCGCTCGTCAGGTATCTGGCTCTATTTGATCACTTTTTTGATTTGTGTGGTGTGGTCATTAACGGAAGTGGGACTCGATGGCTGGCAATTAATGCCTCGTCTTCTGGCGCCAGCAATTCTTGGCATTTGGCTCTGCATGCCTTGGGTTGTGCGTCCAATCATCACGGCTGCTGCTCAACGCCGTTCAACGTTGGCTGCCGCATTGATTTATCTTCTCTCTATCGGCGGCATTCTTTACAGCGGCTGGCAAGTCACTGACGCCCGCTTTGTTCATCATCTCCCCTTTCCCGCCGTGCAATCTGCTCAGCGCTCAGCCACTGAAGATAACGGCAATGACTGGAAACATTACGGGCGCACGGCGGCTGGACAACGCTTTTCTCCGCTAACGCAAATTACGCCGCAGAACGTAAATGAATTAAAACCGGCATGGCGTTACGACACCGGTGATGTCATGCGTAAAGGCGAAGACAAGGCAGGACGTGAGTTCAGTTTTGAAGTGACACCCATTAAAGTGGGCAACAGCTTGTACATTTGTACGCCTCATCGTGAAGTGATTGCGCTGGATGCCACCACAGGAAAACAGCGTTGGAAATTTGATCCGAAATCGAATACTTCAGCTAATGAATACCTTGCCTGCCGTGGTGTGGCATGGAGCCAGGTTGATAGTGATGCGACCTGCCCACAGAAAATCATTACGACTACGGCGGATGCGCGCATGGTGGCGCTGGACGCACGCACCGGCAGACCGTGCGAATCTTTTGGTCAACATGGTTATGTCTCTCTTACCGATCACATGGGCAACGTGCCACCTGGATTTCATTACATCACTTCGCAGCCGATGGTGCTGGAAGGCCGTATCGTGTTAGGCGGTTGGATATATGATAATCAAACCACGGGCGAACCCTCAGGCGTTGTGCGTGCCTATGATGAGAAAACCGGTGAATTGAGTTGGGCGTGGGATTTGGGTCGAAA
Source organism: Pantoea sp. T14 (assembly GCF_036663535.1). NCBI lineage: Bacteria > Pseudomonadati > Pseudomonadota > Gammaproteobacteria > Enterobacterales > Erwiniaceae > Pantoea > Pantoea sp. T14. Next base: position 883,334 of record NZ_JAWUEB010000027.1, read on the forward strand.
TCCAGCGAATGCGCCGTTAAAAGCGGGTGAAACCTATACACGCGGTACACCAAACGGCTGGGGAACCTACACCGCCGATCCAAAATTGGGTTTGATTTATATTCCGCTGGGTAACGCCACACCGGATTACTACGGTGCGGGAAGACGCACTTTTGACGAAAAATATTCAAGCTCAATCGTTGCACTCGACATTCATAGCGGCGAAGAAAAATGGCATTTCCAGACGGTGCATCATGACGTATGGGACTTTGACTTGCCGATTGGTCCAACGTTAGTTGACCTGCCCACTCCAGATGGAAAAGGTGTGCATGCGCTGGTGCAAACCACAAAGATGGGGCAGTTGTTCTTGCTGGATCGTCGAACCGGTAAGCCGCTGGCTCAAGTGAATGAAAAATCTGTTCCCACCTCGCCCTCATTACCGGGCGAACATCTTTCACCAACGCAGCCTGATTCCGTGGGTATGCCTAACCTTGCCCCGCCCGTATTAAAAGCAACCGACACCTGGGGCGCTACGCCGTTTGATCAGCTTTGGTGCCGCATTCAGTTTCACCGTTACCGTTATCAGGGTAATTTCACGCCACCAGCAGCGGGAACTTCCATCGCTTATCCTGCCTTTGATGGGGTAATGGATTGGTACGGTGCATCAATTGATCCGCGCCATAATGTCATGATTGCCAATACCAGCTATATCCCTTTCACCATGCAAATGATGAAAAGTGACGACGCTATTAAGCAAGGTCTGATGCAGAAATGGGCAGGCTGGGCCAGCGGTCAACCTTATCCAAAACCAAAGGAATTCGCGGTGGGTCCTGAATATGGCACGCCTTGGGCGGCAGTCGTCAAACCCTGGCTCAGCCTATTAGGTGCCCCGTGTAGCACACCGCCGTGGGGCAAGTTATACGCCATCGACCTCACCAGCCGCAAAATTATCTGGGAACGTCCGGCTGGCACGACGCGCGATATGAATATTTTCGGTACACATACTAACGCTCCGCTGCCAACCGGCATCTTTATGATGGGCGGCAACGTCATTACTCAAAGTGGACTGATTTTCATGGGGGCAACGGCCGATAATTATCTGCGTGCTTATGACGAAGCCAGCGGAAAAGAACTGTGGCGCACCCGCTTACCGGCAGGCGGCCAGGCTACGCCGATGACTTACCAAGGTGAAGATGGCAGACAATATGTGGTTATTGCGGCGGGAGGACACGGAGGTTTGGGTACAGCCTCAGGGGATTCTGTGATGGCTTATGCGCTGCCTTCTCATTAAATATTTTCTTTGGGCTGTGCTTTTTTCAGCCCTGCTTATTCCCCTTACATAAAAGTAAAAAGGTTTTTTTTATTGTTAGATATAATAAACCAGCCACTGAAATAGTTATTAACATATTACTGATTTGCATAAAGTCGGTTTTATTTTCAGACTTAAGGAGGAATAAATTGAGGAGGAAATATGATTGAACAATATCGTCATTGCATTGAAGCATGCTATTTCTGCGCTGCCGCCTGTGATAATTGTGCCGCATCCTGTTTAAAAGAAGAGAATTTAGAAATGATGCGGGATTGCATCAGACTGGATACACAATGCGCCAGCCTCTGTCGTTTAAGCGCGCAATTTATGGCACTGGACAGCGATGCTGCAAAAGCATTATGTGCAATTTGCGCGGATATTTGTCAGCAATGCGGCGAAGAGTGTGGGAAACATCAGCATGATCATTGCCAGCAATGCTCAAAAGCGTGTCTACACTGCGCTGAAGCATGCCGCAAAATGGCCGCTTAACATACGTGATTAACCGCCTGAAAAGGCGGTTTATTACTGGTGGTGAATTATAAAAGATCACTAAGCGTGAAAGTCAGCATTAATAATTTTAGGCATTTTTTGCATCAAAAGGGCCTGTATCGCCGGAGTTAAGCACAGCATTTTCTTTGGCGATCATTTGGGAAACTCTAACCATATCCTGGAACTCTTGCAGCAGGAGTTCTGCTTCAGGTCGATAGGGATCATAGGGATCAACCATGACAGAGTTGATGGCTTTATTCACGCTGCCAATGAGTTCGCTCAGTCCACCATTTTGGCCGATGGTCAAAAGCAAGGCACTCATCATCAGAGATTGCGCTTCTACTCGAGCGGCTAGCTGTTTAGCTTGAGCATCCATATTCGAAATTTTAGCAAGCATACTCAGTATGACATTATTCATCTGACCTCCAGTCTTTTATTCAGAAAAACAATGAGCGCTTAGCGCTGAACATACAGAGTTTACCTGAAAAAGGGGGGAATATGCCACATGGTCAGACCAGAGTGCTGTTTTCAGGTAATTAACCGCGCCTATCTTCTGTGGATAAGATTAATAAAATTAAACCCATAAAAGAAGCTTATATACTCAATATTAATTACGTTGCAACAGTGAACAGATAACCCTGCTGCAACGCGGAGAGAATAAACCGCAAGAACCTTTCAACGTTCTGCCGCTTCGCTTTTAGGCTACACCCAATGCTGTTTTTACTTCATTCGCAATTTTTTCAACTTGCGGGCCATATATGACCTGGACATCGTTATTACTGACACGGTTTATTCCATTAGCGCCAGTGCTCATTAAAGTCTGATCAACGACTTCCTTCATATCTTTAACCCGGACGCGCAAACGCGTAAAACAGCAATCAACATCTTCAATATTCGCATGGCCGCCTAAACCACTGATGATCACTTGGGTGCGCTCGTTGGCAGCAACCACCTGCGGTTTTTCATCCTCAGATTCTCTGCCTGGCGTTTCTACGTTCATTCGGGTAATGACGAAGCGGAAAGCGTAGTAATAGAGCGGTGCATAAATCACGCCCAGCGCCAGCGTCCACCACCAATGCGTTTTGCTGCCGCCGAGCATGCCAAACACGACCAAATCGATAACGCCACCCTGAACGTTCCCGATCATCAAGTGCAACATCGACATCAACATAAATGAGAGGCCGGTCAGAAAGGCATGCAGTAAATAAAGCACCGGCGAAACGAAGATGAAACAAAACTCCAGCGGTTCAGTGATACCGGTAGTAAAAGAGGTTAATGCTCCCGCCATCACCAGCGCCTTGACGCGTTGCTTATGCTCTGGCCTTGCCGTGTGATAAATCGCCAGCGCCGCTGCGGGTAAACCAAACATCATTACTGGGATTTTTCCCTGCGCAAGAAACTGGGTGGCAGTGCGAATGGTTTCATCTGGAATCATACCAGGATGGGTTAAAGAGGTATTAAAGATATTCAGTGCACCGACAACACTTTGGCCATCAACAGTTGCCATACCGCCAATCGGCGTAAAACGCACCGTTTCATTCAGAATATGGTGCAGGCCGGTAGGAATCAGGATGCGCTCGAAGGCACCTAGCAGAAAAGCGCCATATTGTCCGCTTTTACCAATCATCTGACCGATCCAGGCAATGCCCTGACCTATGGTTGGCCATATCATTGCTAACAGCACACCGATGAGCGGTAAACAGACCACGGTGACAATTGGCACAAAGCGACGCCCTCCAAAGAAGCTGATCGCCGTGGGCAACTGCTGGGTGTAGAAACGATTGTGTAGCGCAACTGTTGCTAAGCCAGCAATGACGCCGCCGAGCACACTCATGTTGTAGGTGAAGACGCCCAGCATCTCGATGTATTCCGCCGAGGTCATCATCGCCGTGGTTTGATCCATGCCCGCCTGCTGTAACGCTTCTGGCGTGGTCGTAGCGGCAGTTAAGCCTTTGGCGGCCAACGTGGCATTGATACCGACATTCATCGCAATGTAACCAATCACCGCTGCAAAAGCCGCCGTGGGTTTTTCTGCTTTGGCCAAACCGATGGCGCTGGCCACGGCAAAAAACACCGGCAAATTAGCGAACAGCGCGCCAGCAACTTTGCGGATAAAGCCAATGATTAATTGTGGAACCTGCATCTGCGCAAACGCATCGCCGGTAATCGCCGGATTTTGCATTGCTGCTGCCAATCCAAGAAATATCCCCGCAGCGGCAATGACCGAGATCGGCATCATCAACGCTTTGCCAAAAGCATGAATCTGGCTGGTCAGCTGTTTCATGGTATCGCGCCCTCTTCTGTTGTGAAAAAACAGTATTAGCGCGATGTAGAAACTTCACCCGTAAACGCCGGGTTAAACGCGAGTAAAATTTGACCAACATCACATTTAAGTCAAATGCACGATAAACAGTGACTATCGCACCATTAAGTCAATCAATTAGACAACTTTTATGCAGAGCGGCACACTTCCCTTCACCATCAGGCCATATCCTGATAACAAACTTTCTACAATATTTTCCAATAAAAATAAGCCTGCACTCATTATGAAATTTAAACGCAAAATCAAACCTTACCGTGCCGCAGCGGGCGGTTGGGGTTCACTGGAAGCTACCACGCGTTTCGTCTTTGACAGCAAAGCTGCACTGAAAAATATGCGTAATCTGCTACGCATGAATAAAGCCCGCGGTTTTGACTGCCCAGGCTGCGCATGGGGCGATGACAACAAAAGTACGTTTAGCTTTTGCGAAAACGGCGCAAAAGCGGTCACCTGGGAAGCGACACGTCGTGTCGTCGATACCGACTTCTTTGCTAAGCACAGCGTTAATACGCTTTACGCGCAGAGTGATTACTTTCTTGAATATCAGGGCCGTTTAACGCATCCGCTGCGTTACAACGCCGAAACCGATCATTATGAACCCATCAGCTGGGATGAGGCGTTCGCGCTAATTGCACGCCATATCAAGGCGATGGATAATCCTGATCAAATGGAGCTGTACACCTCCGGCCGCGCCAGTAATGAAGCGTCCTGGCTTTATCAGTTGTTTGGCCGCCTGATGGGCACGAATAACTTCCCTGACTGTTCCAACATGTGCCACGAAGCCAGCGGTACTGGCCTGAAGCGCAGTATCGGCGTAGGCAAAGGCACGATTCGTTTGGATGATTTTGACCACGCTGACGCGATTTTTGTCTTCGGTCAAAACCCGGGAACGAACCATCCACGCATGCTGCACAGCCTGCGTCACGCTGCCGATCATGGCGCGAAGATCGTAACCTTTAACACGCTACGTGAGCGCGGTCTGGAACGGTTTGCCGATCCACAAAAACCCCTTGAAGTCATGACGTCTAAAGCGGGCACCATCAGTTCGGCTTATTACCAACCGAATTTGGGGGGTGATATGGCGGCGGTACGCGGCATGGTGAAGACGCTGCTGGAAACGCACCGTGCGCGTCTGGCTGCGGGTGAAAGTGGCTTGTTCGATCAGGCTTTTCTGAATGCCAAAACGCAAGGCGTTGAAGCGTACTTTGCAGCAGTTGATAACACCGATTGGGCGCAGATCGTGGCGCAATCAGGTCTGACTGAGGCGCAGATCCGTGAAGCCGCGGCGATTTATCAAAGCGCCGACCGGGTAATTTGTACCTGGGCGATGGGCATTACCCAGCACAAACATTCGGTTGATACGGTTCGTGAGATCACTAACCTGCAACTGCTGTTTGGGCAACTGGGTAAAAAAGGCGCGGGCCTGTGTCCGGTTCGCGGTCACAGTAATGTTCAGGGCAACCGCACCATGGGCATCGATGAGAAACCGGCTAAGCCGTTCCTTGATGCGCTGGGCAAACATTTCGATTTTGAACCCCCACGTGCAGCAGGCCATAACACCGTTGAAGCCTTGAATGCCATGCTACGTGATGAAGTCAAAGTGTTGATCGCATTGGGCGGTAATCTCGCTGCAGCAGCGCCAGATTCACCGATTACCGAAGAAGCGATGTCGCGTTGCGGTTTGACGGTGCACATCAGTACCAAGCTGAACCGCAGCCATTTGGTTCCGGGGCATGAAGGATTGATTCTGCCGACGTTGGGTCGCACCGAGCGTGACGAGCAGGCGACCGGCAATCAGTTCATTACTGTGGAAGATTCATTCAGCATGGTGCACGCCTCTGAAGGTATCGGCATGCCGCTGGCGGATACGCAGCGTTCAGAAACGGCGATTGTGGCAGGTATTGCACACGCAGTACTCGGTGATGACAAAGTAAAATGGCTGGATTTGGCCGGTGATTACAACCTGATCCGCGATCATATTGCCGCCACGATCCCAGGCTTCACTGATTTCAATGAGAAATGCGACCTGCCGGGCGGTTTTTATCTGGGCAACGCCGCAGCGGAATTGCGTTTTAATACGCCGTCAGGAAAAGCAGAATTTAGCCACGCAGCACTGCCAACGTCACTGTTTCCCAACCTGAATGCGGACGTGCCGTTTACTCTGCAAACTCTGCGTTCCCACGACCAGTACAACACCACGATTTACGGTCTCGACGATCGCTATCGCGGCGTGTACGGCCAGCGCGAAGTGGTGTTTATTAACCCTGATGACATGGCCGAATTGGGTTTCAGCGAAGGTGAGTTGGTTGATATCGAAACGCTGTGGAACGACGGGATTACGCGTTGCGTCAGCGGCTTCAAGCTGGTGCCATACAATATTCCGCGCGGCAATCTCGCGGCCTATTATCCCGAAACCAACCCGCTGGTCCCACTCAATAGCTTTGGTGACGGCAGCGGTACGCCAACCTCCAAATCGGTACCGGTAAAACTCGAACTTTCACAGGCACTTCCCGGTCAGCGAATTGCCTAAAATCCTTGTTACAGCATTGTTAAAAAGCCGCGCTAAGCGGCTTTTTGCCTTGCCGCGCGACCCCGATTCGCGTAAAACTGTCAGCCGCTCTTAGGCCACGAAACTAAAAAAATTATGTTCCAGGATAACCCGCTGCTCGCGCAGCTCAAAGAGAAGCTCCACTCGCAAACGCCTCGCGCCGAAGGTGTGGTAAAAGGCACTGAAAAAGGCTTCGGCTTCCTCGAAGTTGATGCGCAAAAAAGCTACTTCATCCCGCCTCCGCAGATGAAGAAAGTGATGCACGGTGACCGCATCGTTGCCATCATCCATAGCGATAAAGACCGTGAAAGTGCTGAACCAGAAACGCTGGTTGAACCGTTTCTGAGCCGCTTTGTTGGCCGCGTGCAGAAGAAAGACGATCGTCTTTCAATTGTCCCGGATCATCCGCTGCTGAAAGATGCCATCCAGTGCCGCCCGGCCCGTGGTGTGACACATGATTTTCAAGCTGGCGACTGGGCAGTGGCTGAGATGCGCCGCCACCCGCTAAAAGGCGACCGCGGTTTTTATGCTGAACTGACCGAATTTATTATCAAAGCTGACGATCACCTTGCGCCATGGTGGGTGACGCTGTCGCGCCATAACCTTGAGCGTGAAGCGCCAGACGTTGGCTTTGGCGAAATGATGGATGAGAACCTGACGCGTGAAGATCTCACCGCACTGGATTTTGTCACCATCGACAGCGCCAGCACCAAAGATATGGATGATGCGCTGTACGTTGAGGAACTGAACGATGGCGCGCTGCGTCTGACTATCGCCATCGCCGACCCCACCGCTTACGTGCCAGAAGGCAGCCAGCTCGATAAAGTGGCGGCGCAACGTGCCTTTACTAACTATCTGCCAGGCTTCAATATTCCAATGTTGCCACGCGAACTCTCTGACGATGTGTGTTCGCTGCGTCCGAATATGCGCCGTGCAGCGTTGGCTTGCCGCGTGACCGTGGCAAAAGACGGCACTTTAGGCGAAGATCCACAGTTCTTTGCTGCCTGGATTGAATCTAAAGCCAAGCTGGTTTACGACGACGTCTCTGACTGGCTGGAAAACAGCGGCGAATGGCAACCCGAGAACGAAGCGATCGCGAACCAGATTCGACTGTTGCATCGCATCTGCCTGGCACGCGGCGAATGGCGTCAAACCCATGCGCTGGTGTTTAAAGATCGTCCAGATTACCGCTTCCTTCTGGGTGAAAAAGGCGAAGTGCTGGAGATCATTGCCGAGCCACGCCGCATCGCTAACCGCATTGTTGAAGAAGCGATGATCCTGGCCAACGTCTGCGCGGCCAAAGTGCTGCGTGAACGCCTCGGCTTTGGTATCTACAACGTTCATGCCGGTTTTGATGCGACCAATGCCGAGCAAGCAGCAACAGTGCTGGCTGCACATGGCATCACCGTGGATGCGGAAGCAATCACTACGCTGGAAGGCTTCCGCGTGCTGCGTCGTGAACTCGATGCGCAGCCAACGCAGTTCCTCGACAGCCGCATTCGTCGCTTCCAGACTTTCGCTGAAATCAGCACTGAACCAGGCCCACACTTTGGTTTAGGCCTGGAAGCTTATGCGACCTGGACTTCGCCGATCCGTAAATTTGGCGACATGATCAACCATCGTTTGCTGAAAGCGATTATCCGGGGTGATGACATTGCTCGCCCGGATAGCGCGCTGACCGTGACCATGAGTGAGCGTCGTCGTCTGAATCGCATGGCTGAACGCGATGTCGGTGACTGGCTGTATGCGCGCTATCTGTCGCCGTTCGCTGGCAGCGATCGTAAATTCAGTGCCGAAATTATTGATGTGTCACGTGGCGGTATGCGCGTCCGTTTGCTGGAGTTCGGCGCGGTCGCCTTTATCCCTGCCCCGTTTATTCACGCGGTGCGTGATGAACTGGTCTGCAGCCAGGAAAACGGCACGGTTCAGATCAAAGGTGAAGTCGCTTTCCGCGTCACCGACGTTATTGACGTGACCATCGCTGAAGTGCGCATGGAAACACGTAGCGTTGTGGCTCGCCCAGCGGTATAAGCACGAAAATTTGCGGGACAACTCAGGTTGTCCCGCACTTTCCCCAAATTATTTGCCTAAATGTTAAATTTGTACCTCGCCTCACACTTCTCTATCGATTAACTTCCACTTACATTCCATTACATTAAGTTTAACTCGTTGTTTTCGATCGCCTCTCTCTCGATCCCTACAAGGAGTTAGTCATGAAAAACGTCAAAACCGGAGTCATCTGGTTAGCGGTGGCGTTAATCGGCGCGGGCGCGTTTGCCATGCTCGCCTTAAACCGTGGCGAGCACGTCAACGCCGTTTGGCTGGTCATTGCCGCTGTCGCCTGCTACAGCATCGCTTATCGCTTTTACAGCCTGTTTATTGCGCGCAACATTTTTGAACTGGACGACCGTCGCCTCACACCTGCCGAACGTCTTAACGACGGGCTGGATTATGTCCCAACCAACAAATGGGTGCTTTTTGGCCATCACTTTGCTGCCATTGCAGGCGCAGGTCCGCTGGTTGGCCCAATTTTAGCGGCCCAAATGGGGTTCTTACCGGGCACTATCTGGATTCTGGTCGGCGTAATGATGGCTGGCGCAGTGCAGGACTTTTTGATTCTGTTCATTTCCACGCGCCGTGACGGACGCTCCTTGGGTGAAATGGCGCGTCAGGAGTTAGGCGCTTTTGCTGGTGTGATTACTATGCTGGGTGCGCTGGGCGTAATGATCATTATTCTCTCGGCGCTGGCGTTGGTCGTGGTGAAAGCCTTAGCGGACAGTCCTTGGGGACTGTTTACCATTGCCGCCACCATACCGATCGCGCTGTTTATGGGCGTTTACATGCGCTTTATCCGCCCCGGTAAAATCGCTGAAGTCTCGTTGATTGGCTTTGTGCTGATGATGGCCGCGATTATCTTCGGTGGCGATGTGGCACAACATCCCTACTGGGGGCCCTTTTTTACGTTGAAAGGCACGTCACTAACGTGGGTCTTGGTAATTTACGGCTTTATCGCTTCGGTGCTGCCGGTTTGGTTACTGTTAGCGCCGCGAGATTATCTCTCAACCTTTCTTAAAATTGGTGTGATCGTTGGCTTGGCGATTGGCATCGTGTTTGCCATGCCAGAGTTGAAAATGCCTGCGGTGACGAAATTCATTGACGGCACCGGCCCGGTCTTCTCCGGCGCGCTCTTCCCCTTCTTGTTTATTACCATTGCCTGTGGCGCGATTTCTGGTTTCCATGCGCTGGTTTCAAGCGGTACTACGCCAAAACTGATCGAGCGCGAAAGTCATATTCGCTTTATCGGCTATGGCGCGATGCTGATGGAATCCTTTGTCGCCATCATGGCGTTAATCTGTGCATCGGTGCTGGATCCGGGCGTTTACTTTGCCATGAACTCTCCGGCAGCGCTGATTGGCACCACGGTTGAAAATGCCTCTCAGGTCATTAACGGCTGGGGCTTTGTGGTAACGCCAGAAGTGTTGAGCGGCATTGCACGTGACGTTGGTGAAGGATCGATTCTATCACGGGCCGGTGGCGCACCGACCTTTGCGGTTGGCATGGCGCATATCATTACGGAAGTGTTCAACAGCCGCGCCATGATGGCGTTTTGGTATCACTTCGCCATTCTGTTTGAAGCGCTGTTTATTCTTACCGCTGTTGATGCAGGCACACGCGCCTGCCGCTTTATGGTGCAGGATTTGGTCGGCACCGTGGTGCCCTCAATGGCCAACAACCGTTCGTGGTTAGGTAACATGGCCGGTACCTCGGTAGCTGTCGCGGGATGGGGCTTTTTCGTTTATCAGGGTGTAGTTGATCCGCTTGGCGGTATCAACACCTTGTGGCCACTGTTCGGTATTGGTAACCAGATGCTGGCTTCAATGGCGTTGATCCTCGGAACGGTAGTGCTGTTTAAGATGAAGAAACAGCGTTACGCCTGGGTCACGATTCTGCCCACGATTTGGCTGTTTATTACTTCAATGACTGCGGGCTGGCAGAAAATCTTTCATGAAAAACCTTCGATCGGTTTCCTTGCGCAGGCAAATAAATTCCGTAGAGGTTTAGATGAAGGCGTGATTCTTGCGCCAGCAAAAACTGTAGCCGATATGCAAACCATCGTTTTTAGCAACCAAATCAATGCCGCTTTGTGTGGATTCTTCATGCTGGTGGCGGTCACGATGTTAATCGCTGCGGTGTTTGTTATTCGTCGCGCCCTGCGCAGTAACGTGCCGACTACCCATGAATCTGAGCCAGCGTTACGTAAGGAGGTACGTCATGTTTGATGCCATTCATCGTGCTACACGTCCACAAGGCGTATGGCAAATTGAACGTTGCCAGCGGCTATCAGCGCCAGATACGGCGAAATTTAGCTGGCGCGCGCTGTGGCAAGGTTTACAACAGAGCTTTCGCTTAATGGTCGGTGTTCAGGATTATCAAAAATATTTACAGCATATGCAGTACCATCATCCCGATCAGACAGCAATGACAGAGCGAGATTTTCATCGTTATTGCCTGGATGCTCGCTTTCCAAGCCAAGCGGGGAAACTGGGTAAATGCCCTTGCTAAATCAACGCCATCGCCCCGTTTTTACGGGGCTTTTTTGTGCCATTCATAGCTGGACAACAAAATATATTCAGTTTGCATCTTGTGCTCGCGTCAGATGATGAATACTGTTGCTAAAATAATGAGATAACGCCTGCAGAGCACTTCCCGGAGGAAGTTCCATGACCGATGAACAAGGGCAAACCTTGTTGTATACCTTATTTGGTACAACCAGCCCTCATTGGCGTCTAACCGCGGACAGCGATGCGCTGCATTTTGCTGAAGACGAATCGTCAAATACCAACATTGCCCTGCCGCTGACGCCGGGCCAGGCCAGTTTAATCCGCGCAATGCCAGTGATCACCTCGACAATTAATCTTACGCTGCCGCTACACGGCGTGCCGGTTCCGATGCACTTGGTGGGCCGCAAGGTAAACCAGTCATCCTGGGGCGGAACGGCTTCTGCGTGGGGTGATACCTCTGCCGTTGCACGTGATTTGACGCTGGGTCTTTCATTTGCTGAGCAAGTGGTTTCAGAAGCTAATTCGGTGATCGTGATTCTCGATCAGCGCGGCAATATTCAACGTTTTAATCGCCTCAGTGAAGAATATACCGGCCTGAATGAACATGAAGTGATTGGGCGCAACGTCTTTCAATTGTTTATGAGTAAACAGGAAGCTGCAGCATCACGCCGCAACATCGCCGGATTCTTTCGCGACGGCAATTCCTACGAAGTTGAACGCTGGGTGAAGACTAAAAAAGGCCAGCGACTGTTTCTGTTTCGTAATAAGTTCGTGCACAGCGGTAGCGGAAAAAATGAAATTTTCCTCATCTGTTCAGGAACGGACATAACCGAGGAAAGACGGGCCCAGGAACGTCTACGGGTGCTGGCAAACACCGATACGGTGACCGGATTGCCTAATCGCAACGCAATTCATCAACAAATGAGCCTGGCACTAGAGCAAGCAGGCGGCGATGAAACCGGTGTGGTTTATCTCGATCTGGATAATTTCAAAAAAGTTAACGACGCTTACGGCCATATGTTTGGCGATCAACTGCTGCAAGCTGTCTCTTTGGCGATTCTTAGCTGTTTGGGTAAAGATCAAACGCTGGGACGTCTGGGTGGTGATGAATTCGTGGTGCTGGCTGAACATACTAGCCAGGCGGCGCTGGAAGCGATGTCATCTCGCATTCTGGAGCGTTTGCGTTTACCGTTCCGCATTGGACTCATTGAGGTTTATAGCGGCTGCTCCATTGGTATTGCCCTTGCCCCGCTGCATGGCGAAGACCGTGAAAGCCTGATTCGCAATGCTGATACTGCGATGTATCACGCAAAAGAGAATGGTCGCGGTAAATATTGTGTTTTCGCCGCTGAGATGAACCAACGCGTATTTGAATATTTATGGCTTGATACCAACCTTCGTAAAGCGCTGGAGCTCGATCATTTAACGGTTTTTTACCAGCCTAAAGTCGACAGCGATGGGCAGATACGCAGCGCGGAAGCGTTAGTGCGCTGGAACTCACCGGAACGAGGCTTGGTTTCCCCGGCTGAATTTATCCCCTATGCGGAAGAATCTGGCCTGATTGTGCCGCTCGGCCGCTGGGTCATGCTCAATGTGCTGAAACAGATCCTCACCTGGCGTCAACAAGGCATTGAACTGCGCGTAGCCGTAAATGTTTCTGCGCGACAACTGCTGGATCAGAGCATTTATAGCGATTTAAAACAGGCATTGGCCGATGCCGGTTTAAGTGATTGTCCAATCGATATCGAATTAACCGAAAGCTGCTTGATTGAGAATGAAGCTGAAGCGCTGACGCTAATGAAAAAGTTCCAGGATCTGGGCGCCCAGGTCCATCTTGACGATTTTGGTACAGGCTATTCGTCACTTTCCCAATTAGCACGTGTGCCAATCAATGCCATCAAGCTCGATCAAAGTTTTATACGTGATATCAATTTACAGCCTGTTTCTCAGTCGCTGGTTCGCGCGATCGTTGCCGTCGCCAAGGCTCTCGATCTGTTAGTGATTGCCGAAGGCATTGAAACAAAAGCTGAAGAAGCATTTATCCTCAATAGTGGCGTTGATGGGCGTCAGGGTTACTACTACGCAAAACCAATGCCCGCAGAGCAGTTTGGGCATTGGCTGGCTAAGCATCCTGCCCGCGTTTAACGCTGGATTACATTACTATCCCGCTTTACGCAACGAGGCGCTGTGGCGGTTTTGTAATTGCACCAAACGTTCCATGTAAGCAATATCTTTTGGCTCAATGGTAAAGGCAAAATCGACCCAATCTTCGGTGATATCCATCAACTCAGCGCGTGTTAATTGCAGCACGCGCTGACGCGCTTTGAGCATAGCTCGCACACCATTCAGCTTCGGACGCAACGTATCAATGAATGTGCGTGTTGCACGATAGCTGTCGCCCGGCTGGAAGACTTTATCGACCAGTCCTCGCGTTTCAAACCACTCCGCACTGTGAGATTCACCTTCACAAATTAACTCCTCTGCCAGTTTCATGCCTGCGCGGCGAGCCACCAATGAATAACCGCCCATACCAGGGAACAAGTTGAAGGCAATTTCAGGGAATCCCATGCGTGCATTGTTCTGCGCCAGAATGAAGTGATGCGCCAGCGCCGCTTCAAAGCCACCGCCTAATGCGCTGCCCTCAATCATCGCTAGCGTCACCGCGCCGGTATCAAAACCGCGTGCTGCAGAATGAATGCAATCCACACAGGCTCTGGCATAAGCACGTAAAGCTTCACGGCGATTGTTACGAATACATTCAACGAAGAAACGCAGATCGCCACCCGCATTAAACATCTGCGGTACCAAAGAACCGGTTACCCAGAAATCAATCGGTAAGCCAGAACGCTGTGCGGCATAGCTCAAATTCATGATTTCCTCTATCAGCTCATGGTTGAAGCTAGGACGCGGCTGCGCCCGCAACATCATCCACATGGTGCGTCGTCCTTCTTCGTAGTACGCCACCAGCTGTGTGGTATGTCCGACTTCGGTAAACAATCTGCAAGTTGCTTGGTTAATAACTGTCATAGTCTCATCCTCTGATTATTAGATGCGTTTTTTACGCCACATCAGCGTAATGCAGAGTGAGGCCAGACCAAATGAGAGATTGATTTATAAAACAAAATCCAGAGATTTCCCCGACTTAGGGCCGGGGATTGATTAGGTGGGTTACTTAATAGCCGCGCGCTGGCTGACAACAACCTGCGAACGCTTAACGCGTTTTGAATAAATCGCGGTGATAATCGGGACCAGAACAGACGTTACAATAACCGATGTCGCGACCAGCGCGGTCGCAGCTGGTGCAACCGGTTTGAATTGTGGCAGCATTTCTGCAATCAATACTGGCGTAGCAACGGCGGCTCCTGCCGTACTCGATGCGGCAATACCTGCGGTTCCGTCTCCGCCTCCGATTACACGATCGGCAATAATTAATGGGATGCCGGTAATGATAATCACTGCGACGCCCAACATGATACCGAGCAGACCCGTTTCAGCAATGACGGCCAGATTGATGGTATTACCCAAAGCAAACGCGAAGAAAGGAATCAGCGTATGGACCGCTTTGCCAAAGAATTCTCGCAATTCTGGATCAAGATTTCCTAAAGCAAAACCGACAATAAAGGGCAGAACTGCACCGACAAAGACGTGGGGTTCAAATGATGCTATGCCGGCTGTGCCAAGAATAACCATAGTCATCAGTGGACCTGATTCCAGCGACATCAGGACAAATGCGCCCGCCTCTTCCTTCGAACCATATTGCTGCATAATCGAGGCATAAAGGCCGCCATTGGTCATATCCATCGCGGCGACCAAAGCCAGCGTAGAGAGTCCAGCAAACATGCCGACTTCAACACCGTTCTCCGGCATCATGCGTGAGGCGATGGCCGCGACTACCCAGGCCACGGCAATTTTGGTCAGCACTAACGTACCGGACTTACGCAATACCGTTCCCGTCGCGCTGATTTTTATCGATGCACCCATACAGAAAAACCACACAGCCAGAATAGGTACCGTCCCGGTCATCAATCCGTTGGTGAACGATCCAAAATATTTTCCGGCATCGGGGGAAAAGGTGTGACAAAGCGCGCCGAGAAATAGCGGTATCAACATCATGCCGCCAGGGATTTTATCTATCGCACGTTTGATATGCATATTGGTGTCACCTTTGCTGTTCCAGAGGAAGATGTGAGTTGTGCCCGAAGGCGATGACAGCAAAGTAATGACATTAAGAAACAAAAACAGTGATCCTGACTATAAAATTGAAACAGCGTTTTATTTTTATAGATGCACTGTTTTAATAAACATGATCGCGATCGCCCTATCCGTTTTTGCGTAAACAGCGAGACAGCAAGAAGGGATGGGTTACATCCCTGTTAGCCAGTTACTTTTGTCCATACCACGCGTTTTCGCCGTGCTTGCGCAGGTAATGGAGATCGAGCAGCGTTTGCTGAATCGGTGGCAAGTTAGCGGTCAATTGCTGACTGAATAACCCCATATAAGCGACTTCTTCCAGCACAACGGCGCTGTGTACCGCAGCATGCGCGTCTTTGCCCCAGGCAAAAGGCCCATGCGAATTAACCAGCACAGCGGGAATTGCGCTGGGAGAAAGCTCACGTTCAGCAAAGGTTTCGATAATTACCTGGCCGGTATTCCACTCATACTCATGTTTGATTTCATCATCACGCATTGCCCGTGTACACGGGATCTCACCGTAGAAGTCATCAGCATGGGTCGTTCCCCAAGCAGGGATGACACGCCCGGCCTGCGCCCAAATGGTGGCATGGCGCGAATGGGTATGCACAATGCCGCCCACTTCGGGCCACGCCATATAAAGTGCACGGTGCGTTGCGGTATCTGAAGATGGCCGTTTATCTCCTTCTATAACGTCGCCACTCGCAAGGTCAACCACAACCATATCGTCGCGCTTCATCACGTCATAGCTGACTCCTGAGGGTTTAATCACCAGCAAGCCCTGCTCACGATCGACAGCGCTGACGTTGCCCCAGGTAAAAGTGACTAAGTTATATTTTGGCAAGTCCAGATTCGCTTCCAAAACCTGCTGTTTAAGCTGTTCCAGCATTCCTTTTCTCCTGCAGATCATCGTCCCTAAAGTGTGCGGAGCCAGCGGGCAAAAGGTTATGGAGCAAATCGCTATAAACGCAGAATGAATTAGCTGTGAAAGCAAAATTGTGGAGTGAATTAGGAATTGTCTATCTTCGGAAATTTCGCAGAACGCTTAAAATCCTCTCAGACAAAGAGCGGACCTGTCTGAGCTTTGTTGATTACTCGTCGGTCATCATGATGAAAGCCGATACATTGCCTTCAAGGATGTGGCAATAACTCGGCGACGACGAGTGAAATTAATTTCGAAGCTATACTTAAGGTGTTGCCTCTGTGAGCACACTAATGGAGAAGTTTATGACAATTACAATGAAACGTATTACAGCAGCTGTCCTTGCTACCACCTTAGTCGTCGCGTTAAGCGGTTGTTCTAACTGGTCTAAACGTGACCGTAATACCGCAATTGGCGCGGGTGCCGGTGCGATTGGTGGTTCAGTGCTAACTAACGGCAGCGCGCTCGGCACCGTCGGTGGCGCAGCGGTAGGTGGTATTATCGGTCATCAAGTTCATTAAGACCGCATTAAAATAAAACACGGCTACGCAATGCATCTACATACTCATCGGGCTACTTTTAGTAGCCCGATTTTTTTCATTTTAGCCGCCTGCCAGCTTTACCTTCATGCCTTTTGCTTCCAGTAAGCTCTTGAGTAAGTCGCGCTTGTCACCCTGGATTTCGATAACGCCCTCTTTTAATGCGCCACCGCAACCGCATTTTTTCTTAAGCTCGGCAGCAAGCTGTGTTAATGCGGCATCATCCAGATCAATACCGGTAATCAAACAGACGCCTTTGCCTTTTCGTCCGCTGGTCTGACGCTGAATGCGAACAATGCCATCACCTTTAGGTCGCTCAACTTTCTGCTGCGGCTGGTCTATACGACCTGTATCCGTAGAGTAAACCAGCGGGTTATCGCGATTCATGAGGCATCCTCCAGACTTTTTAAGATTGATTGCAACGTAGCAGCGGGATTGGCCGATTGGGTAATAGGGCGTCCAATCACCATATAATCAACACCTGCCTGCTTCGCCTGCTCTGGTGTCATGATACGGCGTTGATCGCCTGCATCACTGCCTGCCGGGCGAATACCTGGCGTAACCAGCGCGAAATCTGATCCAATGACCTGTTTAAAACGTGCCGCTTCATGTGCGGAACAGACCACACCATCCAGTCCACACTCACGGGTTAATTTTGCCAGTTTTTCTGCCTGTTCTGCCGGTGAGAGTGTGATGCCCAATCCTTTCAGATCGTCTGCATCCATGCTTGTCAGTACTGTCACAGCAATCAGTAAAGGTGCATCCTTTCCAAAGGGAACCAGAGCTTCACGTGCAGCATTCATCATGCGTGCCCCACCGCTGGCATGGACATTGACCATCCAGACACCCAGATCGGCAGCCGCGGCAACCGCATGCGCTGTCGTGTTGGGAATATCGTGAAACTTCAGGTCAAGAAAGATATCGAAACCGCGTTGCTGCAAATCTTTCACCAATGAAGGGCCAAACAGCGTAAACATCTCTTTGCCCACTTTCAGTCGGCAGCTACCGGGATCGATTTGGTCAACAAAGCGTAATGCGCTATTGATGTCATGGTAATCGAAAGCCACCAGAATCGGCGAAGCGGTCACAGTTTGGGGTGAAGGCATGGCATTTCCTCTGCAGTGGGCACCCATGGGCGCAATAGACAAACGGCTGGCATTTTACCTGCGGTGTCGGGCCATCACAATCGCTGTTCCCGTCTGTTAGACGACAAACTGCACAGATGCGTAGGTTTCGAAAGCTTTAGGCTTTTAGTATGTTGTAACTACAATGAAAGTAAATCACCAACGCTGGCTGTTGATGATTATTGACCGTCGAGTCCTCGAATAGGCTTCACAGAGGACCACGTGCGACAAGAAGGGCAATGCCAGTAAAGTGCGTGCGCAGTGAAGCCGCATTTCTGGCAGCGATAGCGTGGCTTGGTGCGAATCTGCTCGCCAACCATGTCGCGCAAAACCATCAAACTTTCTTTGGCGCGACCATCTTCAGCTTCGTGTAGGTGAAAATTCATCAAACGATGAAACACTCGCATGGTTGGGTGACGTTGTAACTGCCGATTGATATAAAGCTGAGCTTCTTCTGGTCCCTGCTGCTGCTCGAGTATATCGGACATATACAGTTCAGCGGCGGCGCCCGTATTTTCTTCAACGCAGCGTTGCAGGAATTCTGCCCACGCGTCTGGCTGATTCAGCCGTTGAAAACAGGTTTCTAGCATTGGCAGCGTTTCACTCACCAACTCTTTATCCTGATCGAGTACGCGCTGTAAATGCCCCACTGCTTTTGCGTAATCGCCCTTCTCCATCAGAATACGTCCCATCATGATAGAGATTCGTGCACTTTGACGATCTGCTGCTTCACCCTTCTTCAGCAGGCTCATCGCGCGATCAAGATCGTCACTACTCATCGCCTGCAAAGCCAGCTCGCAATAAAAATGGGCTATTTCACCTTTCTGCTTATCTTTGCCCAGTTTCACCAAACGTTCAGCGACTTCAATCGCCTGCTGCCAGTCGCTTGTTGCCTGGTGAATCAGCAATAATTGCTGCAGTGCACCGATGCGAAAATCTGTTTCATCAGTGAGCTGTTTGAACATATCTTCGGCGCGGTCATACAATCCGGCCGCCATGTAATCACGCCCTAATTGCTGAATCGCAAGTAAGCGCTGCTCGTAGCTCAGTGAAGCGCTTTCCATTAATGACTGATGTATGCGAATAGCGCGATCAACTTCGCCGCGAGAACGGAACAAATTACCCAGCGTCAGGTGAGCTTCGACTGTGCCGCTGTCTTCTTTAAGCATGTCTAAAAAGAGATCAACGGCTTTGTCTTGCTGATTAGAGAGCAGGAAGTTAACGCCGGCAACATACTCGCGGGATAAACGGTTCGCTTCCTGCTGCTTATCCTGTTGTGCGCTACGTCGACCCATATACCAGCCGTAAGCAGCAGCAACCGGAAGCAACAGAAACAGCAATTCAAGCATGGATAATTATTCCCGGGCAGCCGATGACGATGTGGTCGTCACTGTCGTGCTGCCCTGTTCAATTTGTGCTTGCATACGCTTTACTTTGCGCTGCGCATTCGCCAGGGAAACGCGAACACGTAACCAAAACAATCCACAAATTGCCCAGCCCAACAAGAAGCCTACACCAAACAAGCTTGCCAATAGTGTAGAGATACTGAATTGGCCCTGCGCCAGCAGATAGTTAAAGGTGATGACCTGGTCGTTATGCGCACCTAATGTGACGGAGATGATGAAAATGACCAAAACCACTAAAAAAATCAGCAAATATTTCACAGTGCATCCTGTTGTGAGGTTGTCGGGTGGAATTATGCCAAAACTACGGCAAAAATGCTGCTCCCAGCAGCATCAGGCGATTCGTTTTTACGCAAGCACAATCAATGATATGGGGTCTACGCGTGGAATTACAATTCAGGTTCACGCTCTTGCACCTCTTTTTGTTCTTCGGGCGGCAAGCTAAGCGGCCCACAAAAACGTTGTGCCAGCCAGGTGGCCAGGGTTACCAACACCCATGACAATACAGTGGCCATGATTAAATCACGTGGCCAGTGCATGCCCAGCAACAGGCGGCTACCCATTACCGCGCTGGCCCAGATAAAGACAATCACAACCGTTTTGTAATGGCGACGCGGCCACAGCAATCCAATTACCAGCAAAGCCCAACTGGCCGCAAACATGGTATGCCCGGAAGGAAAAGCAAAACCGGTCTCTTGCGCCCAATGACGTTTTAGCCAGCCGGGTAACAGCGTATCGTCAGCCATTAAATCATTAACCATTTGGCTGCGCTGATGGCGTTTTAGTTCGTAGAACGCTTTGTCATCCAGACCATGACTGTGCTCTAACCATACGACATAAGGCCGCGATTCCTGAACCTGGTCTTTAATGAAGGATTTGGTGTACTGCCCTGCCAGAATGGTGGCGTTCATAATCAGCAACAGCAAAATAGCGGGTTTCCATCTAAAACGCAGACACCACATGACCCATGCACTGAGTAACAGGCTGGTCAGGGTTCCCCAAGGACTGGTGACAGTTTCGGTCATCCAGAATAAGATTTTTAAAACCGCACCGCTTTCACCCGGTTGCCACTGCCAGCCAGATAACCAAACCGTCAGCGGCATTATCAACAACAGCAGCATCCCCAAGGTGGTGCGGCGTGAAATCTTCAACATCCGTTTTCCTTTTAGAGAACTTAATTCATCGCTGATGAATAACTTTAGCTTAAAAAAGAATAACATAACCATTGCAGATTGGATAATTGTGCTTTATCACTACAATCGCTCTGACAGATTACCAGCCCACCAGTGGGTTGTGGCACAATATTACACGTTTGTCGGGCTACACTCGCCCGTGCGCTATCATGATGATAGTGCATCCTCTGAAGGTTCTGGAGAGTCACATGCAGCTTAAACGGGTGGCAGAAGCCAAACTGCCAACGCCATGGGGAGATTTCCTGATGGTAGGTTTTGAAGAATTGGCAACCGGCCATGACCACGTCGCGCTGGTCTTTGGTGATATCAATGATAACGATCCGGTTCTGGCGCGCGTCCATTCTGAGTGCCTGACAGGCGATGCGCTTTTCAGTTTGCGTTGCGACTGTGGCTTTCAGCTTGAAGCCGCGTTGAATTCAATTGCTGAAGAAGGTCGCGGTGTGCTTCTGTATCACCGCCAGGAAGGCCGAAATATCGGGCTGCTGAACAAAATTCGTGCCTATGCGCTTCAAGATAAAGGCTACGACACGGTTGAAGCCAACCATCAATTAGGCTTTGCTGCTGACGAGCGAGATTTTACGCTGTGCGCAGATATGTTCAAACTGCTCGGGGTGAATGAAGTGCGATTGTTAACTAATAATCCACGCAAAGTAGAAATTCTGTCGGAAGCTGGGATTAATATTGTGGAGCGTGTGCCATTGGTTGTTGGTCGCAATCCCAAAAATGCCCATTACCTTGACACTAAGGCAGCTAAGATGGGTCATCTACTGCCGAAGGGATAAATAAAAAGCCGGGATTACCCGGCTTTTTTATCAGTTAAGCATGTTGCGTATCACGTAGTGCAAGATGCCGTCATTTCGGTAATAGGTTAACTCATTACCTGTATCAATACGGCACCGCGTTTCCAGCAGCTCCTTGCTACCGTCAGCGCGCGTTAAGGTCACTTTCACCGTGCAGCCGGGCTGCAATTGATCCAGATTTTCAACGTCAATCAACTCTTCCCCGGTCAGACCTAACGTTTTACGCGTGGTATCCGGTGGAAATTCCAGCGGCAAAATTCCCATACCGATCAGATTTGAACGGTGAATTCGCTCAAATGACTCCGAAATCACCACGCGCACGCCTTGTAAACGAGGCCCTTTGGCTGCCCAGTCACGGCTTGATCCCGATCCATACTCTTTACCCGCAATCACCGCTAAGGGAACACCTTCGGCTTGGTATTTCATCGCCGCATCGTAAATCGCTAACACTTCGCCACTCGGATGATGTTTGGTGTAACCCCCTTCAACGCCGGGCACCATCTCATTACGAATACGGATATTTGCAAAGGTGCCGCGCATCATTACTTCATGGTTACCACGACGCGAACCGTAAGAGTTAAAGTCATTGCGTTCTACACCATGCGACATCAAGTAGCGTCCTGCTGGGCTTTCCGCTTTAATGCTACCTGCTGGAGAGATATGGTCGGTTGTCACCGAATCACCTAACATTGCCAGCACGCGTGCGCCTTTGATGTCTTTAACCGGCTTGGGTTCTTTCTCCATATCATCAAAGAAAGGTGAAAGCCGAATATAGGTCGAGCCTTCATCCCAGTCATAGGTGGCCGCTTCGCTGACTTTTATCTCCTGCCACTCCGGTGTGCCATCGAACACTTCGGCATACTCTTTATGGAACATGTCACTGGTAACTTGCTGAACAGCAGTAGCAATTTCTTCCGGTGATGGCCAGATATCTTTGAGATAAACCGGCTGCCCGGTGTGATCGTGACCAAGCGGATCGGTTTGCAGATTGATTTTCATGTTTCCAGCCAACGCATACGCCACCACCAACGGCGGTGAGGCCAACCAGTTCGTTTTGATCAGCGGATGAATACGGCCTTCAAAGTTACGATTACCAGAAAGCACCGCGCCAACGGTTAAATCACCCTCTTTAATGGCAGATTCAATCTCATCAGGCAACGGGCCTGAGTTACCGATGCAAGTCGTGCAGCCGTAACCCACCAAATTAAAGCCAAGCTTATCCAAAGAAGGCGTCAACTGCGCCACCGCCAGATAATCTGAAACCACTTTCGAACCCGGTGCCAGGGACGCTTTAACCCACGGCTGGCGCTTGAGGCCGCGCTCAACAGCTTTTTTAGCTAATAAACCGGCCGCCATAAGAACACTTGGATTAGAAGTATTAGTACATGACGTTATTGCGCTGATCACAACCGCGCCGTCGGTAAGCTCATGACTTAAGCCGGTTTCACTGTCCGTGTAATTAATAATCTTGTGCGGTTTTTGTGCCTGATTGACTTCAAGTTCATTGCTGGCATCAAATGCAGCGGGAACATCTCCCAGAGAGACGCGATCCTGAGGACGCTTAGGACCCGCCAGGCTCGATTCGACCTCATTCATATCCAGCGCTAGCGTGCTGGTAAAAATAGGTTCATCGCCAGGGTTACGCCACATACCCTGCTGTTTTGCATAGGCTTCAACCAACGCCACCTGATCGGCTTCGCGACCGGTTAGCGTCATGTAGCTTAATGTCACTTCATCAATGGGAAAGAAACCGCAGGTTGCGCCATATTCTGGTGCCATATTGGCAATAGTTGCGCGGTCAGCCAGCGGCAAATCAGCTAATCCATCACCGTAGAATTCAACAAACTTACCCACTACGCCATGTTTGCGTAGCATCTGCGTGACAGTTAATACCAAGTCTGTGGCAGTGATGCCAGGACGTAATTTACCGGTTAATTTAAAGCCGACAACATCAGGGATCAACATGGAAACCGGCTGTCCGAGCATGGCCGCTTCAGCTTCGATCCCTCCCACACCCCAGCCTAATACGCCCAGCGCATTGATCATGGTGGTGTGCGAATCAGTACCGACTAAAGTATCGGGCCAGGCATACTCTTTTCCGTTCAGATTTTCATGCCAGATAGATTTGCCAAGATATTCAAGATTAACCTGATGGCAAATACCTGTTCCTGGCGGGACAACGCGGAATTTATCAAAGGCTTTTTGCCCCCAGCGCAGGAAAACGTAACGTTCATGATTGCGCTCCATTTCCAAACGAACGTTCTCTTCAAACGCATCATCATCGCCAAAATGGTCAACCGTGACGGAATGGTCAATGACTAAATCTACAGGGGAAAGCGGATTAACTTTTGCGACATCACCACCGAGGCGGTTTACCGCTTCTCGCATGGCGGCTAAATCCACAACAGCAGGCACGCCGGTAAAATCTTGCATGAGCACACGCGCAGGACGATAAGCAATTTCGCGATCGGCATGTGCATCTTTTTGCCAATCAACCAGCGCCTGGATATCTTCTGCCGTAACAGAGTCTCCATCCTGCCAACGTAACAGGTTTTCAAGCAACACTTTCATAGACTTAGGAAGGCGATCAATGTTGCCGAGGTGTTGAGCAGCGAGGGGCAGACTAAAAAAATGATAGGTTTGATTGTCGACCTGCAGTGTTTCCTGACTCTGCTCGCGTAGGGTAAACGACATAGTTCCTCCTTTATAATCGTGATCTTTAAACCTCAGTGAAAACAAGGTTTATGTTAAAGATAGACCACAATTTCGTTAACGTTTTGATTACAACACGATTTGCTACAATCAAACGCAAACGAAAATGCCCCGTGCAGGACACGAGGCATCAGAAAGAGGTGATTTAATTCAAATTATAGTGCGATCCATACAGCCGCAGACCAAAACGCAAATGAGAAGGCGTAAGCACTGAACCAAGACATTTTTATCATATTCATAAATTCACTCCTCACTGAAAATTGGCGCAAAAAGTCATGAAATCATCCCTGAAAAGGATGAAAACTTTTTAAACTGAGTGTGATAAAGACTGGGCTTTTAAAGTGCCCGCCGGAATAACCGGTAAGAAAAGATTTTCACTAAGTAATAAATTACTTACTTCTTAAATATTATTTCGCTTTCGGGTCCATGAAAGACTCGATGAAATGGCGTTGGGTGTCACTCAACTCCCAAGAGTCTGGGATTGATGCAAATTCCTGCTTCGCGCCAGCCTCTTTTGACTTACAGCCAGAAGGTTTGTGCTGGCGCGCGGTCAAAGAACGTTTATGGCTGAGTGTATTTGCCCACATGGCTTAGCCCCACATACGCCAGATCGTTAATGCTACAACTACCCAGAACAGTGCGGAAGCAGCAAAAATGGTCAACCAAGCTTTGCGACGAGTATTGCCAGAACGCTCAACCTTGGTGCTTTTAGCCGGAAAATCCGGTTGTACAGTTATTCTCGTATTCATAGTTTTTGATAATCACTCTCAATAAAATGATTGATAACACCGATGAAGAATTAGGACGAATCCTAAACTCGTTAAGACCAAAAATCCAGTTATTTTTATTGAGTACAACGATTAACGCTATTTATCAAAATAACTAAAAAACTTAAGTAATCATTAACTTCTCCCCTCTTTTATTATTAAACAATTACAGCAAAAATTTGGCTTAAAATGGAATTAGTACCAGTTAAAGCTAATGTATAAATTTAAAACCCTTATTAAAAGCGCTTCCACATCAAGTCATAACTGGAGTATGGGAATAATCCTGGCGTGCCGCAAAGCGGTATGGTTAAAAATGTGTACTGATTCGCAATTAATGAACATCAATAAAGAAACATGTGATCGATGTTTCATTTACAAAAAAATAATGAAACTTATCCATCTTCATCTGGCGCTAACAACTAGCAATAAAAAAGGCTGCCAAAGGCAGCCTTAAAAAAAATTAATCAGTGCGGTGATTATTTAAACGGTAACTTTATGTCTTTAAACATCGCTTCAATATCGTCATTAGAACGTAATGCAACCGCGGCATCCACCACATCACGAGTCAAATGTGGCGCAAAACGTTGAATGAAATCATACATATAACTCCTCAGAAAGGTGCTTCGTCGGAAACCAATTTTGGTTGTGCTATTGGTGAATATTTCCGCAGCCTCAATCCTTACAAGGTCAGGATCTGACACCGGATCAACCGCCATACTGGCAATGACACCCACGCCTAATCCTAATCTAACGTAGGTTTTAATCACATCAGCATCGGTTGCAGTGAAAACGATCCGTGGTGTTAATCCCGCACGGTTAAAAGCGGTATCAAGTTCAGAGCGCCCAGTAAAGCCAAAGGTATAGGTAACAAGCGGAAAATCTGCCAGCTCTTGAATCGTAACCTGTGCTTTGCCCGCTAAGGGATGATCAGGCGTAACAACAATTGCGCGGTTCCAGTGGTAACAAGGCAACATGATCAGGTCGTCGTACAAATGCAGCGCTTCAGTAGCAATAGCAAAATCTGCATTCCCTTTCGAAACGGCTTCTGCAATTTGAGTCGGTGAACCTTGATGCATATGCAGCGATACGCGCGGGTAACGTTCTATAAACCCTTTAATAACGCCGGGCAAAGCATAACGAGCCTGAGTGTGTGTCGTAGCTACGTAAAGCGATCCTTTATCGGGCCAGGTGTGTTCACCCGCCACAGATTTAATCGCATCTACTTTTGATAAGACTTCTCGAGCGATGCGGATAATCTCTTCGCCAGCAGGGGTAACCTGAGTGAGATGCTTTCCGCTACGGGCAAAAATCTGTACCCCTAACTCATCTTCTAGCATGCGCACTTGTTTACTGATGCCAGGTTGCGAGGTGTAAAGGCCTTCCGCGGTCGAGGATACGTTTAAATTATGATTAACCACTTCAACGATATAGCGCAACTGCTGTAATTTCATATATGTTCTATCCCAGTAAGCTACAGAGTCGCATCCCCGGCTGACATAAAGTCGCCTAAACAGCGTGCTGAATATCCGGAATCAGAAAGGTCGGAAATGCTATAACCACTATATCATTTAGATAACAAATGTAGAACTTATTGATATAAGGGAATGAGAAAGGCCAGCGAGCGCTGGCCTTTTAGGGGATTACTTCTTCGCTTCTTGCCACTTGCCTTCTATATAGAAGGCGGACCAACCGGTAGCTTTGCCCTCTTTTTCAGAAGAGACATATTGCTGTTTAGTTTTACGGCTAAATCGCACCATGGTTTTGTTGCCTTCTGGATCCGCAGCCGGGGCTTCAGCCAGGTATTTCAATTTCTCAGGCAAACGGTCGCTGAAGCGTTGTAACTCTTCTACCAACGGCGCACGCGTTTCGCGCGATTTAGGGAAGGTATTTGCTGCCAGGAAAACGCCCGCTGCACCATCACGTAAAACGAAATACGCATCCGATTTTTCACATGCCAGTTCTGGTAAAGGAACCGGATCTTCTTTCGGCGGCGCAACATCACCGTTGCGTAATATCTTACGGGTGTTTTTACACTCGTCGTTGGTGCAAGCCATGTATTTGCCGAAACGCCCCATCTTCAGGTGCATTTCAGAGCCACATTTTTCACATTCAACAATCGGGCCGTCATAACCTTTAATGCGGAATTCACCCTGCTCGATTTCGTAACCGTCACACTCTGGATTGTTACCACAAACGTGCAGCTTACGCTGATTATCGATCAAGTAGCTGTCCATTGCCGTGCCACATTTTTGGCAACGACGACGAGCACGCAGCGCATTGGTTTCCGCATCATCGCCTTCCAGAATATTGAGCACTTCATTTTCTGGAATCAGGTTGATGGTCTGCTTGCAACGCTCTTTAGGCGGTAACGCATAACCAGAACAGCCGAGGAATACACCGGTGCTGGCAGTACGAATACCCATTGGACGGCTGCAGGTTGGACAATCAATGCTGGTTAACACCATCTGATTAGGCTGCATGCCGCCCTCTTCAGGATCTTTTTCAGCCTGCTCAAGTTGCTGGCTGAAATCACTGAAGAAGTTATCGAGCACCGCTTTCCACTTCGCTTGATTATTCGCAACCTGATCAAGATTGTTTTCCATGCGCGCAGTGAAGTCGTAATTCATCAATTCACGGAAGTTCTCTTCCAGACGATCGGTAACGATCTCACCCATTTTTTCAGCATAGAAACGACGGTTTTCGACGCGTACGTAACCACGATCCTGAATGGTAGAAATGATGGAGGCATAAGTGGAAGGACGACCGATTCCGCGCTTTTCAAGCTCACGTACCAAGGACGCTTCGCTAAATCGCGCTGGCGGCTTGGTAAAGTGCTGGCTTGGCATCAGCTGTTGCAAATCGAGCACATCGCCCACGTTAACAGCAGGCAATGTACGATCTTCATCGTTCTTGCGCAGCGCAGGCATGACTTTTGTCCAGCCGTCAAAACGCAGCGTGCGTCCTTTGGCCTTCAATTTATAGTCACCCGCCGCCGCTGTCAGCGTAGTGGAATCATATTTTGCTGGCGTCATCTGACAGGCCACGAATTGACGCCAGATTAGCTGATACAGCTTCTGCGCATCCGCTTCCATGTCCTTAAGTTGCTCTGCAATCACTTCCACATCAGAAGGACGAATTGCTTCGTGCGCTTCCTGCGAGTTCTCTTTGCTGGCGTAAGTATTGGCAGACTCCGGCATGTATTTTTTGCCAAAGTTGCTTTCAATATATCCACGCGCCATAGCAACCGCATCCTGACTCAAGTTGGTTGAGTCGGTACGCATATAGGTGATGTATCCTGCTTCATACAGGCGCTGCGCCATCATCATGGTTTTCTTGACGCCAAAGCCCAAGCGTGTGCTGGCTGCCTGCTGCAATGTCGAGGTGATATAAGGTGCGCCAGGTTTGCTGCTGGTCGGCTTATCTTCACGATCCACAATTTCATAACGCGCTTTTTCCAGCAGCGCTAGCGCAGCATGCGTCTGCTCGCGGTTTACCGGGCGGAATGCTTTGTCATTATGATGCGAGACTTCCATTGGCAGATCGTCGCCTTTCGGCGTGGTCAGGCTGGCTTGTAATTCCCAGTACTCTTCTGGCACAAACGCTTTGATTTCGCGTTCACGCTCAACCACCAGACGAACGGCAACAGATTGCACGCGGCCTGCGGATAATCCACGCGCCACTTTTTTCCATAACAAGGGAGAAACCATGTAACCCACAACGCGGTCCATAAAACGACGCGCCTGCTGAGCATTTACACGGTCAATATTGAGTTCGCCCGGCTTTTCAAAAGCCTGACGAATAGCATTCTTGGTGATTTCGTTGAACACCACGCGGCTGAAGCGCTTGTCATCTCCCCCGATCACTTCCCGCAGGTGCCAGGCAATGGCTTCCCCTTCGCGGTCAAGGTCAGTTGCGAGATAAATGTGGTCTGCATTTTCTGCTAACGCTTTTAATTCAGCGACGACTTTTTCTTTGCCTGGCAGAATTTGGTAATCCGCTTCCCAGCCATGATAAGGATCGACGCCCATGCGGCTAACCAGCGCGGCTTTCTCATCTTTTTTAACTTTTTTAACTTTTTTATCTGTCGAAGCGTCAGCACTTTTTTTAGCGGTTGAACCACTGGTCGGCAGATCTCGAATATGACCAACGCTGGATTTAACCACGTAGTCATTGCCGAGGTATTTATTGATTGTTTTGGCCTTTGCCGGGGACTCAACAATAACGAGTGCTTTACCCATATTTACCTT
Source organism: Pantoea sp. T14 (assembly GCF_036663535.1). Taxonomy (NCBI): domain Bacteria; kingdom Pseudomonadati; phylum Pseudomonadota; class Gammaproteobacteria; order Enterobacterales; family Erwiniaceae; genus Pantoea; species Pantoea sp. T14. Next base: position 912,439 of record NZ_JAWUEB010000027.1, read on the forward strand.
TACCTAATGAAATCGTCCTGCTTAACGGGAGAGGATTTGATGCCCAAAAACCCATCGGGTTCAATATTGCTGCGCCTGTTTAACATTTCAAGGCGGCGGGATCAATCTCAGGTCAGACAACATGGCGTGATGCAACTTTATGATTAAAATCGCTTTTTCCACCTGACATAATCACACTTCCTGGTGCGATCTCCCTGAAATCTGAATCGCCCACACTCTACCTGATAAAATCTGTTACGCAACTTAATTAGCACTCAGGCTAAATTTGCGCCAATTTTTCAGTCATTGCGACCATTTGTCGAACAGTGAGGCTCGCAAGTAATATAGAAAGGATTAAGAGGCTGTCAAAAAGGAATGAATAAATGCAGAACGATACCCAGGCTATTACACGCCACGCGTTGCTGGAAAAAGCCAACGTAATGATCAAAGCGCATGATGATTATTTTACCGGAATGGAAGCGACAGACGTGGTACAGCACGGTGAGGTTTTCGTGTTTCGCGGTCCCTTTTTTCTTGATGAGAATGAGATCCCTACAGCGAAAACAACGGCGGTGTTTAACGTGTTTAAATATCTCGCGGTCGCGTTATCATCTCAATATCACCTGGAGTAAAACCACCGCATTAAAAAACCCGGCTCTCGCCGGGTTATATCTTACAACAAGGGCTTTTCACCCCGTTGCCAGAGCTTCATTAATAGTCGCTCGGCGACAGAACCGGCGCTATGCGTAACGCGGTCAATCATCTTGCGGCGACGCGCGTAGTGAACGCCCAGTACATTAAAGCTATCCATTTGACGAATAATGAGATCATCACTGGTGCCAATCTCATCAATCAAACCCAAGTCTAATGCCTGGCGTCCATACCAGTGTTCACCGGTAGCCACGTTATCGATATTCAATGATGGACGCATTTCATGAACGAAATCTTTAAACAGCACATGTGTTTCATTAAGATCCTCCTGAAATTTTTCACGTCCTTCTTCGGTGTTCTCACCAAACAGCGTTAGCGTACGTTTGTATTGGCCAGCAGTATGCAATTCCACATCAATGTCGTTACGTTTAAGCAGACGATTGAAGTTTGGAATTTGAGCGACAACGCCAATCGAACCGATTATGGAAAACGGCGCGGCGACAATACGATCGGCCACACAAGCCATCATGTAACCGCCGCTAGCCGCAACTTTGTCAACAGCAGCCGTAACGCGCAGGCCACCATCACGCAAGCGTTGCAGCTGTGACGCTGCCAAACCATAACCATGAACCACCCCGCCAGGACTTTCCAGACGCAACAACACCTCATCACCGCTCTGTTTTACAGCTAACACGGCTGAAATTTCTTCTCGTAATGAAGTCACTTCGCTGGCGTCCATGCTGCCTTTGAAATCGATGACATACAGTGTCGGCTTCACGATTTCGGTTTCACCCTGCTTAGCCGCACGCTTTTCCGCTTTTGCTTTCTGCTTCTCAGCTTTCTTATGATTTTTCAACCACAGTTTTTGCACTTGCGGTTTCATCTTCGCTAACTGCACATCGTCTTTCATCTGCTGATAATCATCACCCAGATGTGTCAGACGCAGCTGGCCGCTTTGACCGCGTTTGCGCAGCGTCGCATTCATGATGATCAGCACAATAGCCGCGACGGCAATCACCAACGTCACAACTTTTGCGAGAAAGAGTCCATAATTTGCAAGAAGATCCATTACGTCGCCTTATTAAACAGAGAATTAGAGACAATAGAATAGTTTAACTTGTTTACACCCAAGCGTCGCCTGAAATGCCAGCACCTGGCACAGAATGCGCCTGTCGATGATTGCACATCACATGAAATTGAGGCATAAAACGAAAACACTTTGACCTTCGCTAGAGGATTCCCCTGTGCACTATCAACCGAAAAGCGATTTGCTCAATAATCGAATTATTCTCGTCACCGGCGCTTCTGACGGTATTGGCCGTGAAGCCGCGTTAACTTACGCGCGCTACGGCGCGGAAGTCATTCTGCTGGGACGCAATCTTGAGCGACTTCAGCTCACCGAGAAGGCAATCAATCAGTTAAACAAGCGACCCGCGCACAGCGTGGTGTTCGATCTGGCACAAGCTACGCCAGAAAATTGCCAACATATTGCTCAACAGTTGGCACTGCAATTTTCGCACTTAGATGGCGTATTACACAATGCGGGTATTTTAGGTGAGATTGTCCCGCTGGCTGAGCTTGATCCTCACGTTTGGCAACAAGTCATGAAGATAAATGTCGATGCCACTTTTTATCTCACACAGGCGTTGCTGCCGCTGCTGTTAAAATCGGATGCAGGCTCACTGATCTTTACCACGTCCAGCGTAGGACGCACCGGGCGTTCCGGCTGGGGTGCTTACGCAGTGTCGAAGTTTGCTACTGAAGGTATGATGCAAGTATTGGCTGATGAATATAAAAATCAGCACTTGCGGGTGAACTGTATCAATCCGGGTGGAACGCGCACAAAAATGCGAGCCAGCGCCTTCCCTGAGGAAGATGCCAACAAGCTAAAAACCCCAGCCGATTTAATGCCGCTCTATCTTTATCTGATGGGTGATGATAGCCGTCGTAAAACCGGTATGAGTTTTGATGCCCAGCCAGGCCGAAAACCGGGAGCAGCTGAATAATGAGTGAAGATCGCCACCAGCAACGTCAGCAACGTTTAAAAGAACACGTTGATGCACGCATTGCCGCCGCGACCGAGGTACGCGGTATTCTGATGGTTTTCACCGGCAATGGTAAAGGCAAAACCACGGCGGCATTTGGTACTGCATTGCGAGCTTGCGGTCACGGTAAGCGTGTCGGCGCAATCCAGTTCATAAAAGGCGAATGGCCTAACGGCGAGCGCAATCTGCTGGAGCAACATGGCGTTGAGTTTCAGGTGATGTCGACCGGATTTACCTGGGAAACGCAAAATCGTCAGGCTGACACCGATGCCTGTTTAGCCGTATGGGAACAGGCCAAACGCATGCTCGCAGATAGCCATCTTGATTTGGTGATCCTTGATGAAATCACTTACATGGTCAGTATGGATTACCTGCCGCTTGAGGAGCTGATTGCTGCACTTATTCAGCGTCCTTTGCAACAAAGCGTCATTATTACAGGACGTGGTTGCCATCGCAGCCTCATGGAAATGGCTGACACAGTGACCGAGATGCGTCCGGTTAAACACGCTTTTGATGTCGGTATTCAGGCGCAGCAAGGAATTGACTGGTAATAAAGAATAAGCGGGTAATAAAAGAAAACGCAGCGGTTAAGCTGCGTTTAGATGAACAGGAAACTTAAGAAGACGTTCGTTTGCTGCTTTTGCCACCGGTAGGACGACGCTGCGCAGTTCCGGTCTGGCTGTGACGTTTTACGGCTCGACGAATTTGGTTAGCCTTGGTACGACGACGATCTTTCTCAACAACCAGTTTGGTAACCGTTTCGTCATCCATACCGACCAAATTACGTAAGTAGTTGACCGCAGGAAGATCCAGCTCGGTCCAACCGCCACGTGGCAAGTTTTTCGGCAGATGAATATCACCATAACGCACACGCATCAGACGGCTCACCTGCACGCCAACCGCTTCCCATAAACGACGTACCTCACGGTTACGTCCTTCGGTCAGCGTTACGTTATACCATTGGTTAATGCCTTCACCGCCGCCAAAGCGCAGAGTTTTGAAAGCGGCTGGGCCATCTTCCAACTGCACGCCTTTGCTCAACTGACGGATTTTATCGTCATCTACCTGACCAAATACACGCACGGCGTATTCACGTTCAACTTCACGGCTTGGATGCATCAGACGGTTTGCCAGCTCACCATCAGTCGTGAACAGCATCAATCCACACGTATTGACGTCCAGACGACCAACAGCAATCCAGCGTGAACCGCGCAGTCGCGGCAAACGATCAAAGACAGTTGGACGACCTTCAGGGTCACTACGGGTGCAAAGTTCACCTTCTGGTTTGTAATAAGCCAAGACGCGACAGACTTCCGTTGCGGATTCGGCAATCGAGACCAGATGACCATCAATGCGAATTTTAAGGGCTTTACTGTTTTCGATACGGTCGCCTAGCGTAGCCAGTTTGCCATCAACGCTGACGCGTCCGGCGGCGATCATTGTTTCGATTTCACGACGCGAACCATGGCCGGCACGCGCTAATACTTTCTGTAACTTTTCGCTCATTGAGCTTCCTCATTGTCGCCTTCCCAGGCGTCACGGTAGGGTGGTAAGTCTTTTTAAATCAACAGGTTAACTTAAAAAGTTTGGCCTATTATACAGGCATTTAACCCTGATGTAACGCGGTTTATGAAGATGGCACTCATCCTAATAATAGTGTTAATTGGCGATAATTCACGCCTGGTAATTCGTCGTTCAACACAACTTATTTACTATTTCGAGCAGTGCTTAAAACGGCAATATCGAAAACTTTATACTTAGTGAGCATTAAATTTATTAAACAATATGATTTAATTAAAAGTACTGACAACTCAATAAGTAACGGTATCTTAAACTCCACTGGCATTTCACATACATCATTTAAACCATAAAAAAAGACCTTTACGGCATAATGTATCGTTTAATTGATTTTACCTAGCATGTGATATTGATAAAAAATAAATTATCAAACTTAATGCACCATAGGTTGAATTAAATCATGATATTCAGGTTTATTTGACTAATATTAATTTAATTGAATTGTACAGCTTTATTATCTGTGTACAATTTAACCCCGAAGAGCAAGAAAATCAGAGTGAAAGATTAACGCTATTCACCTAAAAATTAAATTATATCTCATGTTTCATTAATAAATATTTTGCTTCTTCATTAATACAATAAACCGGCGCATCCGGAATTGTTGCGTTAATACGGTTCAGTGATGAACCTGATATTGCATGTCGAAAATCCTCACCAGGGATATTAAAGACATGCCTAAATAAAGAAAAAACCATGAAAAAACTGTTTCTGTGCCCAGCGTTTGTCGCGCTGGCTTTAAGCGGTTGTTCTGTGGGCCAAACCGAGTACAGTCGTACGGCGATGCAGCACGTAGACATGAGCGTGACCGGCATCCCGACGATCCTTGGTCTTGGCACTTTGGGCAGCAGCATCCCCCTCACACCTGAATATAGCCTGACAGCCGCACACGTTGCGAAATATGCCGTTCAACGCGTAAAGGCCTATCATCCTTATTGCGATCTTGCGATTATTTATCACAAGAATGACGCAAAGACATTAGCCAAATTCCGTAACAGTGATATTGGCGATTCAATAAAAATGTATGGCTACAGCTTTATTTCCGCCTTGCCTGTGGAATCAACGGGCACTAATTTAGCGCGCACAGCCATTCGGAATAATTGGAATAAAAGTCCTTGTATGGCGATGGCTTCAAATGCGGGAGTGGTGCAAGGGATGTCTGGCGGCGGTGTTTATAACCGCGATGAAACGCTGGGTGGTGTTATTGTGGGATATACAGACGCCATTAAAAATGGTCGCAGCGGAAAGATCATACTTAAAGACGTTTCGCTCTATATTCCCTACCGTGATTTTAAAGATTGGCTGCAGACAAATATTGGACAGGCACCGACGCGCGGTGCCTGAGGAAATTACTGGAACGGACGGGTATCGCCAACGCCTTCGCGGATGATCTCAGGCGCATCATGCGTCAAATCAACGACCGTGGTTGGCTGCTGCCCCAACGTTCCTCCATCGATAATCAGATCGACCAATTTGCCAATGCTGTGCTGAATCTCTTCTGGGTCTGATTCGGTGAAATCATTGCCTGGCAAAATCAAAGAGGTCGACATCATTGGCTCATTTAACGCTTCAAGCAGCGCCAGAGCCACTGGATTTGACGGCACGCGCAGGCCAATGGTTTTACGCTTGTCGCTCATCAGGCGGCGCGGAACTTCTTTGGTGGCTTTCAGGATGAAGGTGTAATTCCCCGGCGTGTTGTTTTTTAGCAGACGAAACGCGGAATTATCGACCTGTGAATAGACTGATAATTCAGATAAGTCACGGCACATCAGGGTGAAATTATGATTGCCATCCAGCTGACGAATACGGCAAATGCGCTCCATTGCGCCCTTCTCTTCTAAACGACACCCCAAGGCATAGCCAGAATCGGTGGGGTAAACAATCACGCTGCCTTTATTGAGATATTCCACGGCCTGATTAATCAGGCGAGGCTGCGGATTGTCAGGATGGATATGAAAAAATTGACTCATAGAAACCTCGTGTCACCTTTCCGTGCAATCAGATGCAGGTGCCAAAGCCGGAAAACGTTCCCAGACCGGCTCGACGCCTGCGGGCAGCCATAATTTGCGTCCCAATTCAATCCACGGACAGGGTTGATGAAAATCAGAACCTTGTGAACCAGCTAACCCATTATCTCTGGCGTATTGCGCCAGCTGTGTGCGCTCATTAGGTGCTTGCTGGCACTGTGCAACTTCCATCGCATCACCGCCGGCATCGCGAAAATAAGCGACTAAGCGCTTAAGCCATTTTGCGGACAGTCCATAACGTCCGGGATGAGCCAGCACGGCACAACCACCAGAATGATGAATTGCATCAATAGCTTGTTCAATTGTACACCATTGTGGCGGGACATAACCGGTTTTACCGCGCGCCAAATATGATTTGAAAACCTGCGCAAAATTATCCGCCCGTCCTTGTTCAACCAGAAAACGGGCAAAATGGCCACGCGTGATCACGCCACCTTCCGCCAAACGCGTTGCACCCGCCAGCGCGCCGGGAATCTGTGCTTTTTCCAGTCGTTCCGCAATATGTTCGGCACGTGTCTGACGGCGATCGTGCTGTGCAGCCAAAAAAGTGCTCATTACTGGATGGTGAATATCAATATTGAGTCCGACAATATGAATTTCATGATTCTCCCACACTGTTGAAATCTCAACGCCAGCCACAACTTTGATGGGCAAATCTTGATCAATAGCCACCTGCTGCGCTTCCGTAACGCCGCCCACTGAATCGTGATCCGTAATTGCTAAAACGCCAATACGCATCTCAACAGCGCGCTGCACAAGGGCCTGCGGCGTGAGAAAGCCATCAGATGCCCGCGTGTGGCTGTGTAAATCATAAATAGGGAAACGGGCGATATCGCTCAAGCTAACTCCAGTAAAAATCTAAACTGGCCAGCATGATAACGATTTTGGCGGTCAGAGAAAAAGTGTATTGACATTTAAGCCATGAACCCGTTAACTAGTACACAAGTTCACACGTAACGGGTATTTAATCATGGCTGTTGTTCATACGCTTTTAAACGGTTGGTGGCGCGATGTTCCCAGATACGGGCGACGTCGTCGTGCACAACTAGCGTAAACGCTGTGCAGATACCTGAGCCCGCCACCGAGCGGGCTTTTTTTCGAGCGAAATTCAGAGAATTCATCATGCCAAATGCGAAACCTACAGTGAAGTTGATTACCGGCACCGCGCCCTATCGCGAAGATCCGGCCGCAGTGTTTCATCAGTTATGCGGCGCACGCCCGGCAACCTTGCTGCTTGAATCTGCGGATATCGACAGTAAACGTAACCTAAAAAGCTTGCTGATCGTTGACAGCGCCCTGCGTATCAGTGCGCTTGGCAATAACGTCACCTTACAAGCGCTTTCGGAAAATGGCCGCGCGCTGCTGCCGCTGCTGGATGCCGTGCTACCGGACTCCGTGAAGATTGAAGCGCGCCCCGATGGACGAGTTTTAACCTTTCCCACCACAGAAGCGCTGCAAGATGAAGACTCCCGCTTACAGGCGCTTTCCGTATTCGATGCGCTGCGTTTGATTCCTCAACTGGTGAACGCACCCGCCGATGAACGTGAAGCTTTGCTGCTGGGCGGTCTGTTTGCTTACGACTTAGTGGCTGGCTTTGAAGAACTCCCCGAACTGGAAAGTCATCAGCGCTGTCCTGATTACTGCTTCTATTTAGCTGAAACCCTTTTAGTGCTGGATCATCAGGAACGCAGCGCACGTTTGCAGGCTAGCCTGTTCAGCCCCTCCACCAGCGAATTCCAACGCCTACAAGGGCGTATTGAACAGTTGCATGGCCAAATGCTGCAGCCAGCAGCGCCGTTACCGGTTCAATCTGTTGAACAGATGACGCTGAACACTAATCAAAGTGACGAAGAATATTGCGAAGTGGTACGCGACATGCAGGAAGCGATTCGCATTGGCGAGATTTTCCAGGTTGTACCTTCGCGCCGCTTCTCGCTGCCTTGTCCGTCGCCGCTGGCAGCGTATGACACGCTGAAAAGCAGTAATCCCAGCCCATACATGTTCTTCATGCAGGATCAGGATTTCACGCTATTTGGCGCATCGCCGGAAAGTTCGCTGAAATATGACGCAACTTCACGCCAGATTGAAATCTACCCGATTGCCGGGACGCGCCCGCGGGGTCGTCATGCTGATGGTTCGCTGGATCGCGATCTCGACAGCCGCATTGAGCTTGAAATGCGCACCGACCATAAAGAGTTGGCTGAGCATCTGATGCTGGTTGACCTGGCGCGTAACGATTTAGCGCGTATCTGCGTGCCCGGCAGCCGCTATGTCGCCGATCTGACTAAAGTCGATCGTTATTCCTTTGTGATGCATTTAGTGTCACGCGTTGTGGGCACATTGCGCGAGGATCTTGACGTGCTGCATGCCTATCGCGCCTGTATGAATATGGGCACGCTAAGCGGCGCGCCAAAAGTCCGCGCGATGCAACGCATTGCCGCTGCGGAAGGCTCACGTCGTGGCAGTTACGGCGGCGCAGTGGGTTACTTCACCGCTAACGGCGACTTAGACACCTGCATTGTGATTCGCTCTGCCTACGTTGAAGACGGCGTTGCCACCGTGCAAGCCGGTGCTGGCGTCGTCCTGGATTCCAATCCCCAAGCTGAAGCGGATGAAAGCCGCAATAAAGCCCGCGCGGTGTTGCGCGCCATTGCAACAGCCCATCACTGCAAGGAGATTTTCTGATGGCCGATATTCTGCTGCTCGATAACATCGACTCATTTACCTATAACCTCGTCGACCAGTTGCGGACTTTCGGTCACAACGTGGTGATTTATCGCAACAACCTACCTGCAGAATTGCTGATCGACCATCTGCAGCGTATGGAGAACCCGGTATTGATGTTGTCACCAGGCCCGGGCGCACCGAAAAATGCCGGTTGCATGCCTGAGCTGCTTCGTGTGCTGCGGGGTCGCCTGCCGATTATTGGCATTTGCCTCGGTCATCAAGCCATTGTGGAAGCCTATGGCGGACACGTGGGCCAGGCGGGCGAAATCCTGCACGGCAAAGCATCCATTATCACGCATGACGGTGAAGCGATGTTTTCTGGCCTGAGCAATCCGCTGCCAGTGGCGCGTTATCACTCGTTGGTTGGCAGCAACACACCCGACGAATTAACGGTCAACGCCAGCTTTAACGGCATGGTGATGGCAGTGCGCCACGATGCAGATCGTGTTTGCGGATTCCAGTTCCATCCTGAATCCATTTTGACTACTCAAGGCGCACGTCTGCTTGAGCAGACGCTGGCTTGGGCGCTGGCGAAGTAACAGGGAGAACAAAATGCATACTATTCTGGAAAAACTTTACCAGGCGCAGACGCTAAATCAGGCTGAAAGCCATCAGCTATTCAGCGCAATCATTACCGGGCAGCTCGAGCCAACACAGTTAGCCGCAGCGCTCATCGCGATGAAAGTTCGCGGCGAAAAGCCAGAGGAGATTGCGGGTGCCGCAACGGCCTTGCTGGAAGATGCTAAACCCTTCCCGCGTCCCGATTATGCCTTTGCCGATATCGTTGGCACCGGCGGTGACGGCAGCAACAGCATTAATATTTCTACCGCCAGCGCATTTGTTGCCGCGACCTGTGGACTGAAAGTGGCGAAGCATGGCAACCGCAGCGTCTCCAGCAAGTCGGGTTCATCCGATCTGCTGGCTGCATTTGGCATTAATCTGGATATGCCTGCTGAGCAGGCGCGTAAAGCGCTGGATGATCTGAACGTTTGTTTCCTGTTTGCTCCGCAATATCACACTGGATTCCGCCATGCGATGCCGGTTCGCCAGCAGCTCAAAACCCGCACACTGTTTAATGTGCTCGGCCCGCTGATCAATCCCGCGCGCCCGCCGTTGGCCGTGATTGGGGTTTACAGCGCAGAGCTGGTGCTTCCTATTGCGCAGACATTAAAAGTATTGGGTTACCAGCGTGCCGCTGTGGTTCATGGAGGTGGCATGGACGAAGTGGCGCTGCATGATGTAACGCACGTAGCGGAACTGCGTGATGGCGAAATTACGCGTTACCTGCTGTCGCCAGAAGACTTTGGATTCGGCTTCCATCCCAAGGAAGCCTTGGCAGGCGGCACGCCGGAAGAAAACCGTGACATTCTTACACGTTTACTCCAGGGTAATGGCGAGCAGGCCCACGAGGAAGCCGTTGCCGTGAATGTGGCTATGCTGCTCAAAGTATTTGGCAATGAAGATTTGCGTGAAAATGCACAGCGTGCGCTCGCCGCAATCCGTAGCGGGCAGGCTTACGAGCGCGTGGTCGCTCTGGCAGCAAGAGGATAACCATGCAAGGTACAGTGTTAGAAAAAATTGTTCAGGATAAAGCGGTTTGGGTTGAAGCGCGTAAGCAGCAGCAGCCGCTGTCCAGCTTTCAAAACAGCGTAGAACTGGCATCGCGTAATTTCTACGATGCACTGCAAGGAGCGCGTACTGCCTTTATTTTAGAATGCAAAAAGGCATCACCTTCTAAAGGTTTGATTCGCGCTGATTTTGATCCGGCAGCCATTGCAGGCGTTTATCGTCATTACGCTTCTGCCGTGTCGGTATTAACCGATGAAAAATACTTCCAGGGTGATTTTGCTTTCCTGCCCATTGTTAGCGCAGCGATTACTCAGCCGGTATTGTGCAAAGATTTCATTATCGATGCGTATCAAATTTATTTAGCCCGTCACTATCAGGCAGATGCCATTTTACTGATGCTATCGGTGCTGGACGATGATCAATATCGTCAGCTCGCCGCGGTAGCGCACAGCCTGAAAATGGGCGTGCTAACGGAAGTCAGCAACGAAGATGAGCTGGAGCGTGCCATTGCGCTGGAAGCCAAAGTGGTGGGTATTAATAACCGCGATCTGCGTGATATGTCGATTGATCTCAATCGGACTCGCCAACTGGCGCCACGTTTATCGCATGGCGTAACTGTCATCAGCGAATCGGGTATTAACAGCTACGCCGATATTCGTGAGCTTAGTCATTTTGCTAATGGTTTCCTGATCGGTTCTGCCCTGATGGAAGAAGATGATTTACAAAGCGCGGTGCGTCGCGTCACGCTGGGCAGCAATAAAGTCTGTGGGCTGACGCGAGCTGAAGATGCGCGCGCTGCGTACGAAGCCGGTGCGATTTTTGGTGGTCTGATTTTCGTTGAAAGCTCGCCACGTTATGTGGACAGCGTCAAAGCAAAAACGGTGATAGCAGGCGCACCACTGAGCTATGTAGGTGTTTATCGCAACGCTGCAATTAGTGACATTGTCACGCAAGCAGCAGAGTTACAGCTGGTTGCGATTCAGCTTCATGGCGATGAAGACCGTGCTTACGTCGCTGAATTACGGCAAGCCTTACCTGCATCCGTGAAAATCTGGAAAGCGTTGCGTATTGAAGGTGCTTTACCGGAACGCGACTGGCCACATGTTGATCGCTATGTCTTTGATAATGGAAACGGCGGCAGCGGCCAGCGCTTTGACTGGTCACTTTTGCAAGACCAAAAGCTCGATAATGTATTATTGGCAGGCGGATTAAGTGCTGACAACTGCGTTGAAGCGGCACGACAAGGTTGTGCGGGTCTCGACTTTAACTCTGGCGTGGAAAGTTCGCCGGGGATTAAAGATGCCAGCAAAATTGCGGCCGTGTTCCAGACGCTTCGCGCCTATTGATTTGCCGGACCCGCGTTGCTGCGGGTCAGAAAAAGAGAGATGAAAAAATGACGTTACTGAATCCCTATTTTGGCGAATTTGGCGGTATGTATGTACCGCAAATCTTGATGCCAGCCTTGCGCCAGCTGGAAGAAGCGTTTGTTGACGCGCAAAAAGACCCTGAGTTTCAGGCTGAATTCACCGATTTGTTGAAGAACTATGCGGGACGTCCCACAGCGTTAACGTTGTGTAAAAACCTGACTAAAGGCACCAAAACGCGTCTTTACCTGAAGCGTGAAGATCTGCTGCACGGCGGCGCGCATAAAACTAACCAGGTTCTGGGTCAGGCGCTGTTAGCGAAGCGCATGGGTAAAAACGAAATTATTGCCGAAACCGGTGCCGGGCAGCATGGCGTAGCTTCGGCATTGGCTTGTGCACTGCTTGGCATGAAATGCCGCATTTACATGGGTGCCAAAGATGTCGAGCGTCAGTCGCCTAACGTCTTTCGTATGCGTTTGATGGGTGCGGAAGTGATCCCTGTTCACAGCGGATCCGCGACCCTAAAAGATGCTTGTAACGAAGCATTGCGCGACTGGTCTGGTAGCTATGAAACCGCGCACTACATGTTGGGCACCGCTGCTGGCCCTCATCCTTTCCCAACTATTGTGCGTGAATTCCAACGCATGATTGGTGAAGAGACTAAAAAGCAGATCCTTGAAAGAGAAGGCCGCTTGCCAGATGTTGTGATCGCCTGCGTGGGCGGCGGTTCAAACGCTATCGGTATGTTTGCTGATTTCATTGATGATACCAGCGTGAAGTTAATTGGCGTTGAACCAGCAGGACACGGCATTGAAACCGGCGAGCACGGTGCTCCGCTGAAACATGGTCGCGTTGGCATTTACTTCGGTATGAAAGCGCCAATGATGCAGACAGAAGATGGACAGATTGAAGAGTCGTATTCGATTTCTGCCGGTCTCGATTTCCCGTCCGTTGGCCCTCAGCATGCACACCTGAACAGCATTGGCCGTGCCGACTACGTGTCCATCACTGATAATGAAGCCCTGGCTGCGTTTAAACAGTTGTGTCGTGCCGAAGGCATTATCCCCGCACTGGAATCGTCACACGCGCTGGCGCATGCACTGAAAATTATTCAGGCTGATCCTGAAAAAGAGCAGCTTATTGTGGTCAACCTTTCCGGTCGCGGCGACAAAGACATCTTCACCGTTCATGATATTTTGACAGCGCAGGGAGAAATCTGATGGAACGTTATGATCAACTGTTCAAGCGTCTGGCAGCGAACAAAGAAGGTGCTTTTGTTCCTTTCGTCACCTTGGGCGATCCGTCACCTGAACTCTCTTTGCGCGTAATTGATGCGCTGGTTGAAGGCGGTGCAGATGCGCTGGAGTTAGGCATTCCCTTTTCCGACCCGCTGGCTGATGGCCCGACAATTCAAAACGCAACATTGCGTGCCTTCGCTGCGGGTACCACGACGGCTCAATGTTTCGAAATGTTGGCAAGCATTCGTCAAAAATATCCCGACTTACCTATTGGCTTACTGATGTATGCCAACCTGGTGTTTGCGAATGGTATTGATGCGTTTTATGCACGCTGTGCAGAAGCTGGTGTGGATTCTGTATTAGTTGCTGATGTGCCGGTTGAGGAATCTGCGCCCTTCCGTCAGGCCGCCCTGCGCCATAATGTTGCGCCAATCTTCATTTGCCCACCAAACGCCAGCGATGATTTATTGCGTGAAATCGCTTCACATGGCCGTGGATATACTTATCTGCTGTCACGTGCCGGCGTAACCGGTGCTGAGAATCGCGCCAGCCTGCCGCTGCATCATCTGATCACCAAACTGCGTGAATACAATGCGGCCCCGCCTTTACAGGGTTTTGGTATCTCTGAACCTGGTCAGGTGAAAGAAGCCATTGCATCAGGTGCAGCGGGTGCTATCTCCGGATCGGCGATTGTGAAGATCATCGAAAAGAATCATGCACAACCTGACGTGATGCTGAGCGAGCTCAAAGCGTTCGTCAGCAATTTGAAAGCAGCCAGCCGCTAACAAAATCATGCCTTATCGTGCGGTAAGGCATGATTTCTTTCTCTTTTTATCTCCTCGCAGTTGCCCATTATTGAATTCTTGCACCACAATTAACTCGCGCCGTTATGGTAACGTCGCATCACCTTTGTGACAGGGAGAGAAGCAATGAAATGGTTTAAAGTGCTGACAGGTGCGTTGATTGCGAGTGTGGTTGCGCTGACACTGAGCGCCTGTGCGCCGACACCAACTAAAGAAGGCACCGGCGGTTATATTGATGACACTGTGGTAACGACTAAAGTTAAAGGTCAGCTTTTGAAAGATGACTCGCTGAAATCCACTGAAATCAATGTAGAAACCTTCAAAGGAAAAGTTCAGCTGAGCGGTTTTGTGAGTTCGCCACAAATGGCGAATCGTGCGGTAGAAGTGGCGCGAAGCGTAGCGGGTGTGAAATCTGTTGTGAATAACATGCAAATTAAATAGCACATTGTTCACCACTAAAAAGGCCGCTATGAAAAGCGGCCTTTTTTCTTTTATCAGAAACGGTAACCCGCACCGAAGAAAAATACCCAAGGATCGATACGCATATTAATGTTCTGCTGCTCACCGCCTGCTTTAAACTTCACTTCTGTATCAATATCCATGTACCACACCGAAGCATTCAGCATCCAGTCGCGGTTAATCTGGTAATCCAATCCAACTTGTCCCGCCATACCCCACGAATCTTTAACGCTCAAATCAGTTAAACCGGCATCGCGTCCAGTGTTATTAAAATCGGCATCATAAAACGTGGTGTAGTTAATACCTACGCCGATATAGGGGCGCGCTTTGCTTTTGCTGTCAAAAAAATAGTATTGCGCCATCAGCGTTGGCGGCAACTGGCGCACCGTGGCCAACGTGCCGGTTGGTCCCAAACCCACTTTGTGGCGGAACGGCGTCGCTGCAAGTAGTTCCACGCCAATGTTATCCGTTGCCATATAGGTAAAAGTCAGGCCAAGCTGCGTATCATTGCTGGCGGAGAATGATCCCATGCCCAGCACATTATCCGATCCTTCGGTTGGTCGTACGGTTGCGCTGCCTGCACGCATAAAAAAATCGCCAGCCTGATGAGCCAGTGCCAGTTGAGGTAATACCAGAGTCAGTAGCATCGCGCATTTTGCCAGTTTCATGGTCGCTCCTTTGCAAAATTTTAATGGTGGGAAGATGTTGTCATTTATTTGTCGGCAAAGGTTTAACGCGATTTTTTGAAAAATGCATCCAAATCATTTCGACTAATTTGCTTAAAAAACAAAGGATTGATTTAGATCAATTTAGACGGAGCCATGATGTTGAAAATAGAGCTTGCTGAAAAATTTGCCCCCGCTTATTTTGCTTATCTTCTCTGGTGATTTTGGTTCGATGCTCAGGAGTAGCTGGCGATCAAATGAGCGAAATAACAAATCCATGTATCAGCTGTGGCGCCTGTTGCGCCCACTTCCGTGTCTCTTTTTACTGGGCTGAAGCTCAAGACGCGGGCGGCGTTGTGCCCACTGAATTAACTGAACCTCTCAGCCTGTTGATGCGCAACATGATCGGCACCAATACGCGTACACCACGCTGTATCGCGTTAGAGGGTGAAATCGGCGGGTGCGTTTCTTGCGGTATTTATGAACAGCGGCCAACACCTTGTCGAGAGTTTGCCATGTCCGGTGAAAATGGTGAGTGGAACGAAGCCTGCGATCGCGCCAGAGCGCGTCACGGTCTTCCAGCACTTTTTCACCCATCTTTACCTGTGATGACAGAAAGTTATGCCGCGGCGGGTGCCAGCGAGCTGCCAGAACATGTACAATCGCCGGGTTAATCAACCCGGTTTCTCCAAGGAGTGTACATGTCTATCACGGCAAGCTCGTTATACCGTGACACTGGAAATTTTTTTCGCCACCAGTTATTAACTGTCGTGCTGATGTCGCTGTTGACCGCTTTTATCACGGTCATGCTGGCGCACGTGATGACGCCCGGTGAAGATCAATTGGCGATTTTGCAACAAGGCGATTCCAGCGCCACTTCTCTGTTTGACATGGTTCAGAATATGTCACCCGAACAGCAGCGTGTATTACTTCGCGCTTCCGCCGCGGGCACCTTTGCCGCGCTGGTGGGCAACGCCTTGCTGTTAGGTGGCATGCTGTGCCTGATCCCTATGGTCTCTTCCGGTCAACGCGTTAGCGCCTTACGTGCAATTGGTGCCTCTGCACCGCTGCTGCCGAAGCTGATACTGCAAACCTTCCTCATCACCTTGCTGGTTCAACTCGGCTTCATGGTGGTTTTAATCCCGGGCGTGATTTTTGCGATTCTGTTTTCGCTGGCACCTGTGATGTTAGCCAGTGAAAAAATGGGTGTATTCGCGTCTATGCGCGCCAGCATGCGTATGGCGTGGCAGAATATGAAGCTCATTGCTCCGGCTATTATTCTTTGGCTGCTGGCAAAAATCGCGGTTATGTTCTTCTTCTCCTCTTTGACCGTGCTGCCGGTAAATGTAACTTCAGTAATGCTGACCGCAGTGGGCAATCTGGTTTCCGTTGTCTTGATTATCTACCTGTACCGGCTCTATATGCTGTTACGTTAATTGTGGGTGCGCCTGCGGGCGCATCAACTAACGCCTCTGCCTTTACTGGAATGACTATGAAGCAGTTACTCGATTTTCTTCCCTTGGTGGTTTTTTTCGTTTTCTACAAGATGTACGACATCTTTGTCGCCTCCGGCGCGCTGATCGTTGCGACAGGCTTAGCCTTGGTTGTTAGCTGGGTGCTGTATCGCAAGCTAGAGAAAATGACTATCTTTACCTTTGTGCTGGTTGCAGTGTTTGGCACATTGACCCTGGTTTTCCATAACGATGAGTTCATTAAATGGAAAGTAACGGTGATTTACAGCCTGTTCGCGCTGGCATTGCTGTTTAGCCAATTTTTCATGAAACAACCGCTGATCCAGAGCATGTTAGGGAAAGAACTGCAGCTTCCTGGCCCCATCTGGCGTCGCTTGAATGTTGCCTGGGCGATGTTCTTCCTGATTTGCGGCCTGGCAAATATTTATGTGGCCTTTTGGTTGCCTCAGGAAGTTTGGGTTAACTTTAAAGTGTTTGGTTTGACCGGCCTTACCCTGCTGTTTACCTTATTCAGCGGACTCTACATCTGGCGACAGATGCCGCAAGAACAAAAATAATGATTCGCCCGGTACGCGCCGGGCAATTTTTGGCGCCTGCCGCCATCACCTGCATAAGAAACTGAAGCAATGGACGATAAGCATAAGTTGCCGCAAGGCGAAATGGTGTTGCGTACCTTAGCCATGCCGGCGGATACCAATGCCAATGGCGATATATTTGGTGGCTGGCTCATGTCGCAGATGGACATGGGCGGCGCAATTTTGGCTAAGGAAATTGCAGAAGGACGCGTAGTGACAGTGCGTGTGGACGGTATGACGTTCCTCAAGCCGGTCGCTGTGGGAGATGTCGTGAGCTGCCATGCCAATTGCATTCGCACTGGCAACAGCTCCATGACGATTAACGTTCAGGTATGGATCAAGAAAGTCTCGTCAGAACCGATTGGCCAGACATATTGCGCGACGGAAGCGGTGTTTATTTATGTTGCGGTGGATAATGAAGGAAACTCTCGTCCGCTGCCGCAAGGCCGAGCCAATCAGCAGCCCCATGCCTGAGTGACGTTGAAATAAACTGTGCTGGCGAAATCTAACGGATAAGGTTGAAAACTCTCAACGTCCGAGTCTGGGAAGGTGAGTCCGATGGTTAACAGAAAAACGCGTTAACTGTCGGACATCCCCCACATTACCCCATCCTCAATAAAGAACGGTTATTCGATACTTGCGCCACCGTTCATTTTGAACACGATATTCATGGTCAAATTTTGTCCCGGACGACCACTCTGATAACGCCACTTCTTCATCGCCTGCTTCACTTCTCGCTCAAACATATTACGCGGCTCCGCTGAGAGCACGCGGATGTTATCAACGCGGCCATCGCTATCCACATCAAACTGCACACGAACGCGCCCTTCTATACGTAATGCAAAAGCACGTGCGGGATAAGCAGGTTTGCTGACATTCAGCGCTTTGGGTCCATTTGAGACCGATTGTGTCGGCGCAGGATTCGTTTTAGGTGCAGTAGTCGGCTTAGTTTGTGTTGTCGGCGTCTCTTGCTTAAAGGGATTCGCCTGCGGTTTGCTTTCCTGACGCGGTTTCACTTCGCGCTTCGGCTGCTCGCGTTTGTGCTCTGGCTTAGGTTTCGGCTTCGGCTTCGGTTCGGGCTTAGGAATGGGAACGGGCACAGGCTTAGGCGGTTCCGGCGCAGGCTGTGGCTCAGGAACCGGTTCAGGCTCTGGCTCAGGTTGCGGTTCCGGTTGTGGCGGTTGTACAACAGCAGGTGCCGGTTCAGGCTGCACTTCTGGAGCCACCATCGTTACGCTGATCGGCTGCGACGCCTTAGGAACTTCAATAACCTGGTTATACGAGGCATACAGGACGCCTGCAATCACCGCGCCGTGTAATGCAACGGAAAGTAACATGGAAATCGGCGTGCGTTTTGGTAATGGCATAGTCAGCGTGGTCATAACAATCGCAGTCATTGAGTGAAGCAGCGATTTTAAATGCAAATAGCAATCAGTTTCAATAACTGCTGCAGCCAGGTTGAAAGAAAAGCGTTTTTTAAACCCTGGATGCTCACTAAAGTTGCGCATCTCTTCTTTCGTTTGCACTCTGATTAACGATCACTTAACGTGTTGCGAAATTCAGAAGAATTAATCGGAGCTACCAAGTGCTTTACGTCATTTATGCAGAAGACAATGCCGACTCACTGGAAAAACGTAACGCCGTGCGCCCTGCACATCTCGCACGCCTGAAACTGCTGCATGAAGAAGGTCGCCTGATCATTGCTGGACCCATGCCCGCTGTTGACAGCAACGATCCGGGTGTAGCGGGTTTTACGGGTTCAACGGTTATTGCTGAGTTTCCATCACTGGAAACCGCTCAATCCTGGGCTGAAGATGATCCTTACATTGCCGCAGGCGTATATAAGAACGTTGCGGTAAAGCCGTTCAAACGCGTTTTTTAATTTCCGCATTATATAAAAATGGCTTCTGAGCATCAGCGCAGAAGCCATTTTTTTTGATTGGGCTCTGCATTATGCAAATGGTTATTTTGGCGCTGCTGTTGGTTATTGCTGTACTGATTGGCTCAGCGATTATGCTGTGGCGCAAACATGGCTGGAAGCGTAGAAAGCATTTGATTGTCATGCTGATTGTTCTTGCCGCCGCGCTACAGCTGGTCAACCTAAAATTAGTGATGACCGGACATTAATAAAAAAGCCGCATCGTGCGGCTTTTTTATTTTATAAAATTTGCGTAATGAACAGAATGGAACGACGTTGCTGCTGAGCAAGTTGATGCCGAATGCCGTGAATGCGCTTATAGCGTCGTGACTGCCCTTCCAGCCAACGCGAGCGGCGGCGGTGAGCCTGACGTAACATTCTCCAGCGAGCTACTTCATTTTTGCTTCGTCTCATGACTTCCTCTCTGACATCGATATCACGCGGACGCATTATAGAGATCTGTACGCCAATGCCAAATCGTATCTCTTATCGTGAAGGGTCAACGATAAAGGGTTTCACTGACCGACATCTGCACGTAAACTTCTCAGACCAAAGCGCGAACAGGACGTCCACTTAATGACCACTTTTTACACGCTTATCAGTTGGTTATTGCTGTTTGGCTACTGGCTACTGATTGCCGGAGTCACGCTGCGAGTACTGATGAAGCGTCGTGCCGTGACCTCAGCCATGGCCTGGCTGTTAATTATCTATATTCTGCCGTTGGTTGGCATTATCGCTTATCTGTCGTTCGGCGAGCTACATTTAGGTAAACGGCGCGCCGAGCGTGCGCGCACCATGTGGCCTTCAACCGCAAGGTGGCTGAACGATCTTAAACAATGTCGTGAAATATTTGCCACCGAACACAGCGACGTAGCACGCTCACTTTTTCAGCTGTGTCAAAACCGTCAGGGCATTGCAGGCGTAAAAGGCAACCAGCTACAGCTGTTAACCAGCTCCGATGAAGTCATGCAGGCGCTGATTCGTGATATTCAGCTCGCTCGTCATAACATTGAAATGGTGTTCTATATCTGGCATCCCGGTGGCCTGGCGGATGAAGTTGCTGAGTCGTTGATGGCTGCCTCACGGCGTGGCGTACATTGCCGTCTGATGCTGGATTCAGCGGGCAGCGTAACGTTCTTCCGCAGCCCTTGGGTAGGAATGATGCGCAATGCGGGCATTGATGTGGTCGAAGCGTTGCAGGTCAGCTTGTTGCGTGTGTTTCTGCGCCGTATGGATCTCCGCCAGCACCGCAAAGTAGTATTAATCGACAACTATATTGCTTACACCGGTAGCATGAATCTGGTGGACCCACGCTTTTTCAAACAGGACGCAGGCGTAGGACAATGGGTCGATTTGATGGCGCGCATGGAAGGCCCCGTGGCTACCGCAATGGGCATTGTCTTTAGCTGTGACTGGGAAATTGAGACCGGCAAACGCATTCTTCCGCCGCCACCCGATCGCAACATCATGCCTTTCGAAAAAGAGAGTGGTCACACGGTACAAGTTATCGCCTCGGGTCCAGGTTTTCCCGAGGACATGATTCATCAGGCTTTGTTAACCGCAGTTTACTCCGCGCGTGAGCAATTGATCATGACCACGCCCTACTTCGTGCCCAGCGACGATCTGTTACATGCGATCTGCACCGCAGCTTTACGTGGCGTGAATGTTAGCATTGTGGTACCACGCCACAATGATTCACTGCTGGTAGGCTGGGCCAGCCGCGCCTTTTTCAGTGAGTTGCTGGAAGCGGGTGTTAAGATTTATCAGTTTGAGGATGGCTTGCTGCATACCAAAAGCGTGCTGGTTGATGGGCAACTCAGCCTGGTCGGTACGGTTAACCTGGATATGCGCAGCTTATGGCTCAACTTTGAGATCACCTTAGTGGTCGATGATGCAGGCTTTGGCAGCGACCTTGCTTGTGTTCAGGATGATTACATCGCCCGCTCAAGACTGCTGGATGGCAAGCGCTGGGCGAAACGTGCCTGGTGGCAACGTATCGTTGAACGACTGTTTTACTTCTTTAGTCCTTTACTGTAAAACGAGCAAAATTGTGTAAACGCCCTTGGGCAACAGGATAGATCATGGATTTAAATAATCGCCTTACCGAAGACGAAACCCTGGAACAGGCTTACGATATTTTTCTCGAACTGGCAGGTGACAACCTCGATCCGGCGGATATCATCCTCTTCAATTTACAATTCGAAGAGCGTGGCGGCGCAGAATTGTTCGATCCGTCTGAAGACTGGTCTGAACATGTTGATTACGATCTGAATCCAGACTTCTTCGCAGAAGTCGTGATCGGATTAGGTGAAGCGGACGGTGAACCGATCACTGATGTGTTTGCGCGCGTTCTGCTGTGCCGCGAGAAAGACAATAAACTGTGCCATATCTTGTGGCGTGAATAAGCGCCAATGATGAAAAAACGCCGGGCAACTGCCCGGCGTTTTGTTTTATAACGGATCGACCTTGAGGCAAGAGACAGCATGGCGGAAACTGCCTTCCAGTAATGGACGCGTTTTCGCACACTCTGGTCCAGCAATCGGGCAACGGGTGCGAAATACGCAGCCGGATGGCGGATTAATTGGCGAAGGCAGCTCACCTTCCAGCAATTGAATCTGCTTGTTCTTTTCCAGATCCGGGTCGGGAATGGGCACCGCTGACATCAACGCTTTGGTGTAAGGATGCTGCGGATTGCTATAAACCTCATCGTAAGTGCCTAATTCCACAGCATGTCCGAGATACATCACCAGGACACGATCGGAAATATGCTTCACGACAGCCAGGTCGTGCGCAATAAAAATCAGTGACAAGCCCATTTCACGTTGTAACTGCTGTAGCAGGTTGACCACCTGCGCCTGAATTGACACGTCGAGCGCTGAAACCGGCTCATCACAAATGATCAGTTTTGGCTCAAGAATCAGCGCACGCGCAATACCAATACGCTGACATTGGCCGCCTGAAAATTCATGCGGATAACGGTTTATCAGGTTTGGCAGTAACCCTACTTTCATCATCATATTTTTGACGCGATCTTTGACTTCCTGACGCGCCATTTTGGGATGATAGGTGCGCAGCGGCTCAGCAATGATGTCGCCAATGGTCATGCGCGGGTTCAGTGAAGCCAGCGGATCCTGGAAAATCATCTGGATATCGCTGCGGGCTTTACGCCACTCCTCTTCACTTTGTCCCAGCAGGTCGCGCCCTAACCACGCAACGCGGCCATCTGTGGCTTTTACCAAGCCGATGATCGCACGCGCTAAGGTGGATTTGCCACAGCCTGACTCTCCGACCACGCCCAGCGTCTCGCCTTCGTACAAACGCAGGCTGACGCCGTCCACCGCTTTTAAGCTTTTTGATGGCTGCCAGAACCACTGTTTGCCATCTTTGATATCGAAATGCACCTTCAGGTCGGCGATTTCAAGCAACACTCTTTTCTCAGCTACGGTGCTCATACTAATTCCTCCACCGGTTTGAAGCAGGCGCGTAAACGTCCCTCTTCAAACGGTAATAGCGGCGGCGCTTGGGTACAGATGTCCATGGCGTGAGGACAGCGCGGCTGGAACGGACAACCTTGCGGCAGGCGCAGCAGATTGGGTGGATTTCCTGGAATGGTCGTCAGGCTCTCACCTTCTGCATCCAGACGCGGAACGGCATTGAGCAGTCCAATCGAATAAGGGTGTGCCGGTTTATAGAACACATCGCGCGCACGACCATATTCCATGGTACGTCCGGCATACATGACCAGCACTTTGTCGCAGATCCCGGCCACGACACCCAGATCATGGGTGATCATGATAATGGCCGTGTTGAACTCACGCTTCAGATCGTTCAGCAACGTCATGATCTGCGCTTGCACTGTCACATCCAACGCTGTAGTAGGTTCATCTGCAATCAGCAACTTTGGACGACACATCAGCGCCATAGCGATCATGACGCGCTGACGCATACCACCAGAAAACTCATGCGGATACATCTTCATGCGCTTGCGCGCTTCCGGCATTTTTACTGCGTCTAGCATGCGCACTGACTCTTCAAACGCCTGTGCGCTGTTCATGCCCTTGTGTAGCTTAAGCACTTCCATCAACTGCTCACCCACGCGCATATAGGGATTGAGCGATGTCATGGGATCCTGAAAGATCATGGCAATCTGCTCGGCACGCAGTTTATTTAGCTTTTTCTCGGGCAGATTGAGAATCTCATTGCCGTTGAACATCGCCGAACCGCCGATGCGGCCGTTTTTCGCCAACAGCCCCATTAATGCAAAAGCGGTTTGTGATTTGCCTGAACCAGACTCGCCGACAATACCCAGCGTTTCGCCAGCACGCAGTGAGAAATTCAGGTCATTAACGGCGGTGACATCGCCATCATGCGTATCGAAGGTGACGCGTAAATCTTTAACATCTAACAGCAGATCACTTCCCGAACGGGCAGCCAGGGCTGGCTGAAATTCATGAATAGTCATCGGGAAATTCCTTAACGATCTTTCGGGTCGAGGGCATCACGCAGGCCATCGCCGATAAAGTTAAAACAAAACAGCGTAACGACCAGGAAACCCGCCGGGAAAAACAGCAGCCACGGAGAGACTTCCATTGAATTGGCGCCGTCACTGAGCAACGCACCCCAACTGCTGAGCGGCTCTTGCGTACCTAAGCCGAGGAAGCTCAGGAATGATTCGAACAGAATCATACTCGGCACCAGCAAAGAGGCGTACACCACCACCACGCCAAGCACGTTCGGCACGATATGACGTAACACAATGTTGAACGTTGAGACGCCGCCAACATGCGCTGCTTCTATGAACTCTTTGCGTTTTAGTCCCAGGGTTTGACCACGTACAATACGTGCCATATCCAGCCACGAAACCATGCCGATGGCGGCAAAGATCAGCAAAATGTTACGGCCAAAGAAAGTCACCAGCAAAATGACGAAGAACATGAACGGAAATGAGTTCAGTATTTCAAGAATACGCATCATGACCGAGTCAGTTTTCCCGCCGAGATAACCGGCAACCGAACCGTATAACGTGCCGACAATCACCGCGATCAACGCGGAAGCAATCCCTACCATCAAGGAAATTCGACCGCCAATGGCAACGCGCACTAACAAGTCACGTCCCGAAGAGTCGGTGCCAAACCAGTGTCCTGACGTGGTGTCTGGCGTTGCGGACATCATGCCCCAATCGGTGTCGTCATAGGCGAACTGCGACAGCATCGGTGCAATGATGACAAACAGCGTAATCAACAGCAGAACCAACAAACTGATCAATGCTGCACGGTTATGGATAAAGCGGCGACGCGCATCCTGCCAAAGGCTGCGCCCTTCTACTTCCAGTTTTTCACTGAATGCATCAAGAGCTTCGCTGTTTTTCTTACTCAACATCATGGCGAACTCCAGAATCAGTAGCGAATTTTTGGATCGATGACGGCATAAAGCACGTCGACAATCGCGTTAAATACAATGGTAAGCACACCGACCAGAATCGTCAGGCTCATGACCAGCGAGTAATCGCGGTTTAATGCGCCATTGACGAACAGCTGGCCTATGCCTGGCAGACCGTAAATAGACTCGATCACCATTGAACCGGTGATGATGCCGACAAAAGCCGGTCCCATATAGGAGATAACAGGCAGCAGTGCGGGTTTCAGCGCATGGCGTAAAACGATACGGTGCAGCGGCAAGCCTTTGGCGCGGGCAGTACGAATAAAGTTAGAGTGCATGACTTCAATCATCGAACCACGAGTAATACGCGCGATGCTGGCGATGTAAGCCAGCGAAAGGGCTACCATCGGCAGCAGCATGTAGTTCCATTGTCCGCCGTTCCAGCCACCACCCGGTAACCACTTCAGCGTGATCGCGAATACCAAGACCAGCAGCGGCGCGACCACAAAACTGGGTATCACCACGCCGGTCATTGCCACCCCCATCACGGCGTAATCCCATAGGCTGTTTTGCCGCAAAGCGGCGACCACACCCGCCGTCACACCCAGCACCATTGCCAGCAAAAAGGCCGCCAGTCCAAGCTTGGCCGAAACCGGGAAGGCATGGGCGACAAGGTAGTTCACGGAGTAATCTTTGTATTTAAATGATGGGCCAAAGTCGCCATGACCGAGCTGAACCAGATAATCCAGATATTGCTTACCGATCGGATCGTTGAGGTGATATTTCGCCTCAATGTTGGCCATGACTTCTGGCGATAATGTGCGCTCGCCGCTGAATGGGCTGCCGGGCGCCAGGCGCATCATAAAAAATGAGATCGTAATCAAGACGAAGAGCGTCGGGATTGCTTCAAGCAATCGACGCAGAATGAATTTTAACATTGCCGTATCCACCAGGCTGTTGCTTCACAACGCAATAAAACTAAAAAAGGCGGCGCGAGAAGCGCCGCCGCTGCCGATAGCCTGTGTGCTATTAATGTTTAATGATATACAAGTTTTTGTCGTAGACGTTGTCCAGTGGATCTTTACCGGTATAACCACCGACATAAGGTTTCACCAGACGCGCGTTCACGTAATAGAACAGCGGTACAATCACTGAATCTTTATCAAGAACTTGTTCAGCTTGCTGATAATCTGCCGCGCGCGCTTTGTCATCTGCTGCGCTTAAGGCTTCATGTACCGCTTTATCGAAGTCAGCACTCTTGTAATGCGAGGTGTTGTTGCTGCTGTCTGACAACATAATGTTCAGGAATGAAGTCGGTTCATTGTAGTCAGCACACCATGCTGCGCGTGAAACATCAAAGTTCCCCTGATGACGCGTATCCAGGAAGGTTTTCCATTCCTGATTTTCCAGCTTGATGTTAACGCCAATGTTTTTCTTCCAGATAGAAGATGCTGCGATTGCCAATTTCTTATGCAAATCGGAGGTGTTGTACAGCAGATTGAAGGTCAACGGCTTATCCGCCGTGTAACCCGCTTCGGCTAACAATTTTTTCGCTTCTTCATTACGTTTTTCTTGCGGCCATTTGAACCAGTCTGGCGGCAGAATATCCATGCCATCGGTTGCCGGAGGCGTGAAGCTGTAAGCCGGCATCTGGCCTTGCGCCAGGACTTTATTTACGATGATGTCACGATCGATACCCAGCTTCAGCGCAGCACGAACGCGTGGATCGGTAAACGGCGCTTTTTGGTTATTGATTTCGTAATAATAAGTACAGAGATAAGGATCAACATGCAGCTCTTTGCCATTGTCACGCTGTAGCTTTTTGAATAGCTCGATTGGCATGTTGTTATAAGTCATATCACTGCCGTTATCTGAGAAGTAGCGGTTAACATCGCTGACTTCTGAAGAGATTGGCAGGAACGTCACTTTATTCAGCACGGTATGGGCATTGTCCCAATACTGCGGGTTACGAACCAGCGTAATACGTTCGTTGATAATGTGTGATTCCAGTTTAAATGCGCCGTTGCCGATCCAGTTTTGCGGCTGAGTCCACTGATCACCAAATTTTTCAATTGCTGGTTTGTATACAGGTGACATAGAGGGATGAATGAGCAGCTTATAGAAATAAGGCACACCTTCGCTCAATGTCACTTCCAGCGTGTGGTCATCAATGGCTTTTACGCCCAGCTCAGACGGTTTTTTCTTGCCTGCAATGATGTCATCAACATTCAGCAGATGGCCGTACTGCAGATAGCTGGCGTAAGGGGAAGCCGTTTTTGGATCGGCCAGGCGCTGCCAGCTAAAGACGAAATCTTGTGCGGTAACGGGCTCACCGTTAGACCATTTGGCGTCTTTACGGAGATGGAAAGTCCAGACTTTAGCCTCTTTATTTTCCCAGCTTTCAGCCACGCCCGGAACAGGTTTACCCTGAACATCACTGATCAACAGACCTTCTAACAAATCGCGGTTAACGTTTGATTCAGGTACGCCTTCAATTTTGTGCGGATCCAGCGACTGCACTTCATCGCCATTACCTTTAATCAGTTCTTGCTTTGCCGCTAATTCAACGCCAGATGGCACTGATGCCGCCTGAACAGCGTTCCCTGCCAGCGCGCTCATCGCCGCGAACACACCTGCTGCGATAAGGCTTTTCTTCGTGATGTTGTTCATTATTACACTCCAGTTTTTTTATTTTCACCCAGGCATTGTTCCGCCTTGGCGTCCCCCGTTTCCGGGATCCTCGGTGTGAGCACCTGAGGATGTCATCGACCCCGAATGGTGGCCTTTACGGTCGCTAACTTCCCGGCTGTCTCGCCAGGTAAATTCGCGACTTAATGTTGTTTAATGAAATAGTATTTCAGGTCTGTCATGTCTTGCGGATCGGTGCCGGTAAACCCGCCCACCCAAGGTTTCACCAGACGTACACTAACGCGGTAGTAAACTGGCACAATTGGTGAGTCTTTGTCGAGTTGTGTTTCAGCTTGCTGATAGAGCGCTGCGCGCTGTGCTTCATCACTGGCGTTAAGGGATTGAGCCATTAACCGATCAAAATTTTCGCTGCTGTAAAAAGCCGTATTGATTGAGGCATTACTGATCAGCATATTCAGGAAAGTGGAAGGTTCATTGTAGTCCGCACACCATGTTGCGCGAACGACATCGTATTGTGCCTGGTGACGCGTTTCGAGCAGGGTTTTCCACTCCTGATTTTGCAAATTAACTGTTGCGCCAAGATTTTTTTGCCACATCGATGCCGCCGCAATCGCCTGCTTTTTATTTTGATCTGACGTGTTATAAAGCAACGTGAACCGCAGTGGATTTTTAGCATCAAAACCAGCCTCAGCGAGCAATTTCTTCGCTTGTTCATTACGTTGCTGCTGTGATTGCTCAAACCACGCCGGTGGCGATAATGTCATGCCTGCGGTAAAGGGCGGCGTTAAGCTATAGGCAGGAATTTGCCCTTGTCCCATGATTTTATTGGCGATGATATCGCGATCTAACGTCATTTTGATGGCCGCGCGCACGCGAGGATCATTAAATGGCGGCTTCTTGTTATTTATCTCGTAATAGAAGGTGCAGAGCAGCGGGCTGACTTTGACCTGATCGCCAAGCTCACCCTGCAGGCGCTTGAACATTTCAGGCGGAACCGCGCTGTTAGAGATATCAGTGCCGCCACTGCGGTAGCGATTGATGTCACTGTTTTCGGAAGAAATGGGTAAGAAGGTGCCCTGCTCAATCACAGTGCGTGCGTTGTTCCAGTAAAGCGGATTGCGCTTCAGCACGATTTTCTCGTTCACCACCCAGTCGTTCAAGGTGTATGCGCCATTGCCCACGTAATGTCCTGGACGCGTCCAGGCTTCACCCCACTGTTTTATGGCGGGTGCGTAGACCGGTTTCATTGCGGTATGTGCCAGCATGGCAACCAGGTAAGGCACGGGCTCACTCAAGGTGATTTGCAGATGCCGATCGTCTAGCGCTTTTACACCCAGTTGCTCGGGCGACATTTTACCATCAAGGACGTTATCTATATTCGTAAAATGCGCAGCCTGAAGATAGCTTGCATAAGGCGAAGCGGTTTTAGGATCGGCGAGTCGGCGCCAGCTGTAGACAAAATCTTGCGCAGTGACGGGTTTTCCGTCGCTCCATTTGGCGTTATTGCGCAGCGTGAAGACCCAGACTTTGCCCTGCTGGTTTTGCCATGATTCCGCCACGCCCGGCACGACCTTGCCGGCGTTGTCGGTATTCACCAATCCATCAAGTAAATTCAAAATAATATTTGATTCAGGTACACCTTCGGTTTTATGCGGATCGAGTGAAGCCACTTCACTGCCATTGTTAATAACAATTTGTTGATTAGGCGCAAGCTTGATGTCATCAGGAACCGTTGCAGCGTAAGTGAGGGGCATGACGAGCGCTAAGCTCATGGCTAAATGCATCACAGTTTTTTGCGAGTTAATTATCCCAATCATTCGACAGCGCCAACCTTAAATTTATAAATCCCGATAGCCTTTAAGCAAAAATCGTTCTCACTTTTGTCTGATCGGTAAAATTTTTTTGGAGCGACGAAATTATCAGAAGCATTCGAAGGGCGCCAAAGCAAAATAACAAAAATGTTACCTGATTCTCTTTTATCATGAGAATTGCTTGGGCGAAAGTGTTAATTTTTAGCCTGAAAATAGATTAAACACATGAAAAATAAGACTTAAAACCTAATGATGACGTTAATACGCTCACAAAATGACAATTATGTATTTTTTTAGTGATAATGCGGGAAAGCGTCAAGAGAGTGGTAATAAAAGAGGGATTAGCAGATAAAAATGGTTTTTAGTAACGTGAAGAAAATAATATACAGAGGATTATCATGTGATGATTATCACATAATTATTTTGAATGCTGAGGCTGTAGTAATGAATATGATAATAGGCAGGCTATGTTTAGCAAGACGAATACCTGCATCATAAAGGTGCAACAAAAGGGAATATTGCACCTTTATGGTTCGTTTTTTCCTTTTACAGGAAAAATAAGCCTTACTTTTTTAACCGACTAATCCGGGGAAAAGTGTTTTCATTCCGGTAACGACAAATTCAATACCCAGTGCCATGAGCAATAAACCCATAATGCGTGTAATAACGTTAATACCGGTTTGGCCAAGTACACGCACCATGAGCGGCGCCGCCCTGAATAACAACCAACAGCAAAACGCAAAAATCGCTATAGCAAGGCTGAAACCTAATAAATTAAGCCAACTGTGATAACGCGTACTCCACACAATTGTTGAACTGATTGCGCCTGGCCCGGCCATTAAAGGTAGCGCCAAGGGCACAACGCCAATACTTTCGCGGATTGCCGTTTCGGTTTTTTCCTGCTTATTCTGCTTATCCTCACCCAGCTTGCCGCTAATCATCGACATTGCAATGGTGACAACCAGAATTCCACCCGCGATACGGAATGAATCAATGGAAATACCGAATATATGCAGAATGGCATCGCCCAAAAACAGCGAAGTCCATAAAATGATCGCCACCGCCAGGTTAGCCGTAAGATTGGTTTTATTGCGTTCGGCTGCGCCCTGATAACTGGTCATACTGATAAATACCGGAATAATACCCACCGGGTTAACCAGAGCAAAAAGGCCCACAAAAAACTTAACATAACCAGACAAATCTAACAGCGCAGGGTTCACGATGAACTCCATTCCAGAATGAAAAAAATCGCGCCTAATGTAAGGCAAAAGCCAAGCCTAAGCCAGCGCGTCTCTCAGGTATTTATTCTGTCATTTTGCGTTTTATATGGTTTGATCATCCAGATATTAAAATCGTGATGGTTCATGCCGCTATACGTCAAATTATGCCCGCCATTCAGGTGATTACTTAATAACCGATGCATTGATTCAAACGCTTCCGTTAGCTGAATGGTGTCAGCTTGCATGTAAATTGATCCAGATCATTATTCTCCTACCTCAAACCAGGTAATCTTTCCGCATCAAAAGCATTCAGGGCGCTCCACCCAGAATGGTATGAATTTTTTATTAAACAGCTGAAAAGCATGACAATTTAACTGTTACCGTCGCATTAACGCAGCGGAACTATACTCAGTGGTCAGGCTTGTTTACTAAAAAGTTTAACTTCCTTCAGGAGAGCATCATGGCCGTTACTAATGTCGCTGAACTTAATGCACTGGTTGAACGTGTAAAAAAAGCCCAGCGTGAATACGCCAACTTTTCTCAACAACAGGTTGACGCTATTTTCCGCGCTGCCGCCCTCGCCGCCGCCGACGCCCGTATTCCTCTGGCAAAATTGGCTGTAGCCGAATCCGGCATGGGAATTGTTGAAGACAAGGTCATCAAAAATCACTTCGCCTCTGAATATATTTACAACGCCTATAAAGATGAAAAGACCTGCGGTGTGTTAAATACCGATGATACTTTCGGTACGATTACCATTGCGGAACCGATTGGGTTGATTTGCGGTATCGTTCCGACCACAAACCCAACCTCAACCGCGATTTTCAAAGCACTCATCAGTCTTAAAACCCGCAACGGAATTATTTTCTCGCCTCATCCACGTGCAAAAGATGCCACCAATAAAGCTGCAGATATTGTCCTGCAGGCCGCTATTGCCGCTGGCGCTCCTAAAGATATCATTGGATGGATTGATACACCGTCTGTGGAACTGTCTAATCAGTTAATGCATCACCCAGATATCAACCTGATCCTTGCGACCGGTGGCCCCGGCATGGTGAAAGCCGCTTACAGTTCCGGTAAGCCAGCCATTGGTGTGGGTGCAGGTAATACCCCTGTCGTTATTGATGAAACCGCAGACATCAAACGCGCTGTCGCTTCTATCCTGATGTCTAAAACCTTCGATAACGGCGTGATTTGTGCCTCTGAGCAATCCGTTATTGTGGTGGATTCTGTCTACGAGGCCGTACGTGAACGCTTCTCAAGCCATGGCGGCTATATGCTGCAGGGCGCAGAGTTAAGCGCTGTTCAAGGTATCATCCTGAAAAATGGTGGGTTGAATGCCGCCATTGTCGGCCAGCCCGCAGTGAAAATTGCTGAAATGGCAGGCATTTCAGTGCCGCAGAATACCAAAATTCTCATTGGCGAAGTGAAACTGGTTGATGAGTCAGAGCCTTTTGCCCATGAAAAACTCTCACCAACATTAGCGATGTATCGTGCAAAAGATTTTCAGGATGCGGTGAGCAAAGCCGAAAAACTGGTAGAGATGGGCGGTATCGGTCATACCTCTTGCCTCTATACCGATCAAGATAACCAAACTGAGCGCGTACACTATTTCGGCGATAAAATGAAAACCGCGCGTATTTTGATTAACACGCCCGCTTCGCAAGGTGGTATCGGCGACTTGTACAACTTCAAACTTGCGCCGTCTTTGACATTAGGTTGTGGTTCATGGGGTGGCAACTCCATCTCAGAAAACGTTGGACCCAAACATCTTATCAATAAGAAAACTGTCGCCAAGCGAGCTGAAAATATGTTGTGGCATAAACTTCCGAAGTCTATCTACTTCCGTCGTGGTTCGCTGCCTATCGCCCTGGAAGAAGTAGCTACTGATGGCGCAAAACGTGCATTCATCGTGACCGACCGCTTCCTGTTCAATAACGGTTATGCCGACCAGGTTACGCGCGTGCTTAAATCTCACGGCATCGAAACAGAAGTATTTTTTGAAGTTGAGGCCGATCCTACGCTCAGCATCGTACGTAAAGGCGCAGAACAGATGAACAGCTTTAAACCTGACGTGATTATCGCGCTAGGCGGCGGTTCACCGATGGATGCGGCCAAAATTATGTGGGTGATGTACGAACATCCTGAAACCCATTTTGAAGAGTTAGCGCTGCGCTTTATGGATATCCGTAAACGCATCTATAAATTCCCAAAAATGGGTGTAAAAGCGCGCATGGTTGCGATTACCACCACATCGGGTACAGGCTCAGAAGTTACGCCATTCGCTGTGGTTACTGACGATGCAACAGGTCAAAAATATCCATTAGCTGATTATGCTTTAACACCTGACATGGCCATTGTTGATGCCAATTTGGTGATGGATATGCCGCGTTCACTTTGCGCTTTTGGTGGCCTGGATGCAGTCACTCACTCTCTTGAAGCGTATGTCTCGGTGCTGGCGAATGAATACTCTGACGGCCAGGCATTACAAGCCTTGAAATTATTGAAAGAGAATTTACCCACCAGCTACGCGGAAGGCGCTAAGAACCCGGTTGCACGCGAGCGCGTACATAATGCGGCAACCATCGCGGGTATCGCATTTGCTAATGCTTTCCTGGGCGTTTGTCACTCAATGGCACACAAACTCGGTTCTGAATTCCATATTCCGCACGGTCTGGCTAACTCTCTGCTGATTGCTAACGTCATTCGTTATAACGCGAATGACAACCCAACCAAGCAAACGGCATTTAGTCAGTACGATCGTCCGCAAGCCCGTCGTCGCTACGCGGAAATCGCTGACCATTTAGGTCTGAGTCGTGAAGGTGACCGTACTGCGCAGAAAATTGAAAGACTGCTGGCATGGCTTGATGAGATGAAAACGCAACTGGGTATCCCGACATCTATACGCGAAGCTGGCGTTCAGGAGGCAGATTTCCTTGCGAAGGTCGATAAACTGGCAGAGGACGCATTTGATGACCAATGTACAGGCGCCAACCCACGTTATCCGCTGATTGCTGAATTGAAACAGATCATGCTGGATACCTTCTACGGTCGTGAATATGTAGAACCGTTCTCAAGCATCGCAGAGGCCGTTGCGGCTCAACCGGTGAAAGACGTGAAAGTTGAGAAGAAAACCAAAAAAGCGTAATTGCTTATAAATAAAAAACCCGCTGCGGCGGGTTTTTTGTTTCTGTTACTTCGCGATCACGTTTCAACAGACCGTGTTCCATGTATAGCCTGGAGCGAGCCTTGGTCAATTGCCTGCTTATAATGTTTACGGCATACAGAAATGTAGCGCTCGTTACCGCCAATCACTACCTGCTCTCCTTCACTAAAAGGCTTGCCGTTGCTGTCTAACCGCAGCACCATGCTGGCTTTACGCCCGCAATGGCAGATCGTTTTCAGTTCCACTAGCTTGTCAGCCCAGGCGAGTAGATATTCACTGCCCGTAAAAAGCTCACCGCGGAAATCAGTGCGTAACCCATAACAAAGCACCGGGATATCAAGGTCGTCAACGACGTCTGATAACGCTTTAACCTGTTCGCGCGTTAAGAACTGGCTCTCATCAACCAGAACGCAGTGCACGGGCTGACGCGCATGTTCTGCGGCAATATCAACGCTAAGCTTAGTCTCTGAATTATAAAGCGAAGCAGGTGATGAAAGACCAATTCTGGAGCTGACTTTAGCCACACCAAAACGGTCGTCTATCTCCGCGGTATAAACCAACGTCCGCATACCACGTTCCTGATAATTGTAAGATGACTGTAATAGCGCAGTCGACTTCCCGGCATTCATAGCGGAATAATAAAAATAGAGTTGAGCCATAAGAGCTAAATCTCAGTTTGGACGAAACAGAATGCCGGCCATTTTAGCACAAACGATCAAACACGCCGCTGAGAATTAATGGTGATGTATTGTACAACTGCTCAGCTAATCGTCTATTAATGCCCCACTATTTTAGTGAGAGGGAGAACTTTCGTTGAAACTAAAAGTACATAAAGCTGTCTTTAAGTCAGTAATCATCAGTTTTAGTCATAAAATAAATGACACCTTATTTTATATAAGGTTTCTGGATATATAAATTTTCTACTCAGTAATTTCTTAGCGTCTCGTTTAGGTTATGTCTCTCAAAGATGAATTTAATATCCCTCATTAACTCATGAACATAATTTGCTGTTGAAGTTATTTTTTGCCAACACTATTATTAGCGGGCAGAACAACTCTTTTATTCATTATTCAGAGATCAGGACAATGAGCGAAGCACTTAAAATTCTTAATAATATCCGCACTCTGCGTGCTCAAGCCAGAGAATGTACAGTTGAAACGCTTGAAGAAATGCTGGAGAAACTGGAAGTTGTGGTGAATGAACGCCGCGACGAAGAATCTCAAGTTGAAGCGGAAAACGCAGAGCGCACGCGTAAGCTGGAACAATACCGTGAAATGCTGATGGCAGATGGTATAGATCCTAATGAACTGCTCAGCGCATTAGCTGAGTCCAAAACCTCAGGCAAAGCCAAGCGTGCAGCACGTCCTGCAAAATATCAGTACATTGATGAAAATGGCGAAACCAAAACCTGGACAGGTCAAGGTCGTACTCCAGCCGTTATTAAAAAAGCCCTTGAAGAACAAGGTAAACAGCTAGAAGACTTTTTGCTTTAATAGCAGTGAGTGCTTCGTAATTTGGCGGGTCATTTTGATCGATTACAGACCTGCCTTTTACACATCAGGGAAAGGAAGCCAAGGCTTCCTTTTTTTTATCTTTAAATTTTATAAAAGTCACGATACCAATCGACAAAGCGCTTAACGCCCTCTTCAACGCTGGTTTGCGGCTTAAAGCCAATCGCATCAAATAAAGCCTGCGTATCGGCGCTGGTTTCAAGTACATCGCCAGGCTGCATTGGCATTAAATTTTTAATGGCGGTGATTCCCAGCGCTTTTTCAATTGCTTCAATGTAACTGATTAATGTCACTGGATGGCTGTTACCAATATTATAAACACGGTAAGGCGCAGAACTGGTAGCAGGCGAGCCTGTTTCTACGCTCCAGTTATCATCTTTCTGCGGAATGACATCCTGCAAACGCACAATGGCTTCAGCAATGTCATCAATATAAGTGAAATCACGCTTCATTTGGCCTTGGTTATAAACATCAATGGCTTCACCGGCGAGCATCGCCCGTGTGAATTTGAACAATGCCATATCGGGGCGTCCCCAAGGACCGTATACGGTGAAGAAGCGCAATCCTGTGGTCGGTAATTGATAAAGATGCGAATAGGTATGCGACATCAGCTCATTGGCTTTTTTAGTCGCCGCATAAAGCGATACAGGATGGTCAACGCTATCGTCGGTAGAGAAAGGCATTTTACGGTTGAGACCATATACCGAACTGGAGGATGCGTAGAGCAGATGCTCTATTTTATGGTGACGGCATCCTTCAAGAATATTGAGATGGCCAATGAGGTTAGCATCTGCATAGGCGCCGGGATTTTCAATTGAGTAACGAACCCCTGCCTGCGCGCCAAGATGAATGACGCGTTGGAATTGATGCTGCTGAAAAAGTGAAGCCATAGCTTCACGATCGGCTAAATCCAGTTCAATAAAATTAAAATCTGGAGAGTGCTTTATTAAATCGAGGCGGGATTTTTTGAGGTTGACGTCGTAATAGTCATTCAGGTTGTCGATTCCGACAACCTGGTGACCGGCGGCCAACAAGCGTTGGCTAACATGAAATCCAATAAAGCCTGCGGCGCCGGTTACCAGAAAGTTCATAAATCCCTCGTCAATTACGCAATATTGATGGACGCTCCGCGGCCGATTGCATAATAAACGAAACCGCGTTTGCTTGTACGCTCTGGATCATACAGGTTACGACCATCAAAAATCACGGGTTCTTTCAGTGCATTTTTGATGACGTCAAAGTCAGGTGCACGGAAATTCTGCCATTCCGTACAAATCACCAGCCCGTCAGCGCCCTGCAATGCTGCTTCTTTGGTACCCATCAGCTTAAGATCGCTGCGGTGACCATAGATGCGTTGCGCTTCATCCATTGCTTCAGGATCAAAAGCCTGAACCGACGCGCCCGCTTCCCACAGTGTTTCCATCAGCACACGGCTGGAGGCTTCACGCATGTCATCGGTGTTCGGCTTAAACGATAAACCCCATAAAGCAAAGGTTTTACCGCTCAGGTTGTCGCCGAAGTGACGCTTAATGAACGTAGGCAGCTTATTCTTCTGGTTGTCATTCACATCTTCCACGGCCTGTAAAAGGCGTGGTTGATAGCCAATTGACTCAGCGGTGCGAATCAGTGCCTGTACATCTTTCGGGAAGCATGAGCCGCCATAACCACAGCCTGGATAGATGAAGTGATAGCCAATGCGTGGATCAGATCCAATACCCTGGCGCACTTTTTCAATATCTGCGCCTAAGCGCTCAGCGAGGTTCGACATCTCATTCATGAAGCTGATTTTAGTCGCCAGCATGCAGTTCGCGGCGTACTTAGTCAGTTCTGCACTTCGGATATCCATTAAAATCATGCGATCGTGGTTACGGTTAAACGGCTCATAGAGCTCGCGTAACAGTTCAACCACCTCATCATTGTCGGTACCGACAACGATGCGCTCTGGGCGCATGCAGTCATTTACCGCAGCACCTTCTTTAAGAAACTCAGGGTTAGAAACCACATCAAAACTGATGTTAGCATCACGCGCCTGCAGTGCTTCAGCCATTACCGAACGCACTTTATCTGCGGTTCCAACAGGAACCGTAGATTTGTCGATAACCACTTTATGATCGTTCATGTGCTGCGCAATGGTTCGTGCCACGGCAGTAACATATTTTAGATCGGCAGAACCATCTTCGTCGGGTGGCGTGCCCACAGCAATAAATTGCATCACACCATGATCGACGCCCAATTTAGCGTCGGTGCTGAACTTAAGGCGGCCCGCTTCGTAATTAGACATTACTAGCGGCGTCAAACCTGGTTCAAAAATAGGGATGATGCCCTTTTTGAGGTTTTCGACCTTGTTTTCGTCGACATCAATGCACAGAACGTCATGTCCGACTTCGGCCAACACCGCAGCCTGAACCAGACCGACATAGCCGATACCAAATACAGTGACTTTCATT
Source organism: Pantoea sp. T14 (assembly GCF_036663535.1). Lineage (NCBI taxonomy): Bacteria > Pseudomonadati > Pseudomonadota > Gammaproteobacteria > Enterobacterales > Erwiniaceae > Pantoea > Pantoea sp. T14. The sequence continues at coordinate 949,689 of NZ_JAWUEB010000027.1, forward strand.
GAGTTATCCCGTGTTTATAAATTACTTTTTGTTGCCAATCTCGTTATTGAGCCATTCAGAGAAATCTTTGCCCAATACTGAGTGACGAACACCATACTCAACGAAAGCTTGCATGTAGCCCAGTTTGTTACCGCAGTCATGGCTAACACCTTTCAGGTGGTAAGCTTCAACGGTTTCTTTTTCCATCAACATAGCGATGGAGTCAGTCAGCTGAACTTCACCACCCGCACCTGGAGGCGTTTTAGCCAGCAGTGGCCAGATATCAGCAGACAGAACATAACGTCCTACTACAGCCAGATTTGAAGGTGCTTCAGCCGCTTTTGGTTTTTCAACAACGCCAACCATCGGAGCACTTTCACCTGGGTTCAGTTCTGCGCCCTGGCAATCTACCACACCGTAAGCGGTTACATCGGCAACAGGCTCAACCATGATTTGACTGCGGCCTGACTCTTCATAACGGCTCAGCATTTCTGCCAGGTTATCTTTGGTCGGATTTGATTCATATTCGTCGATGATCACATCCGGCAGAATAACCGCAACAGGCTCATCACCGATCAGCGGATGTGCGCACATTACCGCATGGCCAAGGCCTTTAGCGATACCTTGACGAACCTGCATGATGGTGACATGTGGAGGACAGATAGACTGAATTTCATCCAGCAACTGACGCTTAACACGTTTTTCCAACATTGATTCCAATTCAAAGCTGGTATCGAAGTGGTTCTCAATGGCGTTTTTAGAAGAGTGCGTTACCAGCACAATTTCATTAATTCCAGCCGCGATACACTCGTTAACGACATACTGGATTAACGGCTTATCGACCAGCGGTAACATCTCTTTCGGAATCGCTTTAGTGGCAGGCAACATGCGTGTACCCAAACCAGCTACCGGGATTACCGCTTTTTTTACTTTGGACTTATAGGCAGACATTAAGATACCTCTCTTATAGGCCGTTCAAGTTAATACTTGATATGTCGGTTTAAATTCGGAAATGAGTATATCAGTTACTATCGAACGGATTTATCCTGGAAGAAGTGAATCCGCAGAAATTAAGACTATTACCCAAGTGTAAAGCCATCTCCTGGACCTGTCTCCAGCGCCAGGAGAATTTTGTTTTTCTGTCTATTCTTCAGCAGATAACATCAGACGAATGCGGCCACCAGCGCCCCACACGTGGCATTGCCAGGTGTCTGCACGCTGACTGATCTGGTTGAGGTGGGTACTTCCCATAGTGCCAAGGGGAACCCCATTACTGAGTTGAATTTGATGGGCATGAACATGCAAAGTGGCATTCAAACCTGCTGAAACCAATATCAAATTTTTCAAACCGCGGTGATAATAACCCACTAAGAGCGGAAACTGACCGCTCAGGTTTGCTTGCCGCAAGAGTAAATTTACCTGCCGGAGCAAACCGTTGAGTTCAGGAAGCAGCTGTTTTTGTCCCGACAACTGTTCTTGCAGCAAGCCATTGAACAGCGCCCGTAAGAGCAGCGCAGCCAGAACGCCATTGTCGCCTGCTCGGGTAACATCCAGACAATAGAAAGCCAGGTCTTTGTCAGATAGCGCGGCAATATCCAGCACCAAACCCGGCTGCTCAGCCATGGTTAACTGACGATAATTGACGCGGCAATTGGCGATATTTTGCTGTACCGGCGGCTGAAGTTGCTTAAGCAATTTTGCGGCGGCTTTGGGATCACGAACTAAGGCGTCCCAGTCCTGAAAAAGCTGTTCATCCTCTTCGACTTTAGAGGTAAACATCGAAGGGTAAAGGCATTCGTATACCGCTTCACGAAAGCGTTCAAAGTTTTTCAGCGGTTTGAGCAGCACATCCTGTACGCCTAATCTCAAGACATGGGCAATGTCAGCCATGTTTTCTGTGGCTGAAATAACCAACACCGGTACACTATTACCCCGTGTCCGAATATGCTCAACAAACTGAATGCCGTTCATACGCGGCATCTCAAGATCACAAATTATAAGGTCAACAGTGTGCTGTTGTAGCTGCGCTATCGCGTCTACACCGTCTTCCGCTTGTAACGTCACAGCACCCATCGATAACAAAAATTGGTCCAGCAACGAACGGAAAACGGCCTCATCTTCGACAATGAGTATCTTTTTGCCGATTAGTGGTTTTTCCATTCTCTCCCCCTGCGTACCAGATAATTCAATAGTGGTTCATAAAACGCAGTTGCGCCTTTCAGAATTGACCGAAGTGACATCTGTGAATGAACAACCTGATTATCTACTACGGACCAGCGGTAAAAGTTCATCCATTTTTTTCTCAACAGCGGCCTTACCTGCCTCAATAGCTTCTTCGGCACGATGAAAGTCCAGTGTGGAAATTTGCGGACAAAACGGCTGAATAAGAACATCGGGAGGATCACCTGCCATGCGGTTGCGTTTAAGGCGATTTTCCAAAACCTGAATTGATGTTGTCATAATTTCCATCGCTCCAGGCGTTTGTGATGCGCGACGCTGGGTAAAATTCACCAGACGCTGACGCAGTTTACTTCTCCAGTCTAACGCAGCCGCAGCAGCTTCTTCCTCACTGTTTTGCGGTGTAACCGATAACAAGTCTTGCTGCATTAAGTGTGCATCATGTTGAAGATCAACAGCAATAACGATATCAGCACCCATCGCTCGCGTCAGCGAGACAGGAACAGGATTGACTACCGCGCCATCGACTAACCAATAACCATTGTAGCCGACAGGTGGTAATAAGCCTGGCATACTACAGGAAGCACGCACAGCCTGATGAAGATCACCTTCCGTAAGCCACAATTCCCGCCCTGTGCTGAGATTGGTCGCCACGACACCAAAAGGCTTGTTACAGGCTTCAATAGAATCATGTGGGATCAACTGTCGGATGTGATTAAATACCCGCTCACCGCGCAGTAATCCGCCGCGTTGCCAGGAGACATCCATCAGACGAATGACATCCCAATAGCTAAAGGCGCTGACCCACTTTTCCATCACGGCTAATCGGTTATTCACGTAAGCCGAACCGACTAAAGCCCCGACAGAGCATCCAGCAACAACGTCAATTTCAATGCCTGCGCGTTCAAGGGCCTTGATTACACCTATATGTGCCCATCCTTTGGCTGCGCCTGAACCCAGTGCCAATCCAACTTTTACTTTTCTCATCTGTTCTCTGGTCCTGCTTCAATACATAGCTTCGCAGCTTGGGGTCGGCTACCATAGCGCTTATTATTTTTTCTTCTTCACACTCTCAGGAGCTTACGTGTCTGAAAAGTGCCCCTGCTGCAGCGGAAAGCAGTATAGCCTATGTTGTGAGCCCTTTCTGAAAGGCAATCAAACCCCGGCAACTGCTGAACAACTCATGCGTTCACGTTACAGCGCTTATGCTAAGCAAGATGCTGCTTACCTTGTCTCGACCTGGCATCCAGCCAAACGTGAATCCACTCTTGCAGGGCTTTTATCTGAAAGTTTTCCCGGCACCGAATGGTTAAGTCTGAATGTAACTCGTTGTATTATCGGAAGCCATGATAATGAAGCTTTCGTTACCTTTTTTGCGCGATACCGCGAAAAAAACAGCATTCACGCTCTCTATGAATGTTCACGCTTTCTTCGCGAGGATCAACGCTGGTACTATGTTGATGGAACAGCGCCGGAGTTAGGGCGCAACGATCGCTGCCCGTGTGGCTCCGATAAAAAATACAAGAAGTGTTGCGGCTGAGTGAGCCACCAGCACAACAGTTTTACCCTTAATGCTTTGACAGGACTCTTATTGAGATGCAAGCGCAAACCATGCAAAGAAAAGTTCTACGTACCATTTGTCCCGATGCAAAAGGTCTGATCGCCAAAATCACTAATATTTGTTACAAGCACGAACTCAATATCGTGCAAAACAATGAGTTTGTTGATCATCGCACCGGGCGCTTCTTTATGCGCACTGAGCTGGAAGGGATTTTTAACGACAACACACTGCTAGCCGATTTAGATAGTGCCCTGCCCCAAGGTTCAGTCCGCGAATTACACAGCGCTGGACGTCGTCGCGTTGTAATTTTGGTGACTAAAGAAGCGCATTGTCTTGGCGATCTGCTGATGAAAAGTGCTTTTGGCGGTCTGGATATGGAAATTGCGGCTGTTATTGGTAATCACGATACTTTACGTTCTTTAGTTGAACGCTTCGATATTCCTTTTGCGCTGGTAAGCCATGAAGGATTGACGCGTGAAGAGCATGATAACCGCATGGTAGAAGAGATTGATCGGTATCAGCCCGATTACGTGGTATTAGCGAAATACATGCGCGTATTAACGCCCGCTTTTGTTCAGCGTTACCCCAATCAAATTATCAATATTCACCATTCGTTTTTGCCTGCCTTTATCGGGGCGCGCCCTTATCATCAAGCCTATGAACGCGGCGTTAAAATCATCGGCGCAACCGCGCACTATGTGAATGATAATCTTGATGAAGGCCCAATCATCATGCAGGACGTGATTAATGTGGATCACAGCTATACCGCGGATGAGATGATGCGAGCCGGTCGCGACGTAGAAAAAAATGTATTAAGCAATGCATTATATAAAGTTCTTGGCCAACGCGTTTTCGTTTACGGCAACCGCACGATTATTCTTTAAACGCTTTAGCGCTGAATTGCTTGGGAATTCAGCGCTACGCGTAAAAAGTGGGCAAACGATTCATCATTTCAACATGGGCGCTTTACACCCATTGCCCATTTGGTATGATGCGCCCCGCCTTCAGGCACAAAGATTCAGGCCATGGTGGGATTCCCGAGCGGCCAAAGGGAGCAGACTGTAAATCTGCCGTCACAGACTTCGAAGGTTCGAATCCTTCTCC